>CAZXQO010000020.1:0-78668 GCA_964643075.1 uncultured Peptococcaceae bacterium
CCGTACCTTATATCCGTCCCCATGGCTCCGCTAACTTTTAGTTTACGCTGTAGTACTAGTCAGCCAGTTTAATTGAACCGGTTGGACAGTTATCCTCTCAACATTGACAACCGGACGCATTACTGGCACCCCCCCTTGCTGATATATTGGACCTTCTTTATCCACTTTAAGGCTTTAGTTACCCCTATCACAGTCACAGTCTATCCCTCCACTGGCATTCCGCTTACTATGTCCGCCAGGGTTTCCCTGGTCAATTCCTTTATCAGGGCTGCCTGAGCTCTTCCGATAATCCGGTGTACCCGGCAGGTAGGGCGATTAGGACAGTGATAGTTTTCTCCCAGGCACACGTTCAGCGCCAAGGGGCCTTCTATGGCTACCAGTATATCGGCCAGGGTAATTTCGTTGCTGGGCCTGGCCAGTCTTACCCCTCCCTGGGAGCCCCTCTGGGTTATCACCAGCCCGGCCCGGCTTAACAACTGGATTGTTTTTTTCAGAAATACTTCCGGTATACTATGGCGCTCGGAAATATGCTTGGTTTGAATGAACTCTCCGAAGGGAGCTGTGGATAATTCCAGGGCAGTTCTTATAGCGTATTCTGTTTGTCTGGTGATTTGCATAATAACTACCCTTTCAGTACTAAGTGGATAACTTTTATCTTCTTTAATTATACTTACAAAATTCCCTCTGTCAACCCCGTAATAGCAAAAAAATAAAATTTTTGTAACTACTCAGGAGTTAGGAGTTAGGAGTTAGGAGTTAGGAGTTAGGAGTTAGGAGTTAGGAGTTAGGAGTTAGGAATATCTGAATAGTATGAAGGATCTTGGATACGATGATATTTCCGAATTTCTGGACAATGGAAAATAACATGAGAGAAAGTGAGATAGAAACTGTGAAGTTCTAGTGAATTCCGCTCACTTGTTTTTACGTATTTCTGTGCGACAGCCGAGAACTGTCCCCTGTGCACTTTAGTTTATTTCAACACTAAAACAATCCCCGCCTGGACCAAACCGATGATAAAGCCCAGTACCCCGCCCAGTACTTCTATATGCTTCAGTTCCCGGGATGATATGGACAATATAATCTGCTCCAGCCGCTCCAGGGGGAAGGAATTGACTTTGGCCTCCACCATTTCCCCGATCTTGAATTGTTCCTTAAACCTTTCCCCGTACTTTTCCGTCATTTCCATGATCAGTGACGGCAGGTGCCTGTGCATCTGTTCGGCAATGGTGTCGGATATAGCGTTTTTAATGGACAGGGGAATAAAGGCCGGGAGCCTGTCCAGCACCCTGACTCTAAGGGCCTGGGACAGTGTTTCCTCTATGCCGCAAAGTACCTCGCCAGACTTCATAAACCCCAGCAGGTCGTCCGCCGAGAGCAGTTCCTTTTCAATCACCTCACCGATACTTATGGCCAGTTCCTGCCGCCTTTTGGGCACCACTCCCTGCAGTTTATAGCCCAGTATGTTCACTGGCAGGTAAGGCCGGAAAATTAGCTTAACTGCTATCCAGTTGGTAAGCCACCCGATCAGCGCCCCCACCAGAGGCATTAACACAAGCTGCGCAACATTCAAAATCTTAACACCCCCAGGACATTTTACCATAAAAATAATAAAGCACCGCAACGGGTGCTTATTTATCGTAATTTTTTGTCAGTTTTTATCGGTAGAAATGTTGCATAGCTCGCAGCCGTTGCACACCTTCACCCGGTGGGTGAACACATTTTTTATGGTTTCGATAGTATTGCTCGGGGCTTCTCCCTTTCCCGGATGAAATACTATCTCCTGCGGGGCGATGGTGATGAGGGTGCTGATCAGCATATCCTCGTAATTTATCTCGCTGTCCACCAGGTCCAGCATGAAGCCCTCCATATACTCACTGTTGATCACCCGGTGCTGGTCGTCAAACAGTTTAAAAACCCCGTTGGGCTTGATTACTACGTGCACCACGTCTATCCGGGGATCCTGTATTTCTACGAAATATTTCAGGAGCTGGATGAATTCCTTGTACTCCCGCTCCATTAGAAATTCGTCCACCGCCCGGTCCGCCGCCGCTTGCAGCTCGCACACGTACTCCTTCAGCCGGAAGCGGATGAAACCGTCAATGACTATGTCGTTGTTGTTCCGCAAAAACTCCACTAACTTATGAAGTATTTTGTTGCGGCGAACAGCCTGGTAATGAGAGGGGCTGTGGCCGTTTTCGCCATCCTGGTTTATGTAGTTGGAAGCGTACCGGTAGATGGTGCCGCGCTCTTCTTCATTGAAATAATAGTAATTTTCCCTTATTATATCGGTTAGCAGTAATTTTTCCCACTGGCCCAGTATGATATCGGAAAGAGCATGGGCCACATAGCGCTTGAAAACAGCCGCGGTGTGCTCATCGCTGAAACCCCTGTTACTGCGGTTTGACACCCGGCAAGACAGGAAGGTGAGATTACCCGCAAGGTTTTCCTCCAGCCCAATTCGAAAGCCTTCGTTTTCAAGTAAACGCAGTTCCCGGCTCAACATATCTTTCAGTTCACCTATATTTCTGGTGGCCCCGATGGATATCGCCTGAGCCAAGGTATCCACTCCCTTCCCGTGTGCTATATTATATGAGAGCAAAAATTTCTGTATACGATTAATGATTGCTATTACAGTATAAACATATTGTAACTTCAAAATGCCTTGAAAAATATTTTATGTAACCCACTGCAATGGATAAAATGAATTATTTGGTTAATAAAGATTTTAGAAAGTGCGGGGGGGAGCCGTTGAAGGAAAAGATTGTAATATTGGTAATTGTTTCCACTGTGGGCCGGTGCTGTATTCGGGGAAAGACTTGGGGGAACTTCAACACCCAGTGCAAATCCAGCCCCGCCGATTTTGTCACCGACATAGACAGGCAGTCCCAGGCCATTATACTGGAGGAGCTAACGGCAAACTTCCCCGACCACCATGTGGTGGGGGAAGAATAACATTCATGATTATTCGCATTTAGGGTTAAGGACCAAAAAGAAACATTTTAAAGTCCCTGACGACTACTGCCAGACAACCGACAACCAAAACAGATATACCATTAGTGACAACGGTGCCCGACAAAGATCAGGCAGGCTTTGCTAATATGTTGAAACGCTACCGCCGGAGGACCATGTCTTGTCTCAAAGCCAGGATTAGCCCCGGGGGATTTAGACTTGAATAGGCTATACCCCCATAATGGCGACCTCGTCCCGATCCAGCCGGAACCTGATATGCTCCATCTGCCGGCGCAGTTCCACATCCTCACCGGCGGCTCTTTCTATCTGGCGCAATAAATCTATGGTCCTGCGCAGCATGGAAAAGATATCCCCCTCCTGCAGGCTGCAGCGAGCTAGTAGTTCCTCAAAGCTGGCGCCGTCGTACCAGGCAGAGGAAAGAGAGCCGGGCAAGTGTGACCAGACGCAGAAGTTCTCAGGGACACCCTTTTTCAAAAGGTGTTTCCTGAGATCATCCACGGGCTCCAGATTAATTAGCCCTGGTTCCACTTGCTCGTCCCGACCAGGTATATAATCCACCCCGGACAGTATGGCCACCACTTCCTGGGGCGTTTTGTCCCTGATATAGCCGTTGAATACCAGTTCCGTCACCAGCAGTTCCTGCACATGGAGGTACAATGCAAAAAGACCCCTGGACTGTAGTTCCCTGTTCTCAACGTAATCCAGTTCCTCCAGCAGGTCCCACATATTGTTAAACTCCAGCTCAAAGTCCCGGGAATGCCGGTCCAGCATCTTCAGCCTCCGGCTCAGCCGTGTTTTCTTTTCCGTGAAAATGTCTTGCTTTTTGCGGGCGTCCACACACAAGTGGTGCTGACATTTTTTCTGGGTTATTTTAAGAATCGCTCTTATTTCATCCCGCCTGTCCCTGGCACCGGGCCTGCCTCTTTTTCTCCGGTTACTCAGTGCATGCAGTTCCTTTTTCAGTTTGGTCCTGAGCAGGAAGCAGGAGGGCTGAAAAATGTCCTCACAAAAACAGCCGCCCAGGCCGGTGAACTTTTCCTCCATCGCCGCCAGTTCCGTCTTGATGCGCCTGCTTTCCTTGTTATTCTGGTAAGCGGCCAGGTTCTGCTCCAGAAACCGGTTAATCTCTTCATCAGTTTTCCAGTACAGCAGGCTGAGCACCGTGTTGGGCGAGATGGTCAGGCGGCCCCTGACCGGCTCCACTTCGTCTTCACTGTAAAAACCCGTTTGCTCCGGAAAGCGGTCATCTATCCTTACGTATACCCGGCCAACGGGATCAAAACCCCTTCTGCCGGCCCTACCCGCCATTTGAAAAAACTCTCGGTTTAACAGACCCCGGAACTCCCGGCCGTCCCATTTGCGGCAGGAATCAAAAACAGTGCTGGCGGCTGGAAAATTAACCCCCACCGCAAAAGTTTCAGTGCAGAAAAGTACATATATCAGCCTTGACTCGTAAAGCCTTTCCACCAGATCTTTTAGCGCTGGGGACATACCGGCGTGGTGGTAGGCTATGCCCTGGATAAGTATCTGCCTGAGGTTATGCCTGCGGTTCCCGAATAATCCAGAGTTTTGGGCCTCCGCATCACTGATGGTTTGCTCCACCTTATCTTTTTCTCCGGGCAGCAGGAAATCCCACTCCCTGGAAAGCTCTTCTGCCAAGAGCTCTGTTTTGCCCCTGCCAAACGCAAAATAAAGCGCCGGCAGGTTATCCTGAATTGAATATACAACTTCCGAAGCTGAGGGCTTACCCCCTGTTTTTGCCATAAGCACCACCGTTATAGAAAATTGGAAATTTATCTGCTGCTATTTGCGGCCTCTCTTTTCAAAATCTCCCGCAACACCGGCCAGTTCCGGCTCCATCCAGCGACCTTTCCGCCTTTCATTTCTTTCCTTTATATATTCTCTGGCCTCATCTTCAAACAGTAATTCCCCCTCCACCGAAACCCAATTCAGTTCCAGAGGGACCGCCCGGTTCTTCTCTACGATTACCTTTACCGGGCGCTCCCTGATGTCGGCAATCCAGTTGGCTATCTCGCGGACGTTTGGTACGGTTGCGGACAGCCCCACAATCCTCATGTGAGGCGGGGCGAATATGATGCTCTCCTCCCAAGCCGTACCCCTTTCAGCATCATCCAGAAAGTGCACCTCGTCAAATATAACGTGGGTGGTATGTTCCAGCATCTCCGGATTGGCGAAGCACCAGTTGCGGAAAATCTCCGTGGTCATCACCAGCAGGGAGGCCCCTTCGTTGATGGACAGGTCTCCGGTAATGAGCCCCACCTTTTCCTTACCATACTCGGCCACGAAATCCCGGTATTTCTGGTTGGATAGTGCCTTGATGGGAGATGTGTAGACAGCGCTCTTACCCGAAGACATCACCTGCTCCAGCAGTTTTTCAGCAATTAAAGTTTTACCGGTGCCGGTGGGGGCGGCCACCAGCACGTCGAAACCGGCCAACAGTGAATCAATGGCTTCCACCTGAAAAGGATCCAGTTCAAGGGGTCCAGCCGGTACCGGCTCTATCCGGTCCCGGCGGAAAACCCGCCTCTTTTGCTTTCTGGGAACCTTTTCCGAATTTTTGGTCAAAGGATATTCTCCTTTCAGTCAATCTTGCATTATTAAATTATACACCAAAATACGGTATTTGAGTCAGTGCTGTTCACCCGGCTAATTAACGTATCATTAAAAAAATATAAAATTTTGATTTAGAAATAGGCCTTTCGGTTATATAATAGAGTTAAAGTTACGGTTTATGAAAGGAGGAGAGGCCCTTGAACCCCAGAAACACGATGGATTATCGCTTCAATTTCAAAGAACACGGCAAGATTATAAGCGTTGAAATCAAATGCTGTGGAAAGCACATTGGTGAAATCAGATTTAACGATGGTGAGGAAAAAACCTGTCCCATATGCGGCATGCGACATGAACTGCGCCTGGACTACAACCATTTTCACGTCACCAGGCACAGCGCGGAGGAAGATCGCTTGGAGGAAAAAGTTGTCTAATCTGAATCACGACTCTCCACACCGCATCCGTCCCGGAACACCGGACGGCAGGTGAGAAGATGATTCCGCAAACGGGTACGGATTATTGAAGAACCCGGCTCACCATGCACCGGGTTCTTTACATTAAAGCACTTTCCTCATTCTAATACCTTCCTCATGCTAGCACTTCCCTTATTACCCTGAACCAGTTTCCGCCCATAATCATTTCTATTTCACTATCCTTAAAGCCCCTCTTGCGCAGCCCCTCCGCCAGATGCGGCATACAAGTTACGTCCTCCAGCCCCGGAGCAACCTTTTCAATGCCGTCAAAATCCGATCCAAGACCTATACACCCTACCCCCGCCACTGATGCCATATGCTCCGCGTGGTCCAGCAGTCGCTCCAGGCAAGGATTGACCGGGCAGATAAAGTCCGGGCAGAAGCAAAGCCCGATAACGCCCCCAGTAGCCGCCAGGGCTTTAATCTGGCCATCCGTGAGATTGCGGGGATGATCGCACTGTGACCGGCTGTTGGCGTGGGTGGCGATGACCGGTCTCCCGGAAATTCTAATGACATCCCAAAACCCCGGCTCGGCCAGGTGCGAAACATCCACCAGTATACCCAGACGATTCATTTCTTTTACCGCCGCCACACCGAATTCTGTAAGCCCGCCACCGGTCCGGCCCTCTCCCACCCCATCCGCCAGTTCGTTTCTCCCGTTCCAGGTAAGACCCAGAGAGCGAACTCCCAGGCGATGAAAAAGCCGCAAAACCGAGAGTTTCCCCGCCAGCGCCTCCCCACCCTCTATGGCTAGCAGCGCGGCCGTCTTGCTAGAGGACATCAGCCGCTCGATATCGTGACAACTCAACACCGGTTCGATTTGCTCGCTAAAGGTTTCCATTTCCCTGTAAAAAGTATCAATTATTTCAAGGGCCCTGACCGTAGCACAGTAACGGTATTGGGGAGAGATAAAAGCCGCAAAAAACTGCAGCTTTATCCCGGAGCTGATCATTCTGGGCAGATCCAGATGCCCGCCCTTGCCGTCGTCACCCAGCCTGCGTGCCTGGTCCTCCAGGGTTATCAGTGTATCGCAGTGGGCGTCCACTATACAGTGCTGCAATCTTTTCCCCCTCCGTTTCACGATATAAAATAAAAAAGCCCGATGTGTGTTTTATCGGGCTTTTCCATATTACTATCTCGGTTCAACAATTAACTTTATGGCTGTCCTTTCTTCACCGTCAATAATAATGTCGGTAAAGGCGGGTATGCAAATCAGATCAACACCGCTGGGTGCAACAAACCCTCTGGCAATGGCCACAGCCTTGATTGCCTGGTTTAAAGCTCCCGCCCCGATGGCCTGGAGTTCTGCACATCCCCTTTCTCTGAGAACACCGGCTAGTGCCCCGGCTACGGAATTTGGATTGGATTTTGCTGAAACTTTTAAAACGTCCACGTAAAGAACCTCCTTCACTGTAATAGCAACTGATGCGATATGTTCTCTGTAAAATTTATATTCGCTAATTATATAATAATTCCTGTTGGAGCTGTAAAAATATTGGTTCTATTTTCGGACTATTTACTTTATTCGTAATTCTGAATCCGCCTAATTTCGGTAGCTCTTCCGGTAATTTCGTCAACCTCCACCAGCACCGCGTTTAACTGGTAGCTGCTGTTGGCAACCTCGAAGCGCCGGGGAAGCTGAGTAATGAACTTTTCTATCACCAGTTCCTTTTTGACGCCAATCACGGAATCTCTGGGACCGGTCATACCGACGTCGGTTATGTAAGCCGTGCCGCCGGGCAATATCCTCTCGTCCGCGGTCTGCACGTGGGTGTGGGTTCCGCACACCGCCGAAACCCTGCCGTCCAGATACCAGCCCATGGCTACCTTTTCCGAGGATGCCTCAGCGTGGAAATCCAGCAATACAACCCGCACCTGCTTATCCAGAGAGGCCAGCATATCGTCAACTTTTCTGAAGGGACAGTCCAATTCCGGCATAAAAACCCGGCCAGACAGGTTCATTACGGCAACAGAGGCGCCATTTCCGGCTATAAAAACATTAACCCCCAAGCCCGGTGCGCCGGGGGGGTAATTGGCAGGTCTTACGATCCTTTTTTCCTGGCTGATATAATTGAATATTTCCTTGTGGTTCCAGACATGGTTACCCATGGTAATAACATCTATACCCATGGCCAAAAGCTCCCTGCCCACCTCCCGGGTCAGGCCGTTTCCCCCTGCGGAGTTTTCGCCGTTGGCAACGGTTATATCCACCTTAAATTCGCTAATTAGACCGGTGATGTTATCTTTTACCGCCTGCCTGCCCGGCCGTCCTACAACATCCCCTATCATTAACAGTCGCAAACGGTGCGCCCCCCAAAATATTTTTGGCTCCGGCACCGGACGGGATAAATAATTCGCTTTATTTGTTAAAAACCAGCACCCTTCCCTCTTCCCTGAAGGCAAACAGGTTCTTGTCCCCCGCCGTGCCCTTGACACTTTCCAGCATGTGCTCTATGATTTCTTCCTGGATGATCAAATCCTCCTCATATAGGATATCATTTCCCTCGGTGACCAGATCGTTCTCCATGAGCTGATGAATAAGCTCCACTATAAGGGCAATTTCCTCCTGGACCAGGGTATCCACGTCTCTCTGTACCTCCACCGTGGTCAGATTGTCGCAAATTTGGCAGTTAATTTTGCTTACCCTGATTTTCTTGCCTTCCAGCAGATTAAATACCTCAATACTGTTAATAAGGTTATCCTTAATAGTATCCAGTTTATCGTCGCCAACCACACCGGCAGATATGAATGTGAATTTCAAAACATGATCGCCGGGATCGTATTTAATGGTGGCCACTTCCGGATAACGGACCAGTATGGAAATTAAGAGTCCCACGCTATCCGTTACGTCTTCCCTGCCTTTGTACTGGACGCCCAACATTGTCACCTTCCTCAACCTGCTCGAATAATAGGTCAGGGGACACACCTCTTAAAAGGTCAGGGGACACACCTCCCTTTGGTGCCTGGCTTTGGGGTCGGAGGAATGTCCCCAACTAATGTCTAATTCTGAGGTCAGAGGAATGTCCCCGATTGGAATGGCTCTGGAGTCAGAGGAATGTCCCCAACTGGTTCAGGAGACATACCTTCTTGGGTTATCTAAAACTCTAACGCCCTTAACATTTTCACGAAGGAATGTCCCCAATTTAGAAATTCTTGCTCCACCCGTTGATTCCTGCCTTATAAGAGGCGCGGGCCAATTAAATATTTTTCCAGGAGCAACAAAATCGCCCTTCGGGCGATATAAATTATCCGCAAATTACCCGAAGCATAATTTACAATTTTAAAAACGGCCCCGCAGGGCCGTTTTTATATTATTTCGCGTAATCAACCACCCGGGTTTCCCGTATGATGGTAACTTTGATCTGCCCCGGATAATCAAGCTCGCTTTCAATCTTCTTGGCGATTTCCCTGGAAAGCCTAACTGATCCCAAGTCGTCCACCTTGTCGGGCTTAACCATAATCCTAATCTCACGACCAGCCTGGATGGCGTAGGATTTATCCACACCATCAAAGGTGCTGGCTATTTCCTCCAGCTTCTGCAGCCGCTTGATGTAATTTTCCAGAGTTTCCCGACGGGCACCCGGCCTGGCGGCAGATATGGCGTCGGCTGCCTGTACCAGCACGGCCACTATAGTTTTGGGATCTTCATCCCCGTGGTGTGCTGCAATGGCATGTAGTACATCCGCATTTTCACGGTATTTCTTGGCTAGATCCACGCCTATAGTGACGTGCGGCCCTTCAACCTCGTGGTCAACAGCTTTGCCGATGTCGTGCAGTAAACCGGCACGCTTGGCCAAATGCACATCGGAGCCCAACTCCGCAGCCATAAGACCAGCCAGATGGGACACCTCAATGGAATGTTTCAATACATTCTGACCATAGCTCGTCCTGTATTTGAGCCTGCCCAACAGGGTAATCAGCTCGGGGTGCAAGCCGTGCATACCGGTCTCAAAGGTGGCCTGCTCGCCAGCCTCCCTGATCTGCACCTCCAACTCCTTCTGAGCCTTTTCCACCATTTCCTCGATCCTGGCCGGGTGTATACGCCCGTCCACGATCAATTTTTCCAGAGCCATCCGGGCAACTTCCCGGCGAATGGGATCAAATCCGGACAGTATCACCGCCTCCGGAGTATCATCGATAATTAAATCAATCCCGGTCAGCGTTTCAAAAGCCCTGATGTTCCTTCCCTCACGGCCGATTATCCGGCCTTTCATTTCATCACTGGGGAG
Organism: uncultured Peptococcaceae bacterium; assembly: GCA_964643075.1. Lineage (GTDB taxonomy): Bacteria > Bacillota > Desulfotomaculia > Desulfotomaculales > Desulfocucumaceae > Desulfocucumis. The sequence continues at coordinate 10,244 of CAZXQO010000020.1, forward strand.
GGGTATTACAGCCACCGTGGTTTCCGCCACGTGATCAGCCGCACAGCGCTGAATAGCCAGGGAAATCACTTCCCGTGCCCGCTTATCTCCTTCCTCCTTGGCCCTATCCTCAATATCCTTGATCAGCTTGGCTGCCTCATGCTGCATCTCTTTCTCCACATCCGCCAGCAATATATGCCTGGCCTCGTCGGAGGTAAGCCCGGAGATCCTTTCCAGTTCGGCCATCTGCTTGCCGTAAATCTCATTCAGATTAGCCTTGATTTGTTCGATTTCAGAGTCCTTGCGGTTCAGATTTTCTTCCTTTCTTTCAATAGCATCTGTTTTACGGTCAAGAACCTCTTCTTTTTGGACCAAACGACGATCAAGCCGCTGCAGTTCGTTACGCCGCTCCTTGTTTTCCCGCTCCACCTCGTTACGCAGTTTCAATACTTCTTCCTTGGCTTCCAGTAAGGCTTCCCGCTTTTTGGCTTCAGCCGTCTTATGGGCTTCATCAATTATTCTACCAGCCTGGGCCTCGGCAGAAGCAATCTTCGCCTCGGCGATGGACTTTCTCACCAGATATCCCGCTATAAAGGAAATCAGCACTGCTGCGATTATAATAGCGATTACATTTCCCTGCATCAAAAAAATCACCTCCTGCCTTTCCTGCTAATGTTTTCAGGTCTTGTTTTTGCAATAAAAAATACCGAGCATGACTCGGCAGAAATAGAATCGGTACTACATTTATTTGTCCGCAATGGGCGGGAGAAAAACAAAACATAAAGAGTTTTAACTCCAGCAAGAGCAAGACATTGCTTTCTCCGCATATTCCGGAGAAATGCGCGGGATATTAAATTGTATATATAAAAAACCCGCAAGAGTTGTAGTCCAATTCTATTTTCTCCCAAACGTAATTGTACATAATTTTGTCGTCGATGTCAAGGAGAATCAAGGGTTCCGCCATCTTCAAGCCGACGGCAAACCCGGGCTATGGTCTCGCCGTCAAAACCCCTGCGCCACAGAAATGACGCTATTCTGGGATATGCAAATCCGCCGCCCTGACCATCTATCTTCTTCCTGGCCAGGGCAAGGGCTGTTTTGTATTCAGTTTCAGGGTCTATTACTGTGATCTGCGATTCTATTATGTCCCCGGCTATGCCCTTTTGTTTCAGTTCCTGAACTATCAGTGCCCTGCCCACAGGCTTTCTATTAATGCGCCGCCTGATATACCCGCCGGCATAGTCGGCATCGTCTATCATGCCATACTCCCGCAGCATACCGATAACCTCTGCGATAACTTCGGCGTCCAGCCCTTTCCGGCGCAGTTTTACCGCCAGTTCGTGCTCGCTGTGCGGCCGTACGGACAGCAGCCTGTAGGCCATAGATCTGGCCCTTTCAAAATCCCCATTAACAGCCACTTAAACACCAGCCCCAAAAAACAGGTATTCTGAATTCAGTAGTCAGAATTCAGAATATTTCGAGACGATAAACCGTTCTCTCATGCTGAGTCCTGACTACTAAGTAATTACAATTCTTATTCCGCAGCCGCTCCCGAAACCTCGGCAACTTTTACCGGCAAACTGTATTTCTCCCTTATTTTCTGCTCTATTTCATCCAGTAGATCTGTGTGCTCTTTAAAGAATTCCTTGACGTTTTCCCGGCCCTGGCCCAGCCTTTCTTCGCTGTAAGCGTACCAGGCACCGCTTTTGTTCACTATATTTGCTTCCACCGCCATATCCAGAACAATGCCCTCCCGGGAAGCCCCGGTACCGTACATGATATCGAAATCAGCCTGTTTAAAAGGTGGCGCAACTTTGTTTTTGACCACCTTCACCCTGGTTCTATTGCCCACCACATCGCTGCCTTGTTTGAGAGACTCAATCCTGCGTACATCAAGCCTCATGGAGGCGTAAAATTTTAAAGCCCTGCCGCCTGGGGTGGTTTCCGGGCTGCCGAACATAACGCCCACCTTTTCCCTTAACTGGTTGATGAAAACATTCACCGTATGGGACTTACTGGTAATGCCGGTAAGCTTGCGCAACGCCTGGGACATCAGTCTTGCCTGGAGACCCACATGGGCATCCCCCATTTCGCCATCAATCTCGGCCTTAGGCACCAGTGCCGCCACACTATCGATTACCACCACATCCACAGCCCCGCTGCGAACCAGCATCTCGCATATTTCCAGGGCCTGCTCCCCGGTATCCGGCTGGGATACCAGCAGGTTGTCTATGTCAACGCCTATGTTTCTGGCATAGGTGGCGTCCAATGCGTGCTCAGCATCAATGAAGGCTGCGGTGCCGCCTATTCTTTGAGCCTCAGCAATAATATGCAGGGCCACGGTGGTTTTACCCGAGGACTCCGGGCCGAAGATCTCGATCACTCTCCCCCGGGGCACTCCCCCCAGACCTAACGCAATATCCAGGGACAAAATACCGGTGGGAATGGTATCAATATTCATTCTGGTGGGGGAGTCCCCCAACTTCATCACAGCCCCCTTGCCAAACTGCCGCTCAATCTGGGTCAGGGCAGCCTCCAGCGCTTTCTGTCTATCAATGGACAATGGCTAGACCTCCTCTCGGATATGAAAAACAAATATACCGGCGAAAAATCTACGCATAACAACAGCAGGCGACAGATGTTGCCAGCTCATCTTTATTTTACCATAGCGTACATATGTACGTCCAGTATAAAATTCAATAACATGCAAGGTAATTATTCAGGCATGACTCGAAGGTCAAATAAATTGTCAAAAGTCGAATGTCAAAAGTCAATGAGAACTGGGAACCTTAGACTTTCAACTTTCAACTTTCGACTTTCGGCTTGAAATTAAACGGAGTCCCTGCTCCGGGCGGGCTCTACGCTAATCCGGCGCCCCTTAACGGTACTGTGGTGCATGTAGTGGATAACGCAGTCTGCCCATTCCTGATCCACTTCCACAAAGGCAAACTTTTCAAATATGTTTATATCTCCAATCATGTTGGCTGGCACACCCGTTTCGTCGGAGATTATACGGACCATTTCTGCAGGCCTGATATTATCTTTCCTGCCTATGGTCACAAACAGGCGTACCATACCCTGTTTCGCCCCGGTATTGCCGTGTCCCGTCCCGGCGGCATCTTCCTCGCCAACGGGGCCGAAGGACATTTTCAGCGCCGCAGCGGCAATATCCACCGGGTCGTAATCGTCCAGCAGGGGGTCTACCACTCCCCGGTAATACCCCAGCTTACCCTCTGCGATGGTATTCCTTAGCCTTTCCACCAGGCCTTCCTTCTGCCGCTCATTGATATCCGACAGACTGGGCAGGCGCTCCCGGCGGATACGGGTCTTGGTTAGGTTCTCAATAAGCCGGAGCTGCCGGTAGTCTCTGGGAGATACCAGGGTAACGGCCATGCCGGATTTGCCGGCCCTGCCGGTGCGGCCGATGCGGTGGATGTAAAACTCCACATCCTGGGGTATATCATAATTTATAACGTGAGATATGTTTTCGATATCAAGCCCCCGGGCGGCTACGTCGGTGGCCACCAGTATTTCCACCTGGCCGCCCTTAAACTGTCTCATCACCTGGTTTCTCTGGTACTGGCTCATGTCGCCGTGCAGCCCCGCTACTGGATAGCCCCTGGCCTGCAGGCCTGACACCAGCTCATCCACCCCCCGCTTGGTGCGGCAAAAAACAATAGCTCTGCTCAATTCTAGCACATCCAGCAGCCGGGCCATGGACTCCAGTTTGCTGCTCTCCCTGGTTTCATAATAAACTTGTTCGATTTGCGGGACGGTGAGATTATTCTTGCTCACGGTGATGAATTCGGGCTCTGTTAAGTAGCGCTGGGCCAGGGAGAGCACCTCCCGCGGCATGGTGGCCGAAAAAAGCAGCGTCTGCCGCTCCTGGGGAACTGCCTTCAAAATGGCCTCCATATCGTCTATGAAACCCATGTCCAGCATTTCATCCGCCTCGTCCAGCACCACCATGGCAACACTGCTCAGGTTGAGTGTTTTACGGTTTAGATGGTCCAGCAGCCTGCCAGGGGTCCCTATCACCACGTGCACACCCTGGCGCAGTGCCCTGATCTGCCTGTCAATGGGCTGGCCGCCGTAAATAGGCAGGGTACGCACCCGCCGGTAACGGCCAATACGGGATATTTCCTCCGCCACCTGGACGGCTAGTTCTCTGGTGGGAGTAACCACCAGCGCCTGCACCCCGCCACGGGTATTTATCCTTTCCACAATAGGTATGCCGAAAGCGGCGGTCTTCCCCGTGCCGGTTTGGGCCTGGCCGATAACATCCTTGCCGTCCATCAGCAGGGGTATGGCCTGAGCCTGAATGGGTGTGGGCTCCTCGAAGCCCATATCGGTTACAGCCTGAGCAACCCGGCGACCCAACTGCAATTCTCCAAAACTTACAAATTCGCTTAAAGCGGACATTCAAACAACTGCCTTTCAATAAAGATAATAGTAATAGACTTATTGACTACATCGGCATAAACTACTCACTGCATAGTTAAATAGCTGCACAGTATTTCCAGGGCTTCCTTTACTGTGGCCCGGCGGATTTCATCCCTGCTGCCCGCAAGGCGCAGCTCATACTCCTTCGTAATTTCCCGGGAGGACAGTCCAATGTACACCAGGCCCACCGGCTTGTCCTCCGTTCCGCCGCCTGGTCCGGCAATACCTGTTACAGAGAGAGCGATATCTGCCTCCAGCAGGTCCTTTACACCCAGAGCCATGCCCCTGGCAACCTGACGGCTGACGGCACCGTACAGTTTTAAATCCTGGGCATTTACTCCAAGTACTTTTTCCTTTACCCGGTTGTCATATGACACTACGCCGCCTTTATAATAAAGGGAACTGCCGGGAACACCTGTTATGCGGGCAGACACAAGCCCGCCGGTGCAGGATTCCGCCAGCGCCAGGGTAAGTCCCTTTTGCCCGAGCAACTCCCCCACCTTAGCTGCGTCAGGATATTTTGAGAAAGCCGCATCCATCAATCTTCCACCTGCCCTTGATAACACTTAGCCGGGTAACCTTATATATTTCTCCCACAGCGACTAAATTCCCTGCAAACAATGTTTAAAAGGCCGCAAATATCGTATCTGCAGCTTGATACCACGATGTACCATGATGCAGAATGATTTACGGCCTTTTCATATTATTGCCAAAATATTGTGGGATTAACCCTGTCAGGCGGCTTCCGCCCTTAATATTTCCCGCAGCTTTTCTCCTGTTATCTTCTCCTGCTCCAGCAGTACTTCCACAATCCCGGCCAGGGCCTTTTTTACATTGCACAGATAATCCCGCACCCGCTGCTCCTGCTCCTGCAGTATCCCGGTGATAACGCGGTAGCGCAACCCCTGGGGGAGGGTTTCCGGATCCACCACGCCCAATTCGGACATGCCTGCCCTGATAATCTGCTCAGCCACCCCGGTGGCCTGCTGGTAATCGTTGGCCGCCCCGGTGCTGCGGCTGCCCAGAATCAGTTCTTCCGCCAGAGCGCCGGCCAGCATAACTGCGATTTGGTTCTCCAGATAGTCCCTGGTATAGAGATAAGTATCGTCCTCCGGGGTTTGCCTCATGTAGCCGAGAGCCTGCCCCCTGGGTGTTACAGTCAAAGTGGATACCGAGCCTTGCCTTACAAATTCGCTCATCAGCGCGTGGCCCGCCTCGTGCACGGCCACCCGCTCCAACTCGGAAAGCACCGGACGGCGGTCCAACTTTTCTCCCATCATCACCTTATCCACAGCCTCGTGGAAGTGCCTCTGGCTGATTACGCTGAGACTTTCCCGCATGGCCAGGATTGCCGCCTCGTTGGCCAGACTCTCCAGGTGTGCCCCGCTGAAACCGAAGGTCTCCCGGGCAATAGCCTCAATGGACACATCTGCCGCCAGGGGCTTGTTACGGGTATGCAGCCTGATGATCTCCACCCGGCCGTCCCTGTCCGGCAGTTCCACCTTGACCTGACGGTCAAAACGTCCCGGACGCAAAAGTGCCGGGTCCAGCATATCCACCCGATTGGTAGCCGCCACCAACAGCAAGCGCACCCTGCCATCCACCTTCAAGCCGTCCATTTCCACCAGCAACTGGTTCAGTGTCTGGTCATACTCCAGGTGACTGGTGGTTTGCCCCCGCTTGCCTCCCAGTATTTCTATCTCATCGATAAAAACCAGGGCGTTGTTTTTACCTATTTTAAGTGCGGTTTCCCGGGCCGTCTGGAATAATTTTCTTACTCGCTGTGCCCCTACGCCAGCATACATTTCAATAAATTCACTGCCTGAGGTGGCCACGAAGGCAGCGTCAGTATATCCTGCAGCAGCCTTGGCCAGCAACGTCTTGCCGGTTCCAGGCGGACCGGTAAGCAATATACCCTTCAGAGGACGTATGCCCAGGGACTTGATTTTATTAAAATTCCTAATAAAATCAAGGGCCTCTTGCAACTCTTTGATGGCCGTAGCCTGGCCTCCAACGTCGGCAAAGGTGATATTCTGAAAAAGGGAAGGACCCCGGTCATTAAAATTTTTGGCTACCAGCCCCCGGGTACGGGCTATATAAAACAGACCGGCTCCGGCCGCCGCCAAAAATATCAACGGCATAACATCGTATCCGGAAATTGCCAGATATGCCAGTATAGCCAGGCCCAGTCCAAGACCAATTTCTTTCACCATCAGCCCTAACTCCTTTCCGGAGAATCTGCGGTGTTCTCCATGCCGTTAACAGGTATTATTTCGTAAAGGTAATGGTCACCTTTTTCTATCTGCACGTATACGGAGCTACTGTCGATATACACTCTGGCCACTGCACCGCAAGAGGCCGCCCGCTGGGAAACGTACTGCTCCATGTCCCTGTAATTGCCCCGGGCCAGGGCCTCGTAAATGGCAAACTGGCTATAATAATATATATCTTCTAACTGCGAATTCCGGTTATCCCCCAACTCAATTTTATACTCTTTGGCGCCCATCACATCCTTCAGGGAACTATCCAGCTCCCGGTAGGTCTGGCCCAAATCTCCTACTTCCTTTAATTCTATCCGCACCCGGATAACGGGCTTCCCGTCGTCGATCCGGTAGGATTCAACCGCCTTGTTGCCTTTCAGCAGGTCGTCCAGGGGCTGGTCATAATTATATCTGTTGTATAGCCACTGCGCCCCCACGAGAAGCAACAGACCTAAAACCAGGGATGTAACAACAATAGGAATCCGAAATCCTTGCCATTGCATGAAGACCTTCCTCTCAATAGTTAAGTACCCGTCAATTGATTAACTAATTCTTTTAGTCCATGTTCTATGTTAAATAAAAAAACTACCAGCGCGGGTGATAGTTACGCTACAATGCATAATTATAGCACATAAAGGCTGTTTTGAGGCAGGAAATGAATGTAACCGCTGCCACTTGCATAAGATTGGGGATATTCCTTACCATCCCCTAAGGGAATTACAAATAATCCCCTGTTACTTTAGAGCTTTAAAGTGTTATATACTTTCCTGGTGTAAAACATAAAAAAACCGCCCTTGGGAAAGGCGGCTTCAGTATCCTCCTTTTTTTAACACCGACCAACTTCGGTTAAAGTAATCAACCCCCGACCAAATGGTGAAAAATACCGCCACCCCCATGGATAACTGCCCAAGCATGATCCACGAACTTTTTATTTCCGGGACGGCCATCGGCATGCCTGACAAGCGGCCTACCAGCAAGGGTAAATCTTTTAGAAAAAGGGCTGATATGGCTATAATCTGTGTAACGGTTTTAATTTTTCCCAATTTGCCCGCGGCGATAATATTGCCGTCAGCGGCCGCCAGTGCCCGCAGACCGGTAACAGCAAATTCCCTGCCGATTATGACCACGGCCACCCAGGCCGAAAGCCGCTGCAGTTCCACCAGAGCAATCAGGGCGGCGGATACTAGCAGCTTATCTGCCAGTGGGTCCATTAATTTGCCCAGCCTGGTAACGAGCTTTCTTTTGCGGGCTATATATCCGTCCAAGCCGTCCGTACTGGCTGCCAGTATAAAAACACCCGCCGCAATATAATCACCATAGTTAATCTTCAGGGATATAACCGCCAGTATGACCGGTATAAGAAAAATCCTGACCAGGGTCAGCCTGTTGGGCAGATTCATTTTACGTCAACTCTCCCCTCAGGTCATACTCATAGGCCCGGGTAACCCGCACCTTTACCAGATCACCAGGCAGCGGAGCGGCAGACGCGGCACAAAAAAGCACCGTTCCGTCGATTTCCGGGGCATCCGACTCGCTTCTGCCCTTGTATAGATTCGACCTCCCGGAGGGTTCCTCCTCCACCATAACATTCATAACCTTCCCCACCAGGGCAAGGTTATGAGCGAAGGAGATCTGCTGCTGCAGAGCCATAGCCCGTCGAAAGCGCTCCTCTTTTAGTTCCTCCGGAACCTGACCGGTCATTTCCGCCGCGGGTGTGCCCTCCTCAGGAGAAAATTTAAACACCCCTGCTCTCTCAAAGTGCATTTCATCCATGAAATTTAGTAATTCATCAAAATCATCAGCTGTTTCTCCGGGAAAGCCCACCATAAAAGTTGAGCGCAGGGCTATACCAGATATGCAACGGCGCAGCTTCGCAATTAAATTCTTTATTTCCGGAACGGCCCCCCGCCGGATCATCAGTTTCAATATATGCGGGCTGGCGTGCTGCAGGGGCATATCAATATAGCGGCAGACGTTATTGTGTTCCGCCATGACTTCGATTAACTCCTGCGTAAAACCGGTGGGATAACAGTACATCAACCGTATCCAGGGGGGCCCGCTTGTGGCCATCTTTCTGATCAACTCTGCCAGCATCCTCCGGCCGTATATATCCAGACCATAAGCAGTGGTATCCTGGGCCACCAGTATAATCTCTTTAACCCCCCTCTGCTGCAGTCCGTCCACCTCGGAAACCACCAGCTCCATGGCCCGGCTACGATAGCCACCCCGGATTGATGGTATGGCGCAGTAAGAACAGCGGTTGTTGCAACCATCGGCAATTCTAACGTAAGCGGTATAAGGGGGGGTGGTAATAACCCTGGGCATATCTGCGTTATGAATATATACAGGGGAATCAACAACACAAAGCCTCTCCCCCCGTAGCACACGGTTAACTATACCTGCGACATCGGGCACGGCGCCTATTCCCATCACTCCGTCCACCTCCGGCAAATCATCAAGCAATGCCCTGCCGTACCGCTGTGAAAGACAGCCTGCCACCAGCAATGCCTTCAATCCGGCTGTATCTTTCAGGAGCGCGGTTTCAAGTATGGTATTGATGGCTTCTTCCTTGGCCGGAGTTATAAATCCACAGGTGTTGACAATAATCACATCGGCGTCTTTTTCCACACCGGTGATTTCATATCCCGCCCTGTCCAGAAGCCCCAGCATCAATTCGGTATCCACAAGGTTCTTGGAACAGCCCAGGCTTATTATACCTACCTTTACGGACATGCCACTTTTTCCTTCCCGGTTTTGTGAAAATTATTACAGGGTATTTAGAAAGTCCTTAAATTACTGAACTGCAAAGGTATATCCCACTCCCGATCCTTGATAATCTTTATAATTTCCTGCAAGTCATCCCTGTTTTTCCCGCTGACCCTTACCTGGTCCTCCTGGAAGGAGGCCTGGACTTTAACCTTGCTCTCCTTAACCAGTTTTACTATTTCCTTGCCCAAATCCTTATCCAGTCCCTGGACCAGTTCAACCTTCTGCTTAACGGTATCCCCCGCCGCCTTTTCGATTTTAGCGTAGCGCAGGGATTTTAAATTAATGCCCCGCTTAATCATTTTAGCTTCCAGTATTTCCACCACGTTTTTCAGTTTAAAATCGTTGTCCGAATATAGCATAAGCTGGTTGCCGTCATATTCAATCTTACTTTTACTGCCCTTAAAATCAAATCTGTTGTCAATCTCCCTCTGGGCCTGATTGACCGCGTTGCTTACTTCATGCAGATCAACATTGGAAACAATATCAAAGGAATTATCCTTGGCCATTTTCGGCACCTCCCGATTATAAACATAATTATCTCGCTAACAACCTGCAAGACCCCGTCCTCGAAGGTCAGTAAACAGACTGTATAGCTCGTTTTGTTGGGGACATTCCTCTGACCCCAAAGTCAAGCTCTAAAGAGAGGTGTGTCCCATACCTTTATGTTCGCTCTAAGGGTTCGGTAGGGGAATAACCCCTTCCGAACCCAATGCTCACTTATATTTTAAACTGCCAAAACTACATTTTATACCGAGGCAAAACTATGGGCCACAAAAGATTCAGAACTATCAAAAATAAAGTTGCCCAGCGGAGAAGAAAAACGCAACCAGCTACATTATGCATCATATTTCCTCTGTATGTCCAGTTTTTTTGACCAACACAAAAATAAAAACTCACAGGGCTTTATTCCCTGCGAGCGGTATTATGCAACTTTATAATTGTCTTCAAAAAAATTAATATATCTGATCGGCAAGAATATATTTAAGAATACCCTTTCTAAACTGCGGATCTTCCTTAGCCTTAATATTATCCATGGATTTGGTATGTAGGGTCAAATCAATTACGGACGGCATGTATATCCTGTTTTTCTTTTTAATATACCTGTTCTTGGCCTTTTCGTTGGTAGCGTACTTTTTACATATATCACTGCAATACAATTTATTGGGATTGGTGAGCTCGAATAAATTCCCACACACCTGACATTTCCTTTGCCTCATATCTTTTGCCCTCTCCAAAATACCTACTATTAATATCTTCTGGAGTTAATTTATATTGTATTGTTGCATATTTTTACATAATGCGCTCCAGAGTTTAAAAATTTATTTAATATTACTATATTCAACACAAATATTCACATGCCAATATTCCCATTTATTAGGGACTTTAGTTTTAATTGGGATTAATTTATTATAAAATACTTTTACGGAAAGCGGTACAGGATAATCATTAAATTATTTCTAACACATCGGCTAATGAATTTGTTAAGAAGTGCCCGATATAAGTGAGCCTTGGGTTCGGAAGGGGTTATCCCCCTTCCGAACCCTTAGAGCGAACATAAATGTATAGGGACACACCTCCCTGCAAAGGAATGGGGACACACCTCTCTTTAGAGCTTAACTCTGGGGGTCAGAGGAATGTCCCCGATTGGAATGACTTTGGGGTTGGAGGAATGTCCCCAATTAATGCCTGGATCTAGGGTCAGAGGAATTGTCCCCAACTTTGAGGACGGAGATCAACAGGCTGTTAGCGAGATAAAGCATGCAGAAAGGAGAAGCTAGCAAGACAGGCGACGTCTGGGATTGCAAAAATCAGTTAATTTAAAAGTACTGACAACCGGACCATCCTTATTAAGTATAATTCTACTTATTTATCCACATAAATATTTGTAAACTTTCCAAGGGCAACACATACAATAGTAATATCACTACCTTTGCATGGTTAAGTCCATGGTTACAAAATTGGCGCATAGTGTCAGTACTGGCAAAAAGTTAGAACATAATTCAGGGAGGTTTGTTTATGTCCGAGGAACGTAAAGATGAACAAAATACCAGCAACAGCAAGGAGATAAAAAAAGAGGCTGAATTGTACCTTGTTCCGATATTAATGTATTAGGCCAGGCTCAATTTAGTTTAGTTCTCGTCTTTCCCCGGTAACGAGATAAATAACAGCTTCACCGATATTGGTAGCATGATCAGCAATACGCTCCAGATATCTGGAAACGTATAAAAGATAGGCTCCCTGAACCACCACCTGCGGATCCTCCTCCATGCAGGCCAGGGTATCCCTGAATACATGGGAAAAAATAAAGTCCACCTGATCATCCATGACACACATAGCCTTGGCCTTCTCTACATCCCGGTGAACATAAGCATCCAGCCCGTCCTTGACCATCTGGCGGGCCAGTCTGGCCATGCGCGGTATTTCCTGCACCGGGCGCACGATCATGGGGTGTCCTGTGAGACACATGGTTGACCTGGCAATGTCCACAGAATGGTCAGCCATTCTTTCCAGGCTCAAAAGAATCTTAATACCCGTGATGGCCACCCTCAGATCCTTAGCTATGGGTTGCTGGGTGGCTATTATTTTTACGCATTTATCCTCGATCTCCAAAAAAAGCTCGTCAATGCGCTCATCACCCATAATCACCCCGGCCGCGGCCGTAACATCCTGGTTCATGAAAGCATCCACGGAATCAAAAATGGCCTGTTCCACCAGACTGCCCATACGCAATATATCGTTTTGAATTTCCCTGAGGGATTTGTCAAAGGCATATCTTCCCAAAATATATACCCCCTGGATGAAAAAATAGAAACAGCCGAATCATATGCAATATATTCTACACCATGACAATGATCATTGTCTCAGCAATTTTATAAATTTATGGTTTTATTTTACTGTTTTTTTAAATTGAATTGCAAGACTTGCATTATCAGCACGTAAGACATTGATACTGGATTATAACGGCAGATAGGCTGTAAATACACTTCCCAGACCAATTCTGCTGCATACCTCAATACTGCCTCCGTGCACATCCAGCACATGTTTTACGATAGCCAGACCGAGGCCTGTGCCACCGTACTGCCTGGAGCGTGCCCGGTCCACCCGGTAAAACCGTTCGAACACCCGGGGGATACTTTCCTCGGGTATACCAATTCCAGTGTCCGTGATTCGTATGAAGGCCCTGTCTCCGTCACAGCCCGTTTCCACCATAACCTTCCCACCGGCGGAAGTATATTTAATGGCGTTATCCACAAGGTTAATCACTACCCTGGTGAGCATATCCTCGTCGGCCGATACCGGCGGCATATCCGCAGCTATTACTGTATCCAGTTTAATGTTTTTTTCTCCAGCGCTCTGACCCAGTATGGAGATCACTTTTAATATAAGATTACCCAGCGATAGCAGTTCCTTTTTCGGTAAAATTTTGCGGTTTTCTATGTTTGAAAGGGCAAACAAATCGTCAATAAGCCTAGTTAAACGATCCGTTTCTGCACTCATAATGTTCAAAAAATGCTCAGCGGCCTCCCTGTCATCCAGAGCCCCGTCCAGCAGGGTTTCCAGAAAACCCTTGATGGAAGTCATGGGCGTCCGTAATTCGTGGGATACGTTGGCTACAAAATCATTTCTCATCTGCTCCAGTTGGCGCCTTTCGGTAACATCCCTGAACAGCGCCACCACACCGCCCCGGTCACTGCCCTTCAGGGGGGTAAACTGAACGCTGAATATCCTGGGGTCGGGGGTTAAGACCTGTATCTCCCGGCGGAGTTCCTGCTGGTTGCGCAAGGCTTCTTTCAGGTACCTCTCAAAATCGTAGTGCCTGACCACCTCGACTATCTCTTTACCCCTGCTGGCCTCCTCAGTTATCCTTAGCGCCCTTTCGACCGCAGGGTTTACCAGGAGAACCCGCCCGGTTCCGTCCACCGCCACCACGCCGTCCGCCATACTGTGCAATATAGCACGCATGCGGTTTTTTTCATCAGTTATCTCATCCACTGTCCGCCTCAGGCGGGAAGCCAGCAGATTTATGCTTTTTGCCAAATCCCCTATTTCATCATTGGTATAAATTTTAATTTCTTTTTCCAGGTTGCCCCTGGCCATCTCCCGGGCCGCCTCGCTAATTAAATTAAGGGGCTGCACCACTCTTTTAAGCAGCATCCGGGCCAGCAAAACCGCAAAGGGAAAGGTCAGCAGCGCCACTCCCAGGGCATTTTGCCTGGTGACAGGAAATAGTTTAAGTAAGGCAAAAAAAATGAAAACGAGCAGAAAATAGCTGGCAATAGGACGCCAACCAATACTTCTGGCCATTTTTGCCGGACTGAATTTCATTCTTCTTTTACCCCTGACTAGCATTTTTACAATTGTAACACATAGGTTATTAATAAAAGATAATATTTATGTTAATTTAAGTTTAAAGAAATTAAAAAACAGAGGTACCTGCGGGCTACCCCTGCTTTTTGACAAGTGTTCACCTAAACCAAGACCTAGTATCTCCTGTCCCTGTCCCGCGGAGGTCGGGGATTGCGCCTCGGCTCCGCCGCTTCCTGGGCGGCTAGTTCCAGTTCGCCCGGCTCCGGAGGCACGGCTTCCTTCCGGGAAAGTTTGAGACGGCCCTGCTGGTCAGAGCCGATAGCTTTTACCAGAATAGAATCCCCTTCTCTGACAATATCCTCTGTTTTAGCCACCCTGTGGTGAGCAAGCTGGGAGATGTGCACCAGCCCCTCTTTGCCGGGTAATCCCAGCACACCGGGAATAACCTCTACGAAACAGCCAAAATCAGTAACCCTGGTAACCTTGCCGTTGTATATTTCTCCGGTTACAACGTCCTTGGTCAGTGTTTCTACAATATGCAGCGCCTTTTTGCCTGCCTCGGAATCCAGCGCTCCTATAAAGACCCTGCCATCGTCTTCTATATCAATATCCGCACCGGTTTCCTCCACTATCTTTCTGATGATCTTGCCGCCTGGCCCGATTACGTCCCTTATTTTATCAGGGTCGATATTGATTTGAATGATTCTCGGGGCATAGCGCGACAGGTCTGTACGGGGCTTATCAATAACTGCCAGCATTTTTCCCATGATGTGCATCCTTGCTTCATGGGCCTGCTCCAGCGCCCGCTCCAGTACCTGAGGAGTAACTCCGGCAATTTTTATGTCCATCTGCAGGGCCGTTATCCCTTCCTTAGTTCCAGCCACCTTGAAATCCATGTCACCCAGGTGGTCTTCAACGCCCTGGATATCAGTCAGAACGGCAATTTCGTCGCCCTCTTTGATGAGTCCCATGGCTGCGCCGGCTACCGGAGCCTTGATGGGTACCCCAGCATCCATCAGGGCCAGGCAACTGCCACACACACTGCCCATGGAGGTAGAGCCGTTGGATTCCAGCACCTCGGAAACAATTCTGATGGTATAAGGGAAAGCCTTCTCCGAGGGAATTACTGCTTCCAGCGCTCTTTCAGCCAGGGCGCCGTGACCTATTTCCCGCCTGCCCGGGGCGCGCATGGGCTTGGTTTCTCCAGTGCTGAACGGCGGAAAATTATAGTGATGCATATATCTTTTAGTCTCTTCGGTACCCAGCCCGTCCAACCTCTGCTCGTCAGATACGGGCCCCAAGGTGAGCACGGACAGAACCTGGGTCTGCCCCCGGGTAAACAAACCGGTTCCGTGGGTGCGGGGCAGCACGCCTACCTCAACGGTTATGGGCCTTACTTCATTCAGTGCCCGGCCATCAATACGTACTTTATCCCTGGTGATAAAGCCCCGGATTACTTTCTTTTCAGCAGCGTCTACGACCTTCTCAATATCCTTGGCCTGTTCGGGAAATGTTTCCGCAAATTCCTGCATTAGTCCCGACTTAACCTGATCCAGGTAGATTTCCCGCTGTTTCTTGGGCATCTTAGTTTCTATGCATTGTCTGACCGCAGCGGTAAATTTTTGTTCTGCCGGACCAGTGACGGCTGCGTCTATTTCAGAAGCCGGATGGGCCGACTCAAATACCATTTTTTCTCTGGCCAACCCCAGGGATAAGGCCTCTTCCCTGAACTTTTCGATGAAATCAACTATTTCCCTGATTTTATCATGACCAAAGGAAATAGCCTCCAGCATAACACTTTCAGGCACCTCGGATGCCTTGGCCTCAACCATCATCACGGCATCCCTGGTACCTGCCACCACCAGATGCATATCGCTTTTTTCCGCCTGCTCCTGGGTGGGGTTGATCACAAGCTCGCCGTTGACCCTGCCCACTATTACACCACCGATGGGTCCTCCGAAGGGGGTATCACTGATATGTAATGCAGTGGAAGCCCCAATCATGGCCGCAATCTCAGGAGCATGGTCCTGATCCACAGACATAATAGTGGCTATTACCTGAACTTCGTTTCTAAAGCCTTTTGGAAAAAGAGGGCGAATGGGCCTATCGATCAGCCTGCATGACAGTACCGCCTTCTCGCTGGGGCGGGATTCTCTCTTTATAAATCCACCAGGGATCTTCCCCACCGCATATAGTCTTTCTTCGTAATCGACGGTGAGAGGAAAGAAGTCAATTCCCTCCCGGATATGCTGGGCCATAGTTGCCGCTACCAGCACCATGGTGTCGCCGTAACGGACAAACACCGCACCGCTGGCCTGTTTGGCGACCCGCCCCGTTTCCAGGGTCATACTCCGGCCACCTATATTCAATTCCCTCTTCAAAATTACCTGCTCTGACATTAAAGGCCAAACCTCCATACATCTATGCAAATTTTTACAACCGTTAGTTATTCTACATATTTTATAGTATTTCCTGCAGGGATAATAAAAAATACCCCGGTGAATGGTCATAACGGCAATTAATGATTAAAAAACAGCCTTGACTTATAAAAAAAGAGCGGGCAGTCCGCTCTTTTTTTAATGTTATTTACGCAACCCAAGTTTTTCAATAATCGAACGATAGCGGCCAAAATTGCGATCCTTCAGGTAGTTTAAAAGAGCCCGCCTTTGACCAACCATTTTTAAAAGACCTCGCCTGGAGTGATGGTCTTTTTTATGAATCTTCAGATGCTCGGTAAGGCCGTTTATCCTGGTAGTAAGTATGGCAATCTGAACTTCCGGCGAGCCGGTATCATTGTCATGAGTCTTATGCTGGGAAATTACAGCCTGTTTTGCTTCCAGAGAAAGCGACATATATGTATTCACCTCCTAACACCGGGTTAATCGCTGCCAGCCAAGTAAACCGCTGGAGAAACGGGCCCCCTAGCAGGCAGTTCGGGGATTTATTTCCCTATAATTGTGATTACCAAGCGACCGCCCGGTATGTCCTTGGCAACAATATCAAATATTCTACCCGATTTGGCAAAAAATCCACGGAATCTGGTGGCAGTGGGAACACGCCCCGGTATTCCGGTAGCCGCGCCGATAATATCCTGTACTGTAATTTTTTCCTGGCGCATATCTTTTAGACGTTTTCGGGCATGTTCCGTAATGATAACCCGCATATCGGTATCCTTCTCAATAGGCACCGGATTGCACAATCCTCTTCTCATCTTCCTGGGCCAGAAAGGCATAAAGGGCATCCTGGAAGGCTGTTAACCTCGAATCTTCTATATTTGACCCGCTATATATCTCTTCCAACTCTTTCTTCAGTTTTTGAAAGTCCTCACTCAGGCAAATCATGGCTATATGGTTAAGCCATTTTTTAATTTCTTCCTCTGGCGAATCAGACTTAGGAACTCCCATGCCTACGTCTCCTTTCATCATGATGGGACGTTGACCGTGTCATTATAGCATATTTTAACTGCCGGGTAAACTGAATGAAAATGGTTGTGTCTAATTAATACATTTATATTTATAATTTCGAGCCGGTATGCTACTACAGCATATATTGCTTTTCTCTATGCCCGCTACGCCACGGGGACGGTTCCATCGTCTTCCCGAATAAGGAAAGGGGACACACCCCTTCGGGGAATGTCCCCGATTCTACTTCGCTTCGCTTCGGGGACATGGGGACATTCCTCTGAAAGAGGTGTGTCCCCGTACCTTATAACCCGTCCCCATGGCTCCGCTAACCTTAAATTACGCTGTAGTGCTACTGTTGAAACTCTATTCTGGCCCGGCTGATATCAATTCTGATTTGCTCTACCAGTTCCCCGGGGGAGGAAAAACGTTTCTCATCCCGCAGGCGCCCGGTGAAATACACCTTTATCTTTTTGCCGTACAAATCCCCGTAAAAGTCCAGCAGATGAACCTCCAGGTTGCGAATCATGCCGTCACCGTGGAAAGTTGGTTTGACGCCAATGTTAGCCACGCCCAGAAAATTATCCCCTTCGACCCTAACTTCTACAGCATAAACTCCGTTGGCGGGCACCAGTATCTCCCCATCCAGCACGATATTGGCAGTGGGAAAACCAAGTGTTCTGCCACGCATTTCCCCAACCACCACCTCGCCTTCCGCAAAAGGACAATAGCCCAGATACTTCCTGGCTTCCAGCACTTCACCTGCACCAAGCAAATTGCGGATCAGTGTGCTGCTTACGGGAGTACCCCCTATGGCCACAGGCGGTATGACGTGTACACCAAAACCCAGTTTCCTGCCTGCCCCGGCCAGTGTTTCGGGACTACCCTTGCCGCCTTTCCCAAAGGTATAATTATAACCAATGAAAACTGACCGCACCATCAATTCTCGGTGTAAAACCTCTGTGATAAATTCCTCAGGGGCAAGGGAAGCAAAATCAAGGGTAAAGGGAACCAGCAGCAGTACTTCGACACCCAAACCGGCAATCATCTTTTGCTTGGCCTGCTGGGATAAAAGCATTGGCGGTGCGCCTTCAGGATTCAGCACCTTCATGGGATGCGGGTAAAAGGTAAACACCGCCGGCACCCCGCTGTCCTTTTTCGCTTTATTGACCAGATCTGAAATAAGACGCTGGTGGCCTAAATGTAAACCATCAAAATTACCCAGTCCCACGTAAATGTTTTTATATGTTTTTCCTATTCCCTGCCATGTATTATAGATATGCAATGAACCCTACCCCCATGATGATCTATACAAGTACCTTTACTGGTTTAAAGGATATCCTGCCGTCTGTACAGTCAGTGGCGGCAAGGGCCATTAGCCCCGAGGAAAACCTCAGCCTGACCATCTGTCCGGTCGACAATCCCTCAGGGGCGTTTTCCACACCCGGCAAGTATAACTGTGCCCCCGACCTTACCGATGCCGCTGCAGATTCTTTAACGAACACTGCAGGCATATTTTTCAGCATGTCATCCATGGACACAACAGCCTGCTCAAGCTTCCCGTTCCGGACAAGACAGGCCAACTCTTCCAGGGTATAAGACCGGTCAATGACAAATGTTCCCGCCCTGGTACGCAACAGAAAGCTCATATGAGCACCGCAGCCGAGCCTGTCGCCGATATCCGTACATAGTGTGCGGATGTATGTGCCGGCTGAACAGGATATGTCAATTATGGCTGTAAGGGGATGGTTCCCGGCACCGTTCCATTTTATCATATTTAATGCATGAATTATTACCCGCCGCGGTTTCCTCTCCACCACCACTCCCTTGCGGGCCAGTTCATACAGCTTTACCCCCTGGTGGCGGACGGCAGAAGTCATGGGAGGCACCTGTTCAATATCGCCCAGGAATCCTGACAGAACATTTTCTACCAGGAACGGGGTTATATCCATAGTATCTTTAGTGTATATAATTTCCCCGAAAGAGTCGCCGGTATCTGTCTTGATACCGAAAGTAATTTCTGCCCGGTATTGTTTGTCATCCGGTAAAAATTCGATAACCCTGGTAGCACGTCCCACGCATAGAAGGAGCACCCCCGCCGCAGCGGGATCCAGGGTCCCGGTGTGTCCCGCCTTTTTTATCCCGCTAAGCCGGCGAACATAATTAACCACATCATGTGACGTCATACCAGGTGGTTTTAATATATTAATTAATCCATCCATCATAAACCACCAAACATATCCTCTCAAGTATCAGTCAAAATTAGAAAGTCAAATGTCGAAAGTCTAACGTTGAAAATCCTTTTAGATTACTTTTGACCTTAGACTGTTATTTTAGATCCGCCGCTTCTTCAATGGCCACAGCCACCACCATTTTTTCTATATTTTCCAGCCGGCCCTCAATGACGCACCCGGAAGCCCTGGTATGACCACCGCCGCCGAATTTCCCGGCCAGCATACGAACATCCACGCCCTCCTTGGAGCGAAAGCTGACTTTAAATTTGCCTTCACTTATTTCCCTGAAGAAAATAGCAACCTCTACACCCTTTATGGTACGTACTATGTTGATCAGACCTTCCGTATGCTCATCCCGGGCTGCGAGCATGTGAAGTGTATGCCTGTCTATCGAGGACCAAGCTACCCTGCCGCAGGGGCTGATTGCCATTTTCTTCAGGGCTTCCTTCATTACTTTCAGTGTTGCCAGTGGTTTTTGCTCATATATATTTATGTTTATCCATGAAGCGGAAATACCCGTCTCCAGTAGTCTGGCTGCCCGCCGCATGGTGCCGGAGGTAGTATTCTCATATTGAAAGGAGCCGGTGTCCGTAACCAGCGCCACATAGAGGTAAACGGCAATTTCTTCTGATATGGAGGTTCCCATTAAATCAATCAAATCCATAACGATTTCTCCGGTGGCCGCCGCCTTACCGTCTATATAATTATATCCGGCAAAGGCGCTGGAACCGGGGTGGTGGTCTATATTTACAACTAGCATATCCCTTTCCAGGAGCGCCTTGACCTTGCCCAGCCGTTCGGGGACAGAACAATCCAGTATGATAAAAGTATCATACTCCTCTGCCAGGACGTCCTCACCAATGACAAACCTGTCTACGCCAGGCAAAAAGTTATATATTTCAGGCACCGGATCGGGACTGGCCAGCACAACCTTTATACCTAGTTGCTCAAGGGCCGCTCCCAACGCCGCCACGGAACCCAGACAGTCCCCGTCGGGCATTACATGTCCGCATATTATGGCATTCCCGGCGTTACGTAAAACCCCGGCAATATCTGCAAGGCTGTTCATATATATTTCTCCTTAGTGGGAATCAGCGGAAAGGGGACACACCTTCTTGGGTTATCTAAAATTCTAACGTCTGAACAATTTCACGAAGGAATGTCCCCAATTAATGCAAGATGGTGAATCAACCCCTTGCCTCCAGTATCTCACTTACCTACAGAATCGTCATGTCCCTCGGTTTTGTCGTCGGACACTTCATCCAGGAGTTTAATAACCCTGGTCCCCCGCTGAATAGATGCATCCAGCTTGAAAGACAGTTCCGGTGTGTAACGCAGCCTGATGCGCCGCCCCAATTCAGTCCTGACAAAACCCTTGGCGCTTTCCAGGGCTGCAATGGTCTTCTGCTGCGCCTCTGGTTCACCCAGCACGCTGATAAATATCTTGGCATAACGCATATCTCCGGAAACATCAACAGAAGTAATGGTGGCAAAACCAATGCGGGGATCCTTTAGCTCATCCCTGATCATGTCCGACACTTCTTTTTTTATAGCCTCGGCCAGTCTTTCAGGCCGGTGGGACATATTCCCCACCCCCTATGCCAGTTCTCTTTTAACCGATTCAGTGGTAAAAGCTTCGATGATATCCCCCTCACGGAGGTCATTGAATTTATCCAGGGTAAGTCCACACTCGAAGCCCTGCAGGACTTCCTTGGCATCATCCTTAAACCTCTTAAGAGAATCAAGTTTGCCTTCATAAATCACCACGCCGTCTCTGATTAAACGGACGCCGGCATCCCTGGTTACTTTACCCTCAACCACATAGCATCCGGCAATAACCCCGAGTTTGGAAACTTTGAAGGTTTTGCGTATTTCCACCCGGCCAAGAATAACTTCCTTTATTTCCGGGTCCAGCAGGCCACTCATGGCTGCTTTGACATCTTCAATGGCATCGTAGATTACGCGATAAAGGCGTATATCCACTTTCTCCGCCTCCGCCGCTTTCCTGGCATTGATGTCGGGCCTCACATTGAAGCCTATGATAATGGCGTTGGAGGCCGATGCTAACATGATATCTGTTTCGGATATGGCACCCACGCCTCCATGAATTATATTAACCTTGACTTCGCCGGTGGTTAGGCGCTCCAGGGACTGCTTAACGGCTTCCACGGAACCCTGTACGTCTGCCTTAATGATCAGGCATAGCTCTTTTACCTGGCCTTCCTGGATATGTTTAAAAAGATCATCCAGGGTAACCTTGACCGCAGGATGCTTCATTTCTTCCTGGCGCTTCCTGGTTGTCCGTTTATCGGAAATCTGTCTGGCGGTCTTTTCATCTTCCAGGGCGTAGAAAAGATCCCCCGCCAGCGGAACGTCGTGAAAACCAAGAACCTCAATCGGAGTGGACGGCCCGGCCTTTTTAATCCGGCGGCCCTTGTCGTCCATCATGGCCCGCACCCTGCCGAAAGCGGTACCCGCCACTATGTTGTCTCCTACCCGAAGAGTACCGTTCTGCACCAGTATGGTAGCCACGGGGCCCCGGCCCTTATCGAGTTCAGCCTCTATAACGGTGCCCCTGGCAGAACGGCCCGGATTGGCCTTGAGTTCACCAACCTCGGCCACAAGTAAAATCATTTCCAGGAGATTGTCGAGTCCCTCCCTGGTTTTGGCGCTGACTGGCGCAAAGATGGTCTCCCCGCCCCATTCCTCTGGAATCAGAGCATGCTCCGTAAGCTGTTGCTTAACCCTCTCCGCATCGGCGCCGGGTTTATCTATTTTGTTTACGGCTACAATGATGGGAACTTCTGCCGCCTTGGCGTGATTGATGGCCTCAATGGTCTGCGGCATTACCCCGTCGTCGGCAGCCACCACCAGAATAGCTATGTCGGTGACCTGAGCGCCCCTGGCACGCATGGCTGTAAACGCCTCGTGCCCCGGTGTATCCACGAAGGTTATTCTTTTGTTATTATGCTCAACTTGGTACGCGCCAATGTGCTGGGTAATACCCCCAGCCTCGGTGGCTATTACATTGGTCTCCCTGATAGCATCCAAAAGCGATGTCTTACCGTGGTCGACGTGGCCCATAATAGTAACCACACAGGGTCGGTCAGCCAAATTATCCGGAGATTCTTCCTGCTCTTGCTCCAGCAACTGTTCGGCATCAAGCTCAATCTTAATTTCAACCTCAAAACCGAATTCCCCGGCAATAATGGTGGCCGTATCGGAGTCAATCTCCTGGTTGATAGTGGCCAGCACACCCATATGCATAAGTCTTTTAATTAACTCTGCCGGGCTTTTTTTCATTTTTTCCGCCAGTTCCTGCACGGTGGCGGTTTCACCTATTATTACCGGCTTTTTCTCCAGTACCGGAGCCGGTTGTGTTTCTTTAGCCGTATGCCTTGATGACTTCTTTTTACCTGAAGAGGGACGCAGCTTCCTTTCTGCCAGGTAATCGCTGGTAGGGCGGGCTTTCTCCCGGCCCTTGGCCTGCCCTTTGGCCTGGTTCTGCTGCAGCCTGGTCCGTGATTTTTCAGAAGCTTTTACTTTATCTAAATCCTTGGCTTGTTCAGGAACCTTCGGCACCTTAAGCTGGTCCGGCTTCGGCCTGCCGCCAGCCGGTCCGCCTGCGGGCCTCGGGCCCGGGGGTCTATTGCCTGGCGGTCTGTTTCCCTGATTGCCACCGGTAAACGGACGACCAGACTGACCGCCACCACCGCCGTAAGGCGGCCTCCCATCACCTTGGCCGGGACGGGGACCCTGATAAGGACCTCTTTCTCCCGGTGGGCGGGGCTTGCCATATTGCTGCTGGCCGCCCTGTGCTCCCTGTGGGCGAGGCCTGCTATCACGGGGGTAACGATTCTGCCCGGGGGCACCCTGGCCGCCGGTCTGGAAGCCCGGGCGGGGGGAGTTGTTCCCAGCCGGGCGGTTATCGGCTGAACCAGGTTGTCTGTAGTCGGTCCTGTTATCCTCGGAGCGTTTTTTCATCTGTGGTGGTTGCTGCTGATGTGCCACATTATCCCTCTGACCGGAAGGCGCTGGCTGTGGCTGCTGGCCGTCTGCCGGTGGGCGTGTTTTATACTGCTCACCTGACGAAAGGTTTCTACCAGGCGCCGCTCCGGCGGGCTGCCCTCCCCGTGGGGGCTGGGGCCTTGATTGTTGCATCGGCGGCCTGTTGGGACGATCCTCGAACCTCCTGTCCGGCGGCCTTGAGGGAACTCTGTCCACCAGGCCCGGCCCTCTGTCAAATTTATGTGTATCACGCCTGCCGTCGGACTTTTTTTTGGCGTCACCGCCTGGCTGACGGTACCGGTCCTGACTATTCTGAGGAACACCCTGCTTTGCGGCAAAGGGTTTTTGCTGCTGTCTAGGCTCGCCGGCAGTTGCTCCCACAGGCTGGCGCTGGCCAGCCTGTTCTGTCTCAACTCTGGCCTGCTGTTCCTTAACCGGCTTGGCAGCCGGCTTTTCAGCACCCTTGTATGCTTTCATGATGTGTTCTATTTGTTCATCCTCCAGGGCGCTGGCCGGTTTTTTGTCTCTCATGCCTATATCCGCCAGCTTGTTTATTATATCCTTGCTTTCTATATTAAGTTCTTTCGCGAGCTCGTAGATACGTTTTTTTGCCATATAATCACCTCCAAATTTGGTCGAGGGTGGCCGCCAGAGGATGGCCACTACATAGGGCTTAACTACTTAAAGTACAATCTTTCCGGCATGTCACAGCCACCAACGACAAAAGTGGTTACATCCCTCCCCTTTCTATTGCCCGCACAATACCCTGGGCAAAATTCCTTTCGGTAATTGCCACCACCGAGCGGTGGGGCTTACCGATGGATGTGCCCAGTTCTGTTTTTGAACCAATACTATAAAGAGGCAAGCCAGCGGATGCGGAAAGCTCATCGAACGTTTTTTTCGTACGCTGGGCCGCGTCTGCGGCAATCAGCAGTAAAAAAGCCTTTTGGCGGGCAATAGCCGAACGCACGGCCGCGTCCCCGCTCTGAACATGCCCGGCCCGGCGGGCCAGACCAAGCAAATGATATACCATTTCCGCCACTAACTCTTCATCTCCTGGAGCAAAGTATCAATAATTTCCTGGGCAATTGGTCTTTGTAGCGCCTTTTCCAGACGCCTGGCCTTTACGGCCTTTTTCAGACATTCTTCCTGGGGGCACAAATACGCCCCTCTGCCCGAACGTTTGCCGGTGGGATCTATTTCAACGCTTTCCTGGGAAGTACGCACCACACGGATTAATTCCTTTTTAGGTTTCATCTCCTGGCAACCCACACACATTCTCAGGGGAATTTTTTTTATCCTGGGCACTGTCATCCTCCCCTACTCAGCATAATCTTCCTGGTAATATTCTGTGTATCCTTCCTGCTTGTAAATTTCCTCCATCTGGGATTCACTCTTGATATCTATTTTCCAATTGGTAAGTTTAGCGGCCAGCCGGGCATTCTGGCCCTCTTTGCCGATGGCCAGGGAAAGTTGGTAATCCGGGACAATTACCCGGGCCACTTTTTCTTCTTCCCAGACTTCCACCGCCACTACTTTGGCGGGACTAAGGGAAGAAGCCACAAATTTAGACGGGTCCGGATCCCATTTAATAATATCAATCTTTTCCCCGTTTAACTCGTTAACAATGGTCTGCACTCTCATGCCTTTGGGGCCGACACAGGCACCAACCGGGTCAACATTATCATCCCGGGAATATACCGCGATTTTGGAGCGGTATCCTGCCTCCCGGGCTATAGATTTTAATTCAATAATGCCCTCATGCAGTTCCGGAACTTCCATTTCGAAAAGCCGCTTCAAAAGACCGGGGTGTGTTCTGGAAACCATAATCTGCGGACCCTTGGTGGTTTTTCTTACCTCCACTATATATGCTTTCAGCCGCATGCCCTGATGATAATCCTCGCTGGGCATCTGCTCGGAGGGGGCCAGCACAGCCTCGGTCTTCCCCAGTTCGATGTACACATTTTTCTGTTCCACCCGCTGGACCACGCCGTTGATTATATCACCTTCACGGTTAGAAAACTCCTCATAAATAATATTCCGCTCCGCTTCTCTGATACGCTGAACAACCACCTGCTTCGCGGTCTGCGCTGCGATACGGCCAAAATTACGAGGAGTTACCTCAGTTTCCACAATATCGTTAAACTCAAAGCCTGGATTTATGGCCCTGGCTTCCTCCAGGGAAATCTCCAGTCGCGGGTCTTCCACATTCTCCAGCACTGTGCGCTGGGAGTACACCTTGAAATCACCCGTTTCCCGGTCAATATGTACCCTGGCGTTCTGCAGGGAACCAAAGTTTCTTTTGTATGCGGAAAGCAGGGCGGCCTCAATGGCCTCCAGCAAAACATCCACCGCTATACCCTTTTCTTTTTCCAAATCCTTTAATGCTTCTAAAAATTCGGTGTTCATCCGCACCGCCTCCCAAAACTACTTAAAATTCCACAGCCAGCTTTGCTGATGCTACCTGCTCCATCGAGATCATTACCCCGGAACCATCCACTTCCAGCGCAACCCCTTGAGTATCGACGTCGGCAAGAAGACCGGTAAATTTCTTTTTACCGTCAATTGGGGCATAGGTAGTTATATTCACCATATGACCGCGAAAACGCTCGAAATCTTTCAGCTTCTTCAGTGGCCTCTCAATACCGGGGGATGACACTTCCAGCATGTAGGAGTATGGTATGAGATCTTTTTCGTCCAGCAGGACATCCAGCTTTCCCGATACCGTCTGACAGTCATCAAGGGTTACACCACCAGGCTTGTCGATAAAAACCCTCAGATAATGGCTGCTTGCCTCTTTGACAAACTCCACATCCACCAATTCCAGTCCCATGCTATCCACCAGTGGTGCAACCATGCTCTCAACCGTTGCGGCCACATTATGACGGGCCATTATTTATCCCCCTTTGACATCTTCACCACTATTAAGAATGATTCTTCCACTCAATTTTCTTTAGTATAATACGAAAGAGTGGGTGATACCCACTCTAAAGTCAAAAAGATCTTCTTCCCGCCCCTGAAACCACGTATAGTATATCATAAGGGTTTTGCATTGACAAGTAAAACACCTTTAAAACAACTTAAAGAGAACTACAAGATAAAGGTTACTTCAGGCACTTCACACTACCGCCAGTGGCACAGGTTTTCCCGGCGATTATATCCACTGCTTCCCTGGCCGCCTCTGGACGGGCTAAGGATTTTGCGGCCCGGGCCATTTTTTCCAGACAGGAGGGATTGCTAAGGCAATCCGCAACCCGCCTGGCCAGATTCCCGTCTTTGCTTATCTTCACCGCCGCACCTGCGGCTTCCAGGAACTCGGCATTCCTCTCCTCCTGTCCGGGCAGGGGATCATAAATAAACATTGGCAAATGCCTGGCCATGGCTTCGGCGCAGGTGAGTCCCCCGGCCTTACCCACCATTAAATCGGAGGCAGACATAAGCTCATTTATGTTGCTTACATAGCCAAACACATCTACCCTGTTGGCCAGTTCTCCGGCCAGTTGCTCAAGCTTCATACGCAGCTGTCCGTTCTTGCCAGCCACCACCAGCAATTGGCAGGGTGTCTTACCGCTGCCCAGAGCCCTTACTGTCTCCGCCACGGATCCCATGCCCAATCCACCGCCCATTACAAGTATGGTGGGAAGATAAAGGTCAAGACCCAACTGTGAACGTACTATTTTCTTATCCAGGAACACGGAAAATCTAAGGTCGATGGGTATGCCGGTAGGATACACCTTTTCGGTGGGAATACGGTAATAACCGAATTCCCCCACCAGTTCCTCCGCAGGCACCAGATAGCAGTCAATTTCGGGAAAGATCCAGTAAGAGTGCACCGTAAAGTCGGTAACCACGCCCACGATCAAAGGCTCAAACCTTTTATCCCGCCGCAGGGCGGCAAGTATCCCCAAAGGGAAAGGATGGGTGCAAATCACCGCCTGAGGCTTTTTTTCCTCCAGAAAATCAATTAGCTTGGCGGCACTGAACCTGTTGATGATGCGGTTGAATTCATTTTTGGCAAATCCGGAGAGAACCTGGCCCTTTTCCGCCCGGCGATACAGATACCCATAAATTACAGGGGTTACCTTGAGCATTTCCATATATGTCCCCAGCACAACCTTCTCCAGAAAAGGGCTAGTATAGCGAAAAGTGTCCAGTACGGTTACTTCCGCCCGGGGATATTTTTCAATAATGGCAGACTTAACAGCCGAGGCCGCCTGCATATGACCGGTACCCGCAGTAACCGAAAGTATAACCACCCGTTCAAGCATAGCCACGCCAGTCTCCTTCTACATCAACAAGCCGAAATTATATCCCTGACTCTGCCCGTTAATTCATCTTCCCGGAGCATTTCAACTACGCCGCTACGCCTGTGGCGCAGTTCTACCTTACCTTCGGCCAGGGTTTTAGATCCCACGGTTATGCGCAGTGGATAGCCTACCAGATCGGCATCCTTGAATTTCACCCCGGGCCTTTCATAGCGGTCATCAATCAGCACTTCCACTCCGGCCTCTGACAGGGTATGGTAAATTCTTTCAGCAGTTTCCATTTGCAACTCATCCTTATTGCTTACGGGGATCACAATAACATGGAAAGGTGCGATGGCAAGAGGCCAAATAATGCCGTTTTGATCATAGTTTTGTTCAATGGCTGCAGCCATGGTCCTGGTTACCCCTACACCATAACAGCCCATCACTATAGGATGACTTATTCCCTTTTCGTCAAGGTATACGGCGTTCAGTACCTTGCTATACTTGGTACCCAGTTTGAAAACCTGCCCAACCTCAATCCCTCTGGCCTCTTCCATGGACGCACCACAGTTGGGGCAGGGAAATCCCTGTCGTACCAACCGGATGTCGATGCATTTGTGCCATGAAAAATCCCTGCCTGGATTTACATTGATAAGATGGGTGTTATTTTTATTGGCGCCGCACACGGCGTTGGTGATGGCTTCAATCTCGGTATCCACTACTACAGTAATGCCCTTCAGACCCACAGGGCCGGTAAATCCCACCGGGGCGCCAGTAGCTTTTGTCACAGCCTCCGGCCCGGCTATTTCCAGCCGTAATACATCCAGAGCCTTCTGCAGCTTTATTTCGTTTACTTCCCGATCGCCTCGCACCAGGGCTGCGGCCATGCCCTTCTCGGTTTCATAAAGAATGGTTTTTATTATTCTTTCTGATCCGACTTTTAATGATGCAGTAACCTGCTCCACCGTGCGCGAACCGGGGGTGGAAACCTCCTGCACCGGAGCGGGCTCTTCCCGCCCTGCAGGCAAATCCGGCGGGCTGACGGCCCGTTCCGAGTTGGCTGCGTAGTCGCAGGCCTCTGCCGGACAGTAAACCACCGTTGCCTCACCAGATTCTGCCAACACCATAAATTCGTGAGTGTCATTGCCGCCGATGGCGCCGGAATCAGCCTCCACCGGACGGAATACCAGCCCGCAGCGGCTGAAAATGTTGGTGTATGCTTGATACATTTTATTGTAGCTAACGTCCAGGCCCTGTTCGTCACGGTCGAAGGAATATAGATCCTTCATAATGAATTCCCGGCCTCTCATCAGCCCAAAGCGCGGCCTGCGCTCGTCACGGTATTTGTTCTGGATCTGATAAAGCAGCAACGGTAGTTGCTTGTAGGAGCTTACCTCTCCCCGGACCAGATCTGTAATAATCTCCTCGTGGGTAGGGCCAAGACAAAAGTCCCGGCCATGCCGGTCCTTCAGCCGGAACAGCTCCGGACCGTAAACGTCCCAGCGGCCGGATTCCTGCCACAATTCCGCAGGCTGGATAATGGGCATCATTATTTCCTGCCCGCCCTGGCGGTCCATTTCCTCCCGCACGATCTGCTCGATTTTTTTAACCACCCGCCAGGCCAGAGGCAGAAACGTATATACCCCCGCCGCTGCCTTTCTGATAAATCCTGCCCTCACCATCAATTGATGACTGATGACCTCGGCCTCAGCCGGGGTTTCCCGCAAGGTGGGAATTAACAGTTGTGAAACCCGCAATCATAAAACCTCCCCGCAATGGTATATATCTATCGCCCGTGGGCAGTATCCTTCACCTCAGGCTGCAAATTTAATAAACAGCCTGTCCTATATCTGCAGTTATAAATATATACAGACGCATCATGCTTCTGTTTCTTCTTTAATGATGCTTTCCACCTCGCGAATTAGTTCATCCACCAGTTGGGACTCGGGCACTTTCCTCAACACCTTGCCCTTGCGGAAAAGCAGTCCTTCGCCGACGCCGCCGGCAATGCCCACATCGGCATGGCTGGCCTCCCCGGGGCCGTTTACCACGCAGCCCATAACCGCCACCTTGAGGGGTTTGTCAATTCCCGCCAGCAATTCTTCCACCCGGCCGGCAATGGAAATTATATCGATACGGGTACGGCCACAGGTGGGGCAGGAGATAAGTTCCACCCCCCGGCAGCGCAGCCCCAGGGATTTCAGTATTTCATAGCCCACCCCTACCTCGTGCACGGGGTGGCCGGTCAGGGATACCCGTATGGTGTCGCCGATGCCCAGAGCCAGCAGTGTCCCTATGCCTACGGAAGATTTGATGGTTCCCGAGCGCAGAGTCCCCGCTTCGGTAACGCCCACATGCATGGGGTAGTCCACCTTATCCGCCAGCAGGCGGTAGGCATCAATCATCAGCGGCACATCGGAAGCCTTGAGTGAAATTTTTACCTCCCTGTAGTCAAGCTTTTCCAGCAGCCTGATATGCCTCAGGGCACTTTCTACCAGAGCTTCCGGAGTCGGCCCACCGTAAAGCTGCAATAAATCCTTTTCCAGCGAACCTGCGTTCACGCCGATGCGGATGGTTATTTTCCCCGGGCGGGCTGCCTCCACCACAGCCTTTACCTTTTCCTCCCCGCCAATGTTGCCCGGGTTGATGCGCAGGCCGTCAACCCCCGCCTCCAGAGACATCAGGGCCAAACGGTAATCAAAATGTATGTCCGCGATCAAAGGAATGTTTATCAGACGTTTAATTTCCGGAAGAGCCGCAGCCGCTTCCCGGTCCGGCACCGCTACCCTTACAATCTCGCACCCTGCCGCCGCCAGTTCCTCAATCTGCCTGACAGTGGCGGTTACATCAGAGGTATCGGTATTGGTCATGGATTGTACCGACACTGGGGCGTCTCCGCCTACCGGTACATTTCCCACTGCTATGACTTTTGTTTTTCTTCTCTGGATCATCAAACACGACTCCGCCCGAATTTCCCGGAATTTAGCCGGCATCTACCGGCACACCACCCCGGGATTTTGTTATTCAAAGCAACTGTAGTATATCATTATAGGTTATAACCACTATCAACATCAATAATAATCCAAAGCCCAGCATATGAATAAAGTTCTCCTTGCGAGGGTCCACCGGCCTGCCCCTGAAACGCTCGACAATCAGGAATAGAATCCTGCTGCCATCCAGGGCAGGAATAGGAAAAAGGTTAAAGAGCCCAAGGTTTATAGAAAGCAGTGCAGCCAGGGTGAGTAGTGGTATTAATCCCAATTCCACGGCCTTGCTGATTTCCCAGACCACTCTTACCGGGCCGCCCAGATCAGGTCGCTCCTGGCCCGTGATCATCCGTCCGATAAAATCAATTATCAAAACCGAAAATTCCACTGTTTTGCTAGCCCCTGCAGCTAAAGCTCCGGCCGGGCCGACCTTTTTCAATTCATGGCCGGGATAAATCCCTATTTTGCCCAATCCGTCTTTTTGCGGAGCAGGCACAACAGTGATGTTCAATTCTTTGCCGTCCCTTTGAATAAAAAGTTTTACCTTCTTGCCGGGGCTGTTGTCAATCTTCTTCTTAAGTTCTTCCCAATTTTCAATCTTTTTCCCGTCTATGGCCAGTATTTTGTCGCCTTTGGCTATACCGGCGCGTTCGGCGGGCTGGCCGGACACCAGACCGTCTACTGTGGGAGCAAAAACAGGCACTCCCTGGAACCAAAAAATAACTGCCAGTAGAAGTGCAGCCAACACAAAATTCATCAGTGGTCCGGCCAAAATCACACTTATCCGCTGTAATACCGATTTCTTGTTAAAACCTCTTTTTTCAGACTCAAAATCTTCCTCTTCCGGATCCATGCCGGCCATACGGACAAAGCCACCCAGGGGGAAAAGCCTGATATTGTATCTGGTCTCTCCTCTTAAAAAGCCTGCGATTTTGGGCCCAAAGCCCAAAGAAAATTCATAAACCTTGATTCCCACGAGCTTGGCAATGGTAAAGTGACCAAGCTCGTGAAAAAAAATAAGCAGCCCGAATACAAAAACAGACGCCCAAAAAACAGAAGACCAGAAACTAACCATCCCACATCACCCTTGCTATGCTCATATTCAACCACGCTTACAAACTGGCTATGACACCGGCCGCCTCACGGCGGGAATTACCATCTGCCATAAGAATTTCCTCCAGGTCAGGCTTCGGTATAGTTGTGTGTCTCTCCAACACCCGGGCTACAACCGTGTGTATAGATGTAAATTTGATTTTACCGTTCAAAAATGACTCCACCGCCACCTCGTTGGCAGCATTAAGCACTGCGGGCATGGTTCCCCCGGTCCTTCCCGCCTGAAAAGCAAGTCCCAGCAGCGGGAAGCGTGCTTCATCCGGTGGTTCAAAAGTCAGCGCCTTTAATTCAGTCCAGTTTAAACGGGGCAGATCATTGGCCAGACGTTCCGGGTAACCCAGGGCGTACTGAATGGGCAGGCGCATGTCAGGCAGCCCCAACTGGGCCAACACCGAGCCGTCCACAAATTCCACCATGGAGTGAATTATGCTCTGAGAGTGCACCAGCACCTTAATTTTTGAATAATCGACGCCGAACAACCAGCGGGCCTCTATAACCTCCAGCCCTTTATTCATCAGGGTGGCCGAATCTATGGTTATTTTTTTACCCATCTGCCAGTTTGGGTGGGCCAGCGCCATATCCACCGTCACCGCGCCCAGTTCTTCCGGCTCCCGGCGAAAAGGCCCACCGGAGGCGGTAAGTATTATATTCCCCACTTCCGCAGCACACATACCAGCGCATGGGGCAACCCGGTCTTGCTTAACAGCGTCCCCCGGCAGCTGACGTCTGGCTGCAGACAACCCGCCTGCCAGACATTGCCAAATAGCTGAGTGTTCACTGTCCACCGGTAAAATATTAACCCCGCGCTCAAAGGCCAGTTTTGTAACCAAAGCGCCTGCGGCTACCAGAGTCTCTTTATTGGCCAGGGCGATATGTTTACCTGCCTTGATAGCAGCCACCGTGGGTAATAGGCCAGCAATTCCGGTAACGGCAGTTAGCACTACCTGAGCACCGGAGCAGGTGGCAACCGTTGCCAGGCCGTCAACTCCCCAACATATTTCCGGTTTATTTTCACCGGCCAGGCTCTCTGCCAAAAGTCTGGCGTCTTCCTCACCGGCCATGGCAACAAGCCTAGGTCTGAAGCGTTTAATCTGCCCGGCCAACAGTTGCCGGTTCCTGCCGGCTGATAGTGCGACCACGAAAAATCGCTCTGGATAACGTGAAATAACATCCAAGGCCTGTTGTCCGATAGAGCCCGTACTTCCCAGTATGGAAACCCCTATAATAATAATCACCCCGTGATAAAAGTTTATGTCGCCCCAGAAACCGCTACCACAATATACTAAGCCTCTTCATGACAGCCTATCCCCGCAAAACGTGGGCGGATTGGGAATCTTTTTCAATCTTTGGGCCAGCCGTAAGCTTTCAGTACGGCCTGGGCGGCAATAAGCAAGATGGGACCAATAATCAGCCCCGAAACACCAAACAGTTTTAAACCTATATACATCGCAGCCAACACCGCTAATGGATGCAACCCCAGATTGGCTGCCACCACCCTGGCCTCAAGGGTCTGCCGCACCACCCAGATCAACAGATACAATATGATCAGCTTGATGCCAAAGGCAGTGCTGCCACTAATCAAGGACCAGAGAGCCCAGGGAAGAAATATGGCGGCCGGTCCCAGTACAGGCATAACATCAAACACGCCGATCAGCAGCCCCATGGTCAATGCGTACTCAGTACCGATAATATATAGACCTGCTATGGCCTGCAGGGTGGTTAGCGAAATCAGCACGGCCTGTGCCCTGATGTAAGACAGAAAGGCATCGGCAACCTCCCGGGAAATTCCCAGAACCCGGCCCCCCCAGGGAGAAGGCATCAATTTCAGCCAGAGTTCCACCATTTTGGCACGGTCCTTAATGAAAAAATAGGTAGCTATCAACGCTACGATAATTCCCAGCACTGCACTGGGAACCCCCGAAGCGATATGCAGCAGGGAATTAGCTATGAAACCGGCCCATCCGGATACCTGCCGGGTTATGTTACCAAGATTGCTTTTAATATTATTGGAAAGTTCCGGGTATTGAAAGAAATAAAATCTACCCTGTTCCACCGCCCCTGTGATAAACTCCTGAACAGGTTTTATGTACTGGGGCAGGGATATAGAGAGGTCGATTAATTCCACCACCAGACGGGTAGTTAACAGAGAAAGCAAGAAAATTATACCTCCGAACACCAGAAACATGCTAACCCCCGCTGCAGCCGGCCTGCTCATTTTAGACTTTTCGATAAACAGCCTGACCAAAGGCTCCAAAAAAAGGGCAAGCATTATGGCCACTACAAAGGGGGACAGTATCTTTATGGTGGTATAGACGATAACCATAAATTCCGGAATTAAATATACTGAAGCCAGGTACAAAGCTACCAGTGCAGCAGTTATCACCAGACCTATTTGTAATAATCTGGACACCTGTCTTCACCTCAACTTATCCCAAACAACGCCAGATAGTAGTACACCAATGGCGCAGTAAACATCATACTGTCAAAACGGTCCAACACTCCCCCGTGCCCGGGGATTATTTTTCCAGTGTCTTTGATGCCGGCAGTTCTTTTAATTACCGACTCCCACAAATCCCCTAGTTGCGCCATCACACCCAGTAATAATCCCAGTATGAGCAGATGCCATAAAGGCAGGAAAGAATAAATAGCATAAAATAAAACCGCCACCAAAAGACTGCCGGCAATGCCACCGATCCCGCCAGCCACGGTCTTGCCGGGGCTAAGGGAGGGAGCCAGTTTGCGCCTGCCGAATTTTTTACCCACAAAATAGGCTGAGGTATCACTGGCCCAAGTTCCCACCAGCATAAAAATCAGCCATATCCAGCCTTCCGGTAAAGTTCTTAAAAGATAAAAGTATGTAAATAGTCCCAGATAAAGAGTCCCCAATAGACCCACAGCCCCGTCCACAAGGGAGTAATAGGGAAAACGGATTACCACCGTCAGCAACACCAGTATTAGCACCAGGGTAACTGCCCAATTGATGCCCCTTGCACCGAATAAATACGCTGCGGCTAAAAGAATAGCGGAACCTGTCAGCATTACGGCCAAAGGAGGATTCAGCTCCATTTTTCTCAGCACGGCAGCCAGTTCCCACAAGCCTATTAACATTATACCAACTGTTAATGACAGCAACAGCCACCCGCCATACCAAACCGCCAATACTATAAGAGGTATTCCAACAATAGAACTGATAACCCTGTACCGCAGCAATTAATTCACCAGCCTATTTCTTTAATCCTCCGAACCTACGGTCCCGCCTCTGATAATCCACCATGGCTTGAAGCAGGTGCACCCTTCTGAAGTCCGGCCACATCACCGTTGTCAGCCAGAATTCGGTGTAGGCCAGTTGCCACAGTAAAAAGTTGCTCACCCTGTAATCCCCCGAAGGGCGGATAAGTAAATCCGGATCCGGTTGGCCAGCGGTATAAAGATGATCCGATATTATTTTTTCATCTATGTTTCCTGGATCAAGATTGCCTTTGGACACTTCCACCCCGATGGATTTTACGGCTTCCACCAGTTCCGTCCTGCCACCGTAATTAAGGGCAATATTTAATGTAAGCCCAGTATTATCCTTACTTCTTTGCCAGGCCACAGCCAAAGCCTCCCTGGCGGACAAAGGCAAGTCCTTTATTCTACCAATGGCTCTGACGCTGATGTTGTTGGCGCATAACTCATCTATTTCTTTATGCAGATACTCCACCAATAAGTCCATCAGTATGTCAACTTCTTCCTGGGGTCGCTTCCAGTTCTCCGTGGAAAAGGCATATACGGTAAGAACATCAAGTCCCAGTTCGGCAGAGGTACGCACCACCTCCCGCAGGGATTCCACACCGGCCCTGTGCCCATAGGCCCTGGGCATCCCCCTGCGATGCGCCCATCTGCCGTTTCCATCCATTATAATCGCTACATGGCGGGGGAGCCTGGAAAGGTCCAATTCCGATCTAAGGAATGCTTCGTCCTCATTAAAATCTTTATTTCCCCGCCACAGTTTTACCAGGTTTTTTAACATTGGACCTCACCTCTAAGGTCAGGAGACACACCCCTTCGGGGAATGTCCCCAACTTATGGGACACACCTTCTTGGGTTGTCTTATTTCCTTACCTTTTACAAATTTTCGAGGAAGGAATGTCCCCAACTTACAGAGCTCAGGGGACATTCCTTCTTGTGTTGCCTAATTCCTTTTTTCTTATCAAATTTTCGGGAGGGAATGCCCCCAATTGTATATATTAAACAACCCCCTCCGGATACGAGGGGGTGTAAATGATTATTCCTCAATAATTGCTCCGGTCGGACAGGCATCAATGCAAGTTCCGCAGCTCTCACACTTACCGGGGTCGATTTTGTAAACATCTCCTTCAACTATTGCCTCATTGGGGCAAGACTCCATACAGGTGCCGCAGGCCAAGCACTCCTCAGTGATACGATAACCCAAATTTACACCTCCTTCCCTACAGCCTCCCGGGAAACCGTCAATTCCCCTTTTTGCGGGTTCATTAAAATGAACCGAACTACCCTTTCCCTCCCCGCAGGATCACCCTTGGGTGGGCGTGTATAGCACACTTCCACATCAATGCCCGCATCTCTGCATATATCTAACACTTCGTCCAATTCCAGGGCTAGTAAACAGTTCGCAAAGTTTTCCATGCCCACCTAAACGGTCATAATCTCCTGTTCCTTGCTGGAGACCAGAGCATCTACTTCCTTAATGTATTTATCGGTAAGTTTTTGGACCTCGTCCTGTGCCCGGCGCAGTTCGTCCTCGGATATCTCAGCTTTTTTCTCTTTAGCCTTCAGGGCGTCATTGGCATCCCTGCGCAAGTTGCGAATAGCAACCCGTCCTTCCTCAGCCTTCTTCTTGACAACTTTAACCAGTTCCGTCCGCCTCTCCCGGGTTAGCTGCGGTATCATCAACCGGATTACATTACCATCGCTGGTAGGATTTATCCCTAGATCGGATTTCATGATGGCTTTTTCGATTTCCGGCACGATTGATTTTTCCCATGGCTGTATTACCAACAGCCTTGCCTCGGGCACGGAAATGTTGGCCAACTGGTTTACCGGGGTAGGCGTTCCATAATAGTTTACACTAATCTTATCCAGCAACGCCGGAGTAGCCCTGCCTGCACGCAGGGTGGAAAGTTCTTTCTTCACTATTTCCACAGTTTTTTGCATATTGCTTGCGATTTCAGTAATTATTTGTTTAGACATCTAAGTCACCCCCGATATATGTACCGACGGATTCTCCAAGAATTGCTTTTTTAATATTACCTTCTTCGTTAAGGTTGAAAACCACCAGTGGAATACGATTATCCATACAGAGAGAAGTAGCGGTGGTATCCATCACAGCCAGTCCTCTATTAATGAGCTCTATATAGCTAAGACGATCGAATTTCTTAGCCTGATTGTTTTTCATCGGATCGCTATCATAAACACCGTTAACCATCTTGGCCATTAGTATTACATCGGCCTCAATTTCCGCCGCTCGTAAGGCCGCAGTGGTGTCCGTGGAAAAATAGGGATTTCCGGTACCGGCGGCGAATATGACCACCCGTCCCTTTTCCAGATGCCTTATAGCCCTGCGTCTTATATAAGGTTCGGCAACCTCCCGCATTTCTATGGCTGTCTGCACCCGGGTGTCAATATCCACCTTAGCCAGACCATCCTGCAGAGCAAGGGAATTAATAACTGTGGCCAGCATACCCATGTAATCCGCAGTAGCCCGGTCCATGCCTTTAGCACTTCCGGCGACTCCCCGCCAGATGTTGCCGCCTCCCACCACCACTGCCACCTGGGCATCGAAAAGCACTATTTCCTTAATCTGAGCCGATATCGACACCACAACCTCGGGGTCAATACCGTAGCTTTTATTTCCTGCCAGGGCCTCTCCACTTAATTTTAATATCACCCTGCGATATTTGGGTATTGCCATCGGGATCAAAACCTCCCGTTCCAGTATGTTATTCTACAAGTGCTCGCAAATTCCTCCAGGAGGCCGTTGAAAAACTGCGTCTGGCATTTGGGAAGTGTGAAGTAAGCAGTTAGAAGTGAGTGTCTTAAGGGAATTTACTTAAGCGAATTCCTCCTGTATTCCCACTTCTGACTTCCCACGTCTCACCTCTCAATCGTGGCCGGCCTTAAGGATGATCCGAGCCTTAGTTAGAATTCACAAACTTTGCTTTAGTAAACCCGATCATGTACGTTTTGCGACAGTCTTCTACTGTTTATCAGTTTTTTGTAACCCTGCCACCTCGGCAGCAAGATCATCCTGCCTCTTTTGCAGGCCCTCGCCCAGTTCGTACCTCACAAAACGGCGGATGGATATGTTTTCCCCTATTTTTGCTATTTTTTCATTTATCAGTTGCTGCACGCTCATGTCAGGGTCCTTGATGAAGGGCTGCTCCAGAAGGCATATTTCCTTGAAGAATTTATCAATCCTGCCTTCAACCATTTTCTGAATAATCTTTTCAGGTTTCCCCTCGTTGGCCGCCTGAGCAGTAAGAACTTCCTTCTCCCGGGCTATCACCTCTTCGGCAACATCCTCCCGGCGCACAAAATCCGGTTTGGATGCGGCAATCTGCATGGCAATATCCTTTGCCAATGCTCTAAATTCGTCGGTTTTAGCTACAAAGTCTGTTTCACAGTTAATTTCAACCAATACGCCTATCCGACCCGCTCCGTGTATGTAGGACTCCACCAGACCCTCAGCTGCAATCCTACCAGCTTTTTTGGCAGCCGCCGCGAGACCTTTTTCCCTAAGGTAATCCACCGCTTTTTCGATATCCCCGCTGGTTTCGGCCAGGGCCTTTTTACAATCCATCATACCGGCGCCGGTACGCTCCCTTAACTCTTTAACCAATGCCGCAGAAATATCCGCCATAATTATTCCTCCTTCTAATGTATGGGGACACACCTTCTTAGCCTGTATAGACCCATTTCTTCTGAACAAATTCACGAAGGAATGTCCCCAATTGATAACCATTATTTACCGTTATTTTAAATATTATTATTGCCCGATTAATATTTTTCAGACTTGAAAAACGATCATGATCTACTGGAAAACTGGTGAAAAATCACAAAAAAGGCAGGGATCACCCGTAAATTTATTACGGACTCCCCACCTTTGTCAAGCGGTTATTGTGCAGCCTCTAACTGCTCGCCTTGTTTACCTTCCAGCACGGCCTCGGCCATTTTGCCGGTCAAAAGCCGCACTGCCCGGATAGCATCATCATTGCCCGGGATGACATAATCAATTTCATCAGGGTCACAGTTGGTATCTACAATTGCTACAATGGGGATGCCCAATTTCCTAGCCTCAGCTACGGCAATACGCTCTTTACGCGGGTCAATAATGAAAAGTGCCCCCGGTAGCCTGCGCATGTCTTTGATGCCGCCCAGGAATTTGTTCAGGCGCTCCTTCTCATGCATTAGTTCGGCTACTTCCTTCTTAGGCAATTGGTTGATCCTGCCGTCGGCCTCCATCTTACCAAGGTCATGCAAGCGGTCAATACGGCGGCGAATGGTCTGAAAGTTGGTTAGCATACCTCCCAGCCAGCGCTGGTTGACAAAAAACATGCCACATCTCTCGGCTTCTTCCCGTACTGACTCCTGTGCCTGTTTTTTGGTACCCACAAAAAGTATGGTTTCCCCCTCTGCGGACAGGCTTTTAACAAAATTATAGGCCTCTTCTACCTTACGAACGGTTTTTTGCAAATCGATAATGTATATGCCGTTCCTGTCGGTAAAAATGTATGAGGCCATCTTAGGATTCCACCTGCGGGTCTGGTGGCCGAAATGAACACCCGCTTCAAGCAATTGTTTCATGGATATAACACCCACTAAAAACACCTCCTCCGGTTTTTTCCTCCGCCGCAGTCATTTCCCGCGAAACTCCGTCAAATAACGAAACACCGTTGCTGGGATCGGACGGCGTGTGTATTTAACACCAGCATGTATTCTAACATGAAACAGCATACCTGCGCAAGTTTATTTCAGAGGAAAGGGGACACACCTCTTCAAAGGTTAGGGGACACACCTCTATTTTGGGCCTGACTTTGGAGTCGGAGGAATATCCCCAAATATTATCCACTTGGATAATTCCCTATCTCTCAAATCCTATTGCAATACTAATGGTTGTTTATCCTACCTGTTCCAGAGAAATGGAATTTTTACAAATTCCCTTAAAAAAACCACAGTGTCTTGCACTGTGGTTAATGTTGCTTCATTCTATCCAGCTCTTCCAAGAGCCTGTCGTTCAGGACCCTTATATATGTCCCCTTCATACCAAGTGATTTTGATTCAATAACCCCCGCGCTTTCAAATTTGCGCAGGGCATTTACAATCACCGATCTGGTAATACCGACCCGGTCAGCAATTTTGCTGGCCACTAGTAGTCCCTCGTCACCTTCCAGTTGTTTAAAGATATGCTGAACCGCATCCAACTCGGAATAGGAAAGCGTTCCCAGAGCAATCTGTACCGCCGCCCTCTTTCTGGCTTCCTCTTCCATGCGACCGGACCTTGCCCGTAATATCTCCATACCTACCACAGTAGATCCATATTCAGCCAGAATTAAATCCTCATCGGTAAAATGCTGGTCGAACTTGGCCAGCACCAGAGTACCCAAACGTGATCCGGCACCCACGATGGGTACCACCGTGGTTATTTTGTTATTGAATTTACATTTCTTATCGTGGCTGAATACACAGGAATTAACGGTCTGGCAAAAGTTAGCATGGGTTTCGGTTAAACGTAGCAGGCTTTCATTGTAATCTACTGGAAAACCTTCAGGGGATTCCACTATATCTTTCATTATTTCACAGGTAAAACCCTTAAGGTAATTATAGCCGAGAGTTTTACCCCGCCTATCTATAATATAGACGCTACCGCCGATGTTTTCGCTTAATATTGCAGCTATTTCTTTGAAATCCACCGGATAACCTGCTGACTTTTGAAGCAGCTTGTTAATAGCACGGGTCTTTTCCAGCAAATTTCTCATTATCTAATAACCACTCCTTTAAAGTATGTAACGACTCA
Organism: uncultured Peptococcaceae bacterium; assembly: GCA_964643075.1. Lineage (GTDB taxonomy): Bacteria > Bacillota > Desulfotomaculia > Desulfotomaculales > Desulfocucumaceae > Desulfocucumis. The sequence goes on from CAZXQO010000020.1 coordinate 51,028, forward strand.
AATCTTCATCCTTTGCTACCTCGCTGAGCTTATTAGATACGTAAGAATGATCTATGGTAATTTTCTGGCCTTTCAAATCCGGACCTTCAAAGGACAAGTCTTCGATTAATTTTTCCATAATTGTATGCAAACGCCGTGCCCCAATATTCTCAGTTTGCTCATTAACAGTATATGCGATTTTGGCAATTTCGACAAGCGAATTTTGTGAAAACTCTAGCTCAAGGCCCTCAGTTGCCAATAATGCCGTATATTGCTTAATTAATGAATTTCTGGGCTCTATCAATATTTGTAGAAAATCCTGTTCACTAAGGCTGTCCAGTTCCACCCTGATGGGGAATCTACCCTGCAGTTCCGGTATGAGATCCGAAGGTTTACTCATATGAAAGGCACCGGCTGCAATAAAAAGCACATGGTCGGTTTTTACCGGCCCATATTTGGTTACTACCGTCGAACCCTCTACTATAGGCAGTATATCCCTCTGTACACCGCCCCTGGAAACGTCGGGTCCGCTGCCCCCGTCCCGCACGGCAATTTTGTCGATTTCATCCAGGAAAACAATGCCCTGCTCCTCTGCCCTCAGCACGGCCTGGGAGGTTACCTCATCCATGTCAATTAATTTCTGGGCTTCCTGCTGGGTCAGAATTTTTCTGGCCTCCGCCACGGTAACCCTGCGCTTGCGCTTCTTTTTGGGAAAAATATTCCCCAGCATGTCTCCAATATTGATGCCCATTTCCTCCACCCCGGAGCCCGTGAAAACCTCCATCATAGGGGGGGAGTTATCTTCAACCTCTATTTCCAAATACTCTTTCTCCAATTCCCCCCTCATCAGTTTTTCCCGCAGGGTCTCCCGCTCGAACTCAATCCTCCGGGCAAGTTGGTGCTGTTCCCGGTCGGGCTCGGGATCTTGTTTGGCACCGCCGAATATTAATTCAAAGGGGTTTTTGGGTTTGGCATCCTCTTTAGGCAAAGGAGCCAGCATTTCCACTATTCTTTCGTCGGCCATTACTTTGGCCTTCTCTTCCACTTCGGTCATTTTCTCTATTTTTAACATGCGGATGGATGTTTCCACCAGTTCCCGGATCATGCTCTCCACGTCCCGGCCCACATATCCCACTTCGGTAAATTTGGTAGCTTCTACCTTTACAAAGGGAGCCTTAACCAGTTTGGCCAGACGCCTGGCAATTTCAGTCTTGCCAACCCCGGTGGGACCAATCATTAATATATTTTTCGGTACCACCTCGTCCTTTAATTCCGGGGGCAATTTCGCCCTGCGGTAACGGTTTCTAAGGGCAATGGCCACTGCTTTTTTGGCCTTATGCTGGCCCACAATATATTTATCCAACTCTGCAACTATTCCCTTTGGAGTCAGAGCTTCCATACCCGACACAACCTCCATTATAATACTGTATTATTCGCCGTGATACGATGCCGCAAAACGCAATGATATATTGGGCTACTCTGGTCCATGGTTACAATTCTTCCACCGTAATCCGGTCATTTGTATAAACACAGATTTCCGCTGCAATGGCCAGTGCTTCCTTTGCCACCTGGGCTGGTGCAAAATCAGTGTTGCGAACCAGTGCCCTTGCCGCCGCCATGGCATATGAGCCGCCGGAACCGATGGCCACCACCCCGTCGTCAGGTTCGATGACCTCGCCCCCGCCGGATAAAACCAGCAGGTACTCCTTATCGGCAACCACCAGCAGCGCTTCCAGGCGCCGTAGCATCCTGTCGGTCCTCCAGTCCTTAGCCAGTTCCACTGCCGCCCTCTGTAAATTTCCCCGGTAGCTCTCCAGTTTTCCCTCGAATTTTTCGAAAAGTGTGAAGGCATCGGCCACGGAACCCGCAAAACCAGCCAAAACCCTGTTATCATACAGGCGGCGCAACTTTTTGGCGCTATGTTTCAGTATGGTATTCTGCCCAAAAGTCACCTGACCGTCTCCGGCCATAGCAACCATGTCTCCTTTTTTTACAGCTACTATGGTTGTGGCATGCATCATATATGAATACCTCTTTTTCTTCCGGTAATGTTACTATTCAGAATTCAGTAGTCAGAATTCAGAATATTTCGAGACGATAAACCGTTCTCTCATGCTGACTCCTATTGGTTTCGCCGGTTCTCTCATTCTGACTCCTGACTCCTGACTCCTTAGTAGTTATAATATATGAATGGGAATACCTAATATTGTCATCAATAATCATGCCCTGGGGTGAGACTTTTGATAAATTTCTCTTAATTTTTGCCTGGTCAGGTGGGTATAAATCTGTGTAGTAGACAGTCGTGCATGTCCCAGCAATTCCTGTACAGCCCGAAGATCAGCACCTCCGTCCAGAAGATGGGTGGCAAAGGTATGCCTTAGGGTATGGGGGCTTATTCCCTTTTCCAAATTTAGCAAAGTAGCATATTTATCAATTATTTTCCTGACCCCCCTGTCCGTAAGACGACCGCCCCGGGAATTCAAAAACACCGCTTCACCAGAATCCAGGGTTGCCAGTCGGGGTCGTCCGCTATTCAGATAATTATCAACAGCTTTTGCCGCAAAGGAGCCAATGGGCACAATCCTTTCTTTGGCACCCTTGCCGAAGACCCTTACCTCCCCGGCAGCCAGATTAATATTTGCAGCGTTAAGACCAACTAGCTCACTCACTCGCAAACCGGCTCCATAAAGCATCTCCAGCATGGCCCCATCTCTCAGTCCCAGCGCTTTTTCCTTCTCCGGCATTTCCATCAGGACATTACAGACATCCTGATATAAAAATTTTGGCAAGCGCCTGTCCGGCTTCAAAGGCGCCAATCCCCGCATGGGATTTTTGTCAATGATTCCCTCGCGCCCCAAATAGCGGAAAAAGGAACGCCAGGCGGCTATTTTCCTGGAAACCGAAGATTTTGCCAATCCCCGGACGCGTAAATCGGCCAGAAATGATCGTATGAGCCCAAGCCTGATATCCACAGGGTGCAAATCGATATCTTGTTTACCCAACTCCGTGGCAAAAAAGTCCAGGCCCTGCATCAGATCCCGGTGGTAATTCTCCACAGTATGGGGAGAGGCATTCTTTTCCGTATCCAGGTAGAACAGGAAATTATCGATATAATGGTACATAACACCCACCGCAAAATATTATTAGGCACCGGTGAATCCAGCCAGGGACGACAGTGCCCTTTCCGCCAGCATTGCATTGCGTTTCTTTTTGTCCCTCACTTTTTCGCCCAGGGGAGGAAGGAGACCGAAGGTAATATTCATGGGCTGAAAGTTTTTTGTGGCAGTAGCGGTAATGTATGCCGCCAGTGCTCCATGGGCTGTTTCCGGGGGGAAAACCAGCAATGGTTTGCCATTATATTTGCAGCCGGCGTTAATACCCGCCACCAAGCCGGAGGCCGCCGACTCAACGTACCCCTCAACCCCGGTTATCTGCCCCGCAAAAAACAAACCCTGCCTTATCCGGCATTCATAGGTAGGATCCAGCACCACTGGAGAATTAATATAAGTATTCCTGTGCATTACGCCGTACCTAACAAATTCCGCTTTTTCCAGCCCGGGTATCATTCTGAACACCCTCTGCTGCTCTCCCCATTTCAAATGTGTCTGAAAGCCTACTATGTTGTAAAGTGTCCCCACAGCATTGTCCTGCCTGAGTTGCACCACCGCGTAAGGTCTTTTTTCTGTGTGCGGGTCGGTTAAACCGACGGGCTTAAGCGGCCCGTAGCGCATAGTGTCCGTTCCCCGCCGGGCCAGAACCTCTATGGGCATGCACCCTTCAAAATTTATTTCCGTTTCAAATTCCTTTCTAGGCGCCCTTTCAGCAGTAGACAGCGTCTCCTGGAACCTTATATATTCCTCCTTGTCCATGGGGCAGTTAATATAGCTGGCTTCCCCCTTATCATACCTGGAAGACAAAAAGGCCCTGTCCATGTCGATGGATTCCCGGGTCACTATGGGTGCCACCGCATCATAAAAATAAAGATGGTCCTGCCCCGTCAGTTTTTGTATTTCCCCGGCCAGCCCTTCTGAGGTAAGAGGGCCGCTGGACAGTATTACAACCCCGTCTCCGGGTATAGAAGAAATCTCCTCCCGCATTACTTCCACATTGGGGTGGTTTTCCAGTCTGGCAGTAACCGCCGCGGCGAATGTTTCCCTGTCCACGGCCAGGGCGCCTCCCGCCGGCACAGCATGGGCATCGGCGCACTCCATGATTAGTGAACCGAGCCGGCGCATTTCCTCTTTCAGCAAGCCAACGGCATTCTCCTGGGCTGCCGCCCTCAGAGAATTACTGCATACCAGCTCGGCAAAAAGCCCGGTGTGGTGTGCCGGGGTTGGTTTAACAGGTCTCATTTCATAAAGCTTTACTTTATAACCTCTTCGGGCCAATTGCCAGGCTGCTTCGGATCCCGCCAACCCGGCCCCGACTACCATTATATATGCCATTAGTTCCGGTCCGCAGCATACTTGAAATGCGGACCAAAACCCCCCTTCTTCACTGTAAGGACGCTGCTGTTGCTAAAGAGCCACCTTCTCCTTAGTGCTCTTCCCGGTTTTGGAGACGGGCTTCCCTGTGGCCTTTGAGGTATTTTTATCAGCCTTGCCAATACCGGAGCCGGTGCTTTTTTTCTTTCCCACCGCCTTACCTGACTTTTTGCCGGCTTTTGCCGCTGCGGTGTTTGCGTTAACGGCCACACGGCTTTTTACAGCGGCGGAGCACTCCTGGTTGACACACTTGTGCTCTTCCTTGCCGCGGGCTTTCTTTATTACGGTAATACCCCCGCACAAAGGACATTTTTCATTGCTGGGGCGGTCCCAGACTACGAATCCACAGTCGGGGTAATTGCTGCACCCGTAAAAAGCGCGGCCTTTTTTGCTTCTGCGCAGCACCAGTTCACCTTTACAGCGCGGGCAGTTCACCCCGGTGGGCTCCAGTAGGGGGCGAGTATTGCGGCAGTCAGGAAAACCGGGACAGGCTAAAAATTTACCATAGCGCCCCATCTTGATAACCATGTTCCGACCACATTGCTCGCAAACCTCTTCGGTAACTTCATCCGCCAGATCTACCCTGCCGATCTCTTCCTCGGCCTTACTGAGCGTTTTGTCGAAGGGCTGAAAAAAGTCGTCCAGTAGCTTTACCCAGTCCTGCTCGCCCTCTTCTACACCGTCCAGCTTCTCCTCCATATCCGCTGTAAATTCCACGTCAATGATGTCACGGAAATGTTCTTTTAGCAAATTAACAACTATTATACCCAATTCGGTGGGGTAGAACTGCTTACTCTCCCGCACCACATAGCCTCGCTTTAATATCGTTTCCACGATAGGAGCATAAGTGCTAGGTCTGCCGACACCCTTTTCCTCCAGGGCCTTGACCAGGGTGGCATCTGAATATCGCGGCGGAGGCTGAGTAAAATGCTGTTTGGGAGTCAGTTTCTGAAGATCCAGCACATCCCCCTCAGCCAGTTCCGGCAGAACATTTTCCTTTTCCTTTTCACCGTCATCTGTGGATTCAGTATAAACCTGCATAAATCCGTTAAATTTGATGATGGAGCCAGTGGCCCGGAAGGTATAGTCCTTTGCCGAGATATCAACACTGGTGGTGTCAATTACAGCAGGACTCATCTGGCAGGCCACAAACCGTGACCAGATCAGTTTATACAATTTATACTGGTCCGCTGTCAGAAATCCTTTGATCGATTCCGGTTCCCTATCCACCGACGTGGGCCTGATGGCCTCATGGGCATCCTGTGCCCGGCCTTTGGCCGCAAGCCGCCTGGGCACAGAAGGTACAAAGGAATCGCCAAATTTATTCTTTATAAATTCCCTGGCCTCCGCAATGGCTGACTCAGACAGCCTTACGGAGTCGGTACGAATATACGTCACAATTCCTGCAGGGCCTTCCTTGCCCAGCTCTACACCTTCATAAAGCTGTTGCGCCACCATCATTGTTTTACGGGCGGTAAAATTCAGTTTTCTATAGGCTTCCTGCTGCAAACTGCTGGTGATAAAAGGTGGAGCAGGCTGGCGGTTTTTTTCCTTGCGAACAATCTTAACCACCGTATAAACGGCTCCCTTTAAATCAGCCAGTATGCCATCCATTCTTTTTTCATTCGGCACTTCCGCCTTGTCTTTGCCAATGCGGTGTAGCCTGGCTTCGAAAGGGTTTAGACCTCCCCTGGCCAGAATTGCCGTGAGAGTCCAGTATTCCTCCGGCAAAAAGGCGTTTATTTCCTCCTCCCGGTCACAAATCAACCGGACTGCCACTGACTGCACCCTGCCGGCGCTCAGTCCCTTTTTAACCTTACGCCAAAGCAGGGGGCTCAGCTTGTAGCCCACCAGTCGATCCAGTATGCGCCGGGCCTGCTGCGCGTCCACCCGCTTATCGTCTATAGGACGCGGTTTCTTAACGGCATTCTGAATGGATTGTTTGGTAATTTCATTAAACTCTATTCTGCAGGGATCTTTATCATCTATTTCAAGCAGCTTTTGTAAATGCCAGGCGATAGCCTCACCCTCCCGGTCAGGGTCAGATGCCAGAAGTACTTTGTCAGCCTTTTTTACCGCGGACCTCAATTCCTTGATGGTATCGCCTTTCCCCCTGATGGTAATATATTTGGGGTTAAAGCCATGCTCAACATCAACCCCCAGTTGACTTTTTGGCAAATCCCTAACATGCCCCATGGAAGCCAATACCTTGAATTTATTTCCCAAAAATTTGCTAATACTTTTCGCCTTAGCAGGCGATTCCACAATTACCAGCGTTTTGCCCAAACGTACCACCTCTGCTTATATTACCTTCGCTCACGGATTAAAGCTATTATTAACACAACAAAACTTTTTTAAAAAATTTATGTTACTATTCAGGTATTCAGAATTTAGAATATTTCAAGACGATAAACCGTTCTCTCATGCTGACCTTGACTCCTGAGTAGTTACAAATTTATGTTATATAGCAGCCGCTAGAACAAAAGACGAAAATTTAATCCACTGCGGGGCAAGAACCACCGCACACCATGCTTTTTAAATCAGCTGCCACATAATATTTTCCAGGCAACTGCCTGGCCAGTCCCTTAAGCTCCAGAAACATGAGGGCTGCCAGCACCTGCTGTGTCGCCAGTCCCGATTCCTCCACCAGCTTATCCAGCGCTAGTGGTTCAAGTGTTAGCAGCTTCATTAGCTTATCCTCATCACCGGTCAGGCGGGGATAAGACTTCTCAGTCTCCAGGACACCGCTGAAAAGACGGTCAATTCCGAGTTCATCCAGTATATCGGCAACCCCCTCCACCAGCCTGGCCCCTTGTTTAATAAGACGGTTGGGACCGCAGCTTAAGGGAGAAGAAATATTTCCAGGCACAGCCATAACGTCGCGGCCCTGTTCCAGGGCAATATCCGCCGTAATCAGAGCACCGCTCCTGGCGGCGGCCTCCACCACCACCACAGCTCTGGAAAGCCCGCTGATGATACGATTCCGAACCGGAAAATGCCAGGCCCCCGGTTCCGAACCGGGAGGAAACTCGCTAATCACCGCCCCGGAAGATGCTATTTCTTCCATGATTCTCTTATTTTCCCTGGGGTATACCACATCCACGCCGCATCCCAGCACGGCTATGGTACGCCCGCCAGCTTTTAGTGCACCCTTGTGGGCAGCGGTGTCAATACCCCGGGCCATTCCTGACACCACCGTTATCCCGGCAGATGACAGGCCGGACGCCAATCTCTCTGCCACTGCAACTCCATAAGGAGTGGGCTTTCGCGATCCAACCACGGCCACCGACAACTGACCGCCAGTGCATATACCTCCACGCACAAAAATGCCCGGAGGAGGGTCAAAAATATTCTTCAGTATTTCCGGATAGGCGGGATTTTCAAACTCTATATAATTAATACCCGTTTGATTTAATTTTTCCAACTCATCTTTAGGCTGCATAGATTTACGTGAGGAGGCAATTTCCGCCGCCTGTAGAGGGTTAAACCCGCCGGTTGAAACAAGTTGGCTTTCGGGAGCATTCCAGGCGCCGGCGGCGGAGCCGAATTGTTCTATTAAATGCCAGAATTTTTTGGCCGCACCGGGCAGCAATATCTGCCAACCCAGAAAGTATTCCTTTTCGCCCACCATATCACCCCCGGAACAGCTTCCATATATAACCTGCCGCTTTCTAAAGCACATTCGGGAACAAAACTGTGATTTCCTGCTCAGCACCAAAAATTTGTTAGACATGAGTTAATAAACAACAAAACGGCGAAATATTTTTTCACCGTTTTGTCAGGCCCCCCGGCATTATAGCCCTTTATATTTAGCTGCCACCGGGTTGCCGCATATTTAATAACATAAAATGCATATCTTCAACATCCATCTGCAATGATTTTGCCCCGTTTTTCATATTACTAAGGGTAGTGCTAACTTTTTCCACAAGGTCTTTTGCCGTCCCCAGCTTATTTTCACAATCCGGGTCCATTCCCAGTATGAGCAGAATTAATATTAAAAACAGGGAGTACGGATTGGCTCCACCCATTCATACAACCTCCTTCCACCCGGAATTTGTTGTAATATTCTATGCTGTATTATGGTTAACGGTGCGATGGGCAGAGAAGGCATACTTTTCCAGGAGAAACTTACCGGGAACTGAACGAAGGCTTGGCAACATAAATTATTATTTTTAACAATATATTGAACGGAGTGATAAAAAATAGCAAGGAAGGCCCGGTGGGAGCATGGACACATCCAGTTATATACTTCTGGGACTGCTAATCATAGGCATACTGGGGCGCTCAAACCTGGTGGCAATGTCCAGTTGCGTGCTGTTAATCATAAAGTTTTCCAAACTTGACCAGCTTCTTTTTCCCTTCCTGGAAAACAAAGGACTGAAACTTGGTTTGCTTATATTGATGATATATATACTTCTGCCCATGGCCCGGGGCCATGTGCAGATTAAGGAATTAAAATACAATTTTACTTCCGTACCTGGTCTTATCGCCCTCCTGAGCGGTGCCCTGGCCACTCATCTAAACAACGAGGGCCTGAAATTAATGAAGGCCCTGCCCGAAATAATTTTCGGCATGACCCTGGGAACAATCCTTGGAACCGTATTTTTAAAGGGAGTGCCTTGCGGTCCGGTTATGACCGCTGCGGTAACCGCCATACTTTTACAGATTTATAACTGGTTTTAATCCCCGGCAAAACATATAAGATAACGGCTTCATTCCAATCCCGGTGCAATATGGTATAATATGACGCAGATTTAAACTGCCGTTATACTAAATACTATAACCGGGATAATTTTTGCCCATCGACCACCTTGATCAACATGCAATCTCTGATGAAAAACGTGAGGGGTACGCATTGAAATATTTAAACTATCTTTTACTGCTGGTTCCGGCTGTGCTGGTAATGGAAATTTTGCATGCCGGGGAGGCCTATTTATTTGCAGCATCTCTTATTTCCATAGTCCCCCTGGCGGCAATTATCGGAAAGGCTACGGAGGAACTGTCCATCCACACCGGCCCCAGGGTCGGCGGCCTGCTAAACGCTACCCTGGGCAATGCGGCTGAATTAATAATAACCATATTCGCCCTGAAGGAAGGGCTTATATCTATAGTTAAAGCCAGCATCGCAGGCAGCATACTGGGTAACATACTACTGGTATTGGGTCTGGCAGCATTTATCGGCGGGTTGAAATATGAAAGATTGCAGTTCAACTGCTACGTGTCGAACCTGAATACTTCCCTTTTGCTGATGATAATTATATCCCTTTCGGTGCCGGCCATCTTTTCCATACCCGGACATATGAGCCCGGACAAGCTACAGACACTGAGCTTGTGGACGGCTGTGGGACTACTGCTGATATACATTGCCAGCATGCTATTCTCTTTCAAAACGCATAGACATTTATTCCATGTGGAACACGAGGGGCAAGATTCCGACTGGAGTCTCCGAAAAAGCCTGATAATACTATTCTGGTCGGTGCTGGCAGTAGTGGTAATGAGTGAAATTCTGGTAACCACCATTAAGCCCGCCACACAGGCGCTGGGCCTCTCGGAATCATTCGTAGGGCTTATACTTATCCCCATAGTGGGTAACGCAGCAGAACACAGTGCCGCCATAATAATGGCCTTGAAGAATAAAATGAATATATCCCTGGAAATCGCCGTAGGCTCCTCAGTACAAATCGCCCTGTTTGTGGCCCCGGTACTGGTATTTCTGGGCTATGCTTTCGGCCATCCTATGAACCTGCTCTTCAATACCCTGGAAATAGCCTGTATTATACTGGCCATCGTAGTGGTAAACAATATAGTGAGGGACAGCGAGACGGACTACCTGGAAGGCCTGATACTTTTTGTTACCTATGTTTTGATTTCCACAGGCTTTTTCCTTATGTGACAGATATCTCCACCACGTCACCATCACAAAGGGCATCTGTATATCCCGCCCTGTTGCCGTTTAGTGTAAGCTTTACCGAGCAGCCCGGGCGAATGGCCGCAAAGTCGATATCCACATGATTGAATATATCTATAAAAATATAATCGCGTTTACCCCGGAGTAACACATCGTTTCCATTAACGGTAATTTTGATGCCCCCCGCCGTACCCCCGGAAGTTCCATGTTCATTTTCCCGGGTCACTTCACGATGATCTTTTTTTTTATATTCAATCCTGTCACCATCTTTAAGCATATAACTGGCATCCACCGGATCATCATTTACATAAATTACATGAGCCGGCAGGTCTATATATTTCATCCTGGCCAGTTGGCCCGCGGTTTTAACCGCCTGAACGGCGATGTCGTCCCCTTCTTTTAGCACGGTTTCATGACCGGCCGGAAGTCCGTTAACTATTATCACTGGTTCAAGAGCTTCCACCCGGCCATTGCAATAAACGGATATACCGCCGTGGTCCTCTGCAAAGTCACCGGCACAGGCAGTAGCGTCTTCCCCGTTTTCTGCTTTGACTATTTCTACGACATCACCGTTTTTTAGTTCAGTTTTGATACTGGCTTTCTCACCATTGACCAGTATCCCTGCAGTACGGCGAAGCCCCCCATAAGTTATTTTCTTTTCCCCGTTTACCGTTACCGTTAAATCCCTGCCATTTTTGCCTACCAAATCCACGGCGCTGAATTCAATAAGTCCCATGGCGTCGGACACGTTAATTTCCCTGGAATAAAGCAGGCGGTTTTCCCTACCGTTTACAGTTATAGTGATGAAGTCGTGCCCTACCCTTTCCAGGGCGACCCGGGCTATACCCACTACGGTTACACCATCCGGACCGCTAACACCATCCTGATCCGCAATCAGACCGGCGATGGAGTCCCTTCCCCTGAGCCGTACCCTCTGCCTGTCAAGCCCAAGTTTGTCTGCCACCCTGTCCGTAAAGGTGGGCACCTGGCCACCGCCGCCCACACAGAAAACAGATTTGGGGGGGGAGCCGCCGTTTAGCCTGATAATCTCCCCGGCTATTCTGTCCGTAATGCTTTCCAGTACCGAACCAATATTTTCCAATACCGCCTCACTGGGGACAGTGGCTTCAACACCGACAACGTCGGTATAACTTATCTCCTCACCATGCATTAGATTCCTTTTTATTTTTTCGGCTGTATTAAAATCCGCCAGGCAGCCCTCCGCAACAGCCTCGGTTATTTCATCCCCGGCCTGGGGCACCATGCCGTAGGCTACGATGGCGCCTTCACGGGAAACGGCTATATCCGAAGTCCCTGCGCCAGTATCCACCAGCGCCAGGTTTAGTAGCCTGAAGCTTTCCGGTATAATCGCCGCCGCTGCGGCAATAGGCTCAAGGGTAAGGCTCACCGGCTCCAGTCCCGCCCTTCCCAAAACTGCATAGAGGCTGTTGACTACTGATGCGGGAAGAAATGTGGTCAGCACGTCCACGGCTATTTTGCTACCCCGGTGTCCTTCAAGATTGGCAATGGAGTAGCCGTTTAGATAATAGCTGACTACCGAATAGCCGACGCAGTATAAATCTTCGGCTTCGCTGCCGATTTCGTTTTTTAATTCATCGTGCGCTTTCTTAATCCCGTCATTCTCCAGCGCCCGGCAGAGCATATAGTCAATTTCAGTGGCAGGATCTACGTCCTGCTCCACTTCGACCATTTTCGTTTTCAAAGATCTTCCGGCAGCAGCAATGGCAACCCTGGTTAGGTTGGCACCAAGCTGTTCTTCTAGAGCATTTTTAACTCTGATCACAGCTTCTGTAACCTTGCCGATATGATGTATCTGACCATCAAATACCGCCCTGCTCTCGTGCTCCGTAATATGCTGAGCAAGTACTCTAAGACTCTCGCCTTCCTGCCTGACCACAGCCCCAATAACTGATCTGGTTCCAATATCCAATGCAAATATCGAGTTTTTTTCGCTTATTTCCATTTCTTTTACCTGTAAATTTCCGGACACGACAACTCACTCCTTCGGTCCAGTTAAAAGTAAACGCTAAAAAGATACAAATTTTTTGTTTAAGTGAAAATTCGCCAGCATATACCATTAACCCTTTTATAAGGTTATATAAATTATAGAATCGAACATAAAGAAACTTGTTATTATAACGACATTTCAGAGCATATGAATATTGCATTTCAAAGTAAAATAACCGGGTCATTTCCGGCACAGGAGTAGATTAATAATCCCCGGGCTGATTGCCCGGGGATTATTAATCTCTTATAGTTTTTAAATAGCTTAAATATGCCGGTTAACACGTTCCCGGCACCTGATGTTGTGGTGCTACACCATTATTCAGCCGCCATCCCATTTTTATTAATAATCGCCAACACTACGACTATCTACTACAAACTTCGATAGCCCTGAAGGTTTTTGGGGGTTTGCAAGGCAAAATATTACTTTTGACCTATTTCTTTCCTTTGGAACTTCCGCCGCCTGAGCCTTTATTACTTCCCGGACCACCACCACTTGACCCACCGTTGTCCGGGCCACCTCCAGCGGAACTCCCCTTACTTCCAGAACCGGCTCTGTCAGATGGTCCTGCTTGATTCCCGCTTTTATCCTTCCCACTTCCTTCGTCGAAAGAGGAATCAGCAGAGCCTGAGGCTGCATCTCCCAGTAAGGCATCTTTATCCTTTCCATCACTGGAGACAGTATTTGCAGCATTGCCTCCTTCTTTACCACCGGGCTCCTTCATGTTTTCAGTCTTTGTTAAATCCATTTGACCGCTTTCAACTTTTTTCTCATTATAGCCGGGGGCCGTTTTCCCAGATGCGGAATTTTCTTTTTTATCCAGTGCCTGCTTTTGTCCTGGGGCCTGGGAACCGGCATCCGGCAGAATGCTATTTTTAATGGCTTTTTGTTTTTCTGACTCCGCCTTTTCTTTAACCCCGCCTGCCCCCGGCTTGGTCCCCGGAACATCCGGGATATGCTTGCCAAAGGACTGAACACCGGTTTTCCCTTTACCTGATACTCCCGGAGAAATACCGGGAGAATTATTCGCATTATCCCCAAAGGGCTTTATTAAAGCCCCGGAATTGACGTTTTGGGGCGATTTTCCATTAACGGGCAAACTGCCGTGCAGCACTTTATTTCCGGCAGAAGCACCTAACCCGGGATCTTTAAGTTGAAACTCCCGGGCCAAATCCTCAATAACTGGCTCCTGCAGCGAAAAGTCCCGTAGAGGTACTGAGAAGCCCCGTTTGTTTGCCTCCTGCCAAAGCATGTATTTCATTGGGGAGATATTCTTTTCCCTTGCCAGTTCCCTGGTGTCCCGGCTAATATTAAAATAATATGTTCTGGCGGAGAGGCCGTTCTGCTCCAGTTCCCTGGCAAGCGTCCGATCTATTCCCAGCATTAGCTCCCGGCCACCGTCTTCTCCGGTCATTTGCAAGGATATTGCAATTTTGTTAATCCTGTCTACCCCTAAATAACCGTCTTCCTGACACTCCTGTATTATTGCGCCTAAGGCGTCATTTACATTTAAATTTAACAGGCCCGGTTTCTCAATAACCCGTCTGCCGTCCTCGTTATAAGCGGTAACGCTTATCACCCGTTTTTCTTTATTAATCCCCAACTCCAGGCTGGGGTTGATATCCAGTCCTACATAAGCGTATACCCCGGGAGCTGTCACATAATTGAAAACGGAGAGGGATATCAGGCAGAAAAGTATAAAGGACGCCGCCATGGCAGCATATTTTAGCGGAAAACATCTCTCACGTATAACGTCCCGGGGCAGGTATGCTATAGTTTCACCGGCCTGTAGAGGCTTATTAATTCTCACACACACAAACTCACAGTGCTCATTCATTACTATGGCACGATCCCGCTCTGCCTCGATTACCGTTGCTTTAACCGGCATTACTATCACCGTCCCTGCCCAGGTTTTCCACGTATTCCCTCATGGTTTCCAGATTGCTCATCAGTACCAGGCAAATGGCAATTATGTATTTTCTATGGCGTTCCAAGGTTTTTTTATTAATATTGATTTTCTCCAGCAGCATTTTTACAGGTATGGTCTTATATTTTTCAAAATGGCTTTGCAAAACGGACTCACTATTAATTATCCTGGCAATGCGAATGCACAGCAGCCTGGAATCGGCATGTTTGGGGGTTTCCTTCATCAGTTCCCGGAGGCTTATATTATACTTGGAGAGGCTTTTTACAAAGGCCTCTATTTCCATTTTTATGTGAACCTGCTCAGCCGGGTTGGCGGAATCAGGCATAGCGGCGAACTTTTCCTCATCAAGAATATAAAGATTACGTACCCGGTAACTGCTCCGCGAGCGGTGGCAGTCAATAATTCTTCTTCTTATTACTTCCGCCGCAAAGGATTGAAATGAGCGAAGCCCCGCCTTATACCCGTCAATTGCTTCGTTAAAAGCCATCAGGCCAACGCTATACTCCTCCCGGCTATCTATCTCTTCGTAGCCGGTAGAGTTTTTCGATACCACCTTTTTTATAAAAATCTGAAATTCAAAAATGAGCCTGTCCCGGGCATTTTCATCACCGCGTTGGGCTTCCCTTACCAGATTATTTACAGCATGTCTGTCGAAGCCAAAAATATCAGACACCCCCCAAAACAAAACCATGCCAATTTAGCATGGTTCGGTAAAATAACCCATATCCCTCCTAGAGACGACACATATCTACAAGTTTGATTCTGGCCGGCATCCTGGATTTTACAGTCATATAGAATATTTCCTTGCTTAGCCTTCTCTAACGCTATACAGCTAGGAGGCTGCTCTCCAAACTGCGTCTGGCATATGGGAAGTGTGAAGTGAGCAGTTAGAAGTGAGTGTCTTAAGGAAATTCCCTCCTGTATTCCCACTTCTGACTTCCCACGTCTCACCTCTCAATTGGATACCTATGGGTGGGCGATATCAGAGGAATTTTTTGCTACTTTTATCACCATTATAGGTAAATAGCACTTTTTTATTATCCAGCACCGTCTCGATGTGCACAGGCCTTCCCCAAAGGGTGTAAACCTGAGGCAGGGTTTTCTCCGCATAAAACACGTCTAACTCCAGCCCTTCGAATTGGTGGCGGATATAAAGTTCCCCCCTTTTGTTGAAATCGCCGTCATCCACCACCAGATAGGGAAAACCGCAATTGGTCATACTGGCCACGATTCCGTCCCGGACGGTTTCCCAGTCCTTATCTGTGACCTTCCACTCGTAGCCCGTCTTCTTATACAAATATAAATCCAATTCCTCCATAAGTTCTTTGGTAAGATAATTGCGTAAAAAAGATACGTCACATTCCGTTTCCCTAACCTCAAATATTTTTTTTCTACCCTCTCCCCCCTTGCGGCCGTATTTTTCCCTTTCTTCATCAGTGGGATTATCCCAGCGCTTTTCTATGTCTTCAAACATTTTCAAACCCAGGTAGTAGGGGTTTATCCGCATGGGGGAGGTCTGAATCACACCGGCATTCATTTTGGAAAATTCGATTACCTCATCCTCGGTTAAATCCATTTCCCTAATAATTCTAAGGTGCCAGTAGGTAGCCCAGCCCTCATTCATAATTTTGGTCTGAATCTGGGGCCAAAAATATAACATTTCCTGCCTTACAACCGAGATAATATCCCTCTGCCAGTCTTTTAATTCCCTGGAATGTTCCATAATAAACAGGAGCAGGTCCTTCTGGGGGTGCTCCGGAAACTTTACCGGCTTATCCTGCTCGTTTTCATCGGCTTTTTCATGTTCGTCCAAGTCCCAAAGGTCATCGTAAGGAGTTTCCCTTTTCTGATCGCGGAAGTGCCCGCCGCTTCCGCAACTGTGTTTACCGCCATTCCCGCTGCCGCAGCCCTGGCACCCGGAACCCTGGCTTGACATACAGCCCGAACCGCAGCCGCAGGACTGCTCCTTGAAAGTCTCACCGGACTGTTTAATACGCTGGTAAGGATCTGTATGTTCCTGGATTGCAATAACTGCATCTATAAACCTTTCCACTTTATGTTTGCCGTACTTGAATTCATATTCCCTGAACCTGTCCGCTGAACTGGACATGGATTCCACCATATTCCTGGAGGTATGCTGAAAATATGCGTTATTCTTAAAAAAATCGCAATGCGCCATGACATGGGCTGCGACCAGCTTATTCTGGATCAGCGTATTTCCTTCCAGCAAAAAGGCATAGCAGGGATTGCTGTTAATAACCAACTCGTAAATACGGCTAAGGTTATAGTCATACTGGGTTTTCATCTTTTGGTAGGCCTTACCAAAAGACCAGTGCGAATAGCGGGTAGGCATGGCGTAGGCGCCAAAGGTATAAATAATATCGGCAGGGCAAATTTCAAAAAACATATTGTAGAAATCCAGACCGAATTCCTTTGCCTTGACCGTAATTATTTCGATGGCGTCTTCCAGCAGTTTCATTTCTTCCTGCGCATGCATAAAAATATCCCTCCCTGTATCTACAATATGCCCGGGAGGGTTACAAATTGACATTTTTATGCCAGCTGGCCGTTTTCCGCCGCTGAACCGGATGGCTCCAGGTCAAATTTACATTGAACCGGAGTATAAATAGCTTAATAATACTGTTTTTTACCTTGGGCCCGGCCAGTCCCAATGGATTTCAACATCTGCATAAAATCCTCACTATCAGGTAACTGGTTATCAGCCAGCAAGGCTTTTGCCACGGCCACGATCCTATCCTGCGAATATTCCAGAGTTGCTAAGAATTCCTTCATTAAATATGGTTTTATCGAAATTATTTGCATCAATTCCGGCAACAAATTGATCAGGCTGTACTCTGCGGCCATTATTCCCCGGGTAAAAAAAGCTATAAGCAGTTCATCCGGGACCCCCAGCATTTGGGTTTTCTGTACCCCAGCTTCCCGCTTCATTTCTTTTATAAATGAAGCAAATGCAACTGGTTCTCCAGCCAGAGACTCCAGTATCTCCCGGGCCAGTTCCTCATCCTTAAAAACCCAGGCATTTTCAAGACATACATTGTCTCCCCCTGGTCCCTTCAGGCAGCGGATCCAGGCACCGGCCGCAGCTGATACCGCTTCATCTATCAAAATCCGGCCCAGCACTTTGCTGGAAATTTTCAACTCATCCGATGGTATAGAGAATACAACGGTTTCTTTTCCGATACTGTTATCCTTCACCTTTAACAAAACCCTGATTAACCAAAACATATCCTGTATGGCTGAAACATCGTATTTCCAGTAAAGCAGTGACACCCTTAGCAGCGACAGCAACGGCACCCACTGATTGTTCGCCATTAATGCAGCAACAATATCATCCCGGTCCGGGCAGCATTCAATATAAAAGAACTGGTTTTCTTCATCCAATTCCGCCATAGCGGCAATCAGCGGCAATCTTTGTCCCAGGGGAGCCCTGGAGCAGGCAACGGATGCCAGGCGCATGGCCAGCCAGTTTTGTCCGGCAACGCAACCAGGATCAACATGCAACAGTAACTCACCGGCAATACGGCATATTTCAATACTGTCCCCGCCAGCCAGTGATATAATCTCTTGCTTCAAATTTTGGGCCAGGGAGCAGTGTTCTTCCTTTTTCAATAAATCAAGGGCACAAATTACCTCTTCTTTGGTCCCCATCAGTTTTTGTTTTAGATTGGCGACTTCATCCCGGCACTCCATGCTCATTAGCATTTCACCCCTCCAGCTATTTAGCCAATCATATATAAATATTTTATACCCTTAACCTTTTTCCGTCTCTGCACCAGTTCGCTCCAGACTATATTTATCAATTTTCCTGTAGATGGTGGCCCTGCTTATGCCCAGAGCATCGGCAGCCTTACGCTTTCCCTCATCGTTCCAGCCAAATTTATGCAATGAATTCATAATCGCTTTCTTTTCCAGCACATCAAGGGGTACTATTTCTGTCCTGTCCGGCGCTTTCCGCTCCGGCTTTTTGCTGGTATCCCATAGCCTGCGCGGCAGGCTTTCCCGGGCAATATATTCCCCTTCCTCCAGGTTAACAGCATATTCCACCACATTCACCAGTTCCCTGACATTTCCCGGCCAGCCGTAATTTAGGCAGGCCTGCAACGCACTATCGGTCAGACCCTTAATCTCCTTAGCCAGTAGGCCGGAAAAACGCTTGATATAATAATCCAGCAGCAGGGGAATATCACCTGTCCGCTCCCTAATGGGCGGAAGCATAATCGGTATGACGCTCACCCGGTAGTACAGATCCTCCCTGAACAGGCCCTTTTCCACCATGGTTAGTAAATCATTGTTGGTGGCAGCAATAATCCGGACATCAACAGTGATTAGCTGGGTTCCACCCACTCGCTCAATTTGCTTCTCCTGCAGCACCCTTAGCAATTTAGCCTGCAAGTAAAAGGACATATTACCAATTTCATCCAGTAAAATGGTGCCGCCGTTAGCGAGTTCAAACTTGCCCGGCTTCCCACCCCTTCTGGCCCCAGTGAAGGCACCCTCGTCATAACCGAAAAGTTCGCTTTCCAGAAGGCTCTCCGGTATGGCGCCGCAATTTATGGCCACAAAGGGTTTGTCGGCAAAGGGGCTGGCAGCGTGGATGGCCCGGGCGAAAATCTCCTTGCCGGTGCCGGTTTCCCCCAGTATTAGAACGGTGGAATTGCTGGCGGCAACCTTCCGGGCCTGATTCTTTATGTCTTGAATCACTTTGCTTGTTCCTATTATATCGTCAAAGGTTATCTCTTTCTGGGCGCTCATATATTCGTATGCTAATTTTTGCGTTTCACTGAAATCTCTGAAGGAGGCCACCACCCCCAGGGGCGATCCCCCTTCACCTTTGATTATCCTGGCGGTGGAGAGTAAATGAAGTTTTTTTCCGTTGCTTTTTACGAATACTTCCCGGGAGTTAAACCCTTTACCTTTCTCCAGCACTCCCTCAAGATTAATACCCCACAGCACCTGCTGGATAATGCTGCCGATAGCTGCTTCCTTGGTCAGCCGGAACATCCTTTCCGCAGAGCGGTTGAAATGGGTAATTATACCGTCGTGGTCAATGGCCACCAGTGCCTCGTAGACGGCATCAACTACAGCCTCCAGGTGACCGGCCATCAGCATCCTTTCGGAAATAATCTCCCTTTCCAGGGCTTTGCTACCTATCAAATCGGCCATCCTGCCGATGAACTCCATCATTGAATTTCTGTTCCTGCCTAGATTTTCCTTTTGCTGGGCGTCAAAGGCGATCAGGCTGATGGTACCAATTACCTTAGTTTCAGCATGAATGGGATAAACAATTGATGATCTATAGAAACAATTGCCGGTCAGGGGGCAGTGGCCGCAGATATCGTGATATCCGGCTTCATCAATAAATACCGGCTGGCCCGTACCTAATACATGCTTGTTCACAAACCCCCTGCGCAGACGGTAACCCACGTCGTTGCGGACAGTGCCGGTGCCCGCAACACGTACCAGTTCATTATCGATTATTTCAATTTCCACCTTCAGTACGCTGGCCACAGCCTCAGCTACTTTCTGGCAGACTTCCTGCACTGCAACTAAAATTGGCATCAAAATACTCCGTTCCCCTGAGTTTATTATATATTATTATAACAAACACCCGAAATGTTGTCGCCCGGCTGCAAATACACAAAAAACCGGGCTTTTTATAAAACCCGGCAACTGTTACAAATATATGGAACTACTTCTATATTTAATCCCGTAACAGGTGCCTGTACGGGTTATTTTTTCATTAACTCCCGCTGCGGGGAAGGCAGTTCTATGGCCAGTCCCCGCCCCATATCCAGCGCTGAAAGATTCATATCCAGGCTACCCAGGGGAACCCTGGCCCTCACCGCTTCTTCAATACTTTCACGTCCGACTATACCTGTTATCCGTACTAGCGCTCCCAGGGCCACCATGTTGGCCATCATCTCCCTGCCCAGCCTGGTGATGGCCGTGCTGCTGATGGGCAAGTGGAACACTTTGACGCCGCTTCCGGGAGGAAGGCCTACATAGGTACTGTCTAGAATTGCCATCCCGCCCTGCCTTAACCTTTTCAGGTATTTATCACTGGCCTCCTGGCTCATGGCCAGCAAAATGTCAGGGCTGTTTATCTTAGGGTAATCAAGCTCATCCCCGCCGATAATCACCTCGGCCCGGCTGGCGCCACCCCTGGCTTCCGGGCCGTACGACTGGCTCTGCACCACGCTCTTACCTTCACGGATAGCCGCATCGGCCAGAATAATTCCCGCCAATATGATACCCTGACCCCCGGACCCGCTCAAACAAATCTCTTGTCTTTCAGCCATTATCCCTTCCCCCCGCTTTCCTTGCCACGTCCGGCCCGGGAGGACATCCCCAGATACATATCGGTGTAATCGGGAGCCTCATCCCTGAATAACACACCAATTGGAAATTTGCCCTTGGCCTCTTCCTCCGGCAGCTTCCCGTATTTTTCCGCCATAACCGCTTTATCCTTCTGCCATTGCAGCATGGCCGCGGGATCAGATGTGCCGTTTTTTCTGCCGAAACCGGTGGGACACTGAGATATAACCTCAATAAAGCTAAACCCTTTATTGGCCACTCCCTGTTCTATCAATTCTCCGGTGAGTTCGGCATGATAAGCGGTGGATCTGGCCACAAAAGTCCCGCCTGCGGCAGCAACCAGATTGACTATGTTCAGTTGCCTTTCCACGCTGCCGTAGGGAGAGGTGGCTGTCCTGCTCCCGGTTGGTGTCAGGGGGGAGCACTGCCCGCCGGTCATGCCGTAAACGCTATTGTTGATTACCAGCACATTTAAATCAATATTTCTCCTGGCAGAGTGAATTAAATGATTGCCTCCAATGGCGGCTGCATCGCCATCGCCCATTATTACAAAAACTTTCAAATTTGGCTTCGCCAGTTTGATGCCGGTGGCGAAGGCCAGTGCCCTGCCATGGGTGGTGTGCACGGTGTTAAAATCAATATAGCTTACAGCCCGGGCGGAACAGCCAATCCCGCCCACCACCGCCACATCATCCCTCCGGTACCCCATATGGTGGATAGCCCGGAGAAAGGACTGCAGAACTATGCCCGTGCCGCACCCGGGGCACCACATATGGGGCAGGCTGCCCGGGCGAAAATATTCCTTAATTACATCAGGCACCTGTATACACCTCTCTAATCCGCCGGTAAATCTCCCCCGGAGCTATAAGTTCACCGCTAACCTTGGCCAGGGGAACAACCGGACACCTGCCGCCGGCGTGTCTTTCCACCTCCCCGGCCATCAGACCGGAATTCATTTCCGCCACAATGATGCAATGCACCCTGCGGGACAATTCCTCAATTTCCTTGCCGGGAAAGGGCCAAAGGGAAACCGGGCGCCACAGCCCGGCGGCAATTTGATCCTGCCTGGCCTCCTTGACCGCCCTCCTGGCCGATCGGGCTACCGCCCCGTAGGCAACCACTGCAATTTCGGCGTCTTCCAGCAGGTAACCGTCGGACATGTTAATTTCCCCGGTGTAATCGGCGACCTTAGTCATCAAACGTGAAATAAGGGCCCCCGCCACACCGGGATCGTTAGAGGGAATCCCCCTTTCGTCGTGCACCAGGCCGGTCACATTATGACGATAGCCCCCGCCGATGTCGGACATGGGGGGAATTCCATTATCTATCGGCCTGTAGGGCAGGTATGAGGAATCATTTCCGGCAGGCTTCACCCTATTGAATAGCTTAATATCCTCCTGTGCGGGGAGTATTATACGCTCCCTCAAATGAGCTATGACCTCATCCAGCAGAAGGATTACCGGCGTCCTGAATCTTTCCGCAAGATTAACCGCCTTCACCGTAAGTTCATATGACTCGGTAACCGAAGAAGGACACAGGGCGATTACCGGGTGATCCCCGTGAGTACCCCATCTGGCCTGCATTACATCGCCCTGGCCGGGTGCCGTGGCCATGCCCGTGCTGGGACCCAGCCTCATTACATCAATAATTACGCAGGGCACTTCCGCCATAACGGCATAGCCGATGTTTTCCTGCATTAGCGAAAAGCCCGGGCCGCTAGTAGCTGTAATTGCCTTGGCCCCGGTCAGGGATGCACCGATGATGGCAGCCATGCTGGAAATCTCATCTTCCATCTGAATAAAAACCCCTCCCGTCAGAGGGAGCTTACTGGCCATAAACTCCGCAATCTCCGTGGACGGTGTAATGGGATAGCCGGCATAAAAATTTACGCCGGCTGCTATAGCGGCCTCAGCCACTGCCTCATTGCCCTGCATCAGCCTGGCCATTTGCATAACACTGGCCATTTTATCAGTCCTCCAGGTTAATAGCGAAATCGGGACAAAGCATAACGCATTTTTCACAGCCTGCACAGGCGGAAGGATTTATTACCACAGCCTTTTTCAGGCCATCCAGAGCTATTACTTTTCTGGGGCACATGGCCGCGCATATGCCACATCCTTTGCAAAGAGCTTTGTTAACGTAAACCGATGGAATGCGTTGTAATTTTTCCGCCCTCATCTATTATCACCCCGCATCAGTAACTTCTAACATCCTACATTGCAATTTACATACCATCCAGCAAAAGGACAAAAATTAGATACAATATACCGGTTATCCGCTGGATACAAGGTCTTGGCCTCTTATAGTCTACTACCCAACCCCTATGCCATCTCAACCTGAGACAGAAACAAATACCATAAAGCCTTTTACTATCTAAAGTTAATACAAAAAAACAAAAATCTCATCATGAGACTTTATCTCATAATGAGATTTACTATTAGAGAAAGTAATAACAAGAACATCATCCAGCATTAATTGCTATCCGGTAATCCAGATAATTTTAACGGGTATCACACGGCATTGGATATCTGGTGCAAAGGCAGAACCTTGAACAAAGATGCATGCCCCCTGCCCCTACCCAGCGACATCGGGTTATAGCGGCTCCAAAACTGGTAGGAAAAAGGGTTATTCACCTCTATTACCAGCGGCATATCCGGGAATTTGCCCCGGATATAATTCACCAGTTCCCTGGCATAGCCCTGGCAGCGGTATTTATGGAGGGTTTCAAGGGTAGCTACACCCACCACACCATTCTCAGCACACCAAAAAGGGTCTATCTGCCAGGCCATCCTTGATACCAATACTCCATTTTCCAGAATGCCGTTAAAACTACAGCCGGACAGGTCCGCGATCCAGGCATAGTTCAAGAAATCGTCATTTTCAAAGTCCAGACAGTAAGGTGAATTGGGGGTAAGGTTGATGATATTCATATTTAACACGCCCTTAAAAACACAGTCTACTACCCAATACACTAACTTTCACTTAAAATGCTTTCCGCGTCAAGGACTAATAGCCACAATATATCATCATATTCCAAAACAAATCCCGGTTAACCCCATTTGTTGTGGATTTACAGCCTATTTCTCCGGCACAGGTATATAACCTTTTAGAAATGAACACCCGAAAAAAAAAGAGGGTACTGCTACCCCCTTTCTTTCCCAACAAAATATCAGGCTTTAATTCCCTCCGGCCCCTGGCTGAAAAATTTTTTCAGCGCTGGGTATACGCCTGTTTTATCCTTGATGGTTACAACGGTAAATCTGGCATCGCTCACTTTTTTGTAAGCCGATCGTAATGTGCTGGTATAATAATACGGTCCCTCAATTTCACCATAACCAACCAGATTACAAACCTTGACCAATTCGTTGATTAATGTGACGCACTGCTCATTGTCTGAAGCCAGGTTGTCACCGTCTGAAAAATGGAAAGCGTAAATGTTATAATCCTGAGGGTTGTAATGCTTCTCAATTATATCCAACGCCAGCTTATATACCGATGAACATCGGGTACCGCCACTGGCGCCCTTGGTGAAAAACTCTTCCTCGGTGGTTTCCTTGGCTTCAACATGATGGGCCAGGAAGACGATCTTAACATTTTTGTATTTAGTTCTTAAAAACCGCACCATCCAGAAGAAGAAGCTCCTGGCGATATATTTTTCGAAGGGACCCATACTGCCGGATGTTCCTAAATTAACTATAGTAATATCAAGCTTTTTAGCTTACAGCCGGCCCATTTGCCGTTCAAAATGTAATCTCATTTCAGTATTACGGGCCATCAAAAACTAATGCGGTATTTTATGGTAATATCGCTACTGGTTATATCTATTCTTTCAACAAAAAAATGGATTAAACGGCGAAGCTTTGCTACATCAGTTCTATCAAAGGTACAAAAATCATTTATGTATTCAATTACTTTACTAGCATGTTTTTCATTATTTTTCATGGATAAAATTTCAGACTCTAATTCCTGTCTTTTGGTTAGTAATTGAATTGACTCGCCTTTTAAGAGTTTAACAACAGCATTGTACTGTTCTTCGGTCCATCTATCCTTTTCAAAATATAGGTCTGCAGTTTTTTTGTTATTGATTTGTATTTTACGATTAACTTCAGATACTTCCTTATCAAGCCTTGCGGCATTAAAGTTAAGCTTTACAATCTTTGGGTTGGTATAATGGCTATATATATCAGCAATTCGCTTTTCTAATGCTTCAACAACGTCTCTTTCCAAGTCATCCGCATTAATATTCGCTTGCTTACAGTAATCGCGTCCGTATTTATGATAAGTTTTGCATATGTAATAGCGGTATTCCTTGGTTTTCGTTGAGCGTTTTTGACAAACCATGCCCTCGCCACAACTTCCGCAAAACAAAATTCCTGTTAACGGGTGATATACATTTGGTGCATCTTTTCTAAAGCTACGACGTCGTAATATTATTTGCACTTCTTCGAAATCCTCTCGGCTAATGATGGGTTCGTGAGTTCCTTCTCTAATAACCCATTCACTTTCGGGATTAATTTTTGTAATCCATTTCTTTTTACCCTCGATTCCACTATCATAGTCTCGAACCCGGCGCTTAGTTGTCCTATTATATATTGTAATACCGAGATAAACTTCGTTGCTCAAAACATCTCTAACTGTCTTTGAACACCAAAGGCGTCCTGCTGAAGTAAGCCAGCCTTTTTTATTAAGATAATCGGCAACTTTTCGGGAGCCTTCCCCCTTGCGGTAAAGGTCAAATATTTTTTTTATAATATGTACCCGATCCTCATTCGGCACAAGTCTTCGGTCAACAAGTGCGTATCCGTCAGGCGGGGCTCCGTTCCATTGTCCCGCACTGGCTTTAGCCTTATTACCAAGCCTTACCCGGATAGATGTTTTTTCAGATTCATGTTCAGCCGCTGCCGCATATATGGTAAATATAAAATTCGAATCTTCGGCTTTATAAGAATCGTAATTCTCCTCCATTGAAATTACACGAAGCCCTTGAGCTTTAAGGCGGTCAAGAATTGAAAGGGCCTCTTCTGTATTACGGGCGAAACGGCTTATCCCCTTAAACATTACAACCTGGAATTTTCCCGCCCGGGCATCGTTTATTAATTGTTTCATCCCCGGACGTTCCCAGACGGAGAACTTGCTTGCGGAAATCATGTCCTCGTATATAAACTCATCAAGGACTCTCCCATAACTCCTGGTTTTAGCAAATTCTTTCAGCATCTCTACCTGGTGCCCGACGGATTCCGATTGACGGTCAAGAGAAACCCTGGCAATTACAGCACATATAGGTTCTTCTTGAACAAGCTTCAAACGCTCTTCACGTTCTTTTATCCTTGCTATTTTGTTAGTAACGGTGCGTGAAGACGCCAATCAAAATCACCTCGATCCGTCCCTTGGAAAATGTTAGAATATATAATTACATTATTACACAAACGATAGTGGGTGTAAATTAACTGCATTCAGAAATGTCTAACTAATCCCGCCTAGCAACTCTATATCTTGAAAAAGGTGAATTTATCACAGCAGGAAGGGTAATCTTAAAAGGATGATCCTCCTCCTCGAAAATTGTCTTTTCTCCTTCCTTACCAATTCTCACCATTGGGCGGCCCGCACGTTCATTAATATAATTAATCATCGCTGGAAGAACAATATCTTCCAGTTTTTCCGTGCCCGGAATTTCGATTATATTATAGCACTTCTTGACTTTTTCGATTTTCAACCCCGTAACCCTCCTTCGATGAGCGGTGACATTTTATTTTTATGCACCTTCCGTAGCTAATAGGAAGAAGTATTTAACGGTTATTTCTGCCAATATAAAAAACCCGGCATTTCATCACCGGGCTACAATCGTTATAGGTTATAGTTTCAATGGATTACACGGAATTGACCAGTTCCTCACTCTTACGAAAGCTTTTCCAATCGAACAGATTCCTGCCATCTCGCAAAAAATGAGGGCAAAAGACCACCTTTCTGAGAATTACTATCCTGCCACCGAAACCATCCATTACCTTTGCCGGGTGGTCTTCAGTTAAAATCCCTTCAGGCGTTACCCCAGGAAAAACGCATAAAGAACTATTTGTCGCTTTGTCACAGTGCCAACATATAGACTCCTTTACGGATTTACTCACAGTTGTAAGCAACTCCTCCCTTTATAATCAACTGCTTTATCCCCAGATTGCTGAAGTTTTACATGCCACACGTTATATTTGAAGTGTGCGGTTAATCCCTTATATTTAAAGTATCAAAATCGCAAACAGGACATTTACTTTCCGAACCACCTTCGCCATCATACATAAAATAACCGCCCTGCATATTAACCTTGAATACCGCACTCTTTAAATCCATATAGCCAGTTTCATATGCACATTCATCGCAGCATATATTACCTTTGCGCTCCCCCTGTTCTTCGATCTCTTCCTCGGTTATATTGTTCAAGGTTTCCTCCATATACTCACCCCATTGCTTCATATTTTATTTGAAGTGTTCACTAAGACCATTCAACCCTTGTCCCATCTGAGAAAATATTTTTCAAATCAGACATTTTTGCACAATCTTTTCTGCCTGAATAACCAAAACATATGTTATCGTCGCATCCTTTGATTAATTCATATATCTGCTTTGCCTGTTTTCTATCTATCTTTCCACCGCAATCACTCTGATACAGAAAATTAGCAACATCTACAGTTATGGTGTTATGCTTAACATATTCATTTGTTTTAGTATTATATTTTTCAAAAAACTCTTTCCTTTCGTCTCCGATAGAAAACATTGCTTCCGGGTCTGATAACCTCAAATAATGCTTATAAAAATCTTCATTCGCTTTCTCGGCTATGGTATTTCTAAACCTACCAAAACCACCATATCCCATATCGCAACTATACCTTTTTGAGCTTATTGTTACTCCCATGATTTTTTATCTCCCTTCGCATTTATAACATTCTGTTCAGCAAGGGCCAGGCCCTGGGTAGCACTCCGGAGTGACTGCCG
>CAZXQO010000021.1:0-74976 GCA_964643075.1 uncultured Peptococcaceae bacterium
TGGTTCAGGGAAACCCTTGTCCCAACTGGCCCGGCGAATGCCGAGAGGCTATTTAAATTAAAGGAGGGTTTACACATGGGTAAAACTGTAGGCATTGACCTTGGCACCACCAACTCGGTGGTCGCTGTGATGGAGGGCGGTAAGCCCACCGTTATAATAAATACTGAGGGGAATCGTACCACCCCCTCGGTGGTGGCATTCAAAGAAGACGGGGAAAGGCTGGTGGGCCAGGTGGCCCGGCGCCAGTCCGTGCTGAATCCTGAAAACACTCTGTATTCGGTAAAACGTTTTATCGGCCGCCGCTACCCTGAAGTGGCAGAAGAACGCAATCTGGTTCCTTATAAGGTTGTCAGCGGCCCCAACGATGCGGTAAAATTTGACATAAGGGGTAAACTTTACTCACCGGAAGAAATATCGGCCATGGTGCTGCGCAAGCTGGCGGACGACGCCTCCAAATACCTGGGGGAGAAGGTAACCGACGCGGTAGTTACCGTGCCCGCCTATTTCAATGACGCCCAGCGGCAGGCCACCAAAGACGCCGGCAAAATTGCCGGACTGAACGTGCTGCGCATCATCAACGAGCCCACGGCAGCCGCCCTGGCCTACGGCCTGGACAAAAAGGCCAACCAGACCATTCTGGTGTTCGACCTGGGGGGCGGAACCTTTGATGTTTCCGTACTGGAAGTTGGCGACGGCGTATTCGAGGTGAAGTCCACCAACGGGGATACCCACCTGGGCGGCGATAACTTCGACAAAGCAATCGTAGACTGGCTGGCGGAAGAATTCAAAAAAGACTACGTCATCGACCTGCGCAACGACAAGCAGTCCCTGCAAAGGCTGACCGAAGCGGCTGAAAAGGCCAAGATTGAACTTTCCACCACCACAGAAACCCAAATCAGCTTGCCCTTCATTACCGCCGACGCCTCCGGGCCCAAGCATCTGGAGAACAAGCTGACCAGGGCGAAATTTGAAGACATAACCAGTCATCTGGTGGAGCGCTGCCGGGGCCCTGTGATGGCGGCACTGGCCGACGCCAAGTTGACCGAGAAGGATATTGATGAGGTAATCCTGGTGGGAGGCTCCAGCCGGATACCGGCTGTGCAAAAACTGGTCCGCCAGCTCACCGGCGGCAAGGACCCGCACCAGGGGGTCAACCCCGACGAGGTAGTAGCCATAGGAGCCGCCATCCAGGGCGGAGTGCTGGCCGGAGAGGTAAAGGACGTACTGCTGCTGGACGTTACCCCACTGTCCCTAGGTGTGGAAACCATGGGCGGCATAATGTCCAAAATAATAGAACGTAACACCACCATACCCGTACGGCGGAGTCAGGTATTCTCTACCGCTGAAGACAGCCAGCCCGCCGTGGACATCCACGTACTGCAGGGTGAGCGGGAAATGGCCAGGGACAACCGCTCCCTGGGGCAGTTCAAACTGGATGGCATACCCCCGGCGCCCAGAGGCGTGCCAGAAATTGAAGTAACCTTCGACATTGACGCCAACGGCATACTCAAGGTAAGCGCCCGGGACAAGGCCAGCGGCAAGGAGCAGACCATCACCATCAGCGGCTCAACCAGCCTGGATAAGGGCGATATCGACCGCATGGTGCGCGAGGCGGAAGCCAACGCCGCTGAAGATAAAAAACGCAAACAGGAAGCTGAAGCCCGGAACGAGGCCGACACCCTGGTTTACCAGGTGGACCGTCAGCTTATAGAAATGGGTGATAAGGTTCCGGTTCACGAAAAATCCCGCATCGAGCAACTGCTGAGCGACCTGAAGGCAGCTCTGAAGGAGAACGCCCCGGCGGACCGCATCCGCAGTCTGCAAAGCGACCTGCAGCAAGCGGCTTACGCCCTCACCCAGGCGGCATCCCAGCAGGGCGACGCCGGTGGTTGCAGCGGTGGAACCTGTGGCGGCGGAGGCGGAAACAAGAAAGACGAAGTTGTAGTGGATGCAGAATTCGAAGAAAAGTAAACTTTAAATAACTAACTTAGGTACCGGGTACCTAAGTTAGTTATTTCGCCGGCCCGGGACGATCCGGGCCAGAGTATTGGTGGAAAAATATAATGTTCCGACAATGGCAGGTGATATAATATATGGCTGTTACTTTTCAGGATTATTATGAAACCCTTGGCGTAAGCCGCAATGCCACGGAAAAGGAAATAAAAACCGCTTACCGTAAACTGGCCCGCAAATGGCACCCGGACCTGCACAGCGGCAAGGACAAGGAAGCGGCGGAGGAAAAATTCAAACATATTAACGAAGCCTACGAAGTGCTGAGCGATGCGGATAAAAGATCCAAATACGACCGCCTGGGAGCCAACTGGCGGGCCGGCCAGGACTTTACTCCCCCGCCGGACATGGATGGCTTTCATTTCCATACCGGTACAGGGGGCGGCGGAGCAGGCGGTTTCAGCGACTTTTTCGAGACACTTTTTGGCGGGGCGGGCGGCTCACCCTTCGGCCGGGCCGGCCGGGCACCCCGTCACGGACCGCTTAGGGGCCAGGACGTGGAAAGCGAGCTGGAGTTGAGCCTGGAGGAAGCTTACCGGGGAGGCGAAAAGACCATCCAGATGTCCTCCCGGGAAATATGCCCTGCCTGCGGCGGGGCCGGTATTGTCAACAACGCCTTCTGCAACCGCTGCGGCGGTACCGGGACCAACAGCACCACCAGAACCCTGACGGTAAAAATACCTCCCGGGGTGCAGGACGGCAGCCGCATCCGCCTGAAAGGACAGGGCGGCGAGGGCATGACCGGGGGCGCCCGGGGCGACCTGTACCTGAAAATACACCTGGCGCCGCACCCTATTTACAAAATTGACGGCTACGATTTGGAAACGGAGGTCACCCTCCGCCCGGAACAGGCGGTACTGGGCGATCAGGTTACTGTCCCCACCCTGGACGGCCCGGTCAACATGAAGGTGCCCGCCGGCATCCGGGCAGGCAAGCGTCTGCGCCTCAGGGAGAAAGGGCTGCCACGGAAAGAAGGCCGGGGGGATCAGTACGTGCGCATTAAAATAGACATTCCCGACAACCCCTCGGATCAAGAGCAGGAATTGTACCGGCAACTGGCCGAACTGAGGAAAGGGGTGTAAAGCTATGAAAAAATATTTTATCCAGATATATTCCCACACCCCCTCCGTGGATGATGAAGACAACTGGGTGGACGTAACCAGTCTGGGCATCCATCCGGACATTGCCGGATATCTGGCTGAAATGGGAGTGGTGGATTTTTACCGCGGTCATATACCGGCCCGTCAAGTACGGCGCCTGCAAAAGCTGCTGCGTTTACGCCACAATCTGGGCGTTAATTTGCCCGGAGCCGCCATCATCATGGACTTATTGGACAAAATGGAAGAACTTCAGGAAGAAGTTGCCAGGCTAAAAAGGAGGTGAACACCCGGTAACACGCCGGGGATAATTTATGGATATTAATCGTTGTACCCAAAAATCAAGGGATGCTATAAATTCGGCACAGCAGCTGGCCGCCGGCAGGCACCACCAGGAGGTAAGCGGCAAGCACCTGCTGGCCTCCCTGCTTACCCAGGAGGGCGGCATTATACCACGGTTCCTGGAGCACGCCGGGGTGAGCACCACTGCACTTAGCGCCAAGGCAGAGGAACTGCTCAAGAAAATTCCCGTGGTAACGGGCTACGAAGGCTCCCTGCATCTGGGTACCGCCCTGGCCAGGGTACTGGGCAGGGCGGAGAAGGAAGCCCGTGACATGAAGGACGACTACGTCAGCGTAGAGCACCTGCTGCTGGCCCTACTGGAGGAAGGCGAGCCGGAAACCAGGGAAGCCCTGCGACAATCCGGCCTGACCCGGGACACCCTTTTAAACTCTCTGCGGGCAGTGCGGGGTAATCAGCGGGTAACCGGGGAAAACCCGGAGGATACTTACGAGTCCCTGGAACGCTATGGCCGGGATCTAACCAAACTGGCTGCCGAGGGCAAACTTGATCCTGTAATCGGCAGGGATAATGAAATACGCCGGGTAATGGAAATACTTTCCCGGCGCACCAAGAACAACCCTGTACTGATAGGCGAGCCGGGGGTGGGCAAAACAGCTATAGTGGAGGGGCTGGCCCGCCGCATCGTGGCCAAGGACGTGCCGGAAGGATTGAAAGAGAAAAAACTAATCGCCCTGGACATGGGCTCTCTGGTAGCCGGGGCCAAATACCGGGGGGAATTTGAGGAGCGTTTAAAAGCTGTCCTCAAAGAGGTACAGCAGTCCCAGGGCAGGATTATACTATTTATTGATGAACTGCACACGGTAGTGGGGGCCGGCGCCGCCGAGGGTGCCATGGACGCGGGCAACCTGCTCAAGCCCATGCTGGCCCGGGGCGAACTGCGCACCATCGGGGCCACCACCCTGGACGAATACCGCAAACACGTGGAAAAGGACGCCGCCCTGGAAAGACGCTTCCAGCCGGTGCTGGTCAACCCTCCCTCGGTTGAAGATACCATCTCCATCCTGCGGGGTCTAAAGGAAAGGTACGAAGTGCACCACGGGGTGCGCATCCAGGACGGTGCTCTGGTGGCTGCGGCCACCCTCTCCGACCGCTACATTTCTGACCGCTTCCTGCCAGACAAAGCCATTGACCTCATGGATGAGGCGGCAGCCCGGCTGCGCACGGAAATAGACAGCATGCCTACGGATTTGGACGAAATCACCCGGCGTATAATGCAACTGGAGATTGAGGAAGCAGCCCTGAACAAGGAGAAAGACCGCTCCTCCCAGGAATGCCTGGAGAAAATAAAGCAGCAGCTCGCAGACCTGCGCGGAGAAAGCGGTGCCTTGAAAGCCCAGTGGCAGGTGGAAAAGCAGGCCATCTCCCGGGTGCGGCAACTGAAAAAGGAAATTGAGGAAACCCGCCAGGAAATCGAGCGGGCCGAGCGAGACTACGACCTCAACCGCCTGGCCGAACTGAAATACGGCAGGCTGAACGAACTGGAGCGCCGCCTGAAGGCGGAGGAAGAAACACTGGCCGACAAGCAGAAGCACAGCATGCTGCTGAAAGAAGAAGTGGAAGAAGAGGACATCGCCAGAGTGGTCAGCCGCTGGACCGGCGTACCGGTGAGCAAGCTGATGGAGGGTGAAAAGGAAAAATTAATTCACCTGGACGATGAACTGCACAAAAGAGTCATCGGCCAGGATGAGGCTGTGCGGGCCGTGGCCGACGCGGTGCTGCGGGCCCGGGCAGGCATCAAAGATCCCAACCGCCCCATAGGCAGCTTTATCTTCCTGGGTCCCACCGGGGTGGGCAAAACCGAACTGGCCCGGGCGCTGGCGCAGGCGCTATTCGACGACGAGCGCAGCATAACCCGGCTGGACATGTCCGAATACATGGAAAAACATACCGTAGCCAGACTCATCGGAGCGCCTCCGGGCTACGTGGGCTACGAGGAAGGCGGCCAGCTTACCGAGGCCGTGCGGCGCAAACCCTACTCGGTGATACTGCTGGACGAAATAGAAAAGGCCCACCACGACGTATTTAACGTACTGCTGCAACTGCTGGACGATGGCCGGCTGACCGACGGCCAGGGCCGCACGGTAAATTTCCGCAACACCGTGGTAATCATGACCTCAAACTTAGGCAGCCACGAAATACTGGCTCAGCAGGAGCGAAGCGGCGACTTTCAGGAGATGAAAGACAGCGTACTGGGCATACTGCGCAGCCACTTCCGTCCGGAATTTCTCAACCGGGTGGACGAAATAGTGGTATTCCATGCCCTCAGCCAGGAGCATGTGCGGCAAATCGCCGGACTGCTGCTGGAAAGACTGGGCAAGCGCATATATGCCGGCACCGGTGTAACCCTGGCCTGGGAGGAAAGTGCCCTGAATCACCTGGCCGGCAAGGGCTACGAACCGGCCTACGGCGCCCGCCCGCTGAAACGGCTGATCCAGCAGGAAATTGAAACCCCCCTCAGCCGGATGATGGTTAAAGGGGAAATATCCACCGGGGAAACCGTGCAACTCTCAGCCGGGAGCGGCGGGCTTGAATTCAATGTAGCAAGGCAAAAGTGAACCGCAGCAACCTCCTCATCCCTATATAGAAATCACCGGCCGCCCGGGTATTCCCGGTGACCGGTGATTTTTTCAAGTAGTCAGAATTCAGTAGTCAGAATTCAGAATATTTCGAGACGATAAACCGTTCTCTCATTCTGACTCCTGACTCCTAAGTAGTTACATTTTTTTATATGTGGCGGGCTTAATGTTTATCCGCAACCGCCACACAATTGCGTCCCTTGCCTTTAGCCCGGTAAAGGGCACTGTCCGCCCTGGCCAGCACCACATTCAGCAAGCTCTTCAGGTCTTCGTCAGCCTCCTTGCCGGTATCAACGCTGACCAGACCGATACTGACAGTTGCGCACAAATTCAAACCGCAGACAGTACACGCTCCAAACTGAACAGCAGACCTTATTTTCTCAGCCAGTATTTCAGCGCCCTCCCTGTCCGTGTGTGGCATATAAACGATAAATTCTTCCCCTCCGAACCTGGCCAGAATATCTGTCCGGCGCAGATTTCTACTCACAATTTTCACCACGACACGTAGAACATCGTCCCCCACCAGATGCCCGTATGTATCGTTAATCAATTTAAAATTATCCATGTCAAAAAGGAGCAGGGAAAAAGGCATATTATAACGCTGGCTCATAGCAATTTCATATTCCAATTGACGCAATAGATAGCGCCTGTTGTAACAGCCGGTCAGTTCGTCGGTTTCCGACAGCTGTTCCAGCTTTTTGTTCGCTTCGAAAAGCTCCTCCTGAACCCGCAGCAATTCTTTATTCTGCGACTGCAGCGCCAGGTTTTTTTCGTTAATTTTGTCCACCAGACAGCGTAGCTCTGTTACATCATTCAAGGCAATAACCCTGCCCAGTAAATTCTTCTTCCGGTCCAGCAGCGGGGAAACGTTTATGGATACGTGCCAGATATCGTCACCCATAAGTGTTATTTCCGTTTGTAGATTTTTGGATTTATCCCTGTTATATTCCTCAAGGAAAACGGAGTTTGCACCCGTGGCCGACGAAGAAAAAAGAAGCCTGCCGATATTTAAGAACTGTCCCGGACAGATACCAACAAAATTTTTGGCGCTGGCATTGAAGCCCAGGACTATGTCGTCCCGGTCAAGAACAATCATGCCCGTAGACATGCTGTCTATTACTTCCTGCCGGGCGATGGTCACTATACTGAATAAATCATGTTTTTGTATAGCTATCACAAAACATACCACCGAAACAATAATGCCGGCAGAGGTCAGCCCGGGAACTACGCCGAATTTTGGAAACAAAACAGCATTCAACATAATATCCGTCAGGGAAAACCCCAGCAAAAGCAATACCCCCAAAATGCACAGGGACAATTGCTTTTTTACAATCGTCCCGGAAGATGCTTTCATGGTTCTCAACATAATCGTGATGGCCACAACCAGGTATAAGATGCCGGAAAAAACAAACAGCCAAAAGAAAGGCCCGTAGCTACGCACCGACCAATCAGAAGCAGCATCGTAAGGACTTGCAAAAAGAAAATGCCACGGATTGGTGGTTACCAGTATGGAGCTGACCACGGCCGGCAGAGACAGGAGGAGAAGAATTGATTTTTGCAAGCCATCCTCTTTTTTAGTCATAACAAAAGAAAAAACAACCCAGCCATACCCCAGAAAGCTCATGCCAACGAAGGCAATATTTAATAAAAGCCACTGATATCTGGGGTCAGGGACTATATTGATGAAAAACTGGCTGGCTGGCCACAACATCATAAGGAAATGAAAGACCAGATACACCTTATGCAGAAGAGTTATCCTGTTTACCGCCAGCACATAGAAAAAGAGGATTAACAAAATTACAAAAAGGCAGAAATCGATAGATTGCATAAACAAAGACAGTTCACCACACAACAAAACGTAACAGATAAACCATTATTCTCCATTAATTGTTGATATCCTGCTAATTTTCTGATGAGCAGATAAAGGTTTGTTACTACGGTACCATACCCAAACTTTTTACCCACAATGCAGAGGCCGGCAGGATTTTCAAGCAAAAGATAGAATCACTGTTAATGACTAAAAAGGAGGTGTGTATTAATTATGGAAGTTATTATTGATACAAGCATAGCAATATATTATAGCATCATAGCTGCTATACTGGTGGCAGGCGGCATTTTGTACCAGATTAGGAACTGGGAAGCAGTGGAAAAAGCCCCCCAAAAAATTGCCCCGTCCCACGGCCACCACCATTAATAACCGGCGCTTAAGGCGCCTTTTTATTTTGGCAAGTTCAGACCTTTATCACTATATTTGCTATAAAACTTGCGCTATAATATAAATAATAATGAAGCCTGCAGGGTTAAAATTTTCTCACACACAGGTAATAATTTCCGGGGTGGTTTTTCCTTGACTTTTAGTATTCCCTTTGTTAAAATAGTCTTTGCTGACGGGGCAATAGTTTAATAACGGGCCTGGGCCCGGATATGAAGCACAAGTCACGCAGTGTTATTATGGTGGGTGTAGCTCAGATGGTTAGAGCACCAGATTGTGGCTCTGGGGGCCGTGGGTTCGAGTCCCATCATCCACCCCACAAATAATGGGGCGTCGCCAAGCGGTAAGGCACCGGTCTTTGGAATCGGCATTCGTTGGTTCGAATCCAGCCGCCCCAGCCAATTTTAATATAGTTTGGGCCATTAGCTCAGTTGGTAGAGCACCTGACTTTTAATCAGGGTGTCCCGCGTTCGAGTCGCGGATGGCTCACCATAAAAAAGCTCTGGATATCCGGGGCTTTTTAATTTGCAAACTGGTTATTTGTAAATATTTATTTGGCCGGCACCCCCGACCTTAAACTGATTATTCTCGTGCCAATCAGCAACAGCATGACGGAGTAGACAGCCGTGGCACCCAGAAAGGAAAACTGGCGGACCACCAGCCCTCCCACCGCCGGACCCAGCAGCAGGCCTATGGAATAGGCTGCGTTTACCATCCCGAAACTTCTACCGTAAGATTCTGTGCCACTGTTTTCCGAGTACTCCGCCAGCAGTGGCAGGCAGGGGGTCATCATGGCACAGATAGCTATACTGAACATGCAGCCGGCTACATACACATAAAACACACCTGATGCCAGGGCCAGAGCCGGCGCCACCAGGACCGTAGCTGTTAAACCGGCGAGAATAACCGGCCGGTACCCGATCCGGTCCGAGGCGTACCCCCAGAGGGGCTGCACTATAGAATAGGACAGGCTTAACACACCGAAAAAAACTCCTATGGCCCGGCTGTCCAGATTGAATTCCCGGGACAGGTGCATGGGGAGCAGAGGCTCCAGCATACCAAAGCCGAAACTACAGGCGATAACCAGCAGAATCACCAGGGCCATTTCCTGATTCCCCAGGGTTCTGAGAAATACTTTTAAACCCGGCTCCGCCCCTTTGACCGCCCGCTCCGGCTCCGGCAAAGTAAACCGTAGGAACGCCAGGGCAATGGGCAATATGGCTAGAGCCGTAACGTAAAAAGTAGCCCTGTAGCCCCAGGCACTATAAATCACGCCGCTGCAAACGGGCCCGGCTATGGTACCGAGCCCGGTCACGGCCATCATTAATCCCAGCCGCCTGCCCCGTTCCTCCTGGGGAAACATAGCGGTGGCGGCGGCCAATCCCGCAGTCCAGATAGCCGCCCCGGCCGCCCCCTGGAAAATACGGGATAACACCAGCAGCCAGACATTATTTACCCAGGCAAACAACAGCGTGGAAGTCACCAGCACCACCAGTCCCGTCAAAAGCACCTGCCTGCGGCCAAAACGATCGCAAGCAATACCGGCTGGAAAGCTGCCCAAAAGAAGGGCCAGGGAATACATAGCAAAAATCAATCCCAGTTCCCCGGAATCAGCATGCAGCACCCGGGCGTAATAAGGCACGATAGGAACAATCAGACCATACAATAGGGCCTCCACAAACAATGAGGCACATAGCAATATGAAAATAAGGTTATTGGCAGGCATACGGTTACTCCTAATACTTCTGTTATCTTAATAGATGTTTAGCCGTTTCGAGATTTAAAAAATAAAAACCCTACCCGGCACCGCTAATTTTATGCCGGGCTCTATCTATTTACAACATTTTTCTGGAACTCTTCAACTCTCCCCTCCGCCGGGCTATCTGGGTCAACAGTATACCGACAAGCTTTTTTATTTTTTATACCTGTCTCAAACCCGGGTTTTCAAAGGTTATTTTACACGATGAAACCAGTGCCTTCCATGGATGGCAATTGAAATTTATTGCTTATTGTCCTATAATGAATAGAGGAGTGAGCTTTTTGAAAAAACAAACGATACTTAGACGGCTTAGCAAGCACCTTATGGTAAAATATATGCTACCCAGGGAACAGCCTGTAAAAATTGACCGCTGCATACCGGAACTAAGCATACCGGAAATCCGCGATACAAAATCACCCTCGTAATTATTAGCTTATTGGCCCCACCCCCGGCAGGCAGCATGACTTTACGGCTGACTTGCCAGGCCATTCTACTTTCCCGCACCTTTGCGATAAAACCACACTTCCCCTGTCTCAATTCTTTTGTAATAAAATATTACTATCAATCAGGCTTGGGGTATTTTAGTTTAGGGGAAACATATTCCGTACCTTCGCCGGATATCATAAAGCAGGAGGTGCTATTATGGCCGGAAAGAAGAGAGACAAGGATGAAATACCCCTGAGTTCTTATTCTCCACCCCCTTTTAGAGTGAGTAAGCCGTCAATTCAAACGGCTCCGCCAAAAAATTTGAGTCCGGGACAGTATCCCAGCAAGGAAACCTTCCCTGATGCGAATAAAAAAGAGCTATAGGACGAAGGGCCGCCCTCCAGGGCGGCCCTTCGTCCTAAGACTATAATAACTTTATCATCCGGGTTTGACACAAATCCTTTAAAGATTTTCCAACCGGAGGAAATACAATGAGAGACAGAATAACGCATACCGCAATGCTTTTTCTGGTTTTATCAGTCCTGCTGTGGTCAGCTATCAGCCCCCATGACCGGTTCACCTGGATTTTAGAGGTTTTACCGGCCCTGCTCGGTATTTTAATACTTGTCTTTACATACCGCCGGTTCAAATTCACCACTCTTTGCTATGCCCTCATGGCCACGCACATGATCATTCTCATGGTGGGCGGCCATTATACCTATGCCCAGGTACCCCTATTTAACTGGATTAAAGAAATTTTGGATTTAAGCCGCAACCATTACGACAGAGTGGGGCATTTCGCCCAGGGATTTA
Source organism: uncultured Peptococcaceae bacterium (assembly GCA_964643075.1). Classification (GTDB taxonomy): domain Bacteria; phylum Bacillota; class Desulfotomaculia; order Desulfotomaculales; family Desulfocucumaceae; genus Desulfocucumis. The sequence continues at coordinate 11,257 of CAZXQO010000021.1, forward strand.
TTCCGGCAATTGTTGCACGGGAAATACTTCTGAGGACCTCACCATTAAAGAGAGGTAAATTACTCTCTTTTATCATTATCAGCATATGCCTGGCAATCAGCGCTTTTTACGAACTGATTGAGTGGTGGGTGGCTATGGCCACCGGCACCGCCGCAGAGGCTTTCCTCGGGACGCAGGGCGACATCTGGGACACGCAGTGGGACATGTTTCTGGCCTTATGTGGCGCCGTCACATCGCTTCTGCTACTTTCGTGGCTGCATAACCGGTCCTTGAAAAAGCTGAACTGCCCCCAATAACAACCATACTCCTTACTTATCCACAGTATGCACATATGTTTGTGTATATCTGTTTACAAACGTCCATTCTTCCAAAGCAATCAGGATTACCGGCCTGGGTATAGCCTCTCATATATTTTTACAACCCGAGTCCCTTCTATTTGGGAGTGCCTGCTTATATTACAAATACAGAATAACCGCTAAAATATAATTATGGAAGACGATGCGACATTTTACACAAAACGGGGTGTAACTTATGCCGAATAAAAATAAATCCGAATACCACAACCTGGTTAAATGCACCAATAGCCTGTCCTTAACCCAGGATTCCATAAAGAAATGTATCTTCACTAAAGGAAAGCTATATTCCTGTTTCAAAGGAACACAGGGATTGTTTATTCAGGCGACAAATAAAAAGTGGTGGTTTGTCAGTGACGGCACCCTGTCCAGGCATTTTATCAGGTACTTAAAGAATGAACATGAATGCTAATAATTAAGGCTTACTATTCCGCATACGTCAATTGGCAATCTGGTAAAGAATGGTAAACCATAAAAAATGCACTACAAAATGAAAATGACAACCCGGGGAATTAACCCCGGGTCTTTTTTCCCGCAACTTGGTTTTGTGTTTTATTTTCCCCTCGAAGGTCTTGATAAATCCCCAATAATCTTCTCGTGAAGGATTCAGTGGGCATCGGTACATCTATTTATCTCGCTAACAGCCTGTAAGTCCCCATCCTCGAAGGTCGGGGATCAACAACTATATAGCTCGAACTAAGTTCGCTCTAAGGGCTCGGCAGGGGAATAACCCCTTCCGAGCCCAAGGCTCACTTATATTCTGGAAACGAAATACTCCCTTATAAACTAAAATCCTTTAGGAAAAGATATTCTTAATGTGTGCCAAGTATCTCGTTAAAAAATATGTGAGGTAGAGATAAAATGCGTAATGATACCCTTATTGCAAAGCTCAATTGGTTTTATAGTTTGGAATTGGAACAGGTAGACCTATATACCGCCCAATCTAAGGCAACAGAAGATATTTATCTATCCAAAGCTCTAGCCAGAATCGCTGTTATTGAGCAGCAGCATGTGGACAACATGGCTGCGGAAATAAAAAGGGTGGGTGGAGAACCTAACATATTGGGTGATGTTATAGCACCTATTGTGGGGAAAGCTTTCGGAACCCTTACCGGAGCACTGGGTCCTCAAATGATACTTAAAGCAGATATCACCTTGGAAGAAAAAGCCATGAAAGATTATAAGGATTTATTACTCCGGGTGGGTAATGATCCCCATCTTTCTGCAGTTCTTTGGGACAATCTATTAGATGAAGACTTTCATACAGCCTGGTTTGCCAATAAATTAAAGGAACTTGCAAGTTTGTAACAACTCGGCGTTACATAAATTCGGGAGTCTCAACACTGGAATGACCGCAAATGTCGGCGATAACCTCAATCAAATCTTAAAGTGAACAAAAAAGGTTGTTCCAGAAGAACTGGTTTCTATATCAATTTTGGCATTGTGCCATGTTGATGTGTGCGGTTCTGTGCGGTGTTGGACGTCGCACTTCAACCAGTTCATTTATGAGTTATTGCAAAACTGTTGTAGAGCTTCTTCCCAGGATTCTGGCACATCCTTCCTAATGCGTAAAACTTTGCCTTTCGCCAAAATATAATAAACCCCCTTCGCTGCCTCAGTATTTGCTGAAAGAAACAGTAAAGGGGGCAATACAGTGGGGTAAAAACTGTCGCATTGGATTCGTCAAAATCAAATGAGTGGTGACAAATCCCAGCTTCCTTGTAACCCCTGAAACCACTGATTGGTGCGGGCGAGAGGACTTGAACCTCCACGGGATCGCTCCCACTGGATCCTAAGTCCAGCGCGTCTGCCGTTCCGCCACGCCCGCATCTTAATGCTGCAGAATTTATAGTAGCATATAAAGAATATGGCGTCAAGGCAGTTGATTTAATGTATAGCCGTCTTCTGCAGCACGTTGTTGCTGCATGTTTCGAAATTCACCCGCTCAATGAATTTTCCCAGGCGTTCGTTGGTTACGAGGCGTTGGCGTCCATGCATTTATTAGGGCAACCGCTGACACTGATTTTGAATTTGGACAGCAGCGTCATGCCTGGTATTTTTTGTCGATAGCCATGCCCACACCCACGGCGTCATGCTGGCCCCGCATGCAAAAAGTTGTGCCGGGGCAGAACTTCACGCTGCGCACGCACAGCCCGATGGCGGCTCCGAGGGCTATGCCCAAATCGCTCCAGGCACGGTCCACATCCTCTTTTTTTAGTCCCACCAGGGCAAGACGCTTCAATTATACTTTAAGATTGATTGACTTTCTCCATACTCACCCTGATTTTCTCGTTTACTTTATTGAAAAGATTGTTAAACCGGGTTTTAGATTTATAGTAAATTTTCACATTTTTATTGGCCATCATGTTTTGTTCTGCTTCCCTAAGCTTTTCAATATGCTGAGGCGTTATTTCATGCCCCATCATGTGCATTCTCTCGTAGGACTGCTGCAACATGGAAAATTGCTGCATAAGAGTTTCCGCCTCCTGGTCCTTCTTGAGCAGGGCTTCCGCTTCCTTCATCTCCCGGTATTCATCGGACTTCCCCAGCATCCCGCCTAACTCCGCTGCCTTATCCATTATAGACACTGCTATCACCCCTGTCTGAATTCTTTAAACAATCGATAATACTAAAATCTTATCCTGGCCAAATGCAATCAATTCTACACTCCGGATGATGTCACCGGTGTACATGTGCAATTACAAGGCCATTTTTTTTCGCCCGGACTAAAAATTAAACCCCCTCCATTTAGATATTAGAGCAATTCCGTATGTATTTCCACTATTTCCACCGTTCCCTGGTTTTCCACGAACTTGACCGCCGCGGAAAGCATCTGGTGGACATGGGAGGGCTCGTTGGAAACGCAGGACACCCCCACTGTGGAAAACTGCCAGGAATCCTGTTTGCCCACTTCGGCTACGGATATATTAAATTTAGCCTTCATTTTGTCGATTATGCTTTTCAACACCCTGCGCTTATCTTTGAGGGATTCAGCTTCCCCGATAAACAGCTCCAGTGTCAATAACCCCACTATCATGTGCCACCTCTTTGTTACCATGTTGTATACCACCTATACTAACATAAATACCGGATTTAACAAATGATACTAAGGTCAGACGCAGTTTTGGAAGCGGCCTCCTAGAAAGCGTTTTTCACATGCTCAATTTCAGCCGCACTGCCCGGCCCCAGCGTTAGGGCAAGTACGTCAAAACGCACAGGCCCGCCGAAGCATTCCCTGTGCTGAAGATATTGACTGGCCACCTGTCGGACTTTAAACTGCTTTTTGTACACCACGCTCTCCAGGGCTGTGCCGAAGCCGCTACCGGATCTGGTCCTTACCTCCACGAAAACCATTACCGGCCCGTCCCTGGCCACAATATCTATCTCTCCCAGCCTGCAGCGGTAATTCCGCTCCACAATGGTGTAACCCATATCTTTTAAAAACTGGGCGGCCCGGTCTTCACCGGCCCGCCCCAGCGTAAGCCTTTTAATAGTCATGGCAAATCCTTTCAGACACTGGAAATTATTTATCTACCAGACCCTTCTCCTGTAAAAATTCCATTAACAGCTTGCCGGTATTACCGGTTATTTTCAGGCAGGTCCGCAGATGCTCGGGCGACTCGAAGGGGGCTGTATTAAGGCTTCTGCAACAGGTATAGCCAAACTTCTGCTCAAAGCGGTCGTGAAACTCCCTGGACAAGTCATAGGCCGGCTCAGTGTTCTGTTCATGGTTAGTACGCCCTTTGAGCAGACTCAGCATCAGTGCTGAGCCTGTAAGGGCGCCGCACATGCATCCGGCATGGCCAAGACCGCCCCCCAGGCCTGTGAACATACGCACCATGGCCTCTGGAACATCGGGCGCAAGTGTCTCTCTGAAGGCCAAAAAGATAGACTCGGCACAGTTATATCCAGTTTTAAAATAGCCACCTGTCCTGTTTCGGGCGTCAATGGTAATGTCATTATCCATGCTTTCAACTCCCCACAAATTATGATAATATTAAGTTCTGTATGCCACCCTTTTAATCCTTTTAATATTTCTGAATATTATTGCATTTCTATTTATTGACCTTCAATCTGCCCACTGCCCTTTCCAACCCTTCCACGTTCAGTTCAACCATGGGGAAAAGTCTGTAGCCTCATTAAAAACCTTATTTTACCTTACATTATAACATTTATATAATTGACTTGCAGCAATGTTAGAAATTGCAACTGAAAAAAACAAAACTATGGAAAACTGGTAAATTTTTGTTTATCATTAGTATGTCAGTTAAAACCTTTAAGGATGTGATTCCATGCCTGAACAATGGCTTTCCATAACAGAGACTGCCAGTCTGGCGGGGTTACCGGAGCTAACCGCCAGGCGCTACGCTAATGATTTTGATGATTACCTCCCCAACCGGAACTTCGGTCGCTGTAAAAAATACCCGCCAGACACGGTGCAGGTACTGCTTCGCATAGAAAACCTCTACCGGCAAGGTTACAATACCAACCAGATCTCCGATGCCCTGTCCCGGGAACTTTATACTGCTATTTTGACCGAAGATGGTAGAATACTGTCCACCGCCGAGGCTTTGGCTGTTATGAGCAGGGTGGTGGCCGAGCATTCCAGGGTACTGCAAAAACTGGCGGGAATTATGGAAAAGATGGCTGCAGCCATACAGGAAATAGCAGCCAACCAGGAAAGCATAATAGATAAAGAAAAAAACCCGGCTGGCTGCCGGGAGAATTGGTTGGCGAAAAAACCGGGAGAAATTAATACATCAAAATGGTTACATAAGCTCGTTGATAGTATAAAACACACCTGGGGCAAAGGCAAAACCAGATAAAAAGCGCAGGCCCACCGGCCTAGCCTCTTTTATACTGCATGCGTTTGGAAACCTCTCTTCATGACCTGAATGCCTTTTCCACGCTGGCACCGTAAAAGCTACCTGCAATCCAGTTCTTTCAGGCAAATCCTTGAAATATAAATAAATTCCGCCAGTTTTTCACCGATGAAGGCACTATCATAATTGATTTCTCCTTCATCTCCGAAGGGGAAAAACAGTTTAAAGCGATATTTGCCCACATTTTCTATGTGCGGCATTTCCCTCTCCACGGACATGCCCACGTGATTCTCGATAGTCTCAATTTTCTTCAACAACGGGAGGAAGACCGAAGTTTTAAACCCATCCATAACCAGTTCAATCAGCACCACACCCCGCCCCTGGTATTTACCTTTGCGGGGCCAACTTTTGCCGACACGGCAAAAAACATTATGATTATCGCAAATTCTCATGCACCTCGAGGACTGTTTCATACCGATTGCCCTATCTAGGGCCACACAGTTAAGAAGCACACTTTTTCCCGCCAGTACATGTTCGGCCTCTGTAACAACCTTTTCGAGATATTCGCCGAAATCCTGTTTCTGCTTTTTTTCCTTAACTTTTTTTTCAGCCCTCTGGCCGGGTCTTTCTATAGTGGCCCTTTTGGTCCTTTTTTTATTATGAATGGTGTCCGTCTCCCCAGGCGCTTTTTCTTTAATCCATTCCTCAAACAGATCAAGTATCCTGATCTGGCTTTCAGCTATCATATTTTCCACCAGGAACTCATATTTCTGCTGCTCAAATTGGTCGATAAATTCTCTTTCCGTCAAGATGCATTCCCCCTTTGAGAAAAATCCCGCATAGTTTGGAACTTTTCGCATAGTTACAGTGCAAAGATAGTGCCAAAACACTCAATTCCGGAAATGCCGTAAATAGTTTGTTTTATAAAACACAAAGCACCGTGTACTGTACATATACAAGTCACGGTGACCATATTTTAATCAACCGGTTTGGAGTTTCCATTAAAGCCTTTAACCGGACTGTTTTGCGGTCCGATACAACAAGAACCCTGCAGACCCGGATGTCCATTTTTTAGTCATAAAGTTCTGAAACATTGCTTCAAGAATATAATTGCACCATTTTTTTGTCCAGCTTATTGGTAACTTTCAGCCAAAACCTGACCAGTCTGTACCCCAAATCTGGCGCCAATGGAGTAATTGCCCTGGTTAGTAGAATAATAATTCCCCAAATCACAGCTTTCAGCGTTTCCCAAAGCAGACAGGTCACCACCTGATATAAGGGAACCGGCTCAGCTCTTTGGCTTGGGTTCATATGAATACCCCGTTTCTAATCAGATTCCCTGGATTTCAGCAATAGCATACACTAATATTTTTGCAAAAACAGTGCCTGATATTAAAAAGAAAAAATCGTCCTAATGACGATTAATAAGTTTTCCACAAATTACCCGTAATATAACTTCTATACTAACAAAAAGGCGGCAAAGCCGCCGGGTTGGTATAGGCATAAATTTTTTCATCCACTAATAATATATAAGCCAGTGCTCTGTCATGAAAAATATCCGTCCATGGCCATTAATATATCTATTGTGCGCACAATCCCAACCACCCTGCCGTTTTTATATACAGAAAGGGAGTTGACCTTATTCTTTAACAAAGCCCTGGCCACATCGGTAAGATCATCATTGGCACGCACCTCGGCCAGCCTGAGGGGTTGCATGACATCCCGTACGGACAGCCGGGCCTCTTCACGAAGTTTTTTGATATAAAGCCAGCCCCAGGAATCAGCCTTTAAATCGGGGTCCTCTTCCAATTCCCGCAGTCCTGCTGCCTGGAGTATCCCCCGCAGGCTAAGTATGCCAGTGGGCTCTCCCTCTTTATTTACAGCAATGACACTGCGGTGGCCGTACCAAGCCTTGCCGTCCCTGTGAAAGGATTCCCTGAGCACCTGGATGGCCTCGTAAACGGTGGACTTCTCCGGAATGGTATTATAGTCCCCGATAGGCACCATTATTTGTTCCGCAGTTTTTCTGGTTACCATATATCAACACCACCTGCCGGTAATATAAATAAACAGAACGGATATGCCAACACGGCCCCGAAGTCATTCCAGGAGTTCCCCAACGAACCAGAATAAATCTATGGTCCGCACCACCCCTACCGGTATGGTTCCGGACAATACCGGCAGGGAGTTAATTTTGTACTTTATAATTTTCAACAGGGCTTCCATTATGATGTCATCTTCCTGTACGGTAACAAGATTAATAGGGCGCATTATTTTACCCACTGTTATCTTTGAATCCTTGATCAGGTGCGGGGTAAAGAAAAGCCCGGTGGGGTCGCCGTTTAAAATATGTTCTATAAATTCCCGCTGGCGGAGCGCCACCAAAAGACTTCTCAGAGTCAAAATGCCTGTCAGTTCACCTTTTTCATTCAGAACCATAAGGGACTGGAAACCGTACCATGTGCCATCCATCTGGTGAAATGAATCCCGGAGCCTCATTACGGCCTCCAGCACAGTGGCCCCTTCGTCAACTACCGGGTATTCGTCTATGGGCACCATAATATTTTTTACCTGTCTGGTTATAGGCATTCTTTCGTCCCCCTAATCCATAATGCCCAGTTCTTTCAATTTGGCATAGAAAGAGCTTCTGTTCATTTTCAGCGCCTGGGCGGCAGCAGAGCGGTTCCAGTTGTGCTCCTCCAGAGCCTTTAAGATAATCTCCCGCTCCACCTCGGAAACAATTTCCTTCAGGGAGCCACCCGGGACATCGTTGAGCCAGCCGTAGCGGCGGGACTTTTTTTTCAGGCTCAGGGGCAAATCCTCAACCCCCAGTACCGGGCCTGTAGACATCAGCACCGCCCGCTCGCAGACATTTTTCAACTCCCTGATATTGCCGGGCCAATCGTAGTTCATCAATATTTCCATGGCGGTTTCGGAAAAACCTTTGATGCCCTTATTGTGTTCGGCGCTGCAGCCTTTGATGATATGGCTGACCAAAGCGGCAATATCAGTCTTCCTGTCCCGCAGGGGCGGCAGCATTACCTCAACAACATTCAGGCGGTAATAGAGATCCTCTCGAAATCCGCCACTTTCAATAGATTCTTCCAAGTCTTTATTGGTGGCGGCAACTATACGCACGTCCACCTTAATGGTCTCGGTTCCGCCCACCCGCTCAAATTCCCTTTCCTGTAGCACCCTTAACAGCTTGGTCTGGGTAGACATGGACATTTCGCCTATCTCATCAAGAAAAATGGTTCCCCTGTGCGCCAGCTCAAATTTACCCGGCTTGGCTGTAGCGGCCCCGGTAAAGGCACCCTTTTCGTGTCCAAATAGCTCACTTTCCAAAAGATTTTCCGGAATGGAGGCGCAGTTTATTTTTATGAAAGAACGATCCTTACGCACACTGTTGAAATGAATAGCCCGGGCCACCAGTTCTTTGCCGGTGCCGCTTTCGCCCCTTATCATCACAGTGGCGTTGGTATTGGCCACCCGCCCAATGGTTTTGTAAACATTCTGCATCACAGGCGAGAGTCCAATCATGGCGTCTGCTTCCGCCAGGGGCAGGTTTTCCCCGGCCTTAGCCCGATCTATGAGCCCTTTGACCTCTACCGCTTTCTTTACAACTTCCAGCATATCGCTTATTTTAAGCGGCTTCATCAGATAGTCAAAGGCTCCCAGCTTCATCGCCTCAATGGTGGTCTGGGTTGAGCCATAGGCTGTGATCAGAATAATGGGTACACCTTCCCCACTTCGTCGCACCAATTCCAGAACTTTGATCCCGTCAATATCGGGCATCCGTATATCCAACAGCACGGCATCCGGGTTAAGAACCTCAATTTTTTCCAGGCCTTCACTGCCGCTTCCGGCGCTCTCAACCCGGTATCCGTTATCTGTGAGTATATCTATCAGCGCTTCACGAACGCTAGATTCGTCATCCACAACCAATATCAAATTGCTCAATCTAGTCCCCCCTGGTCCGCAAGAATATATGGAATGTGGTGCCCTGCCCCACATTGCTTTCTACTTCAATATGGCCTTCGTGCGCCTGAACAATTTCGTGAGCGATGGCCAAACCCAGTCCGGTGCCCTTGGGGCGGGTGGAATAAAAAGGATCAAACAGATGCGGCAGGTTTTCCGCAGGTATTCCGCAGCCGGTGTCGCTGATGGACACCCGTATGAATTCCTCGTCCCGCAGGGCTGTGGTCACGGAGATAGAACCGCCTTCGGGCATAGCCTGCACGGCGTTAAATATGATATTAACCACTACCCGCTCAACCTGCTCAGAATCAATCCAGACTGAGGGGATTTGGGTTGCCAAGTCTTTGATAATATTATACTTGCCGTAGAAAACTTCGCCAAAGAAGGAAAGCACGGTCTCTATCAGATTATTTATGTCGAACATGCGGAATTTAGCCTCCGCCGGCTTGGCAAAGTAAAGAAGTTGGTCCACCAGAGTGTCCAGGCGGGAAATTTCCCGGTGCACCGTGGCCAAAGCTTTCTGGTCCCCGCTGTTCTGGCCCTGCCAGTGCTGGATATAGCAGCTTATGGAGGTAAGCGGGTTCCTTATTTCATGAGCCACGCCGGCCACCAGTTTACCCAGAGACGCCAGCCGCTCCTGCCGGTTAGCCTTTTCCTCCAGGCGGACCCTTTCGGTAATATCCCGGCAGCACAGCACGGCGCCGATTAAATTTCCCGGGCCATCCTTTAAAACAAAAGTGCTGATGAGATACTCCTGGACATTGTGGCTGCCCGGCATATCCGCCCAGGACGCCTGCACATACCTGGAATCGCGCACTTCATTCAGAATCCGGTCCAGAAGAACCTGAAAGGGCGAGCCCTGGGGTAGGATTTCCCGAAAATTCTTTTCATTACACTGCTCCGGCAGCCGGAGCATCTTCTGGAACATATTATTGGCGATGATAATCTTGCCGCCGGTGTCCACCACCAATATACCGTCATCAATGGCAGCCAGCATGGTCTGATTATACAGATTCAAATCCGATATTTTACGGGCGAAACGGTTGACCGCCCGGGTAATTTCACCCAGCTCACCAGGCGCATCCGGCAGTAAGCGGTTATAATCGTCCTCCAGCAGGCGGACCCCGCCCTTAATTTCCTGAACCTGGTTAACCAGTTGACGAAAAAGGAGGGTAGCCCCCAAAATGCCGAAAGCAATCACGATGCCCACCAGCACGTAAACGGTATACTCCACCTGGCGCCGCTTATTATAAAATCCAGCATCGGACAAATATTCCGCCGAACGGATTACTCCCTCCACCTCTCCGTTGCGTTCCAGGGGCACATAAACCTCCACAATGCCCCCCTCATCATACCCCACATCTTGCACCGTGGTGGTCTTATTTTTAACGGTCTCCTCGAAAGCTTTTTTACGCCGCAAGGAATAGTTTTCACTTAGGCGCTTGGTGCCGTCAAAAAAAACATCCAGATCACTGACATAAAGACCTATATGCACATCCGGGTACTCCTTGTGCACAACATCAATTGTCCTGTCGACGTATTCCGCTGCAACTTCGATCCTTTCCTCCCGGCTCTTTTTAGCAACACCCCGCTCCTCCATGTACAGCTTCAGGCCGGTGCCGAAATTATGATCGAAATAGCGGGCGGCCTGGTTCAGACGTGTTTTCTGGTGTTCAATAATCGAAATCTCGCTGTTTTTTATGGTATGCAGCATGTACAGAGACAGTGCCACGGTAGCAATCAACAGCAGCAGCACCAGTCCAAGAATCCGGTCGCCGAAACCGATGCCAATATTATTTAGCCTGTCGCTTAGCTTTAACTTAGAAGTCATGTTGACCTCCCCGGCCTCTCGAATATATCTTCTTTATTGTAACATATGCTTGTAATTGAATTAACCTGTAGTAGCAAAAATAAGACGGCCAATGTTTGGCTAAAAAAAGGTGCGGAAGCAAATTTGCCCGCGCACCTTTTAAAATTTTTAATTAAGGGGACATTCCTTCTCGCTTTTGTTAATTATGAAGGATTTAACCAACACAAGAAAGTGTGTCCCCTACCCTCTGATATCTAACCCCCGCTGGCAAACTCCCTTGCACGAACGACCTCCTTGGTGTGCCTTTTATTATCCCTCTCCATAAGGCGTATTCCGCCATCCTGGCGGGGCGTATCATTGCGCTGCATATCCGCCCGGTGCAATTCGGCCCGCAGGAAAGGCTCCTCCAAAGCGCTAACCATCCAATTATGGATTTTCTTCCATGAGATCATCTGAGGCATCCCCTTTACCTGAGATATTACTCTTTGACAGTAAACGCGATGCCGTCCGCCAAAGAGGGTACATATTAGCTATGTTGCAACACCTGTGCCTGCTCCTCTGCTCTGATTTCCTTTCTCTTTTTGAACATACTACCCAATACAATCAAACCGCCTGCTGCCAGAGCCACACACAAAGTGACGAAACTCACGTTTTTCATTAAATGGATGGTGCTTCCAGTCAACTGCATGACGCCCAAGTCGTGCAGGTAGGGGGGTATGGCAAAGGCCCTGCTGACGGCTACTATCAGCATAACTGAAGACATTACGTACTTAATCATGTAATCCTTGACGTAGGTGGTTCCCACAGCCCCAATCTGTATACCGATTAGCGAACCGGCCATAATAATCACTACCATTCTGATATCAATGAAGCCGCTCAGCGCCCAGGTAAAGGAGCCGGTCAGTCCCATAGTAAAGGCTATAACCAATTCGGAGGCGCTTGCCACTATGGCGGGACCTTACTGCTTGGTCAATGCTAAAAGCTGACCGCCTAAAGGCGGTGAATTTAAACCTGGCGCTTGGAAATTAAAAACACATCATATAATACAGGTCATACAAAATACTACTCGCTCCAGACAACTCCCAAACTACGGTGGCGACCAGGCTGGACTCATCCCTCCTTCCATTTCTTAGGCCGTTATTTACAACTATTGCCATTACAAAGAGCAATGGTTGTGCCAGTTAATAAGGTTCAGAAATTCACATATTTACTGGCTTTTCCGGGGCTAGCAGACGGGCTTTTGAGTATAATCTGGACATATGACTGTTCATTTTCTGGTCATTCGGTAGCCACCTTAGCAACTAAAGCCCTGTAGCTTATGGCTTGTGACTATTGGTATTTGTTCGCGTGTACATAATTTCATCACATTCACATGGCAAAAAATTCATTATTGAGAAAATGTTCAAATTATCACATAAACAAGCTCAAAAATTTATACAACAGCACAATATACTGTTCCCGGGAATTAAAAAAACCGACGGTTTGATACCGCCGGCATATAAGTAGCCCTGGATTCGGAAGGGGTTATAACCCTTAGAGATAATGAATTTAAAGCATCAACAGCTTAAAACACAATCAGGCAAATCCATGTGCAAGCTCCGGAACAAAAGAATTCACATATTGAAATACGTTAGCCTTGATTTTCCTCCCCGGCCCTGGTTTTGCTCCGGTATCGTTAAAAAGCTTATCAATGAAGGACAGCAAATCAACCGGCCTGATTATTCCTGCCACCCTATTTTGTTCATTCATAACCGGCACCATGGCGATACGTCTATTAATGATAATTTCAGCTGCCTCCAGCGGATCGTCCGTTTCTTTCACGAAAACATCCACCAACGGCCGCAGACACCTTTTAACCGGGGTGTTTTTTAATACTCTGAGCCCTTCCATGCTAAAAAGACAGGGATGGTAATCGGTCAGGCGCCCTATCAAGCCCCCGGTTTTTGAGGCCAGGTCACCCATTACCTCGAATATGATTCGTAAAGTCAGGAAACCGGTAATGTTTCCATGATCATCCAGCACCACAATCCAGCGGTAATCCTTTTCTTCAGCCTGAAGACAAATCAAATTAACTGCCTGCATTAGAGTATCGTTCTGGCTGATACTGGGGTAGTAAGTAAAGGGAATCATAAAATCTTTTACCGTTTCTTTTGGCCCTGTCATAATTACACCCCCAGTCTAACAACTCCCCATACCAATCCCACATTGCCTAAACAGATACGGGAGCGTTTTCAAACAATCCTTTAATAAAAGGCAGCAAGTCAACCTGCCTGACTATACCCACCATTTTATTCTCGGCATTCAGAATAGGTAATATGGTTATACGCCTGTTAATGATTATTTCCGCAGCCTTTACCGGATTGTCCGTTTCGTAAACAGAGACATCTATCAGCGGCTTGATGAGTTTTTTTACCGGAGTATCCTTAATCAGTTGAAGCCCTTCCCAGTAGAAGTATCCCGGCCTGTTGTAGGTGAATACACCCAGCCAGCCGCCGGCCTTGGGAGCCAGCTCGCTGATAGCCTCAAATACGTTACGCAGGGTAAGGAATCCCTTTATTTTGCCGCCGTCATCCAGCACCACCAGCCAGCGGTAGCCTTTTTCCCTGGCCATCCTATGCATCAGACTGACCGCTTCTTCAAGGGTGGCATTTTGATTTATGCTCGGGTAGTCGTGAAAAGGAACCATGTAGTCTTTTACTGTGTACGTTGCTTCCGTCATATTTACCACCTCATCTAATACATATTTGTTATATACTTAAATATTATGCAGAGGGCATTAATACAGCAATAATAAACCCCTTTAATGATAATATTCATACCTAAGGCAACTGGTATTAAAGTCGAGTTTTTCACAAGAGTTTTAAAAGTGTCTAAATGCTCTTTCCGGGAGGCATTATTCCGTTAAACCCTGAAAACGGTAGCTTCAACCCGGAAAACAAATCGTCAATTAATTTCTTTTTCGGGATTTCCCGGAGCATAATCCCCTGTGCCAACTACTGGAATACAGGTGTGGGAAGAGAGCCTGGAAAGATATTAAAGGATCAGGCAGGAAGGACTGGAGACACTTAAAACCCCTGGGAAAAATATGGCTGGCCTGCTCAAACGCATTTGTACTTAACCTGCTTCCCGATAGAAGGCCGGAGTTTTAATAAAGGGCTAAAGGTCAAAAATTACTTGCACTGAGGTCCCCCCGGGCCCGGATTCCACCTTGATGGAGGCATTATGTCTGTCGGCGATGTTGTAACACATGGCCAAACCCAGGCCGGTTCCGTGTTCTTTGGTGCTAAAAAATGGTATGCCCATTTTGTCAAGCACATCGGGAGCGATACCTGCTCCCTGGTCTAGCACGGATAAAATAACCTTTCTTTTGGCACTGTATGTCTTCACCATCAGGCACCCGCCCGCGGACATAGCCTCCAGGCCGTTGTGCACGAGATTCAGTATCAACTGGCGAATTTCTTTTTTATCAAGCATCAAGCTGGGAATATTACCAAGCTCCATTTCAAAAAGGTTGTTTTTTTGCACAGCTTCTGTCAGTATCAACGGGGAAAGCGACTCCACAATGTGATTCAGGTTATGCAACTTCAAATCTATAAACCTGTTTTTATCCAGGGACAGGGTATTGGAAATTATTAAATTTGCCCTGTCCATTTCCTTTAGCATAATTTTAAAATATTCCGTGTATTGTTGGAATTCATGCTTGCCCACAAGCATTTGCAAAAAACCCTTTACGGTGGTCATGGGGTTTCTTAATTCATGGCTCATGCCTGCGGCCATTTCCCCCACAAATTTCAACCTGTCCAGGCGGGCTGCTTCTTCCTGACCAGTGTTATCCGCAGACGGATGACACTGTGTTCCGGCAAGCCCGGCGGTAGCATATTCCGGCGTCGGGCCGGGTAATCCTTCCTCCGGGACTGATTCCCCCGGCCCCGCACCTGCTACGGGCTGCTGCCTCTCCCCGGGATGTGAGCGGAGAGTAATATCTGATACAAACAAAACATAACAGGAAACTTTTTTACCAGCGTATACAGGGTAGGCAAAAACCTCCACGGGTATCCTCAAGCCGCTCTTATGTATATGTTCCATGTCAAAACGCCGGGATACTCCGCTGCAGCCAATATCATTTAAAAAAATTTTTGCCCTGCCGTACCATTCCGTGGGGGTAAAATCCCACCACCCCATATTTTTCAGTTCTTCTTCGACGTAGCCTGTAAGTTCACAGAAAGATCTGTTGCAAACTAAAATGCCGCCATGCGGATAAACCGCCACAAAAGGTTGACCGGCGCTATCCAGCAAGTCGGTAAGAATAAACATTCTTTCCCATATTTCACCGACCGCACTTTCGGCGTTGTCGTATTCTTGTTGTAACGAATAAAGGGAAGCGGCCTGCCGGCTTATTTCGCCAATCCCCCTGCAATTCTTTTCGTTCTCTTCGGTTACATCTCTCATGATAACCTGTCCCCTCAGGTAATAATTTATTGTTTAGTAGATTATACAAATGCAATTACAATACCTTCGGGAAAAAAGTCATAATTTGGCATATTAGCGCTGATTTTTCAACTTCAGTAGCTCGCAATTACTTATTTATCACCTGCCGCTTGCTTCAGCTCATCAGCCCTGCGCCGTTCGAAACGGCTGAACAGGTAAGACACGGCGGCTGCCAGAGGCTGCTGGTAAAGCATGGCCAGAGTCACCGGCACGGCTACGGCTGCGGGGAAATAGGCCACCGCCAGAACGGAGCCAAAGCTGATGTTGCGCATCCCCACGTTGTAGATCATAGCAGCTACGGTACTCCTCCGGCGATCCCTCAGCACGAAGGAGCCGGCATAACCCAGATAATATCCCAACATCACCAGCAGCAAAATAACCAGCAGCATTTTTACAAGGGGAGTACCCCAGCTTATTTCCGGCGCCACCGCACTGGCATTGATGTATACTACCCCAAAAAGCGCCACCTTGGAGGTAAAACCACCTAAGGAGCGGGAATACCTGCTTAGCCTGCCGGAACTCAAATCGTTGCACGCCATGCCCAGGAGGCTGGGTATAGTTACCATCCCGGACAACCCCAGCAAAAGATGAACATAATCAATATGCACCGACCTCCCCGCCACCAGGGCAATATACACGGGAAGCAGCAGGGGGCTTAGTACTGTATCCACGGTTACCGCCACCAGGGCCAGGGTTACGTCCCCACGCACTATGGAGGTCCAAATGATGGAGGTCACTCCAATGGGAATGGCGGCTCCTATTAAGAAACCCAGCCTGGTTAGGGCACTGTCCGGGTAGAATGTATGGCCTACAACCCAGGCTACCAGAGGCATAACAACGTGGATTAGAAACAGCATCCATAATGTCAGCCAGGGTTTGGTAAGTACATGAAAAAAATCCCGGTAACTGGTCTCCAGGGAAACTATAAAGGTCATATAGGCAAAAAGAGCCACCGCCACTGTGCCAAGGAAAGGCGTATGTGCCAGGGGAAGTATGAAGCCGGCGAAAAAGGCCGACAAGACCACAAAAAACATGCGCCGTCCCAGCCAGCTGTTCCAGGAGACAATTAAGTCCAGCATACAAAGTCCCCGTTTCTAAAATGTCATGACCACAATGCAGGAGAAGTCAGTTTAGCTTTTAACGTCTGATGGTAATATTTCCATGATCATGATGTTTTTCCTGCTAGTTGGACATACAACGTCACTATATTATGTAGCCCGCCGATTTTTATCCAGCCAGGTTTGAACATCACCCTCCGGAACAACAATAAAGCAGTAACCCAATTAAAACATGGGTGTGGTCAATGTTTCTTCAATGGTCTATAAAAGTCATCGAAAATATAGAAGTTGCCCAGATTCCAATCCTGTGGTATAATATAGTGGAAGATATAAGATTTTACCATATATTATGTAAAGGAGTATACTTCTAGAAAGTTTTGCAATTTTCCGACAAATACCTTTATCAATCTGTTGTGTAGTACAAAAATTTAATACTTCTCCTGATCGCTGAGTTCTTCTATAAGAAGCGGGGGAACCAAATTATTGGGGTGAATCGGTTCAGTAGTCAATAGTCCGTAGTCAGTTGTCAGATACTGGCGACCGATTACAGACTACCGAATTCGTAGGGTTACTTTCGATCCGAATCCGTCAGCTAACTTCGCAAGCGTTGAAAGGGAGGATAGGCAAAAGCAGAGCTTATTTGCGCTGTGTAGTTAGTAATTTTAATTTTTGCTTTTTCACCCCTGAATACGTATTCAGGGGTTTTTGTGCTCTTTGCCTGTCCTTAAATATAAGTGAGCCTAAGGGTTCGGAAGGGGTTATTCCCCTTCCGAACCCTTAGGGCGAACTTAGTTCGAGCTATACAGCCTGTTGATCCCCGACCTTCGGGGACGGAGTCTTACAGGCTGTTGCGAGATAAAAAAAGGAGGAGTTTTCATGTCCATCCCGGCTATTGAGAAATGTAAAATCACCAGTGATGAGAAGAGAGTAATAGCTCTCAGGCGATCTGCCGAACTCAGGCAAAAAATAACCGATTACCTGGATATTAAGGATACCATAAAAACAGGTTTTGATTTACGGTCCGTAACGGAGTTTAACAAAAAAAATCTGCTCAAACACTACAATGCCACCGAAGAACAGTGGCAGAACTGGCGCTGGCAGATGGCGCACCGCATCGATAACGTAACAACCTTATCCAAAATCCTGGACCTGAGCATAGATCAATTTGCCCAGATTAAGCAGGTCGGCACCCGCTACCGCTGGTCCATATCCCCCTATTACGCTGCGCTGATTGTAGAGGGCGAGCCAAACGACCCTATAAAAATGCAATCCGTACCGACAGCAGAGGAAATGGACGAAAGCGGCCACAGCGATCCCATGGCGGAAGAATTTACCTCCCCTTCCCCCTGCGTTACCAGGCGCTACCCGGACCGCCTGATCATCAACGCCACCAATATGTGCGCCATGTACTGCCGCCACTGCCAGAGGAGGAGAAATATCGGGGAAACGGATCAGCACAAACCACACCAAAGCCTGGTGGCAGCCCTGGACTATATTCGCAAGAACAGGGAAATACGCGATGTGCTTATTACCGGTGGAGACGCCTTATTGCTTGACGACCGGAAAATTGACTGGCTTCTCGGCGAACTGGATGCCATTAAACATGTGGAAATCAAGCGTATCGGCACCAGGTCCATCGTCACCCTACCCCAGAGGATCACGCCGGAGCTTTGCGCCGTACTTAAAAAGCATCCACCCGTATACATCAATACGCAGTTCAACCACCCCAGGGAAATCACCCCCGAGAGCAAACGGGCCTGTGATATGTTAATCGAGGCGGGAATTATACTGGGTAACCAGGCAGTGCTGTTAAAAGGAATAAACAACTGCGCCCACGTGATGAAAAAATTAAACCAGGAGCTGCTAAAAATCCGGGTACGCCCTTATTACATTTTCCATGCCAAGCAAGTTAAAGGAACCAAACATTTTATTACCAGTATTGAAGAGGGTATCAACATAATGGAAAAACTGAGGGGGTATACCTCCGGCCTGGCCGTACCCACATATATAATCAACGCCCCTAATGGCTACGGCAAGACCCCGGTGCTGCCACAGTACCTGCTGGAAAGAGGCAACGGCTCGGTCCGCCTGCGCACCTGGGAAAACCGTGAGTTGGAATACAACTGTCTCCCCGGGAGTGAACAAAAAACTAATGGTATTTGATATCACTCTACCCAATAATTTAACCGCTGGAGCTAATTGACAGGAAAAAGTAGTTTCTTTTCCTGCCATAGAAGCGGTTTCCCTTCATAACCTTATTCGGCTCAATTCAGCCGATTTGTTGCTTCAGGCAAGCTAAAGCAGATCCCTAACCTGATAAACGCAGAGGCAGGCCGGACTGTGGGAACAAACTGTCAGAGGCCCGCGTTTTGAAGGAACTGCCTTTAGGAGGTGGCCGGACGGGCAGGTCAGCCCGGCTGCAGCCAGGTATTCTTCCATAATTTCCAAAGTGAGTTTTGCAGCCGGAAAATCGCAGCAGGCCAGGACGAAAAGCTTGCCCCGCGCCCTGGTGACGCCAACATTAACCAACCGCTGCCCGACACTTCCTTCCCTGTGGGAAAGGAGTCCGCTGGGGCCGCGCTGTGGAAAGGAATCAACCAGATCCAGCACTACCGCGTCCTGCTCCGCTCCCTGAAAGCGATGGACAGTGGCGGCCACCAGGCCGGCATCCTCGGAACGTGCGCCGGTAAACCCTAAAAGTCCTGCCGTCAGGGCGTTTAGCAGTCTGGCCTGAGCAGCGTAAGGTGTGAGCAGGCCCACTGTGAGGCCGCCCTGCCTGATCTTCCTGGCCAGTGTCAGAGCCAGGAAAGCAGACAAGGGGTTGAAGCGGGAAGAACCGTGCCGGTAGCAGAAGGCGGACAAATCGCTCAAGTCCACCAGCGTCAGCGCCGCTCCCGGGCACGGTTCGGCAGCGGCCAGCGCTGCGCGCCCGGATGTCTCCGGAGCATTGTAGAGCAACCCGCCGTAGACAGAATCGTTCACAAACCCGGCGATGGCCGGGTGCATCCGCCGCTGCAGGCGCAACACAGCGATATCCGGCGCCTGTCCTTTTTCGAAAGCGGACATTATCCCGGCCTGCTCAAAGATATCCCGCTTCAGCCAGTGTTCCACCCCCGGCGCCCCGGCCAGCGCTACCGGCGCCAGCTGGCGGAAGTCGCCGCTCACCACCAGCTTCCGGCACGCCAGGGAGGCAGCAAAAAACACCTGGGGAATATAGGCCATGCTGGCCTCATCCAGCAGCACGAAATCGTAGTGATCCCTGTAAATCACCGGATCAGTCGCCGCTGCGGATAGAGTACAGCCGAGTACCTGCGCTTCATGGCACACTCGCGCCTCTGCATCTTTCAGGGTTGCCCTCAGGTCTCGCAAGGCCCGCTCCACATCTGTCAGGCGTGCGCCCCGCGCACCGCCGGCGCGCAGCCCTGCCAGCAATTCGCTGCGCTCGTCCTCCAACTCTCTACGACGCTCCTGCATTTCCGGATGGTCAGTGGCAGCCAGGCTGGAGGCAAGAAGGCCGCTTCGCCGCAGCGCCGGCAGCCTGGCCCAGCCATAACGCACCACCAGGCCGGATCGAGCCGGCGCCCCGATCCGGCCTGCCGCCCTCAGCACCGCGCCGTCCACAGCCACGTTGGCGTGAGAAAGGATCAGCACACGTCCGCCCAGTTCGAAAAAGAGCTTCGCGATCCGGGCCAGGGTTTCGGTCTTGCCGGTGCCCGGCGGTCCCCAGATACCTTTCGCCGGCCAGGCGCAACGCTTCTTCCTGGGCGCAAGCAGCGGCTGCTAGAGATACGTAGCGCCGCTGGTGCGCCGGCACTTTTTCCAACACAGTCAGGGCCATTTTCAAATTCCGCTCCGGCGTTTCGCGTAACCGCTCCTGCAAGGCGGCCAGCAAAAACCAGGGCTCGCAGAAAACTTCAGACCGCTCAGGAGTTCACCCATGTTCTCATGCAGCGCCAGGGTCAACTCTGAGCCGCGCACGGTCACCACCTCTCCCCTGGTTTCGCGGGAGCCGTAGCGCAGCCGTACCGGCGTGCCGTCGAGGAGAAAAGCCTCCACCTCCAGGTCAAAGGCATAAAGAAATCCCTTCTCGCAACGGTAAACCAGCACCCCGTCCAGGAGCACCAGAGGGTGGCCTCCTTCATTGCGCAGGTACTCTATTTCTTCAGCCAGCGCCCCGTTGAAACCCTCGATCAATGCAGCAGCTACAAAAAGGCATCTCTCATTTCAGTAGTCAGTAGAGAAAAAGCTAAAAGAAATTTATGTATTGCCGGCGGATATAAAAAATGCTCCGGGTGCCGGTCCCGGGGCTATAGACACTCTTTATCATGCTCCTGCATATCTTCCCGCTCCTCGCCTTCGTCATCCGGCAACTCGCCCGGCAGGATCTCCTCCGGTATATCCACCGCAATCTCCGGCCTGCCGCCGTAGAGATACTGAAGGTCCAGGTACTCCACCATAGCCCGGAGCACCGTGCGCAGGGGCCTGTCCGCAGGTAGGCCTGCGATTGCCTTGCCGATGTCGTCCGGCGCCTGCCAGCCGTAGGCCAGGATGTGCTGGTCGCGAACGGCCTGGAGCATCCGGCGGATGTCGAAGGTGGAGAGGGTGTCCAGAAAGAGGTTTTCTTTTAAAAAACTGCCGAAAACTTCCCGCACTGTGGGGATGTCGTGCTGCCTCTCTTTGGCCGCCAGTTTCTGCGGCACATTGTCGTAGTCGCTGTTTTTCTGCTTCCGGATCAATTCCGACCAGAGGTTGGATGAAGCCGAAAAGACAGTATAAGTTGCCGTCAGGCCAAAAGAAGGCGACATGAAGCGGGCGGCATTAAGGTAAGCGTTGGCCCTGGCCGTAATGCCCAGGTACATCAACTGTTCGAACTCGTCGAAAAGAATTACCCACCCGGCATAGCCGGCTGCCCGGATCAGGCGGGAGAGGAAGCGGAAGTAATCGAAGATATTTTCTTTCACCTTGAAAGGCGGCAATGACAGCGCTTTCCCAAAGTTCAGGCGATGGATGGATTTTAGCTGTGCGATAGGAACGAAGTCTCCCGCCAGATCGCTTGCCAGAATATTCTGGTTGTAGGCGTCACCGCTGCCGTCCAGGTAGTTTTTTAATACGGCCTCAATTTTCGGGTGAAGGTTGCGGGCGGCGTATTTCAGCATCTCATCCGCTTCCTCGCTGCCCGGCCGCAGCGCTTCCAGCAGGGGGGCAAAGCCGGGCTGGGAGTAGCCCGGCAGGTACAGGCCGGCTGCCGCCCGGCGGTAAAGACGGTCCAGTTTATCGAAGGGAGTTTCCTTGGAAAGCGGCACGAAGCTGACGGCAAAGTTCAAATCTTCCGCCTTACGGGCAATAATATTCAAAAAGTGCGTTTTACCGTTGCCAAAGTTGCCCTTGACCACCAGGGAAAGGGCACCGCTTTCCGAGCGCACCCGTTCCAATTCGCGCCCCACACGCTCCAGGGCTGCCTCCCGCCCGTAGGAAAAAATGGCGCTTAAGTTACGGGAGGAAACTCCGGAACGCAGGCATTCAACGACCTGTCTGGCTTCAAACTTCTCCATTCCGTCCACCCCCCGCGTCGTACTGGTTAACAATTGCCTCCACCACCCGCCGTACCGGCGAGAACATGCTGACGTTTTCCACCAGGCAGCGAAAATCCTCCTGGTGGATACCAGAGCCGAGTTCTAAAGCTTTGTTCAGCTTTTGTTGCAATTCCAGGCAGGTTTCGGCAGTGAAAAACTCCTTCACTAGGGCGTCCTGATTGAAAAGATCGGCAAATTTATTCGGACGCGCTCCCGAGACTTCATTCTGAATGCGCATCCCCTGATTGCCGGCTCCACCGGCTATCCCTCCCTGTAAAACTTCATCACACCGAAGCGTTGAGGCTGTCCCTGGGCGTCCAGGACCACCAGCGCCTGCCGGTTGTTACGCACGTTGCCGAGCCAGAGCCGCCTGCCGTCCGGCGCGTTCATCAGCCCACTTCTAAGCACCCGGTGCAAGTCGAAGGCAAAAAGCTGCACCGGGTGCAAGCTGGGACGGTGTTAATAGCAGTCCGCATCAGTTAATCGACTGTAGCCTTGAATTAACAGACGAAGTATAATTATATAAGTTCCCAAACAACAACGGAGGCAAAAATGAAACGCTTATTAACTTTACCCTTTATCTTATTGTTCACTCTATCCGGCTTTTTCTCGCTACCGGCCCTGGCCCAACAACCGGGGAATGAAATTTCAGTGCTGGTTGATGGACTTCCGGTTATCTTTGATGTAAAACCAGTCATCCAAAACGGACGCACCATGGTTCCTTTCCGGGCACTGGCCGAGGCATTAAACGTCAGAGTTGCCTGGGACGGTACCAATCAAACAGTGAGTGCCGAAAATGAAAAAACCACGGCCCGCCTGCAAATTGGCAACAAAAATGCCTATCGTAACGGGACGGCTGTTCTTTTGGATACACCGCCAGTACTCCTGACAGGAAGAACTTTAATCCCGCTCAGATTTTTCAGTGAAGCCTTTGACTGCCAGGTAGAATGGATTGAGGCCACTAACAGCGTCAGGATTACTTCACCCCCCATGGCAATGACCGTGGTCGGGTTTTATGCCCTGGGAGATATTCAGACCAGCAGTTGGACGAATCTTTTCGGAAAAGCCTATCCCGATTCCGGCACCGGCAATACCGGCGCGGTCAGCGAACTGGCCTTAGGGTGGTACAGTTTGGACAATGATGGATATTTACTCACCAAAAGCCGGACAGGCTGGCAGAGACCGGACAGTTGGGAAAAGGTTCTGGAGGCCGCCAGGGAATATAACCTTGAAACACAGATGGTTGTACACCTGACCGATGAGGATGGCACTATTTCAGACCTGTTAACCAACGAAGCAGCCATGACCAGAGCAGTAAGCGCTATAGTACAAGAAGCCGGGTTGTACCGTGGTGTAAACCTTAATTTCGAAGGTCTGGGCTTGAAGGACAGCGGTGAACATCTAATAACAGTAAAAAACAACTTCAACAACTTTGTTCGTCAGTTATCCGATCAGTTAAAAACAGAAAACCTTGACTTGACCCTGACACTACACGCACCAAATAGCGTATATCAAGGATACGATTACCAAACACTGGGGAAACTTGCCGGTCATATTATCGTCATGGCCTATGATTACGGTCCTAAACCGGAACCTGATGTCCAGGTGATACAGGCCGTGGAAATGGCCAAAGCCGCTGTTCCGCCTGAAAAGCTGTTACTGGGAATTTCAACTCCCAGTGAAACGCCACAAAGCATGGTAACCAAAATTGGTATCGCGAAGCGCTACAACCTTAACGGCATTGCCCTCTGGCGGCTCGGCCTGGTCTCAAATGAGATGTGGAATTCGGTAAGAAACTCTATTCAGGCAGAAAAATAAGCTTGACCGCAATGATCCCCTCTGGAACTATATCGATAAGAAGCCCTTCAAACCTCCGGGATATTGGCCTTAAGCTAGTTCGTGAGTGTTAGATCCCAGCCTGCTCCACGACTCCGGCTTGGGGGAAATGATAGTCTATGAAATATATGCGACAGCGAAGAACTGTCTCCACTGTCGCATAACATAAAAATATCCGCTAGCAATAGTTAGCATACTGCTAAGGAATAACTTAATAACTTAGTTACCCGGTACATAAAATAAAAAGAGAAGCCCTGCCGCATATAGCGGCAGGGCTTCTCTTTTTATTCGTCTGGTTGCAATTCGTCTAGTGCACGAAGAAAGAGTGTGCCGCGCTGTTAACAATCTCGGACAGCGGGCCGGGATAGATACCGATGAACAGGGTGGCCCCCAGGGCTATGAGCAGCGTCAGGGTAACCGGGCCGCTGATCTTGATGGGTGTGCTGTCCACTGGATCGTCCCGGTACATCACCAGAACCACCCGCAGGTAATAGTACACCGACACCATGCTCATGACCATGCCGATAAAGGCCAGCCAGAGGTAATCATCAACAATGGTCTTGAACAGATAGAACTTACCGGCAAAGCCCGCCAGGGGCGGAATTCCAGCCATGGAAAGCATCACCGTCAGCATTACGGCGGCCATCAGCGGCGAGCGCTGGGCCAGTCCGGCGTAATCCTTTATCTCGTCGCTGCCGGTTACATTATAGAAGTATCCGGCCACAGTAAAGGCACCGACTGTGGCAAACACGTACAGGAAACCGTAAAACATAACACCCTTGATGCCGGCCTCGGAGGCTGTCACCAGACCCACCAGTATATAACCGGCCTGGGCGATACTGGAAAAGGCCAGCATCCTCTTGATATTGGTCTGTGGAATAGCCACCAGGTTACCCACGATAATAGTAACCGCAGACAGAATGGCTATCATCATGGTCCAGTTGGCCCAAATACCCGGCAGGGCCTCCACGAAAACCCTCATCAGCACCGCGAAGGAAGCTGCCTTGGAGCCCACCGCCAGAAACGCGGTAATGGGTGTGGGAGCGCCTTCGTAAATATCAGGCGACCACATATGGAAAGGCACTGCGGATATTTTGAAGCCCAGACCTGCAATTAGCATTACCAGCCCCAGCATCAGCGCCGGAGAAGGATTCAGGGCAACCGCCCGTCCCACTTCCGGAATCAGAATGGAACCGGTAACCCCGTATATCAGACTGAGACCGTATAGCAGCACCGCCGAGGACATGCCCGCCAGCAGCACGTATTTCATACCCGCCTCCACCGATTTGGTTTCCGTCCGGCGGAAGCACACCAGCACGATAAAGGCTATGGTCATCAGTTCCAGGCCGAGGTACAGAGTAATGAAATCTCCGGCCGATGCCATCACGCTCATGCCCAGGGTGGCAAATATCAGCATGCTGTAATACTCGCTCTGGTCGCCCAGGAAATCGTCCACATAACGCATGGAGCCCAGGCACACCAGAAAAGCCGACACCAGGAAGATAATCTTGAAGAACAGGGCATAACGGTCAACCATGAACATGCCGTCATACAGAGAGCCCTGGTTGTCCCAGCCTACCACAACCAGACCGGTTACAAGCAAGAGCGCGACGGTGGTAAACCAGCCCAGTCCCTTCCTGGAGCTTTTGGGGATAATCAATCCGAAAATAAGCAGCATCAGGCCCAGTGAGGCCAGCGCTATTTCGGGAACCAGCAAAGACAAATCGATTTGCATTTAGAAATTCCCCCCTAACTGCAGCACATTATGAATCTGCGCCATTAGGGGCACAGCGCCGCTGTTAATCATATCAAACAACAGGGAGGGAAGTAAGCCACCGGCTAGCAGCACTGTACCCAGCACCACCAGGGGCACCAGTTCCGGTCCGCTAATATCCTTCAGGTTGTCGTATTCCGGCCTGGGCGGTCCGAACAGCGTATTAGCGCCGGCCCGCAGCACGTACAGGGCACAGAGTATGATACCTGCAATACCAACCACGGCCAGTCCACCATATACATTAAAGGCTGAAACGAAAATGGTAAACTCTGGCACAAAGGTTACCAGGCCGGGGAGTCCCAGGGAAGCCATACCGGCCAGCATAAAGGCCACCGCCAGCCGGGGGGTCTGCCGGGCCAGGCCGCCCAAATCCGGTATCCAGCGGGTATGGGTCTTCTCGTAAATAAATCCGATACTAGAGAAGAACAATGCCGCCATTACACCATGACCAAACATGTTGGCTACCGCTCCGTTGATACCAATAACGTTAAGGCAGGCCATGGCCAGCATTACGTAACCCATGTGACTGACTGACGAATAACCGACAACATATTTAAGGTCCTTCACAGCCAGAGCGCCGAATGCCGCATATGCTACACCGGCCACGCCCAGCACCGCCATATACGGCGCCCAGAACTGTGCCCCAATAGGCAGGGTAACAAGGGCGATTTTAACCAAACCGTAGCCGCCGATCTTTTTCAGAACACCGGCGTGAATCATGGACACGGCAGTGGGGGCGCCGGCGTAACCATCGGGCGACCATGAGTGGAACGGCCACATTGAAATCAGTGAGCCGAAGCCGAAAAGCATCAGGCCGAACAACCAGATCTGGTCAAACCTGCCTAGTTGCCTGCCTGCCTCGGCCAGTGCCGTAAAGCTCATATCCGGCACACCCAGTATGGCCACAGACTTCATATACAGGGCAATGACGCCGACCAGCAGGAAAGCGGACCCGATTAACAGGTAGATGGTCAGCTTCATAGCGGCATATTCTTTGGTAACCCTCTTAGTACTACCCCAGATAACTACCATAACGTAAATGGGGATTACCACTACTTCGTAGAAAAGTAGGAATATGAACAGGTCGTTCGCCACGAAAGTTCCCATAACCCCGGCTACCAACAGGCAAAAGAGTATAAAGAACTCTCTGGGGCGGTTGTTTACATTCCAGGATGCGAAAACAGCGCAAAAACCAATCAGGTTGGTCAGCAGCAGCATGGGCAAGCTAATACCGTCCACTGCCATGAACCAGCTGACTCCCAAATCCTGAATCCAGGGTATTTTCTCAACAAACTGAAGGCCGCCCAAACTCTTGTCGTAGGTAAAGTACACATACAGGGAAAGGGCCAGGGATACAAAAGTACCCACCGCAGCCACGCATTTGATTAGCTTACCCTCGTCCCGGGGAATGAAAATCATAAACAGGGCGGCGGCCACCGGAGCCAGCAGGATGGTGGTCAATATGGGAAATCCAGTCATTATTTAACACCTCCCAGCATCAAACCGGCGGATGACGGGTCAGTAAAAGCAAGTATCACAGCCACAGCCAGAACACCCAGGAAAAATACCAGAGCATAGTTCTGCAATCTACCGGTCTGTGAAACTCTCATGCCTTCGCCGAACAACCTGGTTACAGCAGCGATACCATTGATGATAATACCGTCCATAATGTAGATATCAAACAGGAAGAACAATTTGGCGGCTCCATCAATGATGCTGTGATTGAACCACAGGTATATTTCGTCGATATAGAATTTGTTGAAAGACAGGGTGTGCAGTGCGCGGTACTTGTCCGCCAGCGCGTGTGCCCTGGCCTTGGTTTTATCCACACAGTAAAGCTGATAGGCCAGGAATATACCGGACAGGGCCAGTACCACCGAGCCAGCCATCAGCATAAAGTTGGGCACACTATGCTCGGCCTCGCCGAACCAGATCCAGTTGGCCCAATTCATATCCCAGGGAGTCCAGGGGGTACCCACCAGACCGCCCACGGTGGCCAGTGTGGCCAGCACCACCAGAGGAAAAGTCATGGTCCAGGGAGACTCATGGGGGTGATTCTCCGGTTTTTCATCACCAAAGAAAGCCAGGAAAATCAAACGCCACATGTAAAAAGCAGTCATAGCGGCAGTGATTGCGCCGATGGCAAACAGTATATAATGACCACTGTTGAAAGCCGCTGACAAGATTTCATCCTTGCTCCAGAACCCTGCAAAGGGAGGAACACCGGAAATAGCCAGACCGCCTATAACAAAGGTGTAAGCGGTAATAGGCATTTTCTTTCTCAGGCCGCCCATTTCCCAAACATCAGCTTTATGGTGCAGCGCGTGCAGCACAGAGCCGGCGCCAAGGAACATCAGAGCCTTGAAAAAGGCGTGTGTCCAGAGGTGGAACATAGAGGCGGTAAGGCTCCCAACACCCAAAGCCAGCATCATGTAGCCCAGCTGGCTGACTGTGGAGTAGGCCAGAATCCTCTTGATTTCCCTCTGGGTAATGGCGATAGATGCTGCAAATATCGCTGTAAAGGCTCCGGTGACAGCAACCAGTTCCATGGCAGCAGGCACTTCACTAAACAGGAACATGGTCCTTCCCACCAGATATACGCCGGCCACGACCATGGTAGCCGCGTGGATCAGGGCGCTGACCGGGGTAGGGCCTTCCATGGCGTCCGGCAGCCAGACGTGCAGCGGAAACTGACCGGATTTGCCGATAGGTCCCAGGAAGACCAGCACCGCAATCATTGTCAATACGCCCATGCTGGTAAAGTCAGCATAGTGGTGAATCTTCCCGGCCAACTCTGACATATCCAGAGTACCGAACACAATCTGCAGGGATAAGATGCCCAGCAGCAGTCCGAAATCCGCAACCCGGCAGGTGACGAAGGCCTTTTTGGCTGCCTCCCTGGCGGATATTTTATGGGTATAAAACCCGATTAACAGGTATGAACACAAGCCCACCAGCTCCCAGGCCACAAACATCTGCAGCAAGTTGCTGGAGAGCACCAGCAGCAACATGGAAGAGGCGAACAGGGACAGATAGGAGAAAAACACCGAGAAACCGGGGTCCCCCTCCATATATCCCACGGAATAAATCTGAATCAGTGAAGCCACCATGCTAACCATGAATAACATCATGGCCGAGGTGGGGTCAAGCTGCACCCCTACGTGTATCTGCAAGTCCGGCGCCCCGGGCAGTCCCAGGGAAAACCAGCGGGCAGCGTAAATCAGGGGCTTTTCGGTAAACTCATGGTTGGTGAATATTCCATAAGCAGCCAGGGTGGCGATCACGCATGAGGAAATCATGCAGGCGATGGACACCAGGGCGCTTAGCTTTTGCCACGGCCGAGTCAATAATACAATAATGACGAAGGACAGGGCGGGCAGAAGCGGCACCAGCCATGCATGCTGCATCGCGAATTCTACCATCTCAGTTCAGCACCTACCTTCATAATTTCTACCACTTAAGCCAGTCAAAATCGTCCAGGTTTACGGACAGCCTGTTGCGGTAGATAGCTATGATAATGGCCAGTCCTACCCCCACCTCGGCCGCAGCCACGGTGATCACGAATATGGCGAAAATCTGGCCGATGAAATCACCGGGAGTAACATATTTACTGAATGCAATCAGGTTAATATTGACAGCATTCAACATTAGCTCGATACAAATCAACACTGCAATGGCGTTCTTTTTCACCAGTACCCCGAACAGCCCGATACCAAACAGTATCGCTGACAGCACCAGATAATGGGCAAGGCTAACGGTCAGAGTCAGATGCATCAACCGTCACCTCCTTGGCCAGAATAATGGCACCGATCAGGGCCACCAGCAACAGCAGGGCCGCCACTTCAAAGGGAACCACGTATTTGCTTAATAGCAGTGTGGCAATGTTTTCCACAGTCTTGTCAGGCACCTTGTCAGTGCTGAGCATCCACTGGGTTCTGGCGGAAAGGGCGCCGCACAGAATAATCACCAGAGTCACCACACCGCCTGCTATCTTGGTCTGGCCATTAAAAAGGTTTGTCTGACCCATGTCTGTCCTCCGGATTAACATGATACCGAAGACCACCATGATGCAGACAGCGCCGGCGTAGACCATTACCTGCACCGCCGCCAGGAAGTCGGCGTTCAGGGTCAGGAACAGCCCGGCCATGGCAACGAAGCATACCGCCAGCCAGAGCACCGAGTGCACGATATTCCGCAAGCACACCACCAAAAGGGCTGCAACGATAATATGGGCTGCCAGAACATAAAAGGCTATGGCCGTCCAGTCAATACTCTCAATTAATCCCATTTATCAACCCTCCTCGCCTTTGGCTTTGGCCTTGGCTTTCGCGGCGGCCGCTTGGGCAGCTGCGGCTTTGGCAGCTTCTTCTGCCTCCGCGGCGGCGATTTCTTCCGGCGTGGGAGCGGGCCGGTCCACCATGGTAAGGCGCACATTGCCCCGGTAATACTGGTTCATATCGATAACACTGCTGAAACTGAGGGCATCCTTGTTACAGGCCTCCACGCAAAGCCCACAGAAAAGGCAGTATTCGATGCGCATTACATACTTAATCAGTATCTGCTTTTTACCCAGTTTGGCCTTTTCAATCTGAATCACCTTGTTGGGGCAGGCGTTGGCGCACAGCCCGCAGGCGATACATTTTTCCTGGTCCAGTTCAAAACGTCCGTGGAACCTCGGGGACATAACTATTTTCTCGTCGGGATACTCTACAGTGACTTTCTTTCTCCAGAACCAGCCCCAGGTAATTTCCAGGCCCTTAATTAATCCTTGTCCAAACATATCATCACCATCCTAACGCCTGGTAGAGCTTCATCGCCACGCCGGTCACAAAAATGTTGGCCAAGCAAAGGGGTATCAGCACCTTCCAGCCGAATCCCATCAGCTGGTCAACCCTGAGACGCGGGTATGTCCAGCGCACCCACATGAATACAAAGATCATCAGGTACATCTTCAGGAAGAACCAAAGCCAGGAGGGAATAAAGGTCAGGCCGAAGGGAGCCAGCCAACCTCCCAGGAACGCCACGGTACACATGGCGGAAATAAGCATCACGCTGGCATACTCGGTCAGGAAGAACATGGCAAAACCCATGCTGCTGTACTCGGTATATGGACCCGCAATGATTTCCGACTCACCTTCCACTAAACAGAAAGGCGTACGGTTAGTTTCCGCAAGACCGGCTGTAAAATAAATCAGGAAAGCCAATGGCTGCGTGAATATGAACCATACATTTTGCTGGGCATTAACAATTTCCGACATGTTCAGTGTGCCTGTAATCATTATTACACCAAGAAGAGCCAGCACCAGGGGCAGCTCATAACTCACCATCTGGGCCACAACCCGCATGGCGCCAATCAGTGAGTATTTGTTGTTGGAAGCCCAGCCTCCAGACCATAATATGATTGAAGACAGGGATGCTACGGCCGCAAAATAGAATACACCGATATTCATGTCGATGGCCACCATTTTATCCCCGAAGGGAAGAACCGCATAAAGCAAAAAAGGTGGTACAAAGATAAGAACCGGGGCAAGTAAATACGGAAATTTATCCCAGTATTTGTTCCAGGTAAATTCCTTGGAAAGTAATTTGCCGATGTCGGCAGCGGTTTGCAACAGCCCTTTGGGTCCGACCCGATTGGGGCCGACACGGCACTGGATAAAGGCCGCAACCCTGCGCTCCATGTACACCAGCCAGAGGGCGTTTACCAAAATGAACACCAAGATAGCCACCAGTTTGGCCACCATCAGGATGACGTCATTCCACAGCACGGGTACGCCGGCGCCATCCAGCAGGCCTCTTAATCCTGCGGTTATACCTGTGAAAATATTTTCACCCATGCCTCTTCTCCCCTTTTCGAATTTCGAAGCGCTAGGTTCGAATTTCGAAATGTTTTAATTTAGCAGTCCACCTCTCCCAGCACAATATCAATGCTGCCCAGTATAGCAATAACGTCGGCTATTTTCCAGCCTTCGCAGAGCTGGGCCAGGTATCCCAGATTGATAAAGGACGGGCGGCGGAAGTGCACCCGATAGGGTTTAGTACTGCCGTCGCTGACAACGTAAGCCCCGTAAAGACCCTTGGAACTTTCGATTTGGGCATAGGCGTCTCCTGCCGGGGGCTTAAGCACCTTTGGCACCTTGGCCACGATTGGCCCTTCAGGCAACTGCTCCAGCGCCTGTTCGATAATCCTCAGGGACTGGCGCATTTCAATAATTCTGATGCGGAAGCGGTCGAAACAGTCGCCATTGCAGCCCAGGGGAACTTCAAAGTCAAAACGATCGTAAACACTGTAAGGACGAGCCTTGCGTACATCATAGTTTACACCGCTGCCCCTGAGCACCGGACCGCTTAAGCTGTAGTTAACGGCAACTTCCGGGGGAATAACCCCCACATGCTTGGTACGTGCCTGGAAAATCTCGTTGCCGGTGATCAGGCCATCGTACTCGTCACAGGCTGCCGGAAACTTTTCGATAAACTTTTTAACCGCGGGAAAAAACTCCTCGGGCAGATCCTCGGCCACGCCGCCCACGCGGAAATAGCTGAAAGTCATGCGTGAGCCGGAAACCATTTCCAGCAAGTCCAGCACATCTTCCCGGTCACGGAGAGGATAGAAGAATGCTGTTATACCGCCGATATCAGCGCCGTAGGCGCCGGTGGCTATCAGGTGGCTGGCGATCCGGGAAAGCTCGCCCACAATAACCCGAATATATTCAGCCCGCTCGGGCACTTCTGTACCCATCAGCTTTTCCACTGCGGCCACATAGCCCCAGTTCATTAGCATTCCGGCCAGGTAGTCCATCCTGTCGGTATAGGGTATGACTTGGGTGTATGTCCTGGCCTCGGCCAGCTTCTCAATACCCCGGTGCAGGTAACCCGGCGTTGGAGTAGCCTTTACCACCGTCTCGCCATCCAGTTCCATGATTATCTGGAACACACCGTGGGTACTTGGGTGCTGGGGACCGAGGTTCAGGGTATAGGTTTGTGTTTTCATTTACCACACCTCGTTTCGGTCGTCAGTTATTAGTCGCCGGGGAATCACACCGCCAGTCGCCAGTCGTCCGGTAATCTCCTGACGTCCGCTTTCCGGCGTCCAGCGACTATTCCCTGCCACCCTCCCACTTAAAGTCCTTGCGCAGCGGGTGCCCATTGAAATTATCCAGGAGTAAAATCCGGGTTGGATGGCCGGGATAACCTGTAAAGTTTATCCCCACCAGATCGTATGTTTCCCGCTCCTGCCAGTTGGCCCCGCCCCACAGGGGGCACAGGGATGGGACGGAAGGATTGTCCTTGCCGGTTAATTTAACTTTTACCATCAGGTCGAAACCGTTGGTAATTGAAATAAGATTGTATACGGTCTCAAAACGGTCGTCGTACTCCGCAGCAGTTAAGTTGGTAAGAAAATCCAGGGCATAATCCGGGTTTTCCTTGACTTCTGTCATCAAGGGAATCAAGCCGTCCGCGGATACAATTACCGTCTGGTTCTCCAGCACTTCAATGTTGGGGAATTTCTCCTGCAGCGCCTGTATCAGTTCTACTGGTAATTGATAATTAGCCACGGGGCTGACTCACCACCTTCGGATTGAGGATCTTCTGCTTAATCATCAAAAAGGCTTCAATTACCGCCTCGGGCCGGGGAGGACATCCGGGAATATAAGCGTCCACCGGTATAAGTTTGTCCACGCCGGGCACCACATGATATGAGTCCACGAAGGGACCGCCGGATATAGCACAGCTACCCATGGCGATTACCCATTTGGGCTCGGCCATCTGCTCATACAGACGCTCCACAAAGGGAGCAGCTTTGTGGGTAACGGTACCACACACCAGCATTACATCCGCCTGTCGGGGTGACCCACGCGCGACCTCATAACCGAACCGGGACAGGTCGAAACGGGCCATGTTGACTGCCATCAGACCCTCGATGGCGCAGCAGGCCAGACCAAAACCCAGGGGCCAGAGGGAGTGTGCCCGGGCCAGGTTAAAAATCTTTTCCAGCGGGGCAATATGGACTAGGCGTTTTAGCTCATTAACAACCACCGGATCATCTGTGAGTTTTTCCACCGGATGGGTGTCCTTCGTTACTTCCATTCTAACGCTCCTTCCTTCCAGGCGTACCACAATCCTACGATAAGGATAAAGATAAAGATAATCATTTCAATGAATGCAAACAATCCCAGGCTCTGGAACTTTACGGCCCAGGGATACAGGTAGATTGTTTCCACGTCGAATATGACGAACAAAAGGGCGTACAAAAAATAGCTGGTTTTGAACTGTATCCAGGTGGGACCGATGGTATCCACACCGCACTCATAAACTTCCTTTTTAGCACCTGTTGACCGACGCGGGTGAAATAAAAAACTGGTAACAATACCTCCTGCCCCAAACGCTACACCAATGGCCAGGAATAAAAAGACAGCACCCCAGTCAGAAAGCAAAATTCTCCCTCCTTTCTATTTATTTTCTAATCTATAAACAATTCCGGATTCAACGCCGGATATACGGCCTTTTACCGGAAAAATAACCTTCTGGCTGAAAAAAGCTCCGCTTCGTCGTTAGTATAAAAGAACACTACTGACTAATTATATAGGAAGCAAGTCAATTAGTAGAGGAACAATAATTAGCACAATGACCAGATATAAGTGAGCATCTAGCCGCACCAGTCGCGTACCGGGGCAAATCCGGCGCGGTGCAGCGAACAGGGGCCAAACCGGCGCAACAGCTCCAAATGCTCCGCCGTACCATATCCCTTGTGCCGGTCAAAGCGATACGCGGGGTAGAGTTGGTGACAAAGTTCCATTAAATTATCCCTGGCCACCTTGGCCAGGATAGATGCCGCCGCAATGGAAGCGCAAAGCCCGTCCCCTCCTACAATCGGCGTCTCGGATACACCTGTGCCGGCGGTGCTGCGCCCGTCTACCAGAACGTGTGCCGGCCTCTCCTGCAAGCCGCACACCGCCCGGCGCATGGCCAGCAGAGAGGCCTGGTGAATATTTAATGTATTTATTTCACTTACCGTTGACACACCAATAGCCCAGGCCTTCGACAACTTTTTTATCTCAGCGGCCAGGGCTGCTCTTTTCTCCGGTGTCAATTTTTTGGAATCATTGAGGCCGTACAACCTGACCTCCGGGGGCAGTATCACAGCTGCAGCCAGAACCGGTCCGGCCAATGGACCCCGGCCAACCTCATCCACCCCGGCCACCGGGTCAATA
Source organism: uncultured Peptococcaceae bacterium (assembly GCA_964643075.1). Classification (GTDB taxonomy): domain Bacteria; phylum Bacillota; class Desulfotomaculia; order Desulfotomaculales; family Desulfocucumaceae; genus Desulfocucumis. The sequence goes on from CAZXQO010000021.1 coordinate 46,162, forward strand.
CCCCGCTCCCTTAGAGAGTCCTCGTGCCGGAATAGCAGTTTGAGGCGCCCCATTTCTTCCAAATATATAAGGCGTTTTCTTTCAAGCTGTAGGTACAACTTTCTGACACCGGCCCTGCCATCACACTCCATGGCCCGCAGCAGTTTCTCATCAGCACCGCCGGGGTCAGTGGTCATCCGCCTTATCTCGGTTACGGTAAGGGATGCAATATCCAACAACAAACCTCCGGCTACAATGTCAGGTATTAAATTTTTTCTAGATGAAAGGTAAAATCCCTGCCCCGAATGTAAATATTTTTTACCTGAACGGTATTTGGGAGATGAGAGGTGAGAGGTTTGAGGTAAGATTAATCTCTAAAATTTTCACAAGATCATACCCGCTCAATCTCACTTCTCACTTCCCACTTCTCAATCACCCGGCAAGTCCAGGGTAAAACGTCCCAGGCGTCCCTCCCGGAACTCTTTGAGCAGATTAACCGCGCTTTTATAAGTATCTACAATCATGCCTGATTTAAAAAAGCCCCGTCTGTTTCCCATTGCTTCCAGAAGGACGGCAGGATCGGCAGGAAAATCCCCCTCTATGCGGTAACGTTCACGCAATAACTGCGGGTATTCTCTCCTAAGCCAGTCCAGCAGTTTCAGAGCCACTTCTTCAATGTTAAAAACCTCTTCTTTAATGGCGCCGGTCACAGCCAATTTGTATCCCACTTCGGGATCGTCAAATTTGGGCCATAGTATGCCCGGGGTGTCAAGTAAATCTATGCCCCCGGTGCGAATCCACTGGCGACCTTTAGTCACCCCGGGTTTGTTGCCGGTACAAGCAACCTTCTGGCCCACCAGACGATTGATAAAAAAGGACTTACCCACATTGGGTATGCCCAAAATCATACAGCGTGGCGGCCTGGGCTTGCGGCCCGAAGAGCCCAGAGAGATAGTTTTCTCCCCGGCTAGCCGGTGTACCAGGACCGGTATTTTTTTCATGCCGTCGCCCCTTACCGAATCAACAGCAAGGGAGGCAAAACCCAGGGACCTATAGTGTTCTTCCCACAGGCGGGTATAGCCGGGATCGGCCAAATCGGACTTATTCAGGGCCACCAGGCGTGGCTTTCCGCCCGCCAGTTCGGCCAGCACCGGATTGCGGCTACTAACCGGAATCCGGGCATCAAGCAGCTCAATAAGCACATCTACCAGCTTCAGGTGCTCCTGCACCAGCCGTTTGGCCTTGGCCATGTGTCCGGGAAACCATTGAATACTCACTTGAAAACCAGCATCCTTCAAAAACGGCATTATTATTCAGGTATTCAGAATTCAGAATATTTCGAGATGATAAAACGTTCTCTCATGCTGACTCCTGACTCCTGAATTATTTTTCTTCATTAATAAGTCTGATATGCTGAGGCGGCCAGTAAAGCATTACGGCCTTGCCTATAATCAAATCCTTGGGCAGGGGACCCCACTCCCTGCTGTCGTCGCTGTTGTTGCGGTTGTCACCCATCATAAAATATTGCCCTTCGGGAACCCGGTACGGGGCGAAATCACTGTTCATTTTTAGCCCGGGCGGAAGGTATTTTTCAGGCATCAGCTTATTGTTAAGATACAACCTGCCGTTCCTGACCTCCACTGTCTCCCCGCCCTTAGCTATAAGCCTTTTCACAAAATCCCTGCTAGGGTCGCGGGGGAATTTAAAAACCACTATATCCCCCCGCTCCGGTTCATGCAAACGGTATGAAATTTTACTTACAATAATCCTGTCGTTTATCTGCAGGGTGGGCTCCATGGAACCGGATGGAATATAAAAAGGTTGCAGTATAAACATCCTGATAATAACCGCCAGAATAACGGCTATAAGCAGGGATTCAAAAATCTCTCTCAGGGGGGATTTCTTGCTATGGTTTGCTGTTATTTGCTCCATTTATGCCACCTCCAGTCTTAAATCAGCGGATTCACCTAAGCGTCGAGCGGGAAGGGCACCATTTTTCGATCCTTTTCGCTCTTGCCCCAAAAAGCCAAAAAGGGACTGGCTGGCAGTCCCTTTAATTCATTATCTTCTAACCTTTTCACGAATACGGGCCGCTTTACCACGAAGTTTACGCAGGTAGTACAGCCTGGCGCGACGAACTCGGCCTCTTCTGATTACTTCTATTTTGTCTATTTTGGGAGTGTGCAGAGGGAAGGTTCTTTCCACCCCGACACCGTAAGACACCCGCCTGACGGTAAAGGTTTCTCCCAGGCCACCGCCCCGGCGCCTGATAACCACACCTTCAAAAACCTGAATTCTTTCCCGGGTGCCCTCAATAACCTTCACGTGCACCTTTACTGTATCCCCCGGTTGAAAGTCAGGAATGTCTTTTCTCAACTGCTCCTGTTCCAGAGACTGAATAAGATTCATATATGTACCTCCCTTCCAACTGGACGTTCATACCTCATTATCCCAAGATAGCGGACCGCCCGTAATCCAACGGAGGTAATTATATCATAAAATTTTTTTAGGTGCAATAATTGCCTTATATATCATTGGGATGATTCAGTGAAATATCTGAATTTTAAGGTGCTTTCAGAGCAGAACCCCAGGCCTAACCAATTACAACAGTGTTTGTTTTCCCATCCCATGTAACAGTTTTGCCCAATGCCTCCGCCAGGTCCCGGACCGGTGCCCAGGCACGGTCATTAATCAACCGCCCCTCCAATATCTGGCCGCCAACCCGGATTGTGACTGCATTGGGGTCAGCCGGGGCCGGTGCCGGCAGTTGCAGTCCCAGGTAGCCGGCTACACCCTCCGCTATAGCCCGGGCGGCCCGCTGCTGAAAACCGGAATCCTTCAGCAAAACCTCCTCTTTGGGGTTGGAAATAAAGGCCAGCTCCGCCAAGCACGCCGGCATTTTTGTTTGCCGCAGCACGGCAAAGTTAGCCTCTTTCACTCCGCGATCGGATAGTCCCAGTCCAGGAATTAGCCGGTCGTGAACAGCTTTGGCCAACAGGTTCCCTTCTCCCTTGAGGGAGTAACAAAAAACCTCTGTTCCGGTTGCACCTTGGTTCGCTGCCGAATTGCAATGAATACTCACGAAGCAGTTTGCTTTCCAGCCATTGGCCAACTCAGACCGGGCGGTCAAATCAGCGCTTTCGTCTGCGCCCAGAGCTATGTCGCTATCCCTGGTAAGCTGCACTTCGGCCACAGGCTTCAGTATTTCAGCCACCTGCTTTGCTACGGCTAGAGTAACAACCTTTTCCTGCACGCCGCTTGGACCGGCAGCCCCGGGGTCCCGGCCACCATGCCCGGGGTCAATCATAATTTTATTAGCCATTTACGCTACCCCCCAACTTTTACTTCAGGATACTTTCCTAACAATATCAGGCACGGGGATTCCGATACGACCGGCATTCTTGATGATGTTCAGCAGTTCATTGGCCAGTTGATAAGTTGAAAAAGAAAAAGTGACCCAAAAAAGAGGACCACGACGTATAATCCGTGATCCTCTTTTGGTGTCATATTAATATGCATATGTATATTTTTGGTGCCGGAGACCGGACTTGAACCGGTACGTTCTATAAGAACGAGGGATTTTAAGTCCCTTGCGTCTGCCTATTCCGCCACTCCGGCATGTAACAACTCAAAAAACAGCCTGTAAAAGAAATTATACTATTAGCCGTTTTTAAAAGCAAGTGGCAGCTTATAACTTATCTGGATGGCACAATGTTTTCCCGTGCTAAATAAAGTCAATAATTGTAAGAGAAATCATATACCGTTTTGCCACCTGCAGCACCGGATGCCAGCCTCGAATTCATATTTGTTTTTGGAAAACCGGATATATATGGTATTATAAAAGTTGTGAATGGCGAGAACCAAGGAGGATACTGATAAAATGGACAATACCAGACTGCAAAAAACAGTTGTGGTCAGCATACAGGGATGGGAACTGGAAGTCTTCGAGGGTCCCCGCAAGGTAAACGTCGATTTGCTGGGAGATATGCTGGAATTCAAGGGCATCTGGCTCACCGAGCCGGAGCGGGGCCTGGTTACCGTACTCAGCTATGCCGACAAAATATTTTACCTCGAAATAACTGAATCGGAAATACCCACCCAGCGACCCGGCAGGAGAAACAAGGTAACGCCGTTAAGGAGAATAGACAACCACACAACGCCGGAAAATAACGAAGACTGAAACGGGTAAAGCCATGCAATCAAAATCATTAACCAAACAGACTCTGGTTCAGGGCGCTCTGATACTGACCTTGGCCGCCCTGGTGGTCAGGCTTATGGGTGCCATCTACCGCATACCCCTGGGCAGGATGCTGGGTGACGAGGGAATGGGCATTTACAACATTCCGAACCAGTTTTACTGGCTCTTCTTCACCATATCATCCGCCGGCATACCGGTGGGGGTGGCCCGGTTGGTAGCCGCCAAAGTGTCTGTCGGGATGTATCGCGACGCCTACCGCACCTTTAAAATATTCCTTTACACCATGATGGGGGCAGGGTTGCTATTTTCCCTGACCCTTTTTTTCGGCGCCGGGTGGTTTGTTAAAGTAGGCATAGTGCCAAACCCACACAGCCTATACGGGCTAAAGGTCATATCGCCGATAGTGTTTTTTGCCGCAGTCACGGCCGCTTACAGGGGATTATTCCAGGGATTGCAAAACATGTCGGCGGTGGCCGCCTCCCAGGTGGGTGAACAGATAATGCTAGTAATTGGAACGCTGCTGTTCAGCTACCTCTTGCTGCCCAGGGGACTGGCCATGGCCGCCGCCGGGGGCAATTTCGGGGCCGTACCCGGCGCCGTGGCGGCAACGTTTATTATGGTATACATCTATTACCGGAACAGGCCGGAACTGCAACGATTAATCAACGAAGACCGCACAACCGGGCGGGAAGGCGCCTGGTCGCTGATGAAAAAGGTTTTCGTCATCTCGGTGCCCATATCCCTGGCCAGCATGTCCATGGCCGTAAATAGCATTATTGATAGCGTGATAATTATTAACAGACTACAACTGGCGAGTTACAGTCTAGAGCGGGCTACCGCTCTATATGGTCAGCTTAGCGGTTTCGCCATGTCCTTTATTAACATCAGCATTGCCTTTTCCCTATCACTGGGGACAAGCATCGTACCCTCGGTGGCCGAGGCCTATACAATTAAGGATCACCGGGCTGTAGAAAACAGGATCTACCAGGCCATCAGGCTTTCCATACTCACTTCACTGCCGGCTGCTGCGGGGCTATTTGTGCTGGCGCCACAGCTTACTTTACTGGTGTTTGCAAATAAAGATGCTGGCATCCCACTGGCCGCCATCGCCCCGGCCATAGTTTTCTGGGGCACGAACCTGGTATTTAATGGTGCCCTGCAGGGGCTGGGAAGAGCTGACATACCGGTAAAAAACCTGCTGGCGGGGTTGGCCTTTAAAATTAGCATCACCTATTTTCTTACCCCCACTGCCCTGGGAATACGGGCTGCGGCCCTGGGCACGGTGATCATGTACACTGTCGCTTCCTTATTAAACATACTGGCCATCAAGCGCCTGGTTGGCTTTTCATTTAATATTACCGACGGCCTGTTGCGGCCGGGTCTGGCCACAGTCATAATGGCCTGGGGGGTATGGCAAACATATTCCCTGATCTACTCACTAACGGGACATAATTCCCCGGCCAGCCTCATTGCCATACTGGCGGGGATAATAATTTATGCGCTGGTCATACTGCTCATCGGAGGCGTCAGGGCGGATGACATCAACCGCCTGCCCTTAATCCGCCGTGCCTATCCCCTGCTACTAGCATACGAGAAATGGAAAGAAAAATTTTTCAATAAGCTACGGTAAAAGCACAATGAATGGGAAATCCGGTTAACAAAACAAAGAGTAAAGCCGGTGCTAATGAACCGCACCGGCTTTACTGCGACACTGAGAACCGTCCCCTGTCGCATTAAACCCTGAACTTGATTCCCTTGCTGTGGGCCGGATTCAGCTTCCTGCTGCTCCAGTAAAGCAGCAGCACCCCCGTAATCAGGTAAAACAATACGTATATGGCCCAGTGGGGCAGCAGCAGTTCCCTGTCGAAACCCCCGCTGCTTTCCCCCAGCACCCGCATCATTACCATGATGGGGTTGATGTCTATAAGCAACTGAGCGACTAATGGCGGAGGAGAGGGGTATGGGTTTGGAACCCTGGTTACCCCGTAAATAAACCATCCCAGCAGCAGCGTGCCCACGCTCAGGGCAAAAACTACTCCGTAACTGGTAACGGTGCTTACCCCCGTACGCTTGAAATAGGTGGAGCAGGCCACACCCACGGCGGCAAAGAGAAAAACGGTAACCAGGTAGAAGCCGAATACGCTCAGCACCTGGAACGGGGCGACCCCGCCGTAAAGAAAGACAATGTTGTACAGGGGCAAGGTGGCCAGCACCAGCAGTACCGTAAAGGATATGGAGGATAGCATCTTGCTGACGACTATCCCGCCGGTGGTCAGTTTGGTGGTCAACAGCACGTTTAGTGTCTGCCTCTCCCTCTCACCGCTGATGGACCCCGCAGTGAGCCCCGGTGTTACGAATCCGACCAGCACCAGTTGGGAGATGGACAACAGAATGAAAATCCCGCGGCTGACACCTGGCTGGTAATAGCCCGGCATTTGCCGCCAGAGCAGGTAGATGAACCCTAGCACCAGCGCGCCTATTACCAGCAGGTAAAGCGCTATCAGCAAAGGTGATTTGATGGTTCTGAACCTCTGCCGCAGTTCCTTCAACAAAACCGGATTAATGCTCATTTTCATCCGCCTCCCCGGTAACCGCCATAAAGGCTTCTTCAAGGTTTCGCCTGATTTCGGAAAACTCGGTGACCACCCAGCCGCCGTTTACTATATCCCGCAGCAATTCTCCCCTGGCCCGCTGCTCTCCCATGAAAACCAGGCGCAGTCCGGTTTCGTCTATTTCCACACTGGTTACAGCATCCCTGATTTTCAGCAGGTCCGCCAGTTCGATTAATCTTTCCAGCACCTCCACCCGCAGCAGGGACCCCCCCATGCCAACGGCGGTTACTTCCTCCACCGAGCCGCTGGCAATAAGCCGGCCATTCTCCATGATACCCACCTGATCGCAAATTTCCCCCAGTTCGGGCAATATGTGCGAGCTGATTAAGACCGTTTTGTCCAGCTGTTTCAGGTGCTTAATAATTTCCTTCAGCTCGGCCCTGGCCCTGGGGTCCAGCCCGGAGGCCGGTTCGTCCAGAATCAGCACCTTGGGATCGTGAATCAGACAGCGGGCCAGGGCCAGTCTCTGCTTCATACCCCTGGAGAGTAAATCCACGTAACTATCGTATTTATCCTCGAGGTTTACCAGTTCCAGCAGTTCACCTAGCAGCGGCTTTCTGGCCTTTTCCGGTATATAGTAGGCCGCTGCGAAAAAGTCAAGGTATTCATATGTTTTCAGACCGTCGTAAACCCCGAAGAAATCCGGCATGTACCCTATAAGCCCGCGGATCACCATGGGCTCCGCCACTACATCATGCCCGTTCACCAGAACGGTCCCGCCGTCCGGCAGCAGCAGTGTGGACAATATGGACATGGCCGTGGTCTTGCCGGCGCCATTGGGCCCGATTAGCCCGTATATGCTACCCCGTGGTACATCCATATCCAGGGCATCCAGGGCAGTAGTCTTGTCAAATTTTTTAGTCAGTCCTTTAACCTGAATCATTATTCCACCACCCCTTCCATTTCAATGCCCCGGAAGGCGCCTGACTTGACAGCAACCTCATCACGGTAACGGCCCGTTACCCGTATTTGCAAAGAACCGGACGGCGACAGGTATTTGGACAGTTCCGGAGCCGTTATTTCCTTCTGGCCAGCCTTTAATTCCACCCAGCTTTTGCTGGTCCTGTCGTATATCTCAATAGTATTTACTCCCCCGCCTCCGGTGTCCGGGAAGGTAACGCAGTTAACGGTACATTTTCTTCCTTTCATAACATCCGTCAACTGGTAAGTTAATACCGCCTTGCCTTCACTTATTATTATTCCGTCCGGCCTATTCCCCAGACCGCCCTCCTGCTGGCTCACCCTGGGGGAAAGCAATCCGGCGGGCAGGGTAAATTCCCCGGCGGGATAATCAATACTAATATTCTGTCTCAACAGCAGCAGGCCATAATTCCTGCCTGTACCCCCGGGCTCGGTAACTTTGAAAAGTTCCGGGGAGCTGTCGGCCCAGCCCATGAATAAAATACCGTTTACCTCTGTGTTATCCTGGTTAATCAACTGGCTGAGGAGCCTTCCTTCCCTGACACTGTTATCCTGACCGGGATATTGCTGCATGGGATATTCCTGCCCGGCCAGAACGGTTCCCGGCCCGCCCTGCAACTGCCACTTGTCCAGTTCTTCGTTAATACTCCTGGCCTGTCCGTCATCCAGATTGCCCAGCTCTATCAAATGCCCTGCGGCCAGCAGCTTGCAGTCCCTCAAGTCAATGCCGGTACGGTTGGTAACGTTGCCCAAAATGCTGCCTTTCCTGAAGTATACAGACCCGTCCAGGCACCCGGCCTTCCGCCACAGGCCATAGGCGGCAACCTGGCGCATGGAGCCGTATTCCACTCCATTAAACCTCACGTCTGAGCCCCGGTCAGTGTTTATAACCTCTGTGCCTTTTCGCCTGCTGCTGTCGCCAAGGTAATTTACCGGCTCTATCATCATATCGGAGGCCCCCTGCAGCATCAAATCACCGCCCCGGGGCATCACGATGGTGGCCGCAGACCTCACTTCTGCCAGGTCCCGGCTAAGGATATCCACTGCGGTCAGGGTCTGTGCCATATAGCCCTGCAGCCGGTTAACCGGTGAGAAGAGGTAAAACCCACCTGCAGTGGCCAGGGCCAGCGCGGGCACCAGCAGCCAGGCTAAATCCCGCCGGTCATAACGTTTTAACAATAGATAAATGCCCGGACCTGCTACTGCCAGGTAGAGCACCCATATCGCCATTACCAGCGGCACCGGCGGCAGCTTTAGCTGGGGCAGATAGGAGCTGGCATTGGCCAGCACATCTCTCATCATGGATCTTTCTTTAATCTCGCGCTGGGAAAAAACCCCGGTATCTGCCGGTTCGTCCATAGCCAGCCATAGCTTTTCGTTGTTACCAGTCAGCTCTTCAATATTAACAGCGCAATATACCACCTTGCCCCGGTCAAAATCCCTCCTGGCCAGAACGGGCGTCCCGGCATCGGAGGCCACCACCTGTCCGGCGACTAGCTTCCCTGAAACAGCATTAAGGGAATTCGATCCGGAGCGAAGCCCTCCCAGGCTGCCGCTCACCCTGGTACTCCCCTGTACAGCCACCGGGCCTAGCGCACTAAACTTGCCGCCGCTCTCCGCCCCGGCACCCCCGGAAAGAAGGAGAGTTCCTCCCAGCCCGGCCCACTCTTTGATAGCCTGAACCTGCTTCTCTGTAAGCTCCGCCACGGTTTCCCGATCCACCACCAGCAGATCAGCCAGTTGCAGCAGCAGCGCGCTGTCCGGCAGCTCCCGGGGATCTATATATTTGGTATTAAAGTTACCCAGTCTTTTATCCAGCCAGGAAAAAAGATCGCTGCGGTACGCCTTTTCGCTGAGCACAAGACCGATCATGCCTCCGCTTACATTGGTTCCCTGGATGGGCGCCCGGGCCAGAGCCATGCCGCCGGAATTCAGCCTTACCTCCGTAGGCGCGCCAAGTAATTCGCCGGGCACCAACATCGTCGTGGTGGATTTGCCGGATGGGACATTCATTTCCCGGGAGTATACAATCTGGTTACCACTGTCCGGCTGGCCGGACATCTTTTCCCTGTCCACCACCAGCCTGACGTCAAAGGGCGAGCCGGCGTTTGATATTTCTATTTTCAACTGGACCATCTGGTCTGTTTTATACAGTCCGGCCAGCCCGGGCCAGACCTTTACAGCCACCCCGGCTGCCCAGACCGGCTGCGCCGGTAATGCCGCCGCCACCAGAACCAGCAGAAACGGGGCGATCAGTATATATGGCCGTAAATTCTTAATTGTATTTTTCCACACACCTAAAATGTTCACAGTTACCTTACCCCCTTAACCGGCTGCTCGTCTACAAATAACTGGCTCATTACCACTGTGTCGCCGTCCTGCCGGCAAGTCGCAATCCATTTGGCGTCCGGCCCAAAACCGATATGCTCAAAGGTGCTGGCACGGTCCAGGAAAAGCGTTCTGGGTTCCCGCACACCTGCCAGTTCCAGCCGCCTCATCCACTCCAGCTCGGGCGGGCCGGGAGGACTATCAGCCGTCGTCAGCAGGCGCCCTCCCTGCAACACACTTTCCCCGCCACCGTTTCCGGTAGAACTAGCAGCTATGACTCCCTTTTTCCCCAGATAAACGGTCCTGACGGTACCGGTAAACTGCTGCACGCTAAATTGCGGGGAGCCGTCGGGCAGATAGCTCAGCACCTTCTCCCTTAGCTGCAGATCCACATAGGCCAGGTAGCCGTTAGCCCCCCAGGAAGGCAGGCTGCCCTCGCCCAGCAAAGTTTCCCTGCCGGATTTTCTATCCACCAGCCAGAGTTTGGAGGTTGTATTATTGCCCGGCTGTGCCGCCGTGGCTTTACCCGGGGCGGTGTTATAATCCCTCTGCACCACCAGCGCCGCCGCGTCGGGAGACCAGGCCGGATGGCTTCCTGGTCCAAGTCTATGTGCCTTACCATTTTCCAGCACAATTATTTCATCGCCGCTTCCCTGATTATTTGCTGCATAGGCCAGGGCGGAACCATCCGGCGACCAGGACAGGCCGCTAAAAACCTGGCCCGTTTTTCCGCTGGCGATTATTTCAGCCCTGGTTAAGGAGCTTTGGAGTATCTCGCCCAACTTCCTATCCGCATATTCCCCGGGCAGCTTTAATTGAATTATTTCCTGCCTGCCACCAGCTTTTTGCCGTACCAGCGCAATTTTGTTCCCCATGGGGGACCAGGCCGGATACAGGTATTGTTCACCGGCCGGCGGGTTGACCAGGCCGAATTGCCCTCCGGTTATGTCCAGCAAAAGCAGCGCACCGCTCCTGCTTAAAACAGCAACCGTACCCCCAGGATTGAAAGCCGGTACCAGGGGCCCGGCATCAGCCCTGAAGCTGCTCAGAAGCCTGCTTTCACCAGCTTCCAGCACTTTGCTTCCGGCGTTGTTCCAGATTATCCCAAAAATAAACACTATAATCAGCAGCCCGCACACAACACCGGGCAGCAGCCACCTTCCGCCACGTCTGGGCATGAAAGGGACTGCGGGTGTAGATACAGATAGCAACGCTTCCGCCCCAACATCCCCTCCTGCCATCGTCCTCCGCCGGGCCAGTTCCCTGCGCAGTTCCTCCCGCAGAGTATTGTTCACCGGCACGGAATCCCTTACCCTACGCATGTGCTGCAGCAATTCGGGCAGGGAGCTTGCCCCTTCACCTTGCTCCTTTTTCGATTGGCGCCAGCCATCCATATTGGTTACGTTATCATTATTATCGGTCACCGCTTCTCTCACCCCCGTCCCCGGTTATAAAAGTTCTTAGCATTCTCAGTGCCCGGTAATGGACCATCCTTACCGCAGCCTCTTTTTTACCCAGCACCTGGGCTATTTGCTTAAACCTCAAATCCCCCATATAACGCAGGGAAAGCACATCCCTTTGCTCCAGGGGCAGGCGATCCAGATATTCTTTCAACTGCACCAGTTCCTCCCGGTGCAGGTACTCCTCCTCCGGCTGCCCGTACTTCCCCTGAACCATATCTGCTTCACTGTAATCCACCGCTTTACGGCGGGAGCGCATAAAATCCACATAGGTGTTATGACAGATGCGGAAAAGCCAGACCGCAACGGGGGCCTCGCCACGGAAACGGTGATAATTCTCCATAGCCTTGATAAATACAGCCGCCGTCAAATCATCAGCTTCCCAGGCATCCGGCATCCGGTAGCGCAGGTAGCGGTTAACGGCATCAAAATGCCGGTCGTATAATTCCTCGAAAGTTAAGTGTACTTGCTCCTTGTTCTGCTGTGCAGCGGGCATAGGCAACCCCTTTCTTCCCGATCGCTCATGGCGCCGATGAGGAAATATTAGTCTGTAATTATAGACGCCCGCCAGCATAAAAATGTAACCATTTTTTATATTCTATAACATTTTTTTATTTCCCTGGTAAAATCAAGGGCGAAAAAAAACAGCGCCCTGATATCCCACCCGGGAAACAGGACACCGTTTTCAATTTGATTATACTTTATTTTCGCTAGCAGTCCGGCAGCGCCGGATTAACCCTGCCAGAGATAGGATGGAAATAAAACACAGATACATACCTTTTACATTTCATCTGCGTTCTGCATAACCTTGGAGATAGAAATGCCTGAAGCTATGCTCTGGGGATAAGCCGTAGCAATAACAGCTGTGATTATGGTTACAAGCAACAATATTGCTGTAGCCGACAAAGGCATGTAGTAATTTATAACTGTACCCATTTCTCTCGTTGACCCGATAGTCATTAGCTTGGAAAGCCAGAGCCCGACAATAGAAGCAAATAATGCACCAATAAGTGCCATGGCAAGCGCTTCGCAAATAATGATCATGCGTATCTGCTTTGAGAAACAGCCTATTGTCCTTAATACTGCAAACTCCCTGATTTGGAACAGAACATTTATTAGCACGGTATTAAAAATACCCATGAATACAATAACAAATATGATCACATTCAGTGCATAGAGAATAGAAAAGATTTGGTCGAGTGAGGCGCTTACATCCGCTTTTTCTTCGTCATGTGTAATAACCTTTATATTATACCGGCCTGACAATTCTTCCATAAGCTGTTTTTTCGCCTGCTCCTGCGAATAACCCTGAGCGAGACGGACCTGTATGACTGTATAGCCCTTGGCCCCAAATAAATCAACAAGGGTATTGTAGGAACCATAGACAACCTTGCCCATCCTATGCACAAAATCACTGTAATCAGCAACTTCCCCTACTATTTTAAAGTCAACGGGTCCTTTTCTTGTTGCAAGCTTTATAGTATCTCCTGCTCTCAGCCCGATCATTTTGGACAGGTTTTCATTAATTAAAATTGAATGTTCATTTTCCAAACTTTTCATTGCTGCACCGGTATTTCCCCCGATTACCTTTATTCCGGTGAAATCCTGAAATTTCACAGGGTCAACTCCCTGGAATAGAAATCCGTTATCTGAAAGCCTTTCGTTGGCGTATGTAATAAAGCGGTATCTCATGGGATTTATTTTTTGGGTAAAGGGATAGCTTTGTAATTTATTTAAAATTGATTCATCAATTTCTGCACCACTAACAGAAAAAACTATGACATCTGCCCAGTTGGTTTTGTCATACCAGTATGAGACAGTTTGCTTCATACTGTTCACTGAACCAAGCAAACCAATGAATATGGCAACTGCAACAGTTATGGAGCCCACTGTGATAACAGTACGTTTTAGTCTGAGATGTAAGCTCTGAACGGCGAGAAGTCCCGGCAAACCGAAGACCCTGGAAAATACGACTGAAGATGCTTTCAATATCCCCGGCAATATAAAATCAAGCAGCAGGCATATACCTGTAAAAATAAGCAAAGGTCCTGATAAATATGCTTTGGGGATTGCAGGTAAATAGCTTATGATTAGTCCAACAGCCAAAAGCAATATACCTATTAAATTGCTTTTTGTAAATAATTTATCATTCTGTTTTTCAATTGCTAAGTTTTTAAAAACATTCAAAGGAGAAATTTTTGAGGCCTTAACTGCAGGGAAGAGCCCCACAACAAGTGTAGCCAGGATACCTACGCCTGCAGATATCAGTAAGACAGAAATGGAAGGCATCTCGACAAAAAAAGATTGAAATTTTAGTATTTGGTTTTCCAGATATAACAATCCCACTCCCAGCAGGATACCAAAACATATTCCTGCTGCCGAACCTATAATTGAATAAATCAGGGATTGACGCATAAAGTATTTAACAATTTGTTTATTGGTCATCCCTATCAGACGCAGTAACCCAATTTCCTTTCTATTCTGCTCCACGCTGCTGGATAGAGTATTATATATAACAAATACAGCGATAAAAATGGAAATAAAGGCAAATATAAAAGCCATAATCCCTAGCTTTTCTGTGCTGTCATTGCTGACCGCTTCATTAATTGGATCGGTATAAGCAGTAATATTGGGAGGTAATAGAGATTTTAGACCATCTAACACCTGAACCGGTCTGACACCGGGTTTTAATACTATATTCAGGTTTGTTACTTTGTTTTCATAACTAAAATATTTCTGTACGGTTTTTAAATCTGCGAAGATAATTCTATTATTGTTTAGTGTGCCGGAGCCCTCATCCGGGGAAAGAAAACCGGAAACCTGAAGTGATAACGTGCCTTTAGGGGTTGGCATGGTGAACCATGAACCTACTTTCAATTTGAGTTCTTGACCAAGACGTTCACCCATGATAATTTCTTTTTCGTTGGCGGGATATCTACCCTGTGAAAGGATATGGTTCCGAACAACCCTATCGTTTTCAAAAGAGATCCCGTATAAATAAAAGTCAGCCGTTCCAGCCCCGGAAGCTGAAGTGGTTGTATAGATTTTTAGTGAAGGATGAACAGAGTATATATTGGTGTTTTTCATAATTTTCTTCACTAAATCCTCAGAAAAACCCTCCTGTTTCGTTCCTATTGAGGCAACATCTTCTGTTAGCTCCTGTATCCATATGGCGGTTTTACCTGTACCTAATTCCTCTGCGGTTCTTTCAACGGATTTTTCCATTGCAGAATTAACCATAAAAACAGCAACTATTATGGCAACACTTAAAGATATGCCCAACATGGTCAATAATGACTGTACCGGGTGCCTTTTTATATTTTTGACAGCAAGGGCTGTTAAATAATCCATAATTAAACCTCCGTTTATAGATTAACCAATCTGTCATTGATAGTTTTTGCAGAGTATTCAACATTGTTTTGCTTTGTTAATGAATCAACAACAAGGCCGTCTTTCATAAAAAAGGTTTTCTCTGTATATCCGGCCGCAAAAGGGCTATGGGTAACCATAATTATAGTTGTTTTGTACTCTTTATGTGTGTGACAAAGTAATTCCAAAATTTTTACCCCGTTTTTGCTGTCCAGGCTGCCTGTTGGTTCATCTAATAACACAATTTTCGGGTCAATAACCAGTGCCCTGGCAATGGATACCCGCTGCTGTTCACCGCCTGAAAGCTGGTTTGGCTTGTGCTGGCGTCTTTCAAAAAGCCCTATAAATTGCAATAATTCATCAATCTTATCCTTTTTGCCTTTTGAATTAACACCGGAAATTTGCAGTGGGAGCATAATGTTTTCTTCAACTGTCAAGGTGGGCATTAGATTAAAGGACTGGAATACAAAACCGATTTTTTCCCTACGGAAAATTGTTATCCGGGTATCATCCATACCCGATAAGGAGAAACCATCAATAACTACTTCCCCCGATGTAGGATTATCAATTCCACCCATAATATGTAAGAGGGTACTCTTGCCACTTCCCGATGAACCCATTATGGCAAGGAATTCCCCTGTGCCCACATCGAGATTAATGCCATTTAAGGCATATACCTTGACTTTGCCCATTTCATATGATTTTTTCAGGTTTTTAACTGTAACCATGTTTACTCCTCCAAAATGTTTGTATATCAGGATTTCATCTTGCAACCAATTAAAACTACTACCTCTTTTCGCCGCCTCTATACCTTTTGACGGTGTCCGGTATAGTTTTCTTTCACGACGTAAAAAATTTTTTTGTCAGGGTGTTTACAAAGTTAATTATTTCTGAGATGTCTTTTTTGTATATAGTTTTTCAAAATATTTTGTTTGTGTTTTTTTATATAAACTACTAAACTTCATTTCAAGCTCTTCGCTGGGAATGTTATAATATGCAGAAAACTTATCAGAGAATGTTATGAAGAATAACAATGGCATAATGTCCAGAAAGAAATAAGATATAGGGGAGGCATCGTCATCTTTTTCTATGCCCATATTTTTTACTTGAGATGCAACCTTCCTGTATAGCGGGTCTAATATCTCAAAGATTGAAAAATCATTAGAGCCGTATTTAAACATTTCAATCATAATAATTCTAATGATATTTTCCTTTTGCTTGAAGAACTCCAATAGACTGTCCACGAATTCCTCAAAGGATGCTTGACTGGAAATTGTTGTTACATCAAAGGTGTTTTGAACTATCTCTCCTGCCTCTTTAATATGTCTTTTCATTAATTCCTTTAAAATATTTTCCTTGCTGCCAAAATAGTAATACAATTGAGATTTGTTGATTTTGGCTCTTGTCGCGATTTCATCAACCCTTGAACCGTCATAACCTTTTTCAACAAAAACTTTTTCAGCTGCATCCAGTATTCTCAAGGCAGTATCTGAAGTTGCTTTATCCATTTCAATCCTCCTCTGCTGCATTTACCCAATAATAAACCAACCAAACAGTTGGTTTATTATTGCCTATTTATATCTCTATGTCAATTACTTTTGCTCATCAGATTGGCAAAGCAGTGGGCAACTATCCTTGTTATCAATGATCAGTGCCCTGATATCCCACCCGGGAAACAGAGCACTGTTCTCACCTCGAGCATACCTTATTGTCCCTCGCGTCCGCCACCTTCAGCGCCGGATTAACCCATCCCGCAGGCCCAGGTTACCAGTGGTACCTCAAACTTGTGGGTGAAATCGGGGCTGCTGGGCCTGACCCTGACCGTATACCCCAGAGCTCCCCGGGGCAAAATCAGCTTGCCGCTGTACAGAAAGGTATTGTCCTCCAACTTTTTCTCCATTTTCATGGGGACTGCTTTGATCCCGGTCAGGTTGTTATTATCCACCTCGCCGTAGGCAATCTCCACCACTACATCCTCCTGCCAGATACTCCCCAGGTACACCGTGGCATTGACGTTCAGGGTGTCCCCCGCGCTGAGCCCCGTGTAACTGGCAGTTTCCAACGTCGCTACGGACACCTGGTGCCAGTTATCCCTAATAAATTCCTTAAAGGCCTCCAGGCGGGCGGCTACGGAGAAATCCTCCTGCCGGAAATGAATCCCACGGGTGATACCGGACACATAGTAGCGCTCGGCATATTCCCTAACCATGCGTTCCGTGCTGAAGTAGGGAACTACGGTCTTGATAGAGTTTTTCATATATTTTAACCACTCACCGGGCAGGCCGGCCTGTCTCTGGTAATAAAGGGGGATGATTTGTTCTTCCAGCACCGCATAGAGGGAAAGGCTGTCCTCCAGATCCTGAACCTCCTCGTTGCAATACTCCTTTCCCTCACCAATGGCAAAGCCGTTCTTGCCGTTGAAGGCCTCCGGCCACCAACCATCCAGCACACTAAAATTCAACACCCCATTCAGGGCGGCCTTCATGCCGCTGGTGCCGCTGGCTTCCTCGGGGCGCCGGGGATTGTTCAGCCACACGTCAACTCCCTGAACCAGATGGCGGGCAACATTAATATCGTAGTTTTCCAGAAAAACAATCTTTCCCCTGAAGGGATCTTCCCTTGTAAAATCGTTAATCCTCTTAATCATTTCCTGGCCGGGGTGATCCGCCGGGTGCGCTTTACCCGCAAAAATAATCTGCACCGGCCTGCTGCTGTCATTAATCAGCCTGGTCAGCCTGGCGAGGTCCCTGAAAATCAGCGTAGCGCGTTTGTAGGTGGCAAACCGCCGGGCAAAACCTATGGTCAGCGCTTCAGGATCGAGATATTTTTCCAGCTCGGCCACCCGCTCCGCCGGCTCGTAATTTCTGATGCGCTGCATTTTTAGGCGGTGCCGGATAAAATCAACGGTTTTCTTTTTTAAACCCAGGTGCACTGCCCAGAGAACATCGTCGGGGATGCTCTCAACCCTTTCCCAGGAATCAAAATTGCTTATATTTGTGCGCCAGTCCGGTGCAAGGTATTCGCTAAAAAGTTCCTTCATCACTTCCGCCATCATGGTTTCCGTGTGCACGCCGTTGGTGACGTGGAAAATAGGTACCTCCTCCGGAGGTATGGAACCGAAAAATTTACTGAACATGCACCTGGAAACATGCCCGTGCAATTCGCTGACACCGTTGACGAAATCGGCAAAGCGCATGGCCAGATAGGTCATGTTAAACACACAGCGGTCATGATCCCAGCCCAGGGAGATGAATTCATCCCTGCTCAGGCCAGTTTCACCAAGATAGTGACTGAAATAGTGATCCATCATCTCTGCGGTGTATACGTCGTGCCCGGCAGGCACGGGGGTATGGGTGGTAAAGAGGGTGTTAGCCGTCACCGCCTCGGCGGCCACCTGGGGATTCACCCCTTCCTGAACTTTTTCCCTCAGCCTTTCCAGACACAGAAAAGCAGCGTGTCCTTCGTTGATATGCCACATATACGGGTTTATTTTCAGCTCACGCAGCGCTTTGACCCCGCCGATACCCAGCACTATTTCCTGGGCCATGCGCACATCCTTGTTACCCCCGTACAGTTGGGCAGTGATGTCCCGGTCCTCCCTGCAGTTACGGCCAATATCGGTATCCAGCAGGTACAAGTCCACCCGGCCCACCTTCACCCGCCAGACCCTGGCGTACACCCTGCGTCCCGGCAGTTCCACAGTTATCAGTATCTCCTTGCCGTCCTCCCGGGTGGCCGGGCACATAGGCATTTCGTGAAAGTTTAAATACGGGTACTCCACTTCCTGGCGGCCTTCCGCATTAATTCTCTGGGTAAAATAGCCGTGTTTGTACAAAAGCCCCACCCCCACCAGGGGCAGTCCCAAATCGCTGGCCGACTTGAGATGGTCCCCGGCCAGCAGTCCGAGGCCGCCGGAGTATATGGGATGGGACTCATGCAGCCCGAATTCCGCCGAAAAATAGGCTATGTACTGGCCAGCATGACCGGGGTAGCGGGTGTGGTACCATTTCTTGCCCTGCACGTACCCGTCGAAATGCTCCATAACGTTTCTATACAGGGTCAAATATTCCGGATTATCCGCAGCGGCGTGTAGTTCCTCCTGTTTCACCCGCAACAGGAATTTAACGGGATTATGATATACATCATCCCACAATTCACTGTTAATCCGGAAAAACAGCTCCCGCGCCGGGCGGTTCCAGCTAAACCAGAAATTATAGGCAATTTCGTTTACCCTGGATATATTGGCCGGTAGCCTGGGAATGACCGAAAGGGTATGAAATGAAAACATAGCATCACCTTTTTCTTGAATTCAAATAAAATTTGCCCGAAAAGAGGTAATTAAATTCACCCGGTCGAAATCAACCTTATCGTTTTTGTCTCGAACGGTGAACACAGCGTACCGGGCTTTACGGACCGATACCGCTTTTACAAGTTTTAATTAAGCAGGACAAAGATATTTATCACGTAAAGCAAAACGGTTTCACTGAATCTGAGAGGATGATTGAATGTGATCCGGAAATGCCACAGCGGTGATTTTGATGTAATTTACTCAATAATTAATGAATCTTCCATGGTGTATAAGGGTGTTATCCCTGAGGACCGGTGGAAGGAACCTTACATGTCAGCAGAAGAACTGCAGGATGAAATGGATGATGGAGTAGAATTCTGGGGATATGAAGAGGACGGCAAACTGGTCGGGGTAATGGGCAAACAGGATATCCGGGACGTTACCCTGATTAGACACGCCTATGTCAGAACGGCAGCAAGAAGAAACGGCATTGGGGGGAAATTGCTATCTTTCCTCAGCCAGCATACGGATCGTCCCATGCTTATCGGCACCTGGGCGAACACCACCTGGGCCATTAACTTTTACGAAAAACACGGCTTCAAGCTTGTCTCCCCGGCAGAAAAAAACAGGCTCCTGAAAGATTACTGGACGATACCAGAACGGCAAATTGAAACCTCCGTAGTTTTGGCGGATACAAAACATATCTCGCTAAGGGTTCGGTAAGGGAATAACCCCTTCCGAACCAAAGGATCACTTATATTTTGGCATTTATAGTTGATTTATCGGATAAATATATATATAATAATAAATGGGAATACTAATAACTGAAAAACGGCTCTGGTGCCTCACACTGCCGAGGTATTAACTACGGCCCCTTAAACTGCGCTAACAGTTTAAGGGGTTACGCATTTAACGCCTGCGGTCGGCGATTAACACGACAAGGGTGATAAGTAGGATGACAGTTGCTACAATTTGTATTGTATCTGATGCTGTTAACATCCCGCCCCACCCCCTTTCAAGGATGTTACCATCCCCGGCAGGTGAGGCCCGTTTTACAATTATGTATTCCCGAAAACATTTTACCATATTTTTCTACATGTTTGCAGATAGCATATTTTGCACTCTCCTTGCCTTTATAGTGTTCATAGATTTTACCAACCTCTCACGCAAATAATTACCAACCACCATTCCAACATTTCACCGACGCTAAACTAAAGACCTGGCGGTCATAGGCCCCAGGTCTTTATATACACGCCCGACAGATCTCGTTAGGAAAAGACATTACCAGCACAATGTGATAAAATATTTCTTAGCGCACTTAAGCAAACCTGCGCCATCAAATTTTATTTCTTCAGAAAGGTGAAGCTAAAAAAATGAGTATTAACGCTATAAAAAAACCCATCTTTGTTGGTGAACTGGTTGTATACATGGATACCCCGGAACAAGCCAGGGTGGTGGAAGTTGACTGCCGCTACGAACTAAACACCACGGCCAACTCCTGCACCTGCTGCACGTATAGATTCAGTTCCCGACGCAACCCGGACTTTCAGTGCCGCCATATCGCGGCAGTGCGCAAGGTGATAAACGGAGAAGTATCAGCGGAAGCTGATTAGAACACTTCCCAAATGCCAGGCGAAGTTTTGAATCAGATCACCAAGGGTCAATCTAGTACAGCGTAATTTTAAGGTTAGCGGAGCCATGGGGACGGTTCGAGCGTCCCCGAAGCGCAGCGAAGGGCCGAAGGGAAGACGATGGAACCGTCCCCGTGGCGTAGCGGACATAGCGATAAGGCCGTTCAAAGGTGAGAGGTGAGAGGTGAGAGGTGAGACACTCACCTCTCACCTCCCAAATGCCAGGCGCAGTTTTAGGAGCGGCCTTCCAGAAAGCCAAATACCGCCCGGGCCATTTCCTCCCTGTCCACCACACCACCGTGCAGCACCGGCCTCCGGTCCAGGTCTTTCAGCCCGGCAGGTATCTCCAGCCCGCTGATCCGGGCCAACTCATGCAATAATTCAAACTCATCCTTCCCCTTTACCGCCTCCTGACCCAGCAGGGCCTCCACCACACTGTCGTTAAATTTAAAAGGACTGGCGGTGGATACGATAACGGTTTTGGTACGGTCGCCGGTCTGTAAAACATATTTTTTATACACATCCAGCCCCACTGCGGTGTGTGTATCAGCCACATAACCGGTTCGGTCAAAAGTTTCCCGGATGGCGTCCTTGGTTTCCCGGTCACTGCTGAAATCCGACCAGAACAGCGACTGCAGTTGGGCCAGCAGGCCCCCTCCCACCTGGTACATGCCCTTCTCCCTGAGCTCGTTCATCCAGTCCCTGACGGTAGTGGTGTCACCCCCGCTCAGCTCGTACAGCAACCTCTCCAGGTTGCTGGAAATCAGTATGTCCATGGAGGGGGATATGGTCCTGACAAACCGCCGGTTGCGATCATATATGCCATTGCGGACGAAATCCGTCAGCACATTGTTTTCATTAGCCGCACAGATCAGCCGGTTGATCGGCAGGCCGGCCTGCCGGGCGTAAAAACCAGCCAGTATATTGCCGAAATTGCCGGTGGGCACCACAAAATTAACCGGCTCTCCCTCAGCCAGCCTGCCTTCCCTCAAAAGATCCAGGTAGGCGCTGAAATAATATACTATCTGGGGGGCCAGCCGGCCCCAGTTGATGGAATTGGCCGAGGAGAAGCGGAATCCCTTTTCACCTGCCTGGCGGTTGATGTCCGCATCGGTGAATATGGCCTTGACCCCGCTCTGGGCATCGTCAAAATTGCCCCGCACCGCCATAACACCAACATTGCCACCCTCCTGGGTCACCATTTGCAGCCTCTGCACCTGGCTAACACCCTGATCCGGAAAAAACACCATGATCCTGGTGCCCGGGACATCCTTGAAGCCCTCCAGGGCAGCCTTGCCGGTGTCTCCGGAGGTAGCCACCAAAATTACTATCTCACCCTTTTCGCCGGTTTTAGCTGCAGCCCGGGGGAGAAAGCGGGGCAGGATCTGCAGGGCCATATCCTTGAAGGCGCAGGTGGGGCCATGCCAGAGTTCCAGCACGTACGTGCCCGGCTCCAGTTCCTTCACCGGGGCGATTTCCTCCACATCGTAATTGGTGGTGTTATAAGCCCCGGCAGCACATTCTTCCAGCTCTGCAGCGGTAAAGTCTGTCAGGTAAAGGCGCAGTATTTCAGCCGCCCTTTTCCTGTATGGCATCTCCCTCATCCTCTGCATCAGCTCCGGGCCCACCTGCACCGGGGAGTCCGGCACGAAGAGCCCCCCATCCGGAGAAATCCCCATTTTTATAGCTTCGGCGGAAGACACCGCCGGGTGTTTGCCTCTGGTACTGACGTAAAACATACTTATTTCCTCCCAAAAGATAATAAAAAATAATAATTCTCTTCTTCCGCCATGAAACCCTTCATTTACTATTCCGGAAAAACAACAGGGGCGGACTTTAGCCACCCCTGAATCATAATTTTTCAAGCTGTTCCGTCGGTTCCCTTCATAGTGAGGGAAACGCGTTTCCTGGCAGCATCCACCTCCAGCACCCGCACAGTAACCACATCACCCACTGCTACCACATCCATGGGATGACTTATATGACGCTCGCTCAACTGGGAGCGGTGCACCAGACCGTCCACCTTCACCCCTATATCCACAAAGGCTCCGAAGTCCACCACATTGCGCACGGTGCCCCGCAGCTCCATACCCTGGCTTAAATCCTCCAGTGACAGCACATCGCTGCGTAACAGCGGCCCCGCCAAATCCTCCCGTGGGTCCCTGCCCGGCCTGCTTAAGCTTTCGATTATATCCCTTACCGTGGGCACTCCGGCGCCCAGTCGTTCCGCCACCTGGGAAGGGTCCAAACGGGCCAGTGCGGAGCGCAGCTCCGGTGTGCCCACCTGTTCCGGTGTGCAGTCGCAGATTTTCAATATTTTCTGGGCCAATTCATAGGATTCCGGGTGGATTGAGGTTTTGTCCAGCGGGTTTTGGCCGCCGGGAATACGCAGAAAACCTACGCACTGCTCAAAAGTCTTAGGCCCCAGCCGGGGTACCTTGTTTAACTGGCCCCTGGCAGTGAAGCGGCCCTTTTCCTCCCGGAACTTAACAATATTTTCTGCAACTGTGGCGTTAATGCCGGATATATAGGAAAGCAGCGGCGCGGAGGCGGTATTTAAATCGCAGCCGACGTAATTCACTACCGATTCCACCACCGTAGCCAGACTTTCTACCAGCCGCTTGGGGGCAACGTCGTGTTGGTACTGCCCCACCCCCACCGAGCGGGGGTCTATCTTCACCAGCTCGGCCAAGGGGTCCTGCAGCCGGCGGGCGATGGAAACAGCGCTGCGCCCGGTAACATCCAGCCCGGGAAACTCCCTGGCGGCCAGTTCCGAGGCGGAATAAACGCTGGCTCCGGCCTCATTGACAATAATATACCGCAAATCCTTTTTACCGTAGCCGCTGATAAAGGAAGCCACAAACTGCTCTGTTTCCCGGGAGGCAGTGCCGTTGCCGATGGCAATAACAGCTATGCCGTATTGGTCAGCCAGCCTCTGAAATTCTTTAGCGGCATCCTCCACCCTGTTCTGGGGCGGAGTGGGGTAAACCACCCCCACCTCCAACATTTTTCCCGTATCGTCCACCACCGACCATTTGCAGCCGGTGCGGTAGGCCGGGTCAACCCCCAGCACTACCCTGCCCTTAATCGGAGGCTGCAGCAGCAACTGGCGCAGGTTTTTAGAAAAGATCAGAATGGCTTGCTCGCCGGCCCTCTCGGTCAGCCCATGGCGTACGTCCCGCTCCACTGCCGGGGCGATCAGCCTGTGGTAGCTGTCCTTTACAGCCGCCATTACTAAATCCGAGGTAACAGAATTGGTCTTTACCCACAGGCGGGCAATATGCCCGATGGCCCTCTCCTCATCCACGGTGACGGTAACCTTCAAAAAATCCTCCCGCTCACCGCGGTTGACGGCCAGTACCCGGTGCGGCGCTATCCGGCCCACGGGCTCCCTGTAGTCGTAGTACATTTCGTAAACGGAAGACACACCCTTCTCCCTGGCGGAGGAGGATATGACACCGGTTTTATTGGTATAATCCCTGACCCAGCTCCTGATGCCCGGGTCATCGGAAATTTCTTCGGCCACAATATCCATGGCCCCCTGCAGAGCTTCACCGGCGATGGCCACGCCTTGCTCAGGGTTAACATATGCTTCGGCCTCACCCTGGGGGTCCCCCTGCCGGGGGAAAGCAAGAAGGTAACGGGCCAGGGGCTCAAGACCCCTTTCCCGGGCTACCGAGGCCCTGGTTTTTCTTTTCTGCCGGTAGGGGCGATAGAGATCCTCCACCTCGGTGGGCCGGGTGGCCTTTAATATTTTATCACTTAATTCGGGGGTAAGCTTGCCCTGCTCGTCAATCAGGCGGAGAACCTCTTCCTTACGGGAATTAAGGTTGCGGTAAAACTTAAGCCTTTCCTCGATAAGCCTGATTTTTACCTCATCCAGTTCACCGGTAACCTCCTTGCGGTACCGGGCAATAAAAGGAACTGTATTGCCGCTATCCAGCATGGCAACAGTTTTTTCCACCTGGGCGGAGGCCACCCCAGCCTCACTGGCGATTAACTGAAAAAGTTGCCGGTCATCCATTTAAGCCCTCTCGTTTCATTCCTCTGTAACGGTAACCTTGCTCATTTTGTCACCTGGATCTATGCTGTCCACCACGTCCATACCTTCCAGCACCTTGCCAAATACAGTATGTACCCCGTCCAGATGCGGAAAATCACCCAGGCAGATAAAAAACTGGCTGCCGCCGGTGTCCTTGCCGGCATGAGCCATAGAGAGAGCCCCACGCAGGTGCTTATTGGGATTAATCTCGCATTTTATGGTGTAGCCCGGGCCGCCGGTGCCGGTGCCTTTGGGGCAGCCGCCCTGAATAACAAAACCCGGTACCACCCTGTGAAATGTCAGGCCATCGTAAAATCCCTTGTTAATCAGGGTTTCAAAATTAGCCACAGTATTGGGTGCGTCTTTATCAAACAACTCCACCACAATGTTACCCTTTGCTGTTTCAATGGTTGCTTTTTTCAATTTTATCATCTCCTGAAAAATATTCCCCCAAATTATACCCTGTTTGAGCATTAAATAAAATTACCCACAGACAAATTTTAACGATTGGGTATCTCCCTGGTTCCATCAATATTCCGTATCAGGACATCCACTACTTCACCATCAATATGATTGCGCTTAACCTCATCCCACAATATTGCCTTTATTTTTGACTCCGGCATGCCGTTGCGGTAGGGACGGTCCTCCACCAATGCGCTGTATATGTCGGCCACCGCCATAATCCTGGAGCCGTGGGATATCTGTCCGTATTTCAAATGAAAGGGATAGCCGCTGCCGTCAAGTTTTTCATGATGAAAGGCGGCCCAGTCTCTGATCTCCTCAAAACCCCGGATCATGCCCAGGATTTTATAGGTATAATAGGTGTGCTGCTTAATGAGGTTATACTCGCTCCCGCCCAGTGGTCCTGGTTTTTCCAAGATACTATCCGGAATTGTGAGCTTGCCCAGATCATGCATCAAACCGGCCAGAAGCATCATATCACACCTGTCACGGCTATAACCCATATGACCGGCCAGCATCCCGGCCACCCCGGAGACCAGCCTGGAATGCCTGTGGGTGAAGGCGCTTTTACCGTCAATGATGCTGGCAAAAACCTCTCCAAGGCTTATGAGCTGCGCCATTTCCAGGCTGATAAAATCCGTGGCGACATCTTCCTCAAGCTGATTCTGGATGAACTCTGACAAGAGGTCAAACCAGAAGCACTCCTTAACTGTAATCCGCTCCAGTACCTCCACCAGCAGGGGATCAAACAGCTTGCCGGACTGGCCTTTAATTTTCGACATTATGTCATCCCTCTGGTCCAGAAGGCAAGAATCACGGCTGACCAAAACATCCACCCGGTCGGCCAGATGAATAATCCTGCTTTCCAGGGGTATGGCTTCACCAGCAAGCCCGGACTCGTTAGCCCCGTCCCAGCGGTCATGGTGATATAAAATTACATCGGAAATATCAATTATTCTGTCCAGACTTTTTAAAAGCCGTGCCCCGCTCCGGCAGTGTTCCAGCGGGTTGACCACATCGAACGATTCCAGGTAAGATTTTTCCCGCCAGGTGCTGATTCCGGCATCGTGCACCAATGCTGCCCTGAACAGTTTTTGTTTCTGCCCGGGCGTAAGCCCCAATTCCTCCCCTATACGCGTCGAAATAAAAGCCACCCTCTGGTGGTGACGCATCAGCCCTTGTTTTGAAAAATCCATAGCCAGGGAAAGAGTCATCAAGAGTTTGTTTAAATCTGTCTTTTGTTTAATCAAAATAATCACCTGGTAAATTTTTTATATTGAACATTTCCTCACTAAAGAATATTTTCCTCCCTGATTTGACAACATTTAAAAAGGGGGAACATACTGTTATAGATAAAAACCTTCATATTCATACTCAAATACCAGTGTGGGAGTATGTCATTGTGTGTAGTTAAAAGATAGAATATAATCTGTAAAAACAGCTTTTAAAGGCTTCCGGACATTGGTATAAATTCAGAACTGTCTCAATCCGGCAGTCCTTTCCAAGACTGCTGAAACAAGTGTTCCGCAAAGAAATCATGCGTGTAACAGGAGTAATAAAATGTCCACTTTTTTACTCTGCTTACTGATTATTGTAGTAGGGATAGCGTTTGTTTTTGCACTTACGAACGGCCTGCACGATGCCAGCTCGGTAGTGGCAACATTTATAGCCTGTGGAGCGGCTACCCCTTTGCAAGCGGTGGGGCTGGCGGCTGTGTTTGGCCTGCTCGGCGCGGTGCTGGGCGGCAGCGCAGTGGCCAATACTGTCGCAGGTATAGTCAAACTGTCCGTTCGGCCGGAAATGCTTAATGTATTACTGGCTGCCATGCTGGGGGCAGTGGCCTGGAATTTGATTACCTGGTACCTGGGACTTCCCTCCAGTTCCACCCATGCCCTGGTAGGAGGTATCATAGGCGCCGTTTGGGTGTCACATGGCTTTGAACATATATTATGGGGCTGGAAGGAACTATTAAATCCGGGGCATCACCTTACCGGCATAGTCAAAGTGTTTGCCGCGCTGCTGATCTCGCCACCCATTGGCTTTTTGTTAGCCTTCATACTGCAAAAAGGCGTCAGTATGGCCTTAAGAAACGCCAAATATACTGTTAACCGCTGGCTGAGAAGACTGCAGTGGGTTATGGCCGCCCTGCTGGCGTACAGTCACGGAGCCAATGACACCCAAAAAATAATGGGCCTGATCACCCTGGCCCTGATGGCTGCCGGCTATTTGCACGAGCAGGTAACACCCCTGTGGGTAAGATTAGCCGGGGGTAGCGTAATGTTCGCGGGTACTCTGTTTGGCGGCTGGTCAATAATGAAAACACTGGGCCAGGATATATTTGATATACGCCCCGTACACAGCCTTAATTCACAGGTTGCTTCCGGAGCCTCCATACTGCTGGCCACATTTTTTGGGGTTCCCGTATCAACAACCCACGTGGTAGCAGGCAGTGTAATCGGCGTAGGCGCTGCAGACGAATACCGCATGGTAAACTGGAATATTGGCCGGGAAATGGTGGTGGCCTGGTTTATAACCATTCCCTCTTCCGCAGTGGTGGCCGCACTGATATATTTCATAATAAGACTGGCAGGTTTACGTTAAAGGAGAATTGCCATGGACAGGAAAGGCTTTATGGAAAGAATATTTCCCGCTAAATATAATTTCTACGGAATGCTGCGGGAGCAGGCAAGTTTAACGTCGCAGGGGACTGAAACTCTGCTGGGCTGGCTGAAGGAGCCAACCCGGGAAAATTACAATCTTTTAATAAACCTGGCGGAAAAGGCAGATACAGTGCGCCTGGATATGGAAGAGAAACTAATCGAAGCCTTCACCACCCCCTTCGACCGGCAGGATATATATTACATATCGGTTCAAATGGACAGGATAATTGAATACGCAAGGTCCGCCCTGCTGTCCATGCAGGAATTTTCAGTCCGTCCGGATGATACCATTATAAAAATGATGCATGAAATGAGCAGGGGCACCAACGAATTCGCCAAATCTGTAGCCCTGCTGGAAAAAAATCCAGCCCAATCCCAGCAGAGTATCAAAATAATCCGCGATTCCCAGACAGCTGTGGAAGAGTATTATCGCCGGGGCATGTCGGATCTGTTCAAAACCACGGACACCATGGAAGCCTTGAAACTCCATGAAATATATAGCCTATTAAAAGATGCCGCTACTTCCCTGGGCTTCACAGTGGATATATTCCATAGAATAGTTGTAAGATTAATATAATCCTGCGAGGTAAAAATAGCGCAACATAAATTTCCCTCATTAGCCTATATCAAAAGCCCTGCGGCTCAATTTCCATAAATACCAGAATAAGTATATCCGCTGATTTCATTTAAGACATGGAGAAAATTAAAATCAACATCAAAAACAAAAGAAATCCGTTTTTTACCGGACATTTGGCACTTAGATTTAATCACATCATTTACAATTTGACCAACAGTCAGCTTGCTCAAGGTTTCGGAAATCCTACGAAAATTGGCAATGATAAAATATGCCAGGAAGTTAAAAAAT
>CAZXQO010000022.1:0-74202 GCA_964643075.1 uncultured Peptococcaceae bacterium
AGGGCATAGGCAGCACAATGTTGGTGAACCACTGCGTAGCAGTTTAGTGCTATTCGAATAGCACGAAACTGCGGTGGTAGAGGCACGATCTATGGAGTTTTAATCGTTTATACCCTCCGCAAAAATAAGATGTTCAAGGTATTGGAGCAGTACTTTTGAATACAACAATGCCGAAAATTCTTAAAATGTTGTAAAAATGGACATAGTTTCCCCCTCCCCAAAACGGGCATGATTTTAGAGTTATGCAGTTTGAGTGGCAATTGGCGAAGCGTTTCCAAAGTACATATACCGGCTGAGTTTTTCCGAACCGCAGTTTGGGCATTTCAAAGCATCTTTTTATATAATCCACATTTATGTCCGACATATCTTCGCATTTAAAGTCGGGAAAACACCTTTCAATTTGATATTATATTGCCAGACAAGGAGGGAAAACGGTGGATTGGATAGCTGGAATGCAAAGAGCAATAGACTACATTGAGGACAACATAACAGAGAAACTTGATTATGAGAAAATCGCAAAGAGAGCATATTCATCAAGCTTTCATTTTCAACGAGTGTTTAGCATCATGTGCGGCTACACGATTGGCGAATATATTCGCAACCGCAGACTTACGCTTGCGGGAAGTGAACTAATCAATGTAAATGTTAAAGTGATAGACATTGCTCTTAAATATGGTTATGACAACCCCGATAGCTTTGCCAAAGCATTTATCCGTTTCCATGGTATTACTCCGTCAAACGCAAAGCAAAGCGGGGCAAATCTAAAATCCTTTTCCCGACTGTCAATAAAATTATCATTGGAAGGCGGTAGCATTATGGATTACAAAATTGAAGAAAAAGAAGCAATGCAGATTGTTGCAAAGTCAAAAAGATTTACCACAGATAACGAAGTTAATCACAAACAAATTCCGGAATTCTGGAATAATTGTAGAGCTAATGGAACACTTGACACACTCTGTGGTTTTGTAAAACCGGAAAGCATATTTGGTAAATCAATTCTTGGAATATGTGAAGAAAGCACCTGCAAGGATGCAAAAGATTTCGAATACTCCATAGGCACACAATATTTAGGAGGGACTATTCCCGACGGCTATGTGTTAAAAGGTGTACCTAAATTAACATGGGCAATTTTTAAATGTAAGGGTGCTATGCCGCATGGCATTCAAGATGGCTGGCATAAAATATATTCTGAATTTTTTCCAGCATCGGAGTATAGGCGACTCTCATTGCTTGATTTCGAGGTATATCCCGAAGGAAATATAAGTAGTGAAGATTATACCAGTGAGATTTGGATTCCAGTTGAAAAGGCGCAATCTCGTATTTAAGATTATGAGCATACTGGGTATTTGCGAAATATTAATAAAACTTCACATTATACATATAATTTCTATAGGCTATTCAAGGAAGGCGAGGTTAAATGATAAGTTGAATAGTGAAGAAAGCCCTGGGAAGAGAGTACACTTCCAGGGCTTCTGAACATAGTTTATTTTAATTCATGTGTTTAATAAAAGTCCTATGCATGATCCAAATGTAGGTAACGATAAAAATGATCCATAGCAAGGAGGTGTAATTGTAGAAAAATCTTGAGAAATAGGAGTCAAGAAGAATGCCTAAAGAAAGAAGAGCCATTTTTAAACAGGCAAAGTCTGCAAGAGTAAACTTTCTAGCGGCTCTCAATGATCGTTTTATTAACGTGTCCATGATCTAACCTCCTTTACAATATATATTTATTATAACACTAAGAAAAAATTTTTGGGGTATATAAAAAAAGCCATTAAAAGCCATTATAATTTACTATAATCTCCTGTAAAATGTAAATTGAAAAATGTATAGTTGATAGCCATTGGTGGTTAGTCTTTCCAGGGCTTTTTTATAACCCTCAGTCTCTCGGTGCGCAAACCCAGGTGACCGGTTATAATGGACCCAGAAAATCGGACAACCAAAAGGCCGAATTTAAGATACAATTAAACCATGAGAAAACATTATACAGATTCTTCAAGATGCCGGGGTTCAAATCAGTATGGATGGAAAGAAGGGATAAGGGTCTTATGGAAGGTCAAAATAGGAAAAATGTTTATGCCGGTATAACTGTGGATATTATTTTAAAAAGAGATCAAGGGACGGGGAAAAGGACGCGCGGAGTTGTCAAAGATGTCCTGACAAACTCACCGGCACATCCGAGAGGAATTAAAGTAAGACTCGTCGATGGGCAAATTGGAAGAGTGCAAGAGATTATAAAATGACTTGGCTTTATGCAATCCTTGAGTGTGCAAAAAAGATTTTTAAGTAAATCAAGATTGAATAGTAAAATAGATGGAGGGATTATTGGTGCTGCCGCCTGATAAACTGCAAAAGGCATTTAAAAGAGTTGAAGAAGAGAATTGGATGCTGCGTGCATTCTTAAAGGGACAGGACCCGGATGAAGTGGACAGTATTGTACATAATCTACACAAGGAACTGTTTGAGGGTTATGACTGTATTGCCTGTTCCAATTGCTGTAAGGCTATTGCACCAATAATTAAAGGAAAAGAAATAAAAGTAATATCAGCTCAATTTAGATTAACTGCCGCTGAGTTCAAAAAAAATTACCTTATAAAAACAGATGAAGGGTTCATAATAAATAAAAAGCCATGTCCATTTTTGACTGAAAGTGGCTGTTCAGTCTATGAACACAGACCGGCGAATTGCAGAGAATATCCTTTTACCGATAAAGAAGAAATATTGACAAGACTAATCAACCTTGTTGAAAATTGTGCAGTATGTCCAGTTGTGTTTGAGCTATTTGAGAGATTAAAGAAACATTACAGGGATGAATTTGAGAGTTATAAAGTTGAATATGAGGAAATATGGGGAAATGAAGATGAATATGATGACGAATATGACGATATGGAAGAATGGGAGGCTGACGCTGAGTTTTTTGATCAGGAAGATTGGGAAGGTCTGGTAGAATACAGACGCCAGAAAGCTGAAAAGTATCCTGATGATTCTGATTATCAATGGAGTCTTGGAGAGGCTTATGTGCTGAATAAGGAATATGAGAAAGCAATTAACATTTTAGATCGTTTGCATAAAGAATATCCTGATAATCTCAATGTTCAGTATAGTCTGCTGGATGCACTATTTGCAATTGGGAAAGATGAAACAGCTATAAACTGGATTATTAAGCCAATTATTCTGAGGCTAGATAATAACATTTTGGATTATTGCTATAATTTTTTAAAGAAAAAAAGAAAGCCAAGAACTATTCATGAACTATATTTGGAGTTGTGGTGTGAGGGTTATCCAGCATTTGATGATAATCAACTAATGGATTTTTTACTTTCAGATAAAAGGTTTACTATTACGGGAAGTGCTGATAGAAGCTATGATTGTTATATAAGTATTAATAAACGGTAATATATAATAGCACTACAGAAAGAGGTTAACTATGTTAGATCCACATAGTTTTGGATTATTTGTTATCGCCGCGCTGGTGTTGCTTCTGGTTCCTGGCCCATCTGTTCTCTATATAACGACACGCAGCATTGATCAGGGTCCTATGGCAGGTCTCGTATCTGTCTTTGGCAATGCACTGGGGAGCGGAATTCTTGCTGTTGCTGCCGCAGCCGGATTGTCAGCGATTCTGGCCTCATCGGATGTCGCCTTTAGCGTAGTGAAGTATCTTGGCGCCGTTTACCTAATGTATCTCGGCATAAGACGTCTATTTAGTAATGACGACTACACCCCAACAGTAGTCCAGCGTAAAAGACTGTCACATATATTCATCCAGGGAACATTTGTAGCGGTTTTGAACCCAAAAACCACGCTTTTCTTCCTTGCATTTCTCCCTCAGTTCGTCGATGTGTCACGGGGATATATCTGGGAACAAACGCTCCTTCTCGGGTTAACGTTAGTCGGACTTGGAATTTGTACCGACAGCATCTATGCGTTGTTGGCAGGCACGGTCGGAAACTGGCTGAAGCGGCGGATTGCCTTGCAGGGAGGACAGCGATACGTTTCTGGTGGTATCTATCTGGCGCTTGGCGTGGTTTCTGCTTTTTCAGGTTCCAGGAAGCATTGAATCCAGTGGCAAATGCATTTTTGCCGGGTTCACGCCCGGTGCATTTATATTGTTAGGAGGGTATTAGCTATGGAAATTCGGGTTTATTACGAAGACACTGATGCAGGCGGGATTGTTTATTACGCAAATTATCTGAAGTACTTTGAAAGAGGAAGGACCGAATACTTTCGTGACCGGGGATTTTCAGTCGGGGAAATGGCACGGCGAGGTTTTATTTTTCCGGTTGTGCACCTGGAGATTGATTACCGCGCCTCGGCTTTACATGACGATTTGCTTAGAGTGGAAACAGTCGTGCTGGAAATTAGAAAATCCTCTTTTACCCTTGCCCAGCAGGTGCTACGGGCTATTGACGGAAAACTGCTCGCGGAAGGTAAAGTAAAATTGGCATGTGTGGGACCGGGAATGAAACCCAAGCGGTTGCCTGAGGAGATTATACAGGCTATTAAAGAATAAACCACGTATTTCGGCAGTCCCTTTTTCAGGGCAGCCCTGGCGGTGTCTCCATCCCGAAGGGAAGAAAGGTAAGGCCATGGATTACCCGGTTTTTGATTTGTTTCATCCGCTTATCCGCAAATGGTTTGCCGAAATGGTGGGGATGCCTACCGATATTCAGGTCCAGGCCTGGCCCCGCGTTGCCAAAGGCGAGCATGTCCTGATCACTGCTCCTACGGGCAGCGGCAAAACCCTGACCGCCTTTCTCTGGGCACTGCAAAAGCTAATTACCAGGGATTTGCTAGGTGGCCGGGTACGGGTCTTGTATGTTTCGCCCCTGAAGGCCCTCAACAACGACGTGCAGCGCAACCTGCTGAAGCCCCTCCAGGAGCTGCGGGCGTATTTTGAAGAGGTAGGTGAGCTGTTTCCCCCCATCCGGGTGCTCACCCGCAGTGGTGACACCCCGCAAAATGAACGACAACAGATGCTGCGCAGGCCGCCTGAGATCCTGATCACCACACCTGAGAGTCTCAACCTGCTGCTCAGTTCCAAAAACAACCGCCTGATTTTAAGCGGGGTGGAAACGGTTATTCTGGACGAAATCCATGCCGTCCTGGACAGCAAACGGGGCACCCATCTGATCACGGCGGTGGATCGGCTTGTTCCTTTAGCGGGGGAATTCCAAAGGCTCGCCTTATCCGCCACGGTTCGGCCCCTGGAACCTGTGGCCGAATTTTTGGGCGGCCTGAAAGCATACCAAAGCGGTGAGGATTACCGTTATGAAAAGCGGCCGGTGGTTATCTTGAGGTCGGTCGCCCAAAAACACTACAACCTGACCGTTGAAGCTATTGAACAGAACAATGACGGGGCGGAGGGGGTGGAGCAGGACGCCATCTGGCAGACATTAGCTGTCGCCCTGACGAAGGTGATTCGCGAAAATACCGCCACCCTGGTGTTTTGCAACAACCGCCGGACAGTTGAAAAACTGACCCGCTATATCAATGATGCCGCGGGCGAGCCCCTGGTCTATTCCCACCATGGCTCCCTGGCCAGGGAACTCCGCCTGGCGGTGGAACACAAACTCAAATACGGTGAACTGAAGGGGATTGTGGCCACCAATTCCCTCGAATTGGGAATCGATATCGGCGAACTGGATGCTGTGCTTTTGGTGCAAACCCCGCCCTCGCTGACTGCTGCCATCCAAAGGATTGGCCGGGCCGGTCACGGGGTGGGCCAGGTGAGCCGGGGAATTTTGTTTCCCATTTGCGGACGCGATTTTGTGGAAGCCGCGGTGGCTTCATTCAACCTGCCTGCGGCCGAGATTGAGCCGATTACCCCTATTGATGCGCCCTTGGATGTGCTTGCGCAAGTGCTTTTGTCCATGACTGCCGTTGAGACCTGGAACGTGGATGAACTTTACGCCTTCCTTAAGACCAGTTATCCCTATCGCAACCTGTCCCGGAAGAGTTATGACCTGCTGCTGGAAATGTTGGCGGGCCGCTACGCGGATACCCGCTTGCGCGAACTTAACCCCCGCATCATTTTGGATAAGCTGGACCATACTGTCAAGGCTCGTGACGGGGTGGCCCGCCTGGTTTATCTGGGAGGCGGCACCATCCCTGACAGGGGTTACTATGACCTCCGCCTGATGGACACCAGGGCCAAGATCGGTGAACTGGATGAGGAGTTTGTTTGGGAGCGGAGCGTGGGCGAAACCTTTATGCTGGGCAACCGGGTCTGGCGGATTATGCGCGTTACGCACAATGATGTGGAAGTGATTCCCGGTGATCAGACAATAAACATCATACCCTTTTGGCGGTCGGAAGAGCAAAACCGGGATTTCTTTTATTCTGAAAAAATAGGCCTCTTTTTGGAAGAGGCGGATAAAAACCTGAAAACGGAATCGTTTGCGAATCAGCCGGCGACCAAACACGCATGGTCCGCATATGCGGTCGAACGGCTCTTTGAATTTCTCAGACGGCAAAAAGAAGCGACGGGCCAACCCTTGCCCCACCGTCATCATATTTTAATTGAACACTTTGCCGACCCCCTGAACACGGCGGACAGCAAACAGGTTATTGTGCATACCCTTTGGGGCGGCAAAGTCAACCGGCCTTTTGCCATGGCTTTGGCTGCCGCCTGGGAGCGAAAGTTCGGCTACCCCCTGGAGATTTATGTCAGCAACAACAGCATCATGTTAATGCTGCCCCATAGTTTTGCGCTGAGGGATCTTTTCTCCCTGATCTCGCCCCAAAATCTGGAGACTTTTTTTCGGAGCAAATTGGAAAGCTCAGGCTTTTTCGGAGCGAAATTTCGTGAAAACGCGGGACGTGCCTTGCTGTTACCCAGGGCCAATTTCAAAAAGCGCATGCCCCTGTGGCTCAACCGCCTCAGGGCCAAAAAATTGATGGCAGCGGTCACCCCGTATGCCGATTTTCCGATTATGCTTGAGACCTGGCGCACCTGCCTTAAGGACGAATTCGATTTGGAAACGGTCAAACAATTGCTGGATGAAATAAGTGATGGCCGGATCAGTATTAGCGAAACGGTTACTTATCAACCGTCTCCCTTTGCGTCTGATGTGATCTGGCGTCAGACCAACAAATACATGTATGAAGATGACACCCCTTTTTCCGATAAGCAGTCGGGTTTGAGCCGGGAGCTATTGAAAGAGCTGGTATATTCGCCTCATTTACGGCCCGAACTCCCTGAGGCCTTAATCCGGGAGTTGGACGGTAAACTCAAGCGGACCGCCACGGGGTACGCGCCCACTGATGGGGAGGAACTATTGCTCTGGATCAAAGAACGCCTTTTTATTCCTGCTGATGAAGCGGCCTCACTCTTCGCCGCCATGGAACGGGATCATCAGTCAACCGATCACAATTTTACTTTAGAAAAGATTAAGCGCACACTGGGGGGTAAGGTGGCCTGGCTTCACCTGCCGGGGACGGAACAGCCGGGCTTGTGTGCCCTGGAAATTTTGCCGAGGATCGCCGCCGGCCTGGGTGTCGGCTTTTCCGACCTTACCCTGCGCCCCTTAATCCCTCAGGCAGCCGACCAGTTGTCGGCAGGCTTGAACAAGGCGGCTGCCCTTTTTGAACAGGAGACGGCCGCGGGGCCGGAGGAATACAGGAGCGATACCGCCCTCTTTGTGAACCAGTGGTTGTCCTATTACGGTCCCGTGCCGCGGGAGTTTGTCGGCCGGCGCCTTGGTCTGCCGGCTAAAGTTTGCGCGGCCGTGTTTGTCACCTTGCTGGAAGAGGAATGTATCGTGGCGGATGTGCTTACTAAGGGAGCCGGCGAAGAAGAGATATGTGACCGTGAGAATTTGGAGCGCTTGTTTACGATGGCCAGGCGTGCCCACCGGCTGGAATTTAAGCCTTTGCCGGTGACGGCGTTGCCCTTATTTTTGGCGACCTATCAGGGGGTTGTGGAAAAAGGATCGACCTTGGAGGATTTAAAAGAGCGCTTTGAACAATTGTTTGGTTTGATCAGCCAGGCCCATCTTTGGGAGGAAGTCATCCTGCCCGCCCGCATGGAGCCCTATTATACCGCTTGGACGGATAGCCTCATGCAAACCAGTGAGCTGATTTGGTTTGGCCGCGGCAACAAGCGGGTGGGCTTTTGCTTGCGCGAAGATTTGGAGCTGTTCCCTCCCGGCGAAGAGCGTCAGGGAGAAGAAGATGAAGCGCAGGCGCGGGAGCTTTTTCCGGATCAGTGGGGCAAATACGATTTCTTTGCGCTCAGCCGGCATACAAATTTGCCGAGCGATGTTTTGACGCGAAGGTTGTGGCGGCATGTTTGGCAGGGCAGCATCACCAACGATAGTTTTGCCGTGTTACGCAGGGGCATCCTGACCAAATTTACACCCCTCCAGGCGGAAGACAAGCGTGGTTTTGGCCGCCGCGCGGGATACAGCCGCTGGTCCGCTTCGCGTCCTTTACACGGCAACTGGTATGCCTTGCCGGAAAGCGAAGAGCGGGATCTCATTGAGCGGGAGGAACTGGTCAAAGAGAGAATTCGTCAACTTTTTTCCCGCTATGGCGTGCTTTTCCGCGAGCTGGTCCAACAGGAATTGCCCGAGATGCAGTGGCGGCGAATTTTTCGCACGCTACGTCTCATGGAGTTTTCCGGGGAGATTTATGCCGGGCATTTTTTTGAACAAATCACCGGTTTACAGTTTTCTTCCCGGGAAGCAAACCGTTTCTTGCAGAAGGGATTGAACGAGGAAAGTATTTATTGGCTGAACGCGACCGACCCGGCATCGCCCTGCGGGCTTAAACTTAACGGTGTGGACGAAGACCTTCCCGCCTGTCTGCCAACCAATTTTGTCGTGTTTCATGGCACACGGTTGAAAGTGGTGGCCAAACGTAACGGCAAAGAGCTTTTGATCAAAACCGGACCCGATGATCCGGTTTTACCCGCGTATTTTGCTTTTTGTAAAACTCTCTTAACGCGTGAGTTTAATCCATTAAAAAGAGTAATCGTGGAATCCATTAACGGCCGGTCGGCTCTGGAAAGCCCCTACAAAAAGGCTTTACAAAGCATCGGTTTTACAGGCGAGTATAATAGTCTGGTATTGAGACGACAATATTAGGCCGGAATGTCAAGGGGACGCCAGTTGCAGACATAATAACATGAAACCATCCTGTTGGTGTCAAAAGGACCGTCCCCATGACACACATGCTGTTTGAGTTTACTGGGCTTAGGTTACTTTGGTGTTCAATTCTTTCCGCTTTGCCCGGGGGGTGAGGTTGGTAAAATATGGGCATAAGCAAAAAAGTTATATGCAAGACAGTCCAACCATGGTAAACTTAAATTGTCCAAATATTCTTAACGGGGTGTGATGAATACGTGAATGTATTTGAACACCTGTCCCGGGAAAAGCTAGTAGCGTAACCGACTGGTCTGACCCCGGATTTTGTTCCAGAATTCTTATTATCATTTTTTTCCTTAACATAAACCTTGGATTAGATCTACGGGGTCATAAAAAAATTTGTTTGATAACGGGGCACTACAATTATATGTTCCGACATCAGAAAATAAAAATTGGGAGGTTGATTAAAGTGTGTAATCAAAGGCTTGAAGGAAAGGTAGCAATTATTACCGGTGGTGCACGCGGGCTGGGTCAGGCGATGGCAGAGGAATTTGCCAGGGAAGGTGCTAAAATTGTTGCTTGCGACATGGAGGATTTAACTTATCAGAACGAAAGTGTTGAGGGATATAAACTCAATGTAACTGATGTGGAAGGTTGTAAGGCATTAGCGGAATATGTAAAAGAAAAGTATGGCAAAATTGATATATTGGTTAATAACGCCGGTATCACAAGAGATGCGCTGACTCGAAAAATGACTGACGAGCAATGGAATCTCGTTGTGGATATCAATTTGAAAGGGGTCTTTAATCTGACCCGTTTCGTTGGTCCTATCATGCAAGCGGATGGAAAAGGATCCATCATTAATATCTCTTCAGTTGTGGGTGAGTTTGGCAATATTGGCCAATCTAATTATGCAGCAACAAAAGCTGGCGTTATCGGGTTGGCGAAGAGTTGGGCAAAAGAATTCGCTATGAAGGGAGCCGCTGTCAGAGTTAATGCCATAGCACCGGGATATATTATGACAGATATTCTTAAGACTGTCCCCCAAAATCTTCTTGATGGCTTTGCAAAGCAAACCATGCTTGGAAGATTGGGACAACCCACAGAAATTGCTAAGGCTGCTATGTTTTTGGCCTCTGATGATGCCTCTTACATAACCGGGCATGTCCTTAGTGTAAATGGTGGTATGAGACTGTAAAAGTTTGCATAAAAGATTTCAAATAGACATTACGCCAAGAAGCCGTCGGTAATATCCGACGGCTTCTTGGATGAAGCGGAGTCATTTTAACGGCTTGATTTTTCTGAACATATGCATGACTTCATAAGTCTAAAAAGTGTTTTTGTGGGAAGTAACAATAGAGAATGCGGTTAAGATAGGGGTTAAAAGTAGATGTTCTGATTCTTGATAAACAACCAAGCATTTACTTCATCATGAAGGAGTATGTCAGGATGAATAAGATGAAAATAACACCTGAACTTTTACAATATTGCAGAGAAGTTCGCCGTCATCTGCATCGTAATCCTGAAATTAGTTTCGAGGAGGAAAAAACCTCGGAGTATATCCTGGAAGAGTTAAATAAATTGGGGCTTCAAGGAAAAAGGTTGGCAGGAACAGGTGTATACACGGTAATTGAAGCAGACCATCCAGGACCTGTTATAGCGGTAAGAGCGGATATTGATGCCCTTCCTGTTCAGGAAAAAAATGATGTTCCTTATGCTTCTACTGTGCCGGGGGTGTCCCACGTTTGCGGTCATGACGGACATGTTTCTGTTCTTATGGGATTGGCGGCTATGCTGAAAAAGTACAACAATGATGTTCTGGGAAAGGTGATTTTAATCTTTCAGCCGGCGGAAGAACTCCTCCCGGGTGGCGCCGTTTCAGTAATAGGAAGTGGACTTCTGGAGGGTGTAGACGCAATCCTGGGTATGCACCTGACCACGCTGCTCCCGACAGGAACGATT
Organism: uncultured Peptococcaceae bacterium; assembly: GCA_964643075.1. Lineage (GTDB taxonomy): Bacteria > Bacillota > Desulfotomaculia > Desulfotomaculales > Desulfocucumaceae > Desulfocucumis. Next base: position 11,052 of record CAZXQO010000022.1, read on the forward strand.
AGCCTGCGGTCCGGTCCGCTGATGGCTTCGACTGATGAATTTTGTGTAAAGGTAATAGGGCGTGGCGGGCACGGTTCCAGGCCCCATGATTGTGTTGATCCTATTATTGTCGGCACGCATCTGGTGAATGCATGGCAATCAATTATCAGCCGTGGAGTTAATCCCCTTGAAGCTGCTGTGCTGACCGTTGGAAGTTTTTATGCGGGTACTGCCGCTAATATCATTCCCGAAACTGCAGTTTTAAAGGGTACAGTACGTACATTGTCGGAAAAGGTTAGGGAGAGAATTGAAAATAATTTTCACAAGCTTACCGAAGAAATATGTAAGGCTTATGGCGCCTCAGCAGATATAAGCTATGAAAATGGCTATCCTGTTTTGATTAACGATGAAAGAATTACTAACATAATAGGGGATGCTGCCATATCAAACAGTATTAAAGTAATCAATATGCGCAGACCCGTTATGGGAAGTGAGGATTTTGCATATTACGCTCACGTATGCCCTGCTGCATATTTCTTTCTCGGGTCAGGTAATGTAGAAAAGGGATATGTACACCCAAACCATAGTCCTTACTTTAATTTTGATGAAGAATCATTACCCGTTGGTGTGCAGGTAATCCTGACAACCCTTGAGAGACTGTGGACGGAGGAAAGGGAACATGCATGAGCTGTAAAGTCAGTACTTATAAAAGGTCAAGATAAATTATGATAATGGGTAGTATGATGGTTTTTGTTTGCAGACATTGAAGCCCCTGCGTGATTTTTTGCAGGGGCTTATTATATTAAAGTGTTGGTCGCTTTGCCCCGAGGGACAGGGCGTATACGGAACCAAAACATAATGAAACAGCGAAAACACTAGAACGGTCCCCATGTACCATCGTAGTAGATCCACCCGGAGGGTTTTTTATTAAATCAGTAAATTCAATCTGCTTCCCAACAGGTTTTCCGGTACTCCCCGCCAGCCGGGGTTGGTATATACCAGACCGCCCCACGGGCTGGTAGTGGGTTTGGAGCTGTTACCCGCAACGGGTTCGTTTATCCTGGCTTCGTAGGTATAACTGTAGCTGCCTGTAACGTTGCCGTTGGAGTCATAGTGCGTGGTGGTATACCCCGTATCATCCCACTTCTTTTCGGTTACATTTCCGGTTTCGTTATCTGTTACCTTAATAGTGCCGCTCGTCTTGCCGTTTTCTTTACGGGAACTGCTTTCCACTGTTTTGGAGCCCATAGTGGTTCCGCCTCTGAAATCAATAGCCGGATTTCCGGTGTATCCCGTGTTTCCCGTGTATTCCGTACTACCGTATGAGCGATTCATTACCGATAACATGTCATTGGCAAAACCTGGGACATGAACAGGGGCGACAATCTGCATTCGTGGGGCCTGTACCATCGTTTCCGGGTTGCTTACTGCAATGTTTATCTGTGTTTTATTAGATGGCGAGTTGAGATCCTGCTGCTTCTGGGGCAGTCTGATATTGTCTGACTGTATAGAAGGTTTTAAATAGCTCAATGACTGGGTGATTTTCATAAAGGCACCTCTAATAAAAAAATGTACATATTTAGCAAATTATATCAATAAACAAAAGTTGTGTCAATTTTTTATAATTATTGTAGTAATTCACCCCTGCTGTATTTCTTCGGCCATGTAGGCCTTCATCTGCGCATTCGACCCCGGTGCCGGCATAACCCGGGGCCTGACATTTAAAATAATCAACAAAAGAATAGTGGACAAAGCAGCTAAATGGTGTTAGTATACATCTAATTAAATAACATGTTCAGGTTTCCCCGGTCATGCCGGGGATGAAAAGGGAACCGGGTGTAAATCCCGGACGGTCCGGCCACTGTAAGTGGGGAGCTACTCCAAATACCACTGGGTTATTAATAGCCCGGGAAGGAGGGGGATGCGCTGAGAGCCACGAGTCAGGAGACCTGCCTGAGTGAAGATCAAGTATCGCCTTCCGTGAAAAGGCCAGGTGCTCATAGAGTATTGATTCTAGAGGTTTAATGCCTTTTAGGAAACCCGGCTTATACGGAAAAGCCGGGTTTCCTATATTTTAGACAGCTTTTCTGCATTCCCACAGGTATCCATAACCCCTTTCACCTTTTGGGTGCCGGAGGTATATTTTAAATTTTATTGTGGATATTTTAACCCAAACTCCTTTATGTATTGCAGTGCCCGGCGGGCGGCATCCCGCCGGGAGCCTACTTTTAAAACGTGTGTCAACTGCAGTTTGATATTAGCGCAGCCGGGCATAAACACGGTAGAAATCTGTATGAAAATTTGAGAAAGGTATTGGATTTTCAAAAAAGTAAGGGGGGTTTTACGTTGGGCGCATCTGTTTTACAGAAAGGATATGTACAGGTTTATACAGGAAACTGCAAGGGAAAAACCACGGCTTCACTGGGCCTGGCTTTCCGGGCCATGGGACGGGGCCTAAAAACTTATATAGGTCAGTTCATGAAGGGGCAGTACTATGCTGAACTTAAATCGGCAGAAATGTGCAAACCATACATTACCATCGAGCAGTACGGCAAAGACACATTTGTACATGTTCAAAATCCTCCTCTGGAGGAGGACGTGAAAATGGCCAGGGACGGCCTGGAAAAAGCCAAAAAGGCCATGTGTTCAGGGGAATACGATATAATTATATTTGATGAGATTAATACCGCTCATTATTTTCACCTGATTACAACGGAAGAAATGCTGGAGATCATAAAAACCAAGCCCGAGAAAGTGGAAGTGGTTTTTACCGGCAGGTATGCTCCGCAGGAGGTTATAGAAGCTGCAGACCTGGTGACGGAAATGGTGGAGATAAAGCATTACTACGAAAAGGGTGTGCCTGCACGGGACGGTATAGAACGATAAGGCGGATACCCCAATCTTATGTCACTGCCCGGCACTCAATGGTGCCTTAGTAATTGGGGAGGAATCACTTCATGATAAATATCAAAAAAATTGCTACGGGTATGTCAATTCTGTCCCTGTCACTGTTGTCTATTACATCGGCGCCAGCCGGACAGGGCGAAAAAGACAAAAAAGCAATTTTACTGGTTACCTTCGGTACAAGCGTTCAATCCGCGATGTCGGCCTTCAGCAATCTGGAGCAAGCGGTTAAAGACACCTTTCCCGGGGTTGAAGTGCGCTGGGCCTATACTTCAAAAACAATCAGGGATAAAATAGCCAAAAGGGACGGCAAGATTATTGATGATCCCGTCACGGCCCTGAAAAAGCTGCGGGCAGACGGGTACGAAAAAGTTGTGGTGCAGTCGGTTCTCATAATCCCGGGCCAGGAGTACAGCGACCTCTTAAATGACCTCAACAGCTTGCAATCAGCGGTAGAGAGGCAGTGCCCCGGGAAAGTGGCCCTGGGCATGCCTCTTCTGTACCTCCACGAGGACTATATCAATGCGGCAAAGGCCTTAGCTACCCAGTTTCCCGCCGATACCTCGGTGAACGCCGTGGTTTTAATGGGTCACGGTTCTGAACACCATCCTGCCGATTCCGCTTATGGGTGCCTGAACGATATTTTGCGTCACAAGTACAAAAATGTATTCCTGGGTACAGTCGAAGGCTACCCTACCCTGGAGGAAATAAAGGAAGACCTGGCAGTTTCCGGGGTTAAGAATGTCACTCTGATGCCCTTTATGAATATCGCGGGTGATCACGCTTTAAACGATCTGTATGACGATGAGGAAGAATCCTGGAAATCACAGCTGAATAGACTGGGATATAAAACTGATGGCTACCTGAAGGGACTTCTGGAAAACAGGGCCATCGTGGATATATTCGTTAAACACTTGACAATGGCTATGGCAGAACTTGACGGGGAAAATGCAAAAAATAAGCAGAAGTGGTGAACCTGAGCCAGGAGACCTGCCCGTTATTGTTTAAGCCATTAGCTACGGGTCATAGTGGGTGGTTCATATTTGTTACCGCTCATTACCCCCGGCTAAAAAACCGGGAGTTTTTTTATTTGTTCACGGCAGAGAAGCGTTTGCGAAAGAGCCATGCCGCTTGTGACGGCACCAGCAGTGGATGAAAAAGTTAATAAGTTAGGGGTCAGGCACCTATTGGAGGAGTATAAATGAAAAGAAATTTATTAACTGGCAAGTTGCTAAGACATCTATCCCGGTGTCAGTACCTTCTATGACTTCTTCAAACGCCTTTGGGCTGCTAGCGGAAATAATCTCAAACCCTAAAAAACAAAAGCGCAAACGCAAGCCCAAGAAAGGGAAGACGGGCGAAAAAGCGCCTGCCACAACGCCTGTAAGGTCAAGCGTCTGGTCGAGTGGGTGATTCGTCACGCTGCTAAGAAAACCGACTTGCCATCTGACCGTCTGTTCCATTTCTTCCAGACTCAAATCCTTACCCTTTCGGCGAAGCTTGGTTTACTTGGGGATATGAACGCCTTGAGCGCGGCAGGTGACGGCACACCCGTTGTCACTGCTGCTTATCCCCGAAGTAAATCAACTTGTAGTTGTCGTGCCCAAGGCCTTGCTGATTGTAACCATCCTCGTATCTTCTCCCAGCCCGACTGCAACTCGGGTTGGGATAGCGATCGAGAGAAGTACTTCAACGGTTACCATCTCTACATGATTTCTGCTGCGGACACACGGCGAGGCTTAACGGGATAGATACCAACGCGTAGCTATATGCGAATCATTTACCATTATCTGGTTAGTGTACGATTTTTTCCGTTTCGTGAGCAGACCCCAGATATAATACAGAAATCTTCGTTGTAGGATTATTAAGTCTTATGTCGTCCTGGCTATACCATGTTAGGAATTTTTTATAAAATGAAATTGACGTGCTGTGAACCGAATGATAAAATGTTGATAAGTTTTATAAAAAAGGCAAGTGATTCTACCTTAAAGGTAGATCTTAAAAAGGGAAGCCGGTTAAAGTCCGGCGCGGTCCCGCCACTGTAAGAGGGAGTCCTTCTGCATTATACCACTGGTGAAAATTCCGGGAAGGCGCAGAAGGTACGATGATCTCAAGCCAGGAGACCTGCTTGCTTTTTGCTCGCTGTATAGACCACCACGAAGATGGGAGGTTGTGAGCCGTGCTAAAAAAAGTTTTAGCCGGGATTTAGCCCTCTGCATTTCACGTGCAGGGGGTTTTAATTTGTAAGTTAATATTTGGATGGGTGCTTTATCTTGAGGGATAAAGTTTAAACGGAATTAGTGAAAAATAGGGTTTTCCTGATTGGATAATAAACTTAAAAGCGAATTTTACCACTTGAGTTTATAATAACCCCGAGCTATTTACCCGGCCTGTTCTGACACACCACGTATGCATTGGGAGGTGGTTGGATAAGGCTGTTTTATTTATAAACCACTTTCCCTGGTCAAAGACCAGGGTTTTTTAGTGTCAAATTATTATACGAGGTGGTAAGAGTAATGTATTTCAGTAAAAAAATATCTAAAAAACTGGGTTTGTTGCTTGTTTTGTTAATGACTGTAACGCTTTTACTGCCGGCAATTAATGCTAATGCGGCAGGGGCGGCAGGCTCGCCGGCAAATAACGCTGCGCAGTTTCTCCACAACGATTACACAAATAACGGGTTAAAAAATTCCGAGGCAGGCGTTGGCTCCTATGCCCTTTACGTTTTAAACCAGGCCGGTGTTGATGTCAGCGCCTGGGCGAACAATGGTATAAATCTTAAGGATGCGGTAATAAGTGCGGTAACCGGTGACATAGCAAACGCCTCCGACCCGTCCAAAGTTTCTGCAAAGCTCCTTGCCCAGGATCTGGCGGCCATGAAGGCGCTGGGGCGAAATGATTTGGCGGACCAGTTGATGCAAACATTAAAAAACAGGCAGACTGCGGCGGGATTTGACGCCGGGGATTACAGCCTTTTCAGCAATGTGCCCGCCTTCGACCTTTTAGGCAGGTCAGGGTCGATTGGTGCAATAAATAATGATTATGCGAAGAGTTACATTTTAGGGACACAGGACACAACAGTCAGTGACGCTGCTTATGGCAGTTGGGGCTACACGTACAGCGGCGCTTATTATGCTGATTTTATGGCCACAGCCGGAGCAGTGCGGGCACTTTACTTATTAGATCCGGGTAAGAGCAACGCCCAGATACAGAGCGCCGTCAACGGCGGCCTTGACTGGATGAAGAAACAGCAGCAAACTGACGGCAGCTTTGTAGCCGGTATGGACGACCCGGTGATAGATACCTCGGAAGTGATTGTGACCCTAAAGACATTGGGCATGGATCCTTCTGCCTGGGAGAGCGGCGGCGGTAAGAGTGCCGTCGATTATATTATGAACAATGCCCCCAATGCTGACGGGAGCTTTGGAACATCAAAGAACGATATGGATGCCACCTGGGCACTTTGCGCCTATAATTTATTGGATACCCAATTTTATCTTGACCCTTCCAGCGTGACCTTGAATATAAACGATAAAAAGCAGTTAAAAGCGGTATGGCAGAATGCTTCCGGGACAACTGACGTAACGCAGTTCGCGGACTGGTCTGTGGCCGACAGCAGTATTGCCGGTACCGATAGCAGTGTTAAAGGTCTGGTCACCGCTCTTAAAGCCGGGCAGACGGTAGTCAGTGCTGTTTACGGCGGGCTCACGGCTTCAACTGCCTTGACCGTAAACTCTTCGTCCGGTGGAAGTGGCGGGGAGACAAAGACTGTGGGGCAGGCTGTAGTTGGCATGAATGGCGAACTTTTATCCGGCCCCACTTATGTGACTATATCTGAAACCAATAAATTGGGGTTCACCGTCCTAGGCGCCCTTGATTGCTCGGGTGTACCCTACCATACCTCTACCTGGTCCTATGGTGTCCTGGTGGATTCAATTAATGGACAGGCCAACAGCGGGATGGCCGGGTGGATGTTTTCCGTTAACGGGCAGATTGCCAGTGCCGGACCTGAAAATAGTAATATCAAGGATGGTGACAAGATCATCTGGTATTACAGCAAAAGCATGGATCAGCAGCCCCCCAGTTGGAACGACCTGGTTAATGGGAACACCAATGGCCAATCTGCCAATCTGCCTACCCCGGTAAACGACACAGCCTTCAATACTGCCCTCAAAAATGTTGGCTCTGCCGGCCAGGTTGCCTTGCAGGCGGATAATACTCAAACCTCATTAGTCCTGTCAAGCGATCAACTGACTAAAATAGTGAATACGGGCAAGCCGCTGGCCGTCACTATCCAGGGAGTGCAGCTCGTTCTATCCGGAGACAGCCTCAAAGTTACTGAGCTGACAGCTGCAAATACAGCGCAACTACATCTGATAGCCCAAAAACTAAGCAGTGGGGATGCCCGAAGTCTAATCGAGCCCTTTGCCGCTAAATTGAAACAGGCCGGTGATATTTATGAGTTGAATGTACTGGCGATAAATAAAGACGCCTCACTGCAAAGCATTAAACAATTTCCTGATTGTAAAGTATTGCTGCCGGTGCCCGGTGAGGCAAGGGAAGCAGCGGCGTCCGGCAGGGTAGCGGCCTATTGGTACAATGAAAACAGTAAGAATTGGGAGAAAGTGGGTGGTGCCTATGACGCGATCAGTGGCGCTATCAGCTTCAAGGCAGAGCATTTCAGCAAGTATGCTTTGCTGGAAACCGTTTCTACACCTGTAGTGAAAACTCTCCCTGAAGGGAAGACTTTCAAGGATATCAAAGGGCACTGGGCGCAAAAGGAAATTGAATTTATGGCTGCAAAAGGCTGCGTGTCCGGTGTTGGCGACAATAAATTTGCTCCAGAGGCCACAGTCACCCGGGCCGAATTTGCTGCCATTCTGGGCCGCATGGCCGGCTTGACGGCCAGCCCCGGCGGGGCGGAGCGATTCAGCGACGTGCCTGCCGGCGCTTGGTACCGGGGCGTGGTGGGTGCCGCGGCCAATGCCGGCCTGGTCAGCGGTACGGGTGAGAACAGCTTCGCGCCGGAAGAGCCGGTCACCCGCGAGCAGATGGCGGCCATGACGCTCCGGCTAATGGCTAAGAACGGCCTGAACATGACCATCAGTGATGCCGATGTGGCTAAATTGCTAGCCGGATTTAGCGATGCCGCCGGTATTTCCCCCTGGGCGCGTTCGTCCGTAGCCATGATGGTACGGGAGCGATTGATGGCCGGCCGGGAAAGAGGCCGGTTCGTGCCGCTGGGCAATGCCACCAGGGCGGAAGCCACGGTAGTGCTCTACCTGGTGCTGCAAAAATTGCCGCAGTTAGGAAAATAAGCAGGGATTGTGTCAAAAAGCTCCGTTAGTTGTGCGGGAGCGGGTATCATCCCGCTCCCGCCGGGCGTTATTTCTATAAATTGCACTCGGTAAGGGTATGAGGGTTAAATGAGGTGATTTGATGAAGCGAAAGCTCATTTATTTTATTGCTTTGCTGGTCATTCTGGCCGGAGTGGCCGTACCGGCCTTTTACATGCACAAAGTTTTTAGTTCCCAGCAGCAATATAAACAGGTGGAAAGCAGCAAAACAAATGATTATGGCGCAAAAGAACAGAATAACGCAGTAGGCCGGGGGCAGCCTGCCGGCGGCACGGGCAAAACTTCTTTAGAAAAGAGCCAGACTTCTTCCGGTACGGGCCAAGCTTCTCCCGGTGCGGATAAAGACCGGCCTGTCACTGAAGCAAAGCAAGACAGCACTGTGTCAAATCAAAAAAATTCCACGCTGGGCAGTGCTTCCCGTGAGAGCACGGCGCCTCTCCGGGTTTCAAACAATAGCGCGCCGGCTGTGGCGCCCGGGAGCGGCTGCAAGGTATGGATTGCCGTTGTGGGGAAAAATGGCGAATTTCTTTATAGGGCAGGGCCGGTTATGGTAAAAAAGGACAACAAATGGGGGATTACCGCCATGGGCGCCCTTGATGCCGCCGGTATTTCTTATAGCACTTTGCCGGCCTGGCCTGATTTTGTCGGTTCCATTGGCGGGCAGGCCAATAGCGGCGTGGCGGGGTGGATGTATTCAGTAAACGGCGAGATTTCCATGCATATGGCAGATAAAAATCCGGTGAAAACAGGGGATAAAGTGATCTGGTGGTACAGCAAAAGCATGGATCAGCCTCCCCCCCAATGGGAGGATCTGGTCAAGAAAAAGTAAAGGAGCGCCAAAGTGTTTGACAAGCTTTTTTATCAGGAAAAGGGCCTTTTCTTGCAGAGCTTTCACCCTGCCGCAGTGCTGGTGTACCTTTCCGTGCTCCTTGTGCTCAGCCTGCTCTACGAAAATCCCCTTTATCTTTTGGCTCTGCTTTTTTTGCTTGTCCTCTTAATCAAAGGGGTGGACGGAATGGAGGCATGGGAGGGGTTTTTAAAAGCAGGTGTATTTATAATGCTTATTATCATGATCATCAACCCCCTTGTAATCAGGGCCGGCGCCACGATCATCTGGCGCGGCCCGGCAGTGCCCTTGCTGGGCAAGCTGGATATATCAATGGAAGCACTGTATTATGGGGCTGCTTCAAGTATCAGGCTCCTGGTCATTATCAGCATATTCTGTCTTTACAACCTGATGATCAGCCCGGACAGGATACTGAACCTTTTTTCAAAAGTGGCCGGCAAATCTGTTCTGGTGATTGCCTTATCCACAAGAATGTTACCCGCCATGGTCAGGGAATTGAAAAGGATAAAAGAAGTGCAGCAGTTGCGCGGCGTTGATTTCGGCGAAGGGGGTTTGTGGGAGAGAATTAAGAAATACTCCTGCCTTTATAATGTGCTGCTTTTATCCTCCCTGGAAGCTTCCCTGGAAATTGCTGAATCCATGCAGGCGAGGGCTTATGGGAGCGGCAAGCGTTCAGTTTACAGACGGAACCTGCTGAGGCCCAGGGATATACTCTGCCTGGGGGGCAGTTTACTGGCCTTGCTGGCCGCAGTCTGGGGATGGCAATACGGATGTGGCCAATACACCTTTTATCCGGAGGCGGACTTTCTGATCAAAGGCAGGACAACACTCATTACCCTGTCCGTTGTGCTTTTTTATCTGTCCGTGCCGCTTATTTTGAACGAGGGGTGGAAGAATTGCCGCTTTTTAAAGTCGAAAATTTAACCTATTATTATCCCGGATCGGCAAGAGCAGCTCTTAGAGACATCAATCTGGAGATCGGGGAAGGGGATTTCATCCTGGTGGCGGGCGGCTCCGGTTCGGGCAAGTCTTCTTTGGCCAGGGCGCTGGCCGGACTAATCCCTGATTTCTACGGGGGCAGGATTGGCGGGAAGGTTTTTTTCAGAGGAAAAGATATCGGAAAAATGGACCGCCGGAAGCTGGCCAGGGAAGTGGGTATGATCTTCCAGGACCCTGAGAAGCAGATTGTGCAGACCTGTGTGGAGGCAGAAATAGCCTTTGGCCTGGAGAATCTGGGGCTGTGCCCCGGCGAAATGCCGCGCCGTATTGCCGAAGTGATTAGCTTTATGAATCTGCTGCCGGTCAAGGAGTCCTTTACGGCCAATCTTTCCGGCGGCCAGAAACAAAAGCTGGCGCTGGCCTCCGTTCTGGCCATGCAGCCCCGGGTGCTTGTCTTTGATGAGCCCACTTCACAGCTGGACCCCGTCTCGGCGGAAGATATACTGAATCTGGCCAAGCGGCTTAATGAAGAGATGGGTTTTACGGTAATCATGATCGAGCAGCGGCTGGAGCGGTGCTTTCATTTGGCGGACCGGGTCTTGCTCATGGAAAAAGGAGAAATTGTTTGTGCCGGCAGGGCGCAGGAAGTGGCCGGTGCAACAATAAAAAGGGGCCTGCCTTTTTTGCCGCCGGTGACCAGGTTATTTGCCAGCCTTAATTTCTCTTCAACGCCTGTAACGGTAAAAGAAGGCAGAAAAATTTTGCGGTCTTGCCATGAAGAGAAAAACTTCGCCGCTAAGGAACAATCCGTTCTATGCTGCAATAATGTTCATACCGGGGATTTAAGAGAACAAAAGATCGTGGCCGGCGGCCGTCACAGCGGAGAATGTTGTAATCCTGCTCATGATTTAAGAGAACAAACGAGTGTGGTCAGTTTGAAAAACGTGTGGTTTACCTATCCAGGGGGGCAGGAGGTTCTAAAAGACGTCAGTCTTGATGTAAAGGAAGGAGAATTCATGGCCATCCTGGGTGAAAACGGCGCGGGTAAATCAACCTTGCTAAAACTCATGACAGGGATACTTAAGCCGGGCCGGGGTAGTGTCCGGGTGCAGGGGAAGGACTTAAGCAATAAGGGGTTTAAAGAAATCAGAAAGTTTACCGCATATCTATCCCAAAATCCCAATGATTATCTTTTCCGGGACACCGTGGAAGATGAACTGCTCTTTACCTTGAAAAATTTCGGTATTGGGAATATAGCTGCTGTTGATGAAATGCTGGAAAAATTTCACCTGGTGGGGTACCGCAAAACAAACTCCCGGGATTTGAGCGGCGGGGAGAGGCAAAGGGTTGCCTTGGCTTCTGTCCTGGTCACCGGGCCCGGGCTGATCATACTGGACGAGCCGACCAGGGGGGTTGATTTTTGCCTGAAGGCAGAACTGGGCAGATTTTTGCAAGAGGAGACAGAAAAAGGCGGCACGGTAATCGTGGTGACCCATGATGTGGAGTTTGCCGCCGAATTTGCCGGAAGGTCGGTTATTATGTTTGCTGGGAGTATTGTCAGTGATGGAGAAAAGCACGATGTGCTGGGCAAATCCGTTTTTTATTCTCCCCAGATAAGTAAAATGTGCCGGGGTATCTGCGAGGGAGTGCTTACCCTTGCCGAGGCGAGGGACAAAATATTTCCTCTCATCGGGGATAAGCCGGCAAGTGCGGCTCAAAGCCCGGGGGAGAAAGCATGATGGGGACGAACTGGGGTCTTTACACGACCTTGATCGGCATTTTTTCCATTGCCTTACTCCTGTTGGGCATGGAGAAAAAAGGGAATCTTACCGCGCGGCAGGTATCCGTTATTGCCGCCCTGACCGCTTTGTGCGCGGCAGGCAGGGCGATAGCGGGCATCGGCCTGCTTTTTTTGCAGCCCACCATGTTTTTGGTTGAAATAACGGGGTTCATATACGGGGGGCGGATGGGTTTTTGGGTTGGCGCAATAACTCCCTTAATTTCCAACTTCTTTATGGGGCAGGGTTCATGGACGCCCTGGCAGATGCTTTGCTGGGGAATGTTGGGTGTATCCGGGGCAGTGGTCAGTGTTTTATTTCCCGGGGCGGGTAATAAAACATTGAGCCTGCTTTGCTTTCTCTGGGGCTATATTTACGGTGCCATCATGGATATCTGGCAGTGGAGCGTCTTTATGCGCCCGCTGACATTTAAGACCTATTTTCTTACCTGGGCGGCGGGCTTTGGCTTTGATTCTCTGCGTGCCGCGGGCAATTTGCTCTTTTGCGCGGCCTTGGGTTATCAGACATTGAAGATATTGCAGTACTTCCGCAAAAAAATGGATGTTCAGTATATTGAGAGGCTATAAGGGGTGTAAGTACTTTTGAAAACACGGAGAATGTTGCTGTTTTTTTTATGCTCACTGTTTTTTTCCCTTGCCGCCCAGGGAGTGTTTTTTGCTGAAAGGGCAAAAGCAGCCTCTGTTAAAGCTCCCGGGACCGGGATGGAGTGGTCTCATACCTTTGAAAAGGGTGAAGCCCATTTTGTAGAGCAGACAAAGGATGGAGGATATATTTTAACCGGCTATATAGAGTCCAACAGGGAAGGTTCCGATATTTTTCTTGCCAGGTACGACGGCGGCGGCAACAGGCTGTGGCTGAAAACGTACCGGGGCAACGGCTATAGCGACAGCCATTGCGTAAAAGAAGTCAGCGGGGGAGGTTTCATCATCGCCGGTGAAACAAAGTCCAAAGACGGGTATGACCATGATGTATACGTGGTGAGGACAGATGAAAAAGGTGATCAGCTATGGGCAAAGAACTTCGGCGGCAAGCACTGTGACTATGCCTGGTCTGTGCAGCAGACAAAAGACGTCGGTTTTATAGTTGCCGGCGGAACAGAGTCCTTTGGCGCAGGGATATATGATGTTTATTTGATTAAATTGGATTCTTCCGGTAACGAGATCTGGGAAAAAACATATGGCGGGGCAGGTTCCGACTGCGGCTACGCTGTACGGCAGCTTGACGGCGGAGACTATCTCATTGCGGGAAATACGGAGTCTTTTGGCAAGGGCAATCCCGATGTGTATCTTTTAAAGGTGGACGGCAACGGTAAAATGCTCTGGCAGAAAACATACGGCGGCAAAGGCTCGGATTACGGCTGGGCCTTATTGAAAGCCGGTGGCGGATATTTAATTGCCGGTGAAAAGGAAATAGCCGGAGACCAGGGTGGCGGATTTGCGGCTTATCTGATAAAAGTTGACCCTGATGGAAATGAGCTTTGGGAAAAGACCTGCGGGGACAAAAGCGGGAGTTCGGTTTATGCCGTTTGTCAGGTAAAAGATGGCGGATACATACTGACAGGCAAAAAAGAGTCCGTCGGGGGCGGCTACGCTCTCTATGTGATTAAAACAGATAAAAACGGCGACCCTGTTTGGGAGAAAACAGTAGAAGGTACCGGCAGCAACTGCGGTTACAGTGTATTGCAGTCTAAAGACGGTGGTTATGTTGTAGCGGGGAGAAAAGGCGTGGAAAAGGGTGCCGGAAGCGATATATTGCTGCTAAAATTAAAACCGGAGAGAAAACTGAATGCCGCTCTTTTATGGTTATCCGGAGTCTTGGCCGCTGTTCTTGTTGTGGCTTTGTTTTTTCCAAGGTATATTAAAATACTGAAGGAGCCAATTGCCAAACGATTGAGAGAGCTAATTCGACAAGGATGCGAAAGCAGAGATAAACAATTATAAAGGGAGCAATAAAACCAGACCATGTACACCTGCTGATAGCATTTTCACCACAGCTATCACCATCAAAAATAATACAGTATCTGAAGGGGCGATCGTCCCGACTAATCCAGGAAGAGTTTCCTCAGCTCAAACAACGTTACTGGGGGCAGCATCTATGGGCAAGAGGATATTTTTGTGGAACAGTCGGAACGGTAACAGACGAAATGATACGCCAATATATTGAAAAACACCTTTTATTTTTTTAAAAGGGTGATAATTATTGAAAAACACGAAAAAAGAAAGTTGAAAAAGCATTGATGAGCAGGCTGGCGGGCAAGATGGCGAAAATGTGTTCGACAAGGTGGCAAAAAAAGAATAGTGGACAAAGCAGCTAAATGATGTTAGTATACATTTAATTAAATAACTTGTACAGGTTCCTCCGGTTATATCGGGGGTGAAAAGGGAACCGGGTGTAAATCCCGGACGGTCCGGCCACTGTAAGTGGGGAGCGGCTCCAAATGTCACTGGGTTTTTGATAACCCGGGAAGGCTGGGGATGCGCTGAGAGCCACGAGTCAGGAGACCTGCCTGAGCGATGATCAAGTATCGCCTTCCGTGAAAAGGCCAGGTGCTCGCAGGGTATTGATATTAGAGGTTTCAAACCTTTTTGAAAAACCCGGCTTTTGCGGAAAAGCCGGGTTTTTCTGTATTTAAACAACTTTTTTACATCCCTGAAAAACACTCTTTCCCAGAGGTATTAATAACCCCTTCCCCCTTGGGGTCCGGTAGACGCCATAGTCTGCCGGAAGTATCTTTCAAATTACAAATTAATGTATTGCAGTGCCCGGCGGGCGGCATCCCGCCGGGAGCTAACTTTTAAAACGTGCGGCATCTGCAGTTTTATATTAGCCGGTCGGAAATATACAGGTGGAAATTTGCAAGAAAATTTGAGAAAGGAATAGGAACTTCAAAAAACGGTAAGGATGTTTTTAATTGGGCGTATATTGCAAATACCTTTTCCCTGGCCGAAGGGGCTGTCGCCCGGCGGCGGGGCTTAAAAACTAAAGTGTCTTGGTATTTTACGGCTTCCCAAAAACCGGCCTGCCCGTTACCCGAAATTGTATCAGGTCTCGTGGGAATGAGATTTTGAATATCTGTTACGTGGAGTGAGATTGAGTGTTAAAAGAACTTAGCGCCTTTAATGTAAATATTCCAGTCAAGGGAATCAGTTGCTATCTGGTGGAGGAAAATACCTTTCTGATCGCTTCCCTTCGACAGTTAAAGGTCTTGAGCTCTGCCGTCCTGGGCGGGGAGCGTCGGCGGGTCAGGTTCATTATAAATCATACCGTCGAAGAAAAGTACAGCAGCGATACCCCATCTCAAAACCTTGCCCGCCTGGCGGAAAAGATGGACCTGGGTAAAGATGTTTTGGGTTTAATGACGGCTGTGGACGTCAGGCACACGGTGATGAGCTTCGGTACAAGACAAGGCCTGGCGGTAGCCACCCTCTGCACGGCCGGAGTGAATAACATATGTTCGGCCGGGCGACTTGTTGCTGCTGCC
Source organism: uncultured Peptococcaceae bacterium (assembly GCA_964643075.1). Lineage (GTDB taxonomy): Bacteria > Bacillota > Desulfotomaculia > Desulfotomaculales > Desulfocucumaceae > Desulfocucumis. The sequence goes on from CAZXQO010000022.1 coordinate 26,358, forward strand.
CATGAAAGCTTAGCAGCGCCGGGGACGATTAACATAGTGGTTCTGATCGAAGGCAATCTGACCGAAGCTGCCATGGTCAATGCCGTAATCACAGCCACAGAGGCCAAGACAATGGCGCTATTTCAAGCTAACGTCCGCCTGCCGGATGGAGACATGGCCACAGGCACCGCCACCGACGCCATCGTTATTGCTTGCACCGGAAGAGGAGAACCGCTTCCAAATGCCGGGGCGGCAACCGGTCTGGGCTTCCTGGTGGGAAGGACGGTATACAGGGCGGTGGAGCAGGGCATCAGCGAATATCTTAACGCAACCGGCCCTGTGAAGATGGAAAGGCCTGCCGGCGGTGTTTTGTTGAATTAGGAATAACTTTATGAAAAGTCTCATAAAAATAGCTACGGGTATATCAATTCTTTTACCATAAATACCATAATAAGAAAATCCTTGGTTGTTAACGTGATAGACAGTCCGGACATATAATTAGTATACCTCCCGAGAAGCCAACATTAGTTCCCGGGTAAAGGGATTATTGAGCTGAAGGATTAATAATTTATTATATTTTTCATTTATTAAAAGGATTTTACGAGTCTATATAGAATAAAAATGTAACGGGCGACTGAAGTCGTTCATTTTCGATAAATTTTTTCTGGAACACATACCACGAAGGTATATCGCCGTATGAAACGGAGGATTCTTCGTGGTTTTTATTTTTGTTGGGAGGTGAGATGTTTTACAAGCCAAAACTGTATTAATTAACTACATCGGTATAAGATACGAGGAGGGGTATATATGCATATTCCGGACGGCTATCTCAGTCCACAGACTTGTGCTGTAATGGGTGCGGCCATGCTGCCCGTATGGGCTACAGCGGCGAAGAAGGTAAAACAAACAATAAAAACGCGATATGTGCCGTTAATGGCCATCGGCGCCGCTTTTTCTTTTACCATAATGATGTATAATGTTCCTATACCGGACGGCACCACCGCCCATGCTGTGGGAGGAGCATTACTTGCCATCATCCTGGGTCCATGGGCAGCCACTGTCAGTATTACCGTGGCTTTGGCTATACAAGCATTGCTCTTCGGTGATGGCGGCATTTTAGCATTTGGCGCCAACTGCTTCAATATGGCCTTCGTACTTCCTTTTACGTCTTATTATATTTATCGCCTGATTGCCGGCAATTCGGAAATCAGCTCAGCAAAACGCTGGATCGGTGGTTTGGTGGGCGGATATGTGGGCATTAACCTGGCCGCCATGTTTGCGGCTGTGGAATTTGGTTTACAGCCCTTACTTTTTCATGCCGCCAACGGGACGCAGCTATATTGTCCTTATCCATTAAGTATTGCTATTCCTGCCATGGCTTTTGGCCACCTGACCATAGCCGGTCCCATTGAGGGTGTGGTCACTGCCTTGGTAATTCGCTACATGCAGGCTGCCAACCCGGATTTACTGCATATTGAAACTGCCTCTGCGCAGGCAGATGCGCACCCCGGTTACAGTAAACTTTGGTGGGGTGTGGGCATTATGATTTTACTCTCGCCATTAGGCCTGTTAGCTCAAGGCACTGCCTGGGGAGAGTGGGGCGCCGACGAAGTGAAGGAAAAGTTAGGGTTTATACCCACCGGTTTAGAGCATTTGTCTGACCGGTGGCACGCCATAATGCCTGATTATGCTATACCCGGACTTGATGGTACCTTCGGGCAGTCGGCAGCTGTGTATATTCTGTCGGCAATAGTGGGAGTTGCTATAATCGGGGGAATTACTTACTTGTTCAGCAAAGCGCAGGGAAATAACGACAGAGGAAAAGGAATGTCCAATTAGTTAATGGAAAATTTAAAAATACCGGAATGGCTCCTGGAAAGACAGGAGCCTTTTCCTCACAAAAAACAACCACAGCAACACAATAAGATTCGCCGCGGCTTTGTGGAAAAAACCATTGACTCAATGGCCAATGTGCTGCGGGAAGAGTTTTTCGCCGGACAGTTGGCCAGGCGTCCGGGATTACTCCAGGGCATTGATCCCAGGGTGAAGGTGTTGACCACCTTATTGCTTATTATAGTGGCCAACTTTATTCATCAACCCTTAATGCTGTTGGCCTTAAACCTGTGGATTATATGGCTGGCAAAGGTTTCCCGGATTCCCGTGCAATCTTTTCTTAAACGGGTCTGGCTGGTGGTACCCCTGTTTACCGGCATTATCGTTTTGCCGTCAATTTTTAACATTGTTAATCCGGGCGATCCTTTGTTAACACTATTTCATTTTGGGCACCAATATCACATCGGCTTTTGGACTTTTCCCGCTACGCTGGCTATTACCCGCCAGGGTGCATACGGCGCACTGGTGCTTATACTGCGTGTGGGCGCCTCGGTTTCGCTGGCTATTTTACTGACCCTTACCACCCAATGGAACGTTTTGCTGAAAGCTCTTAATATGGTCTTTGTGCCGCAAATATTTGTTACTGTGCTGGAAATGACTTATCGCTATATATACCTTTTTCTGCAAACTGCCAGCGAGATTTTTGTGGCCAGGCAAAGCCGCACTGTGGGACGCACTTCCACGAAGGAACAAAGGCGTTTTGTTTCCGGCGCCATGGGCGCGCTTTGGAATAAAGCTTACACCACAAGCGAGGAAGTATACGCAGCCATGGTCTCCCGCGGATACACAGGCCAACCCAAAACAATTGTTGCTTTTAAAACGAAGATTTTAGATTGGCTTTGGGCAGCCTTTATAGTTTTTGTGAGTTTATTAGTTCTGGGAGGTGACAGGCTGCTTGTCAGATGAAATATTGTTTGAATTGAAAAACGTCAGTTATAATTATCCCGGCGGGGAAGAAGCGCTGTCCGGTATCAGCATGTCTGTAAGACAGGGTGAAAAGGTGGTGCTGTTAGGGGCCAACGGCTGCGGCAAGTCGACTCTTTTAAAATTGCTGGACGGCCTTTTGTTTCCCCAGCAGGGTAGCATATATTCTTTTGGTGAAATCTTAAATGAAGAAAATTTGGGCAGAGAGGAATTTTCCTTTGCCTTCAGACGGCGGGTAGGTTTTGTTTTTCAGAATTCCGAAGCCCAATTGTTTAACTCTAGCGTTTGGGAGGAAATTGCTTTCGGTCCGCTGCAAATGGGTTTGGATAACGCAGAGGTGTGCCGGCGGGTGGAAGGGGTAATCGATATGCTGGGTCTGGAACATTTAAAGGACCGGCCACCCTTTAAGTTAAGCGGTGGGGAAAAGAAAAAGTCGGCCATCGCCTCGGTATTGTCCATCAATCCGGAAGTAATTCTTATGGACGAGCCCACCAATGGCCTGGACCCGAGAACTCAGTCCTGGCTGATTGGTCTGATCAAACAGCTCAACGGTGCAGGGAAAGCGCTGATTATATCCACTCATAATCTGGATATTGTTGAAGAAATCGCAGACAGAGTGCTTGTTTTTGGCGAAGACCACCGTTTGATTGCCTCCGGAAGCCCTGCTGAAATATTGAGCGACCGGGAATTACTGCTCAAAGTGAACCTGGTGGATGATCAATATCACCGTCACGTGCATGATGGCGGTCATCGTCATTATCACGCTCATGGTTAGAATAAAGGCATAATTAGAACCTTAATCGTAGATAGAATAATCACCTGTTTAACTTCCAGCAGGGGCACGATATCTCCTCGGTGGCAGGCTATAATCCTTTGGCCGGTGGCAACAGTCTCCGGCGTTTCCAGGGTACAAATTTCAATTTTCTGGGTGCAGCGGGGGTGGAACGGGCAGCCCTTAACGTCATGCGTCATTCTGCCGGGGATACCCTGCAAATCCAGGGGGACCAGTCCCAGCACCACACCGAAAAAAAACAAAAGTAAAATACCTGTGAAAAAGTCGGGGAAGCCGCTGGTAAACATCAGCGTACCAAGCAGCGCGCGATCCAGCGGTCGTCCCTGCCGGTAATCCGACTCTATGCCCAGGACAATTCCCGCCAGGGTGGAAATAACAATGGCCAGTCCCACCAGTAAAACAGTCCAGGGCAGTGACCCGAGGATTACCTCCATAACCGGGGCATTATAGTAATAGGAGTAGCCCATGGCGTAGCGGGCATAGCGAAATAAGTAATATTACGCTGTAGTATTAGCTGAAACCCAATTAAGACTGAGACTATTTACCATTACCTCCGAAAAAAAACCACCAAAGCAGGTAATCCCGATCTTCGGGAATTAACGAGCCTTCGTGGTCTCTTTTGGTATGTGCTGGTTTGTGGAATAAATATATTGTTACAATGGCCTTCGTGGCCATTTTTGTACCTGATGATTAAATATGATTATATAAAAATTTTACCGTATCTTCAATGATTATATAAATAGTTTATTGAATATAATAATCTTTGTGTTTATTGACATTTATCTGTTAATGATATAACATATTTTCATAATTGAAATCAAGTAAAACTTTAAAAATGGCATATTATAACATTAGCGCCACGAAGGTGCGTTCCCCTTGCTCAGGGAATGTTCTTCGTGGTTTTTTGTTGGGGGGGGGGCCGGGACTGTAGTGTTAATGCAGCACCAGAATTATGAAAAAAATAATTTTTAAGATAGATAGAAGGGGGATGTGCGATGAAGTGATATCTGGTTAGTAACTAACCAAATAATACTTTTAGTAATGCTGCAAGACCTTCTCAACGGAAAAGGCTAAAAATAATTTATTGGGAGAGATGATTATGTGTATGGAAAAAACACCCTGGGAAAGGGCGATTGAATTTCACGGGCATACCTGCCCCGGTCTGGCTATCGGCTACCGCGTGGCCGGGATAGCCTTAAAGGAATTAAATGAGCTCCGGGCTGCCGATGAGGAACTGGTGGCGATCGTGGAAAACGATGCCTGCGGCGTGGATTCCATAATGCTTCTGACGGGATGTACTTTGGGCAAAGGTAATTTAATTTATCGTGACCACGGCAAGCAGGTATATACTTTTGGCAGCCGGAACAGCAACAGGGCTTTGAGAATATCGGTAAACGGCGCGATATTGCACAGGCAGGCCCCAGACGTTGCTGAGTTGCGTAAAAAAGTTTTTGGGGGTACCGCCACAGCGGAGGAAAAAGAGAAATTTTATGAATTTCAAGCATCCAGAACCGATCAGATATTGAATATGCCGGAGGAAGAATTCTGCGTAGCGGAGGAAATCGATTATGAAATGCCCGGCAAGGCCAGAATTTTCAATTCCGTGCAGTGCGGCAGCTGCGGCGAGTATGTAATGGAAACCCGGGCCAGGGTAAAGGACGGGCAGTTCGTTTGTATACCCTGTGCTGATAACTATACCCGGGGTTGGTAAGAACGTAATATGTCGGTCACGGGATTATGCGCAAATTAATCAATGCTGAAATATTCCCCCCATACAACTTAATATTGTAATTGTTAAAAGCATACTTGGCAAAGCTTTTAACCTCCTCAAAATCCGGTGTCGCGGACGCTCAGACCCGCTGCAGCGGAATTTATCCTCCTTTCGAGGCAGGTATGCGGGGTATGGGCACCTTGCATGCCTGAGCTCCTCTTTTTTGACAGTACGTGGGATACGCCAATGGCATGAAGCCAGATAAATCACCGGAGGTGAATATAATGTGTGAGGCCAATGCATTTTTAAGAAAAACCGGAGAAGAAGATAAGCTTATACTGGAAATGGTGGACAGGGTATATAATCAGGAAAATAACCTTGTAATTGAGGACATATTCGGCAGGAGAAAGATTGTCCGGGCGAAAATAGTTGAATTGGCTTTAGTTGACCACAGGATTATTTTGGAGGATCAATAAATCCGCATTGATATGTTAGCAGGCCATAAAAAAGCCAAAGAAGCTGTATTCCTTGAAGAAACGGGAAAAACTACACCCAAGAAGCATGATTTGATAGCCTTAGCCGGAGCAGCAGGTTTTTGGGGGATTGTTAAGCAATTCCCTATCTATTGCAACTTGGCATATCTGATCACCACGGGTTTTTTCTATTCTACCACACTAATAATGCGACAAGGGAAAACCGTCCCTCGCACGCTCGAACAGATAAAGCATAACAGCTGTTAAGCATGTTATGCTTCTGTATTTAGGACCCGGCCCCGGGCTGTTTGGTGGTTCGGGTTCGGCCGGCGTGTCTCGACGGGCCATGAATAATATTGTCTGACCGACTTATGATCGCTGAACAATCGTCAACTGTTTATGAAATGAGAGGCGGGCGTTTTCTTTCCTTTTAAACTAAGCCCCAGCAGCCCGGCCAAGAGGGGCAGCCAGATCAGAAAATGGATGGCGTAAACAATGCTCATATGTTCCGCCAGTAGTCCCACCAGGCCCACTCCAAGACCGCCGATACCGATACCGAAACCCAGCATCAGACCTGATGCCATGGCGGCGTTTTTGCTTATTACTTCCTGTGCCACCACTATCGTTACGGAGAACGACGCCAGCAAGCAGGCGCCAGCCAGGGCCAGGAGCAGATAGCTCAAAAAGCCATTCGTGTATAGAAATAGGTAAAACAACGGGCTGGCCGCCGCCAGCGATCCCACAATGACGGTCTTTCTGCCGATAAGGTCGGAAAGATAGCCGCCCAGCAGGCCTCCCAATGCGCCTGCAAACAACATCAAAAACAGCAGGCGGCTGCCGACAAGGAGGGAAATATTTTCGTGTTGAAGATAAAGGGGCAGGAAGGACACCAGACCGAAGTAAGCCAGGGAGCGGCAGGCTACCACCAGCACCACCTTGGTCAGTTCAGCCCAGGAAGAGCGCAAAACGGGCCAGAGAGGCGGGGCGGCAGACTTTTGCATAGCCTGGACTTTTGGAGCGGTGAACCACAGTAAGGCGGCTACCAGCACTCCGGGCAGGACAAACACCGGCGTCAACCCCAGGCCATATTTCTGGGTAATGGGAACCACCATCAGGGGGGTCAGCGCCCATCCCACATTTCCCGCAGCTACAAAAATGGACTGATAGAAGCCTTTTCTGTCGCCGCTCACCGCGGAGACCATGGACGAGGCCTGGGGGTGAAAGGCTGCTGTGCCCAGGCCGGCCAGGGCCACGGTAAGTACCAGCAGGGAGTAATTTTTAAGCAAACCCGTCAGGCTTAACAGTACGGCCATCCAGAGAGTTCCCGCGTAAACCATCCAGCGCTGGTTTTTCTGGTCAACCAGATAGCCGGAAACCGGCTGGAGCAGTGAGGAAGTAATAGTGAAAGCGGAGATTAGAAAGGCTCCTTTGCTTACTCCCAGCCCGGCGGCTACCATGAAAGGAAGCAGCGTTTGGATAAAGTTCATGTACCAGTCGTTGAACAGGTGGGCTATTGAGAGAGAAAAAACCTTGCCTGCATTGGCAGCTCTAGCAGTCATCATGCTCAATCCTTTCATCGTTTATAGTAGAAACCCGCCTGGCTATTTTTTTTGTAAGCTGCCAGGAAAAAATCAAAGTTTTTTTTACGCATTTTAATATCTTCATTGAATTCCGCCAGCTTCTCAAGCCCTTTATCCGTAATTTGATACCATTTTTTGGCCGGACCGGCAGTGTCCGTTTCCCAGTACGGTTTTACCGCGCATTCTTCCACCAAAGAATGCAGACTACGGTAAATTACGGCGCTGTCCGCCCGGCATAAGGGTAGTTCCCTTTGCATTTTGTTTAACAGGGCGGCACCGTATAAATTCTCCTGAGCCAGAAAAAGAAGAATGAATGCTGGGGTATGCCTGTAATTATGATCTTTACGCGATTTTGCCATGCAATCAACTCCATCGTGTATATTGCATTTATATGTTAACTACATTATGATTATAACTACAGTAAGGTGCATTTTCAAGGAATATTTTATTTTATTAAATTGTTGTCACTTGTCCGTAATGGTGTTATAATTTCATAAAATAGGAGCATGAAGCTCCGGGCAGTGTCTGGCTGATACAACTTAATATCAGAAAATAAAGCCATGAAGGTTTTGCGGCATTGCCGTAAAATTTTGCATGGCTTTTTATATTGAAATTATGAGGATGGCCACGAAGGCTTTATGTTCAACATAAAGGTAATTTTAGGATAGTGTTTCTGGTGCAAGCATGGCCGGTTTAACAAATAAAATATAAAGGAGGTAATTATAACGTGAAAGCATTGGTTATATATTTCTCCCAGACTGGAAATACGCGCAGAATTGCCAAATGTATTCAAGGTGGAATCATGGATGTGACTGGTCATTGCGACATAACGAATTTGAACGATGTAGATGCAAAATTGTTGCCGGATTATAATATTGTCGGTATTGGCTGCCCGGTGTTTTATTACAAAGAACCTTTTAATGTCAGAGATTTTATTGATTCACTCCCTAAATTGGAGGGCCAACAATGGTTTATATTTTGCACACATGCAAATGTTATCGGAAACATTTTCCCATCGATGACGAAGAGATTAAAGGAAAAGGGAGTCACTGTCACCGGCTTTCACAACACTTACGCGAGTTTAACCGTGCCTTATTATCCAAGTCCCAGTTTTACCACAGGTCACCCGGACGAGTATGATTTTGAGCAGGCAAAAGCCTTTGGTAGAGAGATTGCAGAACGCAGCCCGCAAATTACAAATCCGGACAGTAATCTCATTCCCGCTCCCAATCCTGTGTCTTCTGAGGAATGGGTGCAAGAAGGCGATATGCTTACCGCGGAATACCTGGATCAGGTTATGCCAAAACTTAGTATCGATATGGAAAAGTGTACCCAATGCCATTCATGTGAGAATAACTGTCCTGTCCAAGGCATTGATATTGAAGCTGACCCACCCCGTATACAAACTCCGTGCATTTATTGTTGGCGTTGTGTAAACATTTGTCCGACACTTGCCGTTAGTGCCAACTGGGATAAGCTGGTTTCAATTGCGCCCACATACTATGCCCGTTATCGGAAAGTTCTGGATGAAGCTGCAGCTCGTAGTGAATTTCGGTGGTTGATTGATCCCGAAACTATTAATTGTGATGACCCTCTTTATAAACAGCGTGCACGTAAAATCAATAATAAAAGAAACAAATAGCCCTAATTGATTTAGTACTGACTCACAAGCTGATATACCAAGGGTATATCAGCTTGCCAGGGGGTTATCCTGTATGGTTTGTATTTTTGTGCCCGCAATACCCAAAGACATGCTACTGCAATTGCCATCAATGTGGTAGGCACTCTATAAGCAAAGATATGGCGAGCAAAGCAGAGAAAGCCGCCAGAAGTGCGAACTATATCCCGGTTATTTTTAGATAAATGTTATTAGCATTTTCCGCATCGCCTATCATAAATTCTCCGGTCAGGTTATTCTTTTTAAATTTATCCCTGGCTTTCTGCACCATTTCCCCTGCCAGATCCACTCCGGTAACACTGTGTCCCATCTCCGCCAGAACCAGGGCAAGAACCCCTGTGCCGGACCCCACATCCAGTATGTCGGCAGGGATCGTGCCTATAACTTTCCTAAAGAGGCTCACCCAGCCATTTTTTTCTTTTTCGGAATGGATGCCATGGCCCGGAGACCGGTCAAAGGATTCCGCCCGGCCATTCCACCTTTGTCTGATTTCTTCTTTCAATGCCGCCTGATTCATAATTTCAGCCTCCTCAGATCACTGCCTTTTTGGGGGTTGCTGCAAAAGGCCACCTTGTGACAGGCCACCCTGTGTCCCTTGTCAATGAATACAAATTCCGGTTTCTGCTGTTCGCATAAAAAGTCCTTCAGCTTGCAACGGTGTTGGAATAGGCAGCCCCGGCGGTCCACATATGTTTGCTCCGGTTCGGTTCCGCTAAAACTCACTTTTGCCGCAGGCCTGCTTTTTCTTGCGCCGGGGTCTGGAAGAAGCAGTGAATCCAGCAGCAGCCGTGTATAGGGGTGGCCAGGATTTTCAAAAACAGTCTCCGTGTCACCTTCCTCCAACATGGCGTCCCGGTACATAACCGCCACCCGCTGGCACATTTGCCTGGCCACATACAAGTCATGGGTAATAAAAAGTATGGTCAGGTTTAGCTTTTGCTGCAATTCCTTGAGCAGGCACAGTATCTGTGCCTGCATCGACACATCAAGGGAGGAGGTCGGCTCGTCCGCCACAATAAGCTCCGGCTCCAGGGCCAGGTCCCGGGCCAGGGAGATCCTCTGCAATTGCCCGCCGCTTAGTTCGAAGGGGTAGCGGTTCAAATGTTCGGGGTGCAGTCCCATGATATTAAGCAATTCCCCTACCCGCTCCGCAATTTTTTTCTCCGGCAGCAGCCGATGCAGTCTGAACGGCTCAGCCAGGCTGCGGGCTGTTCTCCAGCGAGGGTCCAGGGAGCCATCCGGCTCCTGGAAGATCATTCGCAGCTTCCGGCGGAGTACTTTCAAATCTGCCGCCCCCAGGTCGTGGGTAATCAGCAGCATTGAACCGGCATAGCCGGTGCGGCCGGGCAAGAACCTGAGCAGTTCGACGATCTGGAATTGAACGGTCACATCCAGTCCCTTGGTGGGTTCGTCAGCAATCAGCAGGGAGGGCTGGCAGGCAAGGCCCAGAGCGATCATAGCCCTCTGGCGCATCCCACCGCTAAATTGGTGGGGGTAGTGGTGAGCCCGGGATGCCGGTATGCCGGTCTGTTCCAGCACATTTTTCGCCTCCACCCAGGCCTCTCTTCCGCTGACCCTGCGGTGCTTCCTTACGGCTTCCGCTATTTGCTCTCCCACGGTAAGGGATGGGTTTAATGAACTCAGGGGGTTTTGCATGATCATGGCTATTTCCCGGCCCCTTACCCTCCGCATTTCCCCTTTCGGGAGGGACAGGAGCTTTTTCTGACGGTAAAGAATTTCACCTTCCAGAAGAACATTGGGGGGCAACAGGCCCACAACCGCCAGACCCAAAACGGTTTTGCCGGAACCTGTTTCACCCAGCAGGGCCAGTGTTTCACCGGCGGCCACGGCGAGATCAACCCCGTCCACCGCTTTGACCATGCCGTCTCCGGAATCAAAGTACACCTTTAGGCCGGTGATTTTCAGCAAATCCAAAACCTTCACCCCGGTTACGTTTTAATAATATCCCTTGCTCTGGGGTCCAGCAGGTCCCTCAGCCCGTCACCAAGTATATTGAAAGCGAATACCGTTACCGTAACGGCCACGCCGGGAAAGAAAATGACATGCGGTTGGGTAAATATAAACTGCTTCCCCTCGTTCAGCATGGTTCCCCATTCCGGGGTGGGGGGCTGCACTCCCAGCCCCAGGAAGCTCAGGGAGGCGATGGCAAGTATGGCATGCCCCACAATGCATGGCGGCCAGTATAATTAAAGACGGCACTATATTGGGGATTACGTGGCTAACAATAATATAGCCGCCGCTTCCTCCCAGGCCCCTGGCGGCATCAATGAAGCATTGCTCTTTCAGTGACAGCACCAGCCCCCGGGCTATTCTGGCGTAACCCACCCAGCCCAGGGCCACCAGAGCGATGAACAGGTTCTGCATTGACGGGCACAAAACTCCAACTTTACAGAGGGCCAGGATAATACCGGGAAAAGCCATCAGCAAATCCACCACCCGCATGATGAATTCGTCGATTATTCCCCCCCCCAGGTAGCCGGCTGCGGAGCCAATGAGCAGGCCCTGGCCCCGTAGATAATCCTGCTCAATATATCCCTGCCGAAGCCGTAATGCCAGGAAACAAGCTGTGGCTATCAGTAAAATAATATTGAAGACTTTTCAGACAACCGATGTCCTAAATGCAACAACGATGAATTAATAACAAGTAAAACGATTGAGTTAAATCGGATTATTGTAATAATATCCCTTCAACAAATCGCATTAACGTTCTATTGCATTATAGTAGTAGCAAATGGAAACAAATAGTCTATTTAAAACAGTTATTTAGCGAGTTGAAATAGTCCAAACAATATAAGGGAGGGTAGAAAACCCTTCCTTTTGTTATATCATTGCCTTTCCCATAAATATGAACTAACGAACTTTTTTTAATGTTAGTTTAAAATTTACTTGACTTCGCAACAGATTACAATAATTTCGCGGGAAAACCATTTGTGGAAACTGGGAAGGGCAGAAAGGTATGAAATTCAACTGAAGATAATATTCTAGCTATGGAACTTTAATTAATGAAACGATAGAAATTAGGGTAACAATAATAGAGGAAAGTTTAGAAAGATATTCTGTCGCCAAGGCCCCACCAGTCTAGACAAACTTTCTGCTTTATGTTACTATAAACGCAATTGAATATCTGGTGTGAGTGATTCTTTCCCGAGGGAAAGGATTGAAAAGGGAAGTCAGTCGAAGCTGACGCGGTACCCGCCACTGTATAAGGGAGTCAAGCCACATGATGTCACTGGGATGTTCCTGGGAAGACGTGGAGTGATGATGATCTTTAAGCCAGGAGACCTGCTCATTACAAGTAATGCCAAACCTACGGGATGTTAGGGAGGTGCTTGCCTGTGTCTTTTGTATTATTGCCTGATACTGGTTAAGCTTTTATACTCTTCCGTGGCGAAGAGTTTTTTTATTGTAATTTTCATAAATTGGTATTCCCCTTGGTGAATTAAAATGTTTGTGATTTGGAGTGATTGTGATGTCAAAAAAATACCAACTTTTTATTGGATCTTTCCTGATGATTTTGCTAATGCCTAGTAGGGCATTCGCCATGCACATAATGGAAGGTTTCCTTCCTCCTATTTGGTGTATCTCATGGGGTGTGCTTGTGATTCCATTTGTTGTGCTGGGGTTATTCTCTATTCAAAAAACCATAAAACAAAATCCAAAGCTCAAAATGTTGCTTGCTATGGCTGGTGCCTTTGCTTTTGTCCTTTCCGCACTCAAGATACCTTCTGTAACAGGAAGTTGTTCCCATCCAACCGGAGTGGGTCTTGGAGCCATCCTTTTCGGCCCTACAGCTATGACTGTTCTGGGAATTATTGTTTTACTGTTTCAGGCTATCCTGCTTGCACATGGTGGGCTTACGACACTTGGAGCAAACACATTTTCTATGGCGGTGGTAGGTCCTATAGTTTCGTTTGCCATCTATAAAATCGTTAAAAAGGCCAATGGTCCGCAGTGGCTTGCAGTATTCCTCGCAGCAGCATTAGGGGATTTAATGACTTACGTTACCACTTCTATACAGCTTGCTCTTGCTTTTCCTGCTGAAACAGGCGGTTTCTATGCGTCCCTTGTGAAGTTTATGGGTATATTTGCTGTTACCCAGATACCGCTGGCTATCAGCGAAGGCATTTTGACAGTTCTTATATTCAATGCCATTGCTGCATACAACAAGGAAGAATTGAATGATTTGAAAATACTTACAAAGGAGGCATAGAGTTGAATAATAATATTGTAAAGCAAGAACACAGAAATAACGGACTTGTGAAAAACCTTGTGCTAATTGCAATTGTTATTGGGCTTGCTGTTGTGCCGCTTTTTATAGTTAAAAATGCTGAGTTTGGTGGGTCTGATGATCATGCTGAAAAGGCCATCACCGAAATAAATGCGCATTACAAGCCTTGGTTTTCCCCCGTATGGGAGCCGCCCAGTGGAGAAATTGAAAGTTTGCTTTTTTCACTACAAGCAGCGTTGGGAGCAGGTTTTATCGGCTACTATATTGGATATGGAAAGGGGCGTAAAAAGAAGATAGAGATAGATAAATTATGATAAACATAGACAAATATGCGTATATATCCAAATTAAAACAGACAGCCCCCATGAAAAAGTTATTTTTTGCTTTGTTGACTCTCGGGGTTTGTCTTTGGGCAAACTCGGTGATAGTATCTATTTTAGTGCTATTAATGATGGGGTGGATTACCGTCTATAAAGGTGGTACACCCTTTGCTCTTTTCTTTAAACTGCTGTTGGTTCCGATGTCCTTCTTAGTCATTGGTGTTTTAACCATTGGAATAAATGTTTCGGACAATCAGAGTGCTTTCTTATTTTCTGTATCTGTTTTGGGAACGCATATAGGAGTATCGCAAGCAGGAATTCAAAATGCAACGCGACTGTTTTTTAAAGCTTTAGGTGCAGTTTCCTGCCTGTACTATTTGTCGCTGAGTACGCCTATGGTGGATTTACTAGCAGTCCTTCGCAGACTTAAAGTGCCAAAACTTTTCGTTGAACTGATGGGGCTTATATACCGATTTATCTTTGTGCTGCTTGAGACAGCAGACACTATGTTTACTGCCCAGAATTCCCGTTTGGGATATTCAAGCCTTACTTCTGTATACCGTTCACTTGCAGCACTTGCTTCCACACTTTTTATCCGTGCCTATAAACGGTCGGATGAGCTTTACACAGCTCTTGAGGCCAGGGGGTACGATGGTGAATTGAATGTGCTTGAGGAGCCATTCCAAACGCATATAACGGAATATATTGCACCAGTGGTGATAAACCTATTTTTGATTTTAACTACATTGTTTTTAAGACGGTTTACAGGAGGTTTACTTAGATGAATAACAATATACTTGAGGTTAAGGATCTCCATTATACATATGCTGATGGAACCCTGGCATTAAAGGGCGTGAATCTCGGAATTAAGAAGGGACAAACTACTGCGATATTAGGGAGCAATGGAGCAGGAAAAACCACGTTGTTTTTAGCTTTTAACGGCATCCTGAAGCCTTCCTCCGGCCGGGTTTTGTTTAATGGAAAGCCGTTGGATTATTCCCAAAAGGGGTTAAAAGAACTGCGTAAGAGCGTGGGAATTGTTTTTCAAGACCCGGACAATCAGTTATTCTCCGCCAGTGTATATCAAGATATCTCCTTTGGAGTAGTAAACATGAAGTTGCCTAAAGAAGAAGCGCGTAAGAGGGTAGATGCCGCTATGATAAGAACTGGAATTTCCCATCTTAAAGATAAACCGACACACTGTCTTAGCTTTGGCCAGAAAAAACGTGCAGCTATTGCGGGTGTTCTTGCCATGGAGCCCGAAGTGCTGGTGCTTGATGAACCCACTGCAGGGCTTGACCCCTCGGGAGTCAGTGAAATTATGAAGCTGCTCTTGGAAACTCAGAAAGAGCTTGGCATATCTATAGTCATTTCTACCCACGATATAGATATAGTACCGCTATACTGTGACTGTGCATACGTCATGAATGAAGGGAAAATCATCCTGGAAGGGACACCAAGAGATGTATTTTCAGAGAAAGAGGCTATTCGAAGTGTACACTTGAGGCTTCCACGCATAGGTCACTTGATGGAAATACTTAAAGATAAAGACGATTTTGCATTCAGGGAAACGGCAGTAACCATATCGGAGGCACGGAAAGCGCTGAAAGAGTGGAAAAATATGCTATAATTTACATAAGGCTATCCATCTGGCGTGAGTTTTTCCCACCCCCGGAGGACTCAGAAACATGATATTGCAGGCGTCTTCAAGCCAAGCCATCTCGGTTAACTGCTGTATCTTTTGTTTTGATACGCTGTTTTGAAATCCGAAATCAAAGTCATCCAATGTCTTATGAAAAGGTAAATTAGCTGCCTTTAGCCTGCGCAACCGTCGCTATCCTGGCGGTTTTCCAGCTCAATTGCGAGCAGTGCCTGCAGGTTTTGTAGCGGGGTCCATTCATTTGTTGTGCATTTTTAAGTATGCTTTTCCAATTCTTTTGAGGCATATTTTCCTGATTATAAAATAGATGGCAAAAACATCCCTTTTATCTGGTATTTTGGGTGTGTGTGCTAACACTATTTTACTAAAAGTAGGGGTGTTTTTATTGCTTTCAGATGAAAAAAACCAGTAAAATGAAGGGCTCAGGGCAATTTTTTATGTGAGTTTTTATGTGAGAAAGTTAAGTTATTAAGATTGAAAAGCGGGAAATAATTTTTCAATCAGTTAGACGATAGTCGTCTATTCTTTTAGAAAGGATGCAAATAGAAGGAGAGCTTGAATTCCTCCTGTATAATGAGTTAGTGTAACTGCTCCTGTTCCTGTCCATGCATGTTAATTAATACATCTGATCGCGCCTGCTGTTGAGGTTTACTTTTAACAGGTTTACTTTTAACAGGCTGAGCAATAGGGGTGGCGATTAGAGGCACTTTTTCCGAAAAGAGGTCTGGGTCGGCAAGTTTATTGGCTACAAAGGCAGTTGTTGCACCATAAACCGTATGAACTAAAAATTCACTTAACACAGTCTTAGGGGAAACCGGTTTAACTTTAGTTAGCCCAAGGCTTCCAAGAGCACCGTAAAGAACTGTCCACATTGCCTGACCAGCCATTGCGCCTTTGATAGTAGCTTTATTATTTCCGGTAATAGATAGTCCATAAACGAAAAGTACGCCTAACATCGAAGCGATGCCGCTGTCACAAAGCCATCCAATGGCTTTGGCCTTTGGGTCAGCTAATTTATACGGTGGTATAAATATACTTGCTGCTCTATCAGTATCGTCAATTTCAGCTAAGCCTAGCTTAATGAGAGTCTTCGCTAATATGCTCTTTGGAATGTTGCCAATGAAGCCGGAGATGACACCAAGAAGAAATTTATCCTTAATCATTACGTATCGCAACCCCCTTTTCAAAAACTATTATTCGTAAAAAAGAGTATTTTATTCTAGTTTCATTATGGCAAAACGAGGGCTGCCACTCATAAAGAGGTTAATATGGATACTTTATAATCTTTCTTTCGGTTCATACTCCGATTTACTTTTTGCATTATATAATCTATCCATAATAAATACAGATAGGTACATCCAAAAAATTGATATGGTAGAAACCGGCAGAAACCAGCCTTCCTTAATCAAAATCAGATTTAGCTTGTAGCCAATATAATAAGCCGTGTAAAGCAATAGTATTACCAGAACTTTCCATACTAATTTAAATCTTAAAAAATAAATAATCATTATTGGAATTGATAATAGAAAATGATGTACAAGAACCAAGAAATGACGACTCATGATTGGGTCGGGAAGAACCATTCTGCTGAATTCCTGAAGCCTTAACAACATAAACGCCCATGTTAAAAAAGCTATATTAAGCGGAAATAGGGCCAAAAGGATAAATCCATAGTAAAATAGTGGATTTATGCCTTTAATGCTTTTCATATACATTATCTTAGCGATCCAGAATAGTAAGGGCATTAAAACAACGGTCATCCATGTTCTATACCAATTTTCACTATAGATACCTAAAATTAAAAATGTTTTTTCGATAACACCATATATCCCGGCAAATATAAAAAACCAATAATATTTTAAGTTTAGAACTGTAATCATAAGTGCTGTGGCCGCTACGGAAGTCTGGGAAAAAAGATTACCTGCAATGACATCGTCAAATGGGAGAGGGGGATTTTGAATGATCTTAGGATGGTAGGAATATCCTTTGAGAAAAATAAGAACTATCGCTTCAAAGTCAAAAATTAAACCCATTATAGTAAGATAGAAGGCAAACGCTAAATGACGGTTCTTCGCCTTAATCATCACATAAAATAATTCTAATAGTGTCAAAATACCTAATATAATATACCATATTGTGTTAGTCCAAAAGTAGGCCATAGGTTTGGTAATTGCCTCCATATAAAGATAGACATACATTAAACCGGAAGAATTCCAAGACTATTAGTATTTCCCCAACCCTAGAACATGATGATTTAATAGTGTGCTTTCGACTATTTTGACTTGTTCTTTATAGCAATTAATAATTAATATCACTTCTGTTGATCTGTTTTTTATATTCTTATTTCGTTTTTTGTTACCAAAAATAATATCCAAGAGAAACCCAAGAGAAAAACCTGCAAAAAAACCAATTAAACCCCAAATAATTGGACCCCATTTTAACATAAAACCATAAATAACACCTAAAACCATGAACACAGTACCAAGTGCCGTCGCACTGTCAAAAAAGCTGATACCATTCGAATAATGTATAGTATCAAGGATTTTTTTGTTTTCATTATTTATTTCCATTGGTATTGCAAGGATATTTTCTTTAGAAATACCCTTTTGTTGTAATTCGGTTATAGCAAGTTCTAAATACGTGGAGTGTTCAAAAGATGATACAACATACATCTTTATTTCACCGTTCTTTATTTAAATTGGCATTTTAAAATCAGGATCTTGGTAGTTATTTTTTAAAAACCTGGACTGTTCTAACTCAAACAGTTTGTTATTTTCAACAGCTTGAACATAGGCATCATAAATAGCAAAGCAAAAAATAGAAGGCAATAATAGCAGCCATTCTGGGTTAGTTGAAGCAATTGCTTGACTAAAGTTACCTGTAAAACTTAAATGCACAACTGTAAGGGTATTTGAAAAATGAACTATTGTTACCCACCACATAAACACAAAAAAACCTGTAGGTAATCTCTGATTATAAATTTGACCAAGACCAGGCATAAGAAATGACCATACTGCTGAAATCCAAGGGGTTCTTTTTTCTAAAAAATTTAACTCCCATGAACTTATTTTGCCTGTAACTATCGGGGATTTATCTCTATCCGCCAGAATAGAGAATTTATTATACTCTACTGTTAAACGATAGCTGTCCCAAACTGCATATAAGTATACTGGAATATAAAGAATAACCCATTTGGTATTTAATGTTTCTTTAGCCAAATCAAATTGGCCTGTAAAAGAATAAAGGATTGCTAAATTTAAATTTGAGTTTATGTTTATGAATACTTCCCAGATTACTAATAGAAAACCTCTTACATAACTGCACAATAAAATATGTCCAAAACCTGGAAATGCAAAAGACCACCATGCAGTAACCCAAGGGTTTCTTAGATGGATAAAATTTGTGATTATAGTTGAAGTGTTGGCTTTAGGGTGACGTATACAATTTTCGTTCATAACTCTCTCCTTTAATGTACTTCTTGTATTCGAATAGCCCTTCTCTTGTTATTTATATCAATGTATAATTATGGATAATGATGCGTAGGTTTTACCGACAAAGGTTGCAGCCGTAACCAGCCCAACTCCCTTGATTCTAAGTACATCAAAGATATATTCAGGTAAAAACTAATAAGTGTAATTATTTTTACCTTGTTCATATAACCTATCGACAATAAACACAAACAAATACGTCTCCAGAATAGATCCTATATTAAATATTAAAAATAAAGGGGCTTTAGCATTAACAAGGATATAGTTAAAATTCCATGCAAAATAATTAATTGCTGACAAAATCAATATAATCAACGTATGCCACTGCCATTTGAGTTTTCGAAAATATGCAATTAAAATTACATTGAGTAATAAAAGGATTTCAATGGCAAAGATAGTCGAATCACTTATGGTTGGATCGGGTAAAATATATAAACCATAATAAAGATCAGATAAAATAAGGGGTATATCTTTGAAAGAAACATATAGAGTAAACACTCCCAAAAAAACAGCAATATATTTCATTACACTTCCCATACCTTGAAATATTTTATTATAAAACTTTTCAGTAACCCAGAATAATATTAAAAGACCGACAACCGTCATCCATGTCCGATACCAGTGTTGTTCATAAATACCTAAACACTTAAAAAACTCTTCAATTCCAACATATATTCCGGCAAATATAAAATACCAATACTTTCTAAGATTTAAAATAGTAATTAGGACAGCTGTTGCTGCTACCGAATACTGAGAGAAAAAATTGCCTATCAGCCCATCATGAAAGCGGATTAACTGTTGGGCTATCTGTTTATCAGGAGTTGCAGTGTCTTGAATAATCATTGGATAATACATATATCTCTTGAAAAAGTCATATATGGTTACTTCAAATGCAAAAGCCATACCACAAATGGTTAAATACAATGCAAATGCAAGCTTGCGGTTGTTGGTTTTAACCATAAAGTAAGTTACTTCAAATACTGTTATTATTCCTAAAATGACATACCAAATGGTGTTTGTCCAAAAATAATTCATAAATGCTTCTTACCGCCTTGAATTCCCGTTTATGTACTAAATGGATATGATTAACATTTCTCCGACATTTTTCTTTCTTTGTCAGCAATGTGGTATAGAATTTCTTTAACCCTTTCATCATTTGTTGCAATTGCATGAGCCTCATACCCTATAATGGCTTCATCAGCGATATCTACTCTAAAAGGGTTTCCTGAAAGCGCCATAAAGATGCATTCTTTTTCAGAAAATACCATTTCAGAAGGTTTCCATTTCTTTGAAATAGTCTGAAAAGTATATACCGGTAAATTTTCCAAGCTTGCCGCTCCGGAAAGCCTGTTAGTTGGAGGTAATTAGAAGATGTAAGAACTGCAGCTATTAACATTAAGATTGTTTTCATCTTTAATGTTAAAATTAAACACAACAGCCTTATCGTTTTGCACAAGGTATGAGTAAAAAAATCACACTTGTACACCAGGAGTGATTTTGGATATTCTAAGTTTTAGGCATGTTGGGGCATAAGGCACTTCAGCACGGCAATACATCCGATCATGGTAATAAACTGTCTTTCGCTGTCTTTCACTGACTTCCTCGTAGGGTATACATCAATACCGTAGATATCTCTCATGTGATTCTCTATATTACGGGTGGACATACCCTTGGCATACATGGCAATAATCTGTTCTTCAAGCTGGTTAGAGGTTCTTTCGTATTTGCCGATAATCCTGGGTTCAAATTCATCATTGCAGTCCCGGGGGATGACTGGTAATATTGCAGGAAAGCCAACGGTCATGTTTTAAAAAATTATTGTCACTAGTCCGTAATGGTGTTATAATTTCATAAAATAGGAGTATGAAGCTCCGGGCAGCATTCGGTGTTAAAAATTCATATTCAGGAAATAAAGCCATGAAGGTTTTGCGGCATGTGCCGTAAAATTTTTTGTGGCTTTTTTAATTGAAATTATGAGGATTATGCAATGTGCGAAACTATTGTAATGGTGGAAAATTTAAAGATTCACTTTACCATGAAAACCGGCGTGGTTAAGGCAGTTAACGGGGTCAGTTTCGATTTGCGGGCCGGGGAAACGCTGGGTGTTATCGGTGAGAGCGGCAGCGGCAAAAGTGTGATTGCACGTGCGCTGCTGGGGATGGTAGACAGGCCGGGAAGAGTGGAGGGCCGGATAATATACAAAGGATTGGATTTATTATCTTTATCCCGGAAGGAAAAGCAGAACTTGCGCGGCCGGGAAATAGCCATGGTTTTTCAGGACCCCATGACTTCACTGAATCCCATTCTCACCGTGGGAAAACAGTTAACCGAAGTTATCAGGCGTCACACGCCAATCTCCCGCCGGCAGGCCCGGGAAAGGGCTATGCAAGTCATGTCCTCAGTGGGGTTGATCCGTCCCGCTGAATTGATGGGAGCCTTTCCCTTTCAGTTAAGCGGCGGCATGCGCCAGAGAGTGATGCTGGCCATGGCCCTGGGGGCGAATCCTTCCCTGCTGATTGCCGATGAACCCACCACTGCCCTGGATGTTACGGTTCAGGCGCAGATATTAAAGGAACTGCACCGGCTGCAGCAGGAAAAGGGTATGGCCCTGCTGGTTATTACCCATAACTGGGGGGTGGTGGCGGAATTGGCCGACCGGGTGGCGGTTATGTATGCGGGAAGGCTGGTGGAGTGGGGCAGTGTAGCGGATATATACAGTTGCCCCGCTCATCCCTATACCAGGAGTCTTTTAAATGCACTTCCCCGATTGGGGCAAAGGAAGCACCGGCCGGTGCCCGGCCCGTTCTCCGGCTTGCCACTGGCTTTCCCCGGCCCGGATGCGGGTTGTTCCTTTGCGCCACGCTGTGCTTATAAAGGAGATTACTGCCGCAGGCTGCCTCGGGCCGCGGAAGTGTCGCCGGGACACCTGGTGTTGTGCCATGCAGCCGGAATGCTGACCGGGTACGCCGCTTCAGCGGAAGGGCGGCGGGAGCTTGCCTGAATATATACATAAAAACACTGAACCGGAAGGTGATATTTTTTCCCCCGGCAGCAGGCTGCTGGAAATAAGGGATGTGGTTAAGCGCTACCGCAGCGGGCGCCGCAATGTAACGGCGGTGGATAATTTGAGCCTGTATATTGACAGGGGCGAAGTGCTGGGCCTGGTGGGGGAGAGCGGGTGCGGCAAATCCACTTTGGCCCGGCTGACGGTGGGTATGGAGCGGCCGGACAGAGGCAGTATTGTGTTCGGCGGTGTGGACCTGTCATCTGTGCGGGGTGAGCAGCTGCGCTTGCTCAGGCAGGGTATCCAGATGGTTTTTCAGGACAGCGGCTCGGCGCTGAATCCCAGGATGACGGTGGGAGCGGCGGTGGCCGAGCCGCTGGGAAACTTTAATATTACCAGCACTGCCGCCCGGGAAAAGACGGCAGGGGATTTGCTGGAGAGGGTGGGGCTTGGCCGCAGTATGGCAGACCGTTTTCCCCATCAGCTGTCCGGCGGCCAGCGGCAGCGGGTGGGTATCGCCAGGGCACTGGCCGCCGATCCCAAACTGATGGTATGCGATGAACCGGTTACCAGTCTGGACGTATCTGTTCAAGCGCAAATAATTAATTTGTTGTTAGAACTTAAAACTGCTCTCAGTCTGTCCTATCTTTTCATATCCCATGACCTGGCAGTGGTATATCAAATGTGCGACCGGGTGGCGGTGATGTACCTGGGCAGGCTGGTGGAGGTGCTGCCGGTGGAAAGGCTGGTGTCGGAGTCACTGCATCCCTACACCAGGGCGCTGGTGGCGGCTGTGCCCGCCGAAAACCCACGGCGCCGCGGTTATCCAAACCTGCGGCTGACCGGTGAGGCGGTACTTCCCGAAGCCGGGCGGAGCTGTCTTTTTGCCCCTAGGTGTACAGCGGCAGAGCCCCGCTGTTTTGATGAGTGCCCCTCCCTTGTTGAAATAACACCCGGCCATACGGTGGCCTGTCACCATTGTTCCGGGGAAAAGCCCGGCAGTTCATAGCAGAGGTGGTTAGGGCCGGAATGGCGGGATGTAATATTATCCGGGTGTATTTATGACCAGATATATATTAAAAAGAATTATACAGCTAATACCCGTGGTTATAGGTATTTCACTCATTACTTTTTTTATCCTGAATTTAGCCCCGGGGGACCCCGCTGAATTAATGGTTCGCTCATCGGGTATGGAACCCACTGCGGAAGCGTTGGCCTCCATGCAGGAAGAACTGGGGCTAAATCATCCGTTACATATCAGGTACGTCCTATGGGCATGGCAGGCGCTGCACGGGGACCTGGGCGTTTCCTACCGCAGCGGCCTTCCGGTGGCCCGGGAACTGGCGGACCGTTTTCCGGCAACACTGCGGCTGGCGCTGACCTCCGCGGTGTTCATGCTCTTCCTGGCGCTGCCCGCAGGGTTGTTTGCCGCTATTTTTAACAGAACATACATCGACCACCTGAGCCGCATAGTCGCTTTGATCGGCGCTTCCATGCCAGGATACTGGCTGGCTCTTATCCTTATTTATATATTCGGTGTCCGGTTTGGACTGCTGCCGGTCATGGGAAGCGGCTCAATAAAACACCTGGTGCTGCCTGCGAGTACCCTGGGTTTCGGCCTGGCCGCCATTTACGCCAGGCTGCTGCGGGCCAGCCTGCTTGAGGTTCTGGGGCAGGAGTACATAAAGGTGGCCAGGGCCAAGGGCTTAAGGGAGCGGCGGGTGCTTTTGGGGCATGCCCTTAAAAATGCCCTGCTGCCGGTAATCACTGCATTTGGTATGAGTATGGGCCACCTGATGGGTGGAATGGTAGTGGTGGAAACAATTTTTGCCTGGCCCGGCATGGGGAGACTTTGTGTAGAGGCCATCTTTGCCAGGGACTATCCGGTCTTGCAGGCTTATGTTCTGGTTATGGCACTAATATTTGTGGTGATCAATCTGCTGGTTGATATATCCGTCGTTTTGCTTGACCCCAGGGTAAGGCTGGAGGGGGGCGGGAGGAGTTGAACCGTGTTAACGGATAGTGCTTTGATGGGCTGTATAACCGGGCGCACAGCTAAATGTTCCTTCGCCAGGCTGGCACTGTGGAGATTGTGCAGGGATCCCCTGGCCGTGGCAGGCATGATCATAATCTTAATTGTATTGTTGGCGGCGCTGCTGGCGCCGTTATTGTCCCCGCATGATCCCAACAGGGTGAACCTGGCTATGACACTATCCCCGCCGGGGCATGGCTTTCTCCTGGGCACCGATCATCTGGGCAGGTGCATTTTCTCCCGGCTCATATACGGCGCCAGGGTTTCCCTGGGGACGGCCGGCATTGTTTTAGCCAGTATTCTGGTAATCAGTATTCCCCTGGGAGCGCTGGCAGGTTATATGGGAGGTAAAGTGGATATTGTGATCATGAGGCTGGTGGATGTACTGCTGGCGTTTCCCTACCTGGTGCTGGCCCTGGCCGTGGCAGGCATGCTGGGGCCGGGCCTGATCAATGCTATGCTGGCCCTGGGGCTGGTCTGGTGGGTGGAGTACGCCCGGATTGTCAGGGGTATGGTCATGGCTGTAAAGGAAGAGGAATATGTGCTGGCAGCCGTGACCGGCGGCGCGCGTCCGCTGCATGTGCTGATACGCCACATACTGCCCAATATTATTTCCCCGGTAATTGTGCTGGCCACCCTGGACATGGGTAGACTGGTGCTGGCCATCTCCGCACTCTCCTTTCTGGGGCTGGGGGCGCAGCCCCCGGATGCAGAGTGGGGGGCCATGCTAAACGACGGCCGGCAGTACATGCAGGTGGCCCCCATGCTGATGGTATGGCCGGGGTTGGCCATTATGCTGGTAGTGCTTGCTTTTAACCTCCTGGGAGACGGCCTGAGGGACGCAATGGATCCCAGGGAGAGCGGGGTGATTGAATAAAAAGTTGTATAGATAAAAATGGAGGGGGATTGCAAATGATCAAAACAACAGCAAAGATAGCCGTGCTGCTGCTGGCGCTTTTATTTGCATTAACCGGCTGCGGCGGCAAAGATTCGTCCGGCGGAGACAAGCAGGCAGGCTCCGGGTCAACTGCCCAACAGTTAGATGTAGCCATTTCCAGCGATGTCATGAACTGGGATCTGGTTAAATTCCCCGACGGGGATGCCCGCTTTGTCTGGTCGCAAATTTATGAGACACTGGTGCGCCTGGACACTGATTTAAAGGAGCAGCCGGGTCTGGCAGTTTCCTGGGAGCCCTCTGAAGGCGGCAAGGTATGGACTTTTAAACTTAGGAAAGGGGTAAAATTTCATGACGGCTCACCTTTCAACGCAGCGGCGGTAAAGTATTCCTACGGTGAGCGGGCGGATGTGATCAAGAGAAAAATGCTGCCAATTACGGAGATACAGACTCCTGACGACTATACGGTAAAATTTATACTCAGCCGTCCTGTACCGCTGCCATCGTATTTTACACATGTGGCCTGGCCCGTTATGAGCCCCGCCAGTGTGGACGAAAAGGGACAATTTAAGGGGCCGTCGGGCACCGGGCCTTATAAACTGGAAAAACATGACAGGGATCAGGAAGTTGTGCTGGTTCGTAATGATGACTACTACGGGACTAAAGGAACACTGGACCGTGTTGTATTTAAAGTTATTCCGGATGCATCCGCCAGATTAATGGCACTGCAATCGGGTCAGGTGGACATGGCCATTAAATTAAACGAGGCCGATGCCAGCCGCATTGCCAGTGACCCAAATATAAAAATATACCGGAAGCTGTCCACATTCACTGATTTTATGCAGTTTAACACTAAAAAGGCTCCCCTGGATGATGTCAATGTGCGCCGGGCCATAGCCCTGGCTGTGGATAGTGAAAAGATAGTCAAGGAGTTGCTGGCAGGTATTGATGTGCCGGCCATGGGACGTCCACTTTCGCCGGTAATGAAATACAGCAATCCCGCATTGAAAACAATGCCCGATCCCAAAAAGGCCGGGGAACTGCTGGCACAGTCCGGCTGGCGTGATACCAACGGCGACGGGGTGGTGGAAAAGAATGGCCGTCCCCTGGAGCTTACGGCACTGCTATCTCCCTGGAGCCCCAGGCAAAAAATTGAGGCAGAGGCTATACAGGGACAGCTCAAGTCTGTGGGTATCGGCATGAAGGTGCAGGTAATGGAATTGGGGGCAATTACTGCGGCTGAAAACAAGGGCGATTTTGATGTTCTTCTGCGCACCGGCTACCTGACCTGGGGTGATTACCCGCACCACCTGAAAATCCATACATCCAAAAATATGTACAGTCACTGGTCCAACCAGGAATATGACAAACTGATCATGCAGGGAGAGTCCGCCGCCATTGATGAGGCGGCCAAGAAAAATATTTACGATCAGGCGCAGCGGCTGATTATGGATCAGGCACCTGCGGTATATCTCGTTCACGAGGAAAAAGTGGTGGCCGTCAGAAGTAATGTCCAGAATTATCAAATCACCGCAGAAGATCCCTGGTTGAACCTGGCGGGAATAACAGTGGAAAAATAGTGCGGGTTGCTCATTGGGGAAGCACGAGAACCGTCCCCTTGCTTCCCCCGGATATAGTAAAAAAAATAAATGGGGGAGTTATGAATGGATCATCTGGCATGGTTTAATGAAAAGGCAGCCATCTGGGACAGCGTTGCCATGGAAGAGACCAGAAGACGACTGAAAGAAGTAATACTAAGTCTAAACATAAGCAGTAACAGTACGGTGCTGGATGTGGCCACGGGCACCGGACTGCTGCTGCCCTGGCTGAAAGAGGCGGTAAAACCTGCCGGACGGCTGGTAGCGTTTGACTTTTCGCCGGAGATGATTGCCCGGGCCAGGGAGAAATGCCCTGATGATATTGAATTCTTGGTGGCTGATGTGCATTCTCTGGAATTAACCGATAATACTTTTGACGAAGTTATATGCAATTCTGCCTTTCCGCATTTTACAGATAAGCCCCGGGCCATAGCTGAAATGTCACGGGTATTGAAAAAAGGGGGACGTTTGACCATCTGCAACCCGGCTCCCAGGGATGAACTAAACGAATTTCATAAAAATCTGGGAGGCACTGTGAGTCAAGATATGCTTCCGCCGGCTGATGAAATGACAGCCATGGCGGAAGATGCCGGTCTTGTCGGTATAGAAATTGTAGACGGACCTGAAACATACGTATTAATTGCCAGAAAAGGCGTCAGGTAGATATATGAATTAAGGGTTGTTTATGATGTGAGATTAATACTCCACGTGAAGTAATAACCCCTGACCTTTTGGCCGGGGGTTTTTATTTTACTTTGAACTATTCTTTTTTTTACTTATTGGATTGCCATATGTCCATTCTAGTTCACGTCGTATGCCAGTCAAATTGATTGTTCTTTTTCCGCAACAATTTAGTAAATCATTCTTCGGGAAAGGATTATAATCTTTCGGGATAGACTTGTTCTTGTCTAAGTTCAAGGAAAAATTATGTTCTTTTCCGCAATAATCACATTTAATCTTGATTAATACACTTGTAACAAGGTCGGGATTACCTAATATTTCCTCTATTTCTCCTTCTTGGAATAATCTTTGTGGAGGATAAATGGCATTTAAAAAATAGGAGCCTAAAGGTTCCATATTATTTTTATCATATACATGAATATTGTAAGTGCCTTCTTGTGGAAGCGGAAATTCATTCATTTCTATTATTATGTGTTCAGTTTGATTGATAAAGTGTGCGGCAACATTTTCGCTAACTTCCGCTAGTTTCTCACCATCCGGCGTGTTTATTTCTAGCAATATTTCAGCTGAGCCTTCCATATTAATTATACCTATTACAACAAAAAATTTGGGCGCTTTTGTTGGAAACATCGTGATATACAAAGTATCAAAAAAACCCTGTGCTGTTAGTTTTCCGGTCTCTTTGTCAATGTAGGCATTATCAACCGTAAGAAAATATTTAATCTTTGGGCTCATTTTCAAGCAACCTCCCCAGTTAATTATTCATCAGCTTTTTCTTTGTCATCAAGTTCCGTATGAACAAAAACCGTTGCTTTTAGTTGTTCAAATGGGTTCGCCTCCCAGGACCACTTTATTTACCGTTTTTGTAAACGGACAAAAATCATAATAGATTTCGATAGTGCTCCTGTATGATTCAGTGGGGTACACTCACCCCTTTCAAATAGTTTTCCTTTATTTTAATATATCTATCCCAATTTTGGCGACAATTTCCCCCAACTTACTATTGCCAAGGCTCTCAGGGATTATATGTAAAAGTCCCGAGACACCAGAATAGCATATCCACAGCCCACAACCCTTATAAGACGCGGCTTGGAAATTTATGTCGCCAAACTCAGGATTTATAAAAAACTGTAACAAAAGGATGTAACTTATATGGTTTTATAGGGTATTCAGCAAAATATACTACTTTCCTGCATAGCTTAAACTTATCGGCGCGGATATTTTACCATTCTTGTCAACAAAACACATGTTTGCTATAATTACCTCCAAGGAATCTCATTCAAGGAGCCGGAGGGCTCCTGGGATAAATTATTGTTGGCCAAAAAATATTTTCAACGGTGATTAAATTTGGATTTTTAAAATCATACCAAACCAATGGCACATATTAGCCTAAACCTCATTGACGTATAGTATAGGGGGGTATACTATATGGTTATGGAAGGTGATGTCAAATGGATGAACATAAACAGGACTGTTGCCCAAATTGTCAAAGCGATGGTAAAAGAAGCTGGCATGATGATAAAACGGTTCGAGAGCTTATCAGCCGTCTCAACCGTATTGAAGGGCAAATGAGGGGAATCAAAAGAATGGTCGAAGAAGGTGTTTATTGTGACGATGTTTTAAACCAGATAGCTTCCGCCCAGTCCGCTCTTTACGGAGTGGCCAGGCTGTTATTGGAAAAGCATATGCATTCCTGTATCAAGGGGCAACTCAAAGCTGGTGATGACGAGGTCATTGGCGAATTGACGAAAACAATTTTTAGATTGATTAATAAATAAGGGGACATTCCTTCCCGAATCTGATAAAAAATAAGGAATATAGGCAACCTAAGAAGGGTGGGTGATGGAGCATGGGGTATGGCGAAAAGGCTGAAAGCTCGGAATTACTGATTTCCGGGATGTCTTGCGCAGCTTGTTCCGCAAGGGTGGAGAAAAAACTAAATTCATTACCGGGAGTGCAGGAAGCGGTTGTTAACCTGGCCACAGGTAATGCAAATATCAAATATATTCCGGAACTGGTTTCAATTGCAGAAGTGAGAAAAGCGGTGGAAGCCCTTGGTTACGGAGCCCGTCAGGCATCGGACACTACCACTGACGAAAAAGAAAAAGCACGGCGAAATGAAATACGCCTGCAGATAGCCAGGTTTGTTTCTGCGGCTATTTTATCCCTTCCCCTGTCCTGGATGATGCTATCAGAGCTGTTCGGACAGCATAAATTTATGCTTGCCCCCTGGGTTCAACTGGCGTTAGCCACCCCTGTCCAGTTTGTAGCAGGCTGGCAGTTTTATCGCGGAGCCTATCATTCCCTTAAAACCGGCGGGGCAAATATGGACGTACTGGTGGCGCTGGGCACCTCGGCTGCATATTTTTACAGCTTAATTTCCCTGTTAGCCGGTTGGAAATTATATTATTTTGAATCGTCCGCCATCCTCATTACTCTAATTTTGCTTGGAAAGCTGCTGGAAGCCATAGCCAAAGGAAAAACCTCCGAAGCCATAAAAAAATTGATGGGCCTTCAGGCCAAAACCGCCCGTGTTGTACGTGACGGAGCGGAAGAAGATGTGCCTGTTGATGAGGTACAGGTTGGCGATATTATCCTGGTGCGGCCAGGTGAGCGCATCCCGGTGGACGGCATAATACTGGATGGAAGCTCCAGCGTGGATGAATCCATGCTTACCGGGGAAAGCCTGCCGGTGGAAAAACAACAGGGTGATAAAGTGGTGGGAGCTTCTGTCAACAAACAGGGGAGCTTCACTTTCAGGGCAACCAGAGTAGGTAATGAAACCGCTCTGGCCCAAATTATACGCCTGGTGGAAGAGGCCCAGGGCTCCAAGGCGCCGGTCCAGCGCCTGGCGGATAAAGTTTCCGGCATATTTGTACCTGCTGTAGTGGCAATTGCTCTACTTACCTTTACCGGCTGGTATTTGCGCGGCGGGGAGTTTACTGCCTCATTGATGCACATGATTACCGTTCTGGTTGTTGCCTGTCCCTGTGCGCTGGGCCTGGCCACTCCCACGGCCATAATGGTGGGAACAGGCGTTGGAGCTAAAAAGGGCATATTAATCAGGGGTGGAGAACATCTTGAGCAGGCGGGCAAACTAGATACCGTTGTTTTGGATAAAACGGGAACCATTACCCGGGGGATACCCTCCGTGACAGATTTTTGGGTCCTTTCTTCCTTTGAAGAAAAAAAACTGCTGGGAATTATCGCCTCGGCAGAAAAGAAATCGGAACACCCTCTGGGACAGGCTATCGTAAAGCGGGCCGAAGAACTAAATGCCCCCATGATCGAAATTAGCGGCTTTGAGGCCATACCCGGGCAAGGAATTCGCTTCAATGTAAGGGATGAAATCTGGCACATTGGCAATGAAGCTCTGGCCAGATCCCAGGGGATTGATTTGTCACCGGTACAGGAACGGAAAAATGGTTGGGAAAAAGAAGGAAAGACCGTCATGGTGGCCATGGCGGGCAAAAAAATGGCTGGATTGCTAGCTGTGGCGGATACCGTCAAGGAGCACGCGGCGGAGGCAATCTCCGAACTCCGGCAAATGGGACTGGAAATTTACATGCTGACAGGGGACCAGCATAACACGGCCCGGGCTATAGCCCGGCAGGCGGGCATTAATAATGTCATTGCCGAAGTTCTTCCTGATAGCAAAGCGCAGGAAATTCAAAAACTTAAAGACGCCGGTAAAATAGTAGCCATGGTGGGTGACGGCATTAACGACGCCCCGGCTCTGGCCACCGCACAGGTGGGTATGGCTATTGGAACAGGAACCGACATAGCTATGGAAAGCGCCCCCATAATACTCATTCGCGGGGACCTGCGGACCATTGCCTCGGCTATACGCCTGTCGCGCCAAACACTTCGTAAAATCCGGCAAAACCTGTTCTGGGCCTTTGTGTATAACCTAATTTGCATTCCCTTAGCTATTTCCGGCGTATTTACCCCCATTATGGGCGGAACGGCCATGGCTTTTAGCTCGGTATCAGTGGTGACCAATTCACTGCTTTTAAAACGTTATAACCCGGAACATTAGAATGTATGAAATTGAAAGGAGGTGTCAAAAAATGGATAAAGCTATACTTAAAGTCGAAGGTATGAGCTGTAACCACTGCAAAATGGCCGTAGAAAAGGCACTAAAAGGGATTAATGGTGTAGAAAATGTGCAAGTGAACCTTGATAAAAAGGAAGTTGTGGTGACAGGCTCCGCCAGTCGGGATCATCTGGCTAAAGCGATAAAAGAAGCCGGGTATGATGTGATAGGTTAGTAATGGCAAGGCAGGGCGGGAAGCAGAGGGTTGAAGGAAAAAAATTAGTGAGTGGTACTGTTGGTAAGAGCGGGTGAGGTTGCCCGCTCTTTTTTGATTTAAAGAAAACTTTCCGGGACGATATCGCCCGGGCAGGGTATATTGGCAAAACCCGTCATTTCTATTTGTCTGAAAAAGTTGCACGGTAAACCCAGGCTCTTGACATTTTGTATTATACAATATATAAGTAATATTAGGTTGTAATTAGGAATATAATTATTTAGGAGGTAATCGTGGTGAAGGATGATTACGCCATTGAGCAGTTTCGTAAAAATGGCTATAAAATTACACCGCAGCGACAGGAGATATTACAAGCATTTATGGACAATAACAATAATCAGCCACTGAGCGCCGAAGAAGTTCACCGCAAGGTTGTTGAGAGATATCCCAACATAAGTCTTGACACGGTCTACCGTAATCTGAATGTTTTTTTGGAAATTGGAATTATCAGCAAGTTAAGCTTTCGGGAGGGTAAAAGCCGGTACGAATTAGATTTAGGAAAGCACCACCATCACCTTGTGTGTTTAAAGTGTGGCTTGACGGAAGTAATTGACTTCTGCCCCTTTAAATCTCTGGAAGTTGAAAAGATTGAGGAAGAAAAAAAGTTTGAAATTACGAAGCACAGCTTTGAGATCTTCGGCTATTGCGAACTATGTAGGGAAAGGCCGCTAGAAAAATCTATAAATAAATCTGTGAGTTGTTAAACCTTGAGGGGGATTATAACATTTTATTTTAGCATTTTTTCTTTATGCATGACAGCGCTGGCAAGGCAGACTGGAATGATGATGTTAACGGTATTACCTTTGTGAAAACTAACTGATTACCAATAAGGAGAGGTAGGTTTAAAAAATGCAAAAATCTGCAAACCTTTTAATGGTAGCCGTTTTACTAGTCGCTATGGTTATTTTTATGTCGGCATGTCAGGGACAAACCTCTCCGTCGCCGGAAAAATCGGCAACCAGCAAAACATTGACTGTCGTTACGTCTTTTTACCCTATGTACATAGCGTCTATAAACGTAGCTAAAGATGTACCCGGTGTGAAAGTTGTCAATATGACCCAGCCTACAACGGGGTGCCTGCATGACTATCAACTCAAGCCTGATGATTTAAAGATTCTCAGTGAAGCACAGATATTTGTTGTAAACGGCGCCGGGATGGAAGCCTTTATGGATAAAGTTGTTCAACAACTACCTGATTTAAAGATTGTTGAGGCGAGTAAGGGTATACCACTCATAAAAGGCGAAGGAGAGGAAGGCGACAACCCCCACGTATGGGTCAGTATTTCTAATGCCATACAACAGGCCAAGAACATAGGCAAACAACTGGCTACGCTTGACCCGGACCATGCCGCGCAATATAACGCTAATACCACCGCTTATGTTGATAAGCTGGAAGCGCTTCGGGTAAAGATGCATCAGTCCCTGGATGGCGCTAAGAAGCGGGATATTATTACCTTTCATGAGGCGTTTCCCTACTTTGCCCGGGAATTCAACCTGAACATCGTAGCTGTGATTGAAAGGGAGCCCGGCTCCGAGCCAAGTGCCGCTGAGTTGGCCGATACCATTGATACCGTTAAAAAATCCAAAATAAAGGCGCTCTTCGCTGAGCCCCAATATTCGGAGAAAGCCGCAGAGACCATAGCCCGGGAAACAGGGGCTAAGGTATACACCCTGGATCCGGCGGTTACTGGACCCATGGAGCCGGACGCTTATTTAAAAATAATGGAATCCAATCTGAAAATCTTAAATGAGGCGTTAAAATAATATGACTTATACTGGTGTCCTTCAAAAAAGACAAAGAAAATTCTGTGGCTTGTGCTGTACAAAGCTAAAAAATTTCGGGGTAACAGTAGGGAAAACGGAAATTCTACACGATATTGACCTGCACATTCATTGTGGGGAGCTAACAGCTCTGGTCGGCCCAAACGGAGCAGGCAAGTCAACTCTGTTAAAAGCCATTCTGGGAGAAATAAGCCATACCGGTGAACTGTCTTTCCTGGATGCTGAGGATTGCCGGAGGAACCCCGTAGTTGGCTACGTTCCCCAGAGGCTGGACTTTGACTCCGGGTCACCAATCAGTGTGCTGGATTTATTTTCAGCCTGTATATCATCCTGGCCGGTTTGCCTTGGCCATTCCCTGCGACTTCGGGAACGTGTCTTAGCCAGCCTAGCCAGCGTACAGGCAGATCACCTGTTGGAACGGCGTCTGGGGGATTTGTCGGGAGGAGAACTCCAACGGGTTCTCCTCGCTATGGCTCTCGATCAGAGTCCCGACTTGCTACTGCTGGATGAACCGGTATCCGGTATTGACGTACAAGGCAAAGATTTATTCTATGAATTGGTTTCCAGTCTGCGTCAACAATATGACCTGTCAATTATATTAGTTTCCCACGACTGGTCGTTGGTGTCCCGTTACGCAGACCGCATTGTCCTCCTTGACCGGACAGTTCAGTGCTGCGGGACGCCGCGGGAAGTTTTTTCCAACGAGAGAATACTGCGGGACTACGGGCCGGCTATTAGAGAAGAGACGGGTCAACTTCCTTTGAAACCACAAATTATTCTTAGTGGCGGAGGTATGCACGCATGATGGAAACATGGTATGCTTTTGTTGACCATATTCTTCCATTTGCCTGGACTCAGCACATCTTTATGAAAAACGCTCTTCTGGCAGTACTCCTGGTTGGTCCTACCTTTGCTATCCTGGGGACGATGGTGGTAAATAATAAAATGGCTTTTTTCTCCGATACTGTTGGACACTCTGCTCTAACCGGGATTGCCATCGGAGTGCTACTTGGCTTCCAGGACCCTTTATGGATTATGGTGATGTTTTCCATTGTTCTGGCCATTGCTATTTCCTTGTTGAAGACTTTGACCGGCGACTCCACCGATACAATCATTGGAGCTGTTGCCGCTACCATGGTAGCGCTTGGCATCGTCATCCTCTCGCGAGGCGGCGGGTTTAATAAGTTTTCGCGTTTTCTTGTTGGTGATCTGTTGAGCATTACCCCAAAAGAAGTACTTTTACTGGCTTTCACGCTCATAGGGGTTATTCTTTTGTGGGTAATGATGTTCAATAAGTTTTTGCTGGTTAGCGTAAATCCATCCCTGGCGCTCAGCCGGGGTATCCCGGTCCGCCTGGTCGAGACTCTGTTTTGTGTTGTAACGGCGGTGGTAGTAACAATTTCCATTCAATGGGTTGGTATTTTAATTATCAATTCACTCTTGATTTTACCGGCTGCAGCCTCGCGCAATGTATCCCGTAATATGTGGCAGTATCATGTGGTTTCCTTGCTGATAACCCTTACCTCTGGGATAGCAGGACTACTCATGTCGTATTACTGGTCGACAGCTACCGGGGCAACCATCGTTTTATTCGCAGCATTGTTTTACCTGGTTACACTTATAGCAAAACCCAGGTTTGCTTAACACTACAGCGTAATTTAAAGGTTAGCGGAGCAAAGGGGACGGTTATAAGGAAAGGGGACACACCCCTTAGGGGAATGTCCCCAACGAATGGATGTCCCCATGTCCCCGAAGCGCAGCGAAGGGCCTAAAGGAAGACGATAGAACCGTCCCCGTGGCGTAGCGGGCATGCGAAGTATGCAATAGTGTTAAAGCTTTTTTAAAAAAAGCTACCCATCATTAAAACTGACGGGTAGTTATGTATTTTACTGGTCTACGTGGTAGCACTCCAGACATTCGTTATATTCCTCTAAGAGCTGTTCATACTCTGATAGTTTCTCTTGATACTCATCATCAGCGTCCAACATATCGTCAAAATTTTCTAAGCATGAAGCTCCAGCAACAGCACAAGCCGCAACCCCTATACCGGTTTCCGCCGCTAAGCAAGATACTGCTGCCGCAGCACACGAGAGAATCTCATCTTGCGCGCTTTCAAGATTCTTGAAGGCAAGATGCAGGCATCTGTGAAGACATTTTTCCCATACCCTTAAGTCCTGCCATCGCTGTGAGTGACTTGCCCCGCATTTCAGCTGTCAGAGTACTAAGAGTTTCCCAGTCTTCAACCTCGGTATAGGTAGACACTTCTTTTTGCAGCTTCATGGATTTTAAGCTGAGATCGTCCTCTAAACGGAATGGAATACTTCGCATAATCTTTGTTATTACTGTGTTTCTCGTGGTCAATACTTCATCACACATAATGTCAGCACCTCCATATATTGCTTAGTGAAGAAAATATTATTTTATTCTTTATTATTTTTAAATTTTAAATATCAAGTCCTTTTCTGAAGTTTTCTATTGTTTGTTATACATCCTTGCTGTTTCTATAAACCCAATAGTTTCTTCAACGGATCTGGCGTATAGTTTACTGGCATTTTTTTTGTATTTTTCAACTTCATTATATACCCAGGCTTTCAGTCTTTCATATTCGTACTCTAATTCTCCCATCTGCTGCATCAGGTTATCTATAACCCAGTAATTATGGCCGGTTCTTGCACATTTAATCTCTTGCCACAAGGAGCGATCAGGGGGATCGCTGAATAGTGGTAATGCTTTTGACAGGGGACTGTCATTCATAAGATCTTCTTTCTTCAAATTTTTACGGCCTAATTCTTTGTATGCTTTTTTAGCATTTTCATAATCTAACGGATATTTTTTTAAAAAAGCTTGGCAGTGAGGGCAAGGGCAATCCCATTTTCTATCTTTACCACCAAGCCCCGCAGATATTTTTTCAACATTGAGGGTAAGGTATGCTGGTTCGCTAACATATAACTTTCCCATGGATGCATTCTTAGCTGGTGCTGAACTATCTACGGCAAGAAAGGGAGTTTCATAGATTGCATAAGCCAGAAGGAGTATAGCAATAGGGCTACCCATTCCGAGACCATGGAATTTAGGAGGTGTGCCTGTAATTGATTGATATCCATGAATTAATCCCATGGCAACAGCAACGCTTTGAAAGTACTTTCGGGGGATAGATTTTCTGTCTTTAAAATATTTCCATTCACCCTGATACCAATATTTTTTTGTGGTTTGCCGGTCACTCATGAAGCCGGCAAGTCCTGTTGCGATAGCTTTAATTATACCTGTTTTTCCAGCAAGAGAACCTGTTTTAAAAGCTGTATCGTAATCTACTCCATGAAGTGTGGCAAAAGGTTCACCAGTATATCCACCATATTTACCTTCAATGGTTTGTTTTACCTGTTCAATCGCTCCAAGTTGAGAGTTGACGTAGAAATCATCGTCGAGCTCAAGTTCCTCACGATCCAGATTCAGGTCCACTAATACCTGTGGTGTTAAGTTTTCACCGCACATAAAATATGTTGGGTTAAGAATTTTTTGTAATTCCAATACATTTTTAAGGTTTTCAACATCATTACATGCTAAATTACAATGCTCTAATATTTTGTATGCTAAGTTTTTTTGTTTATCAACATCTTTTGACTTACATGCCATTTTAGCTTCTTCGCAAAAAAGGTCACCTATATCTTTTATTACTTTTGCATTTCCGTTATCAGCGACAAGGACGGAACCACTTTTTTTGAATTCATGGGCATAATCAAGTAGTTGTTTACTTTCATTTAGAGCAGATATAAGAAGGGCGAGTCTTTCTACTGGAGATTCAAGTACGTTTTCGTTAAGGTTATCGACAAAAAGAACCTGTCTAGGCAATAAATGTCCCCCTTTCCTTGTTTTTATAGGTAAATAATAATAAGTATTTAGCTTTTTATGGTTAAATTTCCTCTAAAAAATTGTTTTTTGTTAATAAATAGATCGGTAAAGTAAATAATCGGGTGGCAGCTATTTGCGTCTGGTTTAACTTGTTTGGTACTGCCTCTTGTAAGTAATAAAAATAATAGGTACAATGGTTCTTGCTGGTTAGATGAAACGTATCAAGCTTGAGTTGAGGCAGCAATTATCGTCTCCGGTGGTTGGCCTGCCGGAGAGGCGGCGATCGGAACTTGTTGCAGGCTTACGTGATATACTGACCGCTTTACAGCAGGCCAGGGGAAGGGAGTAAGACATTATGACCATAATTCAAATCGAAGAACTGGTTAAAAAATTTGGTGATCTCACTGCGGTGGGGGGTATCAGTTTCACTGTTGACCGGGGGGAAATTTTTGGTTTCCTCGGACCTAACGGAGCGGGTAAATCCACCACTATTAAAATACTGTCCACCCTAATGAGGCCGACCTCCGGCAAGGTTGTGCTGGCCGGTTATGATGTGATGGCCCAGCCCGACCAGGTGCGCAAATCAATTGGCATGGTTTTTCAGGATCAGTCGCTGGATGTGCGGCTAACCGCAGAGGAAAACCTGCGGTTTCACGGTATGCTTTATGGTGTGCCCGGCAAGTTGCTGAACGAGCGCATGGAGTTTGTGCTGGATATGGTTGACCTGACTGACCGCCGGAAATCACTGGTTAGAACGTTTTCCGGGGGTATGAAGCGCCGGCTGGAAATTGCCCGGGGGCTGCTGCACCACCCTCAGGTGCTGTTTCTTGATGAACCCACCGTGGGCTTGGACCCCCAGACCAGGTCTGCCATATGGGAGCACGTCCGGGGGCTGCGCGATGAGCTGGGCATTACAGTTTTTATGACTACCCACTATATGGATGAGGCGGAGAACTGTGACCGTATAGCAATTATCGACCATGGCAGCATACAGGCCGTGGATACCCCGTCGGTGCTGAAGCGGATGCTGGGCGGAGATAAAATAATCGTCAAAGGCGACCCGTCTTTAAAGGGTGAAATGGCTGAGCGCTATCAGGTTCAGGTTAATGAAGCGGAAGGGGAATACCACTTCCTCATGGCTGCCGGGGCTGAATTCGTGCCCCGGGTTGTTTCTGATTTTTCTGGCCGCATTAAGTCAATCCAGGTCAAGGAGCCCAGCCTGGACGACGTCTTCCTGCAGCTTACCGGTCGGGCCATCCGGGACGAGCATGTTAACACAAAGGAGAATTTGCGTCATAGAATGCGTATCATAGGCGGGAGGCGATAAACATGATGGCCTTAAATGCTATATATACCATCTGGTTGAGGGAGTTTAAAACGTTTATCAGAGAAAGGTCGCGCATTGTCGGGATGATCGGCCAGCCGCTTTTTTACCTGCTTATCGTAGGCAATGGCATTACCAGCGGCATGAGACTGAATAGCGCCCCGGACGGCATTGATTACCTCAGATTTATGTACCCGGGCATCATAGGCATGTCGGTACTGTTTACATCAATATTCTCAGCCATTTCAATCATCTGGGACCGGGAGTTTGGCTTTTTAAAAGAGGTGTTGATTGCTCCGGTGCCACGCTGGGCCGTGGCCGTGGGTAAAATATTGGGAGGTTCCACGGTGGCTACCATCCAGTCCATTATTCTCATAGCCCTTGCGCCTTTGGCCGGGATACAGCTGTCAGTATTGATAGTCATTAAGCTGCTCCTGCTGGCCCTGCTGATGAGCTTTGCCGTCACCAGCCTGGGTATAGCCATAGCCGCCAGAATGGAGTCCATGCAGGGTTTTCAGATGATTATGAACTTTATAGTGATGCCGCTCTACTTCCTGAGTGGAGGAATGTTTCCCATCAACTCAGCCCCCGCCTGGATGAAAACCCTTATGGTAGTAGACCCGCTGAGCTACGGTGTTGACGCCATCAGAAACATTGTCTTTTCCGATACTATGGTTAATGTTGGGCAGGGTGTAAAAGTATCACTGGCGGAATTGGCCCGCCAGGCCGGCTTGATCCGCTGGGATCTGACGGTGGACATTGCCGTGATGGCTGCGGTGGCTGTAGTGCTGGCCACCATCGGTTCCCTGAGCTTCAGTAGAACGGAATAGTGTGAAAAGCCCCCTGTTGCTGGTGTAGCAGGGGACTTTGCCATGGGAAGAATTTTTTAAGAAAACCTTCACCTATTAGGTTGGAGGTTTTTCTGTTAATCTGTGGAAATATAACTAAAACTGGGTATTGAGGATTGCGTGGAATGAGATTAAATTTCATACTCTTTTTTGCAATATTTTTCAGCATTTATGCCGCCGTTAACTATTATATAGGAATTCGGCTTTGGCAGGTATTAGGTGGATTGGTACCGCCCCCGGGCGTAAAAATTTACTGGACAGCCCTTACCGCAATGTCTTTGACCTATTTTATCAGCAGGTCTGCCGGTAATAATTTGCCGGATTGGCTGGATAACGCGCTGGAGATTGCAGGCTCGTACTGGCTTGCCCTGTTGTTTTACTCCTTCCTGGTTCTGAGCGCGGTTGATTTGCTCCGCTTAATTGACCATCGGGTGGTTTTCATACCCGGGGTGTTAAAACAGAATCCAGTTCTGGCGGGTCTGGCAACCATGGCGGTGGTTGTCGCCATACTGGCTTATGGGGCCTGGAACGCCAGAACTCCCGTGATATTGCATTATGATATAAACATTGCCAAGTCTGCGGGTGATTTAAAGTATCTGCACGCCGTTGTTGTTTCCGATCTCCATCTGGGCAGCATCGTCGACCGGGACCGGCTGGACAGGCTAATTCACATGATTAATCAAAGGCGTCCGGACATCGTGCTGGTGCCTGGCGATATTATCGAGCAGTCCAGGGTGTTCAGGAAGCAGCGTATGGGAGAGTCACTGCGGGCAATAAACGCCAGGTATGGGGTGTACGCCGTTCCCGGTAATCACGAATATATCGGCGGCAAGCCGGAGGAGGACTTCATGCTGTTGCGGGAGGCCGGGGTAAGGCTGCTGCGCGATGACTATATAAAGATTGGTGATAGTTTTTACGTGGCGGGAAGAGACGACCTGGCCGGGAGGTCATTCACCGGAAAGCCCAGGAAAGAACTGGCGCAGATAATGGAGGGTATTGATAAAACACTTCCGGTTATTCTGATGGACCACCAGCCATACAAACTGGAGGATGCCCAGAAAAACGGGGTAGATCTACAACTTTCGGGTCATACCCACCATGGCCAGATATTTCCCCTGAATTACATCACCCAGAGAATATTTGAAATCGACCGGGGCTATTTGCGCAAGGGGAATTTAAACGTGATTGTCACCGTAGGCTTCGGTACTTGGGGCCCTCCTGTCAGGCTGGGCAACAGTCCCGAGATAATTGATTTGAACATCCGTTTTGGGGTACCGGCTAACTAAGTTATTAAGTTATTGTCAATAGCTAACCGTGCCGCCTGTAAATGGCCGCTTTTGTTTTTGGGAGACGGGTTCCCAGATGAAAAAATTGTATACTGATTGTCAGTGTTATGATAAAATGGTAAGGTGCAGGAGGTGATACCAGTGGAAAGGTTTGAAATTGAAAAAAGCCTTGGCTTTCTGCTTGCCAAGACCCATCAATATTTTTCGTCCTTTTTCAAGGAAAAGCTGAATAAATACAACCTTACATCCCAACAATTTGGAATGCTGGCATTTTTATGGAAAAAAGACGGGTTCAGCCAGATAAAACTAGGCAACTGTATGAACAAAGACAGGACCACTATCAGCGGAATAGTGGATCGTCTGGAAAAGGAGGGCCTGGTAACCAGGTGCAGAGATCCGGAAGATCGCCGCACTTATTTAATATATTTGACTCCCAGGGCGTTTGCCCTGAAAGATGAACTGGAAGGGCTGGCCACGCAGGCAAATTCTGAGGTAACCGCTATGCTATCGGAAGGGGAAAAGGAACAACTGGAAACAATTTTAAGGAAAATACTGGACGCAGCTGCAGCCACCAGGGGGTGCTGCTCACCGTCCGTATAGCGACTTGCGGGCAGTACCTTAAATTATGTGACTAATTATAAGGGGAGAAATGCGACATGTTTAAACGGAGGGGTTTTTTTACCTGTACCGCCCTACTGGTTCTAATATTGGCAGTATCCGGCTGCGGGCAGGGAAACAGTGAAATGGGTAAGAACAGCGGCCGGGAGGTATCGGTAATCACCGCCAGAGAGGTCGCCGCAAAACCCGGCATCACCGCCAGCGGAAAGCTGGAAGCACTGGCGTCGGCCAGTCTGGTTTCCAAAATTTCGGGCAGGGTTGCCAAAATTACCGTGGATGTGGGCAGCAGCGTCAAGGCCGGCGACATGCTGGTAAGTCTGGACGCCGGGGAACTGGCCGCAGCTGTGCAACTGGCGGAAGCTAATCTCAGCAAAGCAAAAGGTTCGGATTTACCGTCACTTCAGAATACGGCCAAGACCACCCTGGACACAACTGGAGTGACTTATAAAAATGCGGAGGCCGATTATAACCGTAATAAAACTCTGCTACAAAGCGGGGCGTTATCCCAGCAGGCCTTCGACCAGGCAGAAAAGGCTTATCTAATGGCCAAAAGCGCCTATGAATCCGCCCAAAAGAACATGGATATAGTGAATAAGGGCACCGTGCCTGATACTGTCCGATTGTATGAAGCTCAACTGGCTCAGGCCCGGGCCAACTATGCCAACAGCATAATCAACTCGCCAATTGACGGGGTAGTCACAGCCCGCTATATAAATCCCGGGGAACTGGCCGGGACCAGTAACCCCGTTCTGGCCGTGGTAAACCTGGACAAGGTTGTG
The DNA here is from genome assembly GCA_964643075.1 of uncultured Peptococcaceae bacterium. Taxonomy (GTDB): domain Bacteria; phylum Bacillota; class Desulfotomaculia; order Desulfotomaculales; family Desulfocucumaceae; genus Desulfocucumis. The sequence continues at coordinate 68,112 of CAZXQO010000022.1, forward strand.
CTCAGAGTGGATGTAGATGAAAGCATTATAAACTCTTTGCGGGAAGGCAGCGAGGTGAATGTAAAAGTAGCCGCCGTTGCTGACAAAACCTTTAAGGGCACTATTACCAACATCGCCCTGGCGGCCAGTCCTACCACCAAGGCTTACCAGGTTAAAATTCAAATACCCAATGCCGATCACCTGCTGAAGCCCGGCATGTACGCCGAAGTAACTCTGGCTGGCAGGCAGGGTAATGGGATTAGCCTGCCCAGGGATGCGGTAATGATGAGCGGTGACAGGGAAACGGTCTGGGTAGTATCGGATGGGTCCGCCAGGAAACGTGAAGTAAAAACCGCCCCGCTGGACGACAAAAATGTACTGGTGACATCAGGGCTGAATGACGGAGACAAGATAATTGTCGGCAATCTGGAAAATCTGTCGGACGGAACCGTGGTAACCCCTAAAGAAAAACAGAAATAAGGCAGGTGAACACTGATGGATAAAAAGAAAAAAATAATGCTGGCGGTGCTGGGCACTATGGTTGTTATCCTGCTCGCTGTTAGCGGTTACTATTGGTATATGAATATGCATTACGTGAAGACGGATGACGCCAGGATCGACGCCACCATAATTAATGTCAGCCCCCAGATTTCGGGTAAGATCGCCGAAATGTATGTTGCCGAAGGCGACAGTGTAAAAGAGGGTGATACCATAGCTCGTCAGGTTGATTTTTCCCTGCCCCAGGGGACTAACCTGGATATGGCGGTAATTAAATCCCCGATAAGCGGCACGATAGTGAAGAAAATAGGGAATGTTGGCGAAGTGGGAGTACCCGGCCAGCCTGTGGCCAAGGTAGCCGATTTAAACAGTGTTTACCTGTCGGCCAATGTGGAGGAAACATCGCTATACAAAGTTAAGCCTGGTCAGTTTGTTGACTTTACCGTTGATGCCTTTCCCGGTGTAAGTTTTAAGGGTGAGGTAACCTCCATCGGCGAAGCCACTAATTCGGTCTTTTCCCTGTTGCCCAGTATGAACACAGGGGGCAATTACACCAAGGTGGTGCAGCGTATCCCGGTTAAAATTGCTATTAGCGACTATAATGACTGCAGGCTGCTGCCGGGTATGAACGCCTTTGTTAAAATCCATATAAAGTAGGTGCGTGCCGGTGTCGGAATTAAAGGGAAAGGTTATGACCGAGCCCGCCGGTAATCACAACGGCCTGCCCGGCAGCATACCCTGGCTGGCGTTGATGATACTGATTTTTGGCTCATTTATGGCAATATTGGACGGCAGTATTGTCAATGTGGCGCTCCCCAAGCTGATGGCCATTTTCGGCGTAACAGCCGACTCTATTCAATGGGTGATGACGGCATACCTGCTTGTCTCCGGCGTTGTGGTACCGCTGACCGGTTTTTTAAGCATCCGTTTTGGCAGCAAGCAGATATATATTTTTTCACTGGTGGTTTTCACCATAGGCTCGGCAGCATGCGCCCTGTCCTGGAACAACGATTCACTGGTGACGGCCAGGGTGCTGCAGGCCATAGGGGGAGGCATGATTATGCCTGTGAGCATGACTATGATTTTCATGATCGTGCCCCGGGAAAAAATAGGCATGGCCATGGGCATATGGGGCATTTCCGCCATGGTCGCTCCTACTGTGGGGCCGACCCTTGGCGGTTATCTGGTTGATAATTTCGGCTGGGAATGGATTTTCACAATTAATATTCCCTTAGGTATGGTCACCGTATTTCTAGCCTATATTCTGCTTGGCGAAACTCCCCGGCGCAAGGATTTAAAGCCGGACATACCGGGGATTATGCTGAGCGGGGTGGCCTGCTTCTGCATTCTGCTGGCGCTCAGCAAGGGACAGGATAAGGGCTGGACTTCACTGTACATCGTTAACCTTTTTATAATATCAGTCTTTTGCTTTGTTATGTTTATCATGTGGGAGCGAATAACGCCACACCCTCTCATAAATATGAGTTTATTCAGTAACAGGACCTTCAGTATAACCTTGTTAGCCATTTCTTTCGTTACCTTATGCTTGTTTTCTGTGATTTTCCTGATCCCGCTTTATGCTCAGAATATTTTAAATTACACACCCATGCAAACCGGGTTACTGATGGCACCTTCGGCGCTAACTATGGGCTTAATGATGCCCCTGAGCGGCAGGCTTTTTGATAAGATAGGCGCTTTACCCCTCTGTGTGCTTGGACTTGGCATCACGGTTATAACAACCTTTCAGTTGCATACCATTACATACAACACCAGTTATTATGAACTGCAGTGGCTGCTGGTTAAGCGGGCTTTCGGCATTGGCATGGCTTTCATGCCGCTGTCCACTGCTGGTATGAACACCGTGCCACCCTTTATGCTGGCCGGCGCTTCTGCGTTAAACAATCTGGTCAGGCAAATCGCATCTTCATTTGGCATAGCTTATTTAACCTATGTAATGCTGCACAGGCAGGATTATCACGCAGCTATGCTGTCCGAAACAGCCAACTGGTCATCACCCGCTACTGTGGACGCTATCAATGGAATTAAGGGCTCTCTGATACAGTATGGAATGGGGCCACAGTCTGCGGCCATGGGCGCGCCTGGAATACTATCTTCCATCGTTAAAAGGGAAGCTTTTATATCCGGCATCGCGGATGCCTTTGTAGTGGCCGCAATCATTGTGGCGCTGGCCATTCCCCTGTGCCTATTTCTGGGTAAAAAGACGGTGGAGGATGAGAGACAGAAGCAGCTAAAATTGTTTGCCCACCTTGCCCCCCCTGGAATGGGCAGGCCTCCGGGCGCTAGTGGCCCTCCCGATCCTGGTGGACCACATGGTGGGGGAGGACCACCAGGGAAACCTCCCGGAGCACCGTCTGGCAGGCCGGATGGAGGGCCGCCGGGAATCCCGTCGGATGAGCCCTTCCAAGGGGCAGCAGTCCGTTAGTCACCACCAACAACATGCCGAATATTGCCTCCCGCGTAAATACATGTTTTACCTATTGAATTCAGGCCCCATGGTAAAACATGATAGACAGTAAAGAAAACATGTATTGCAATGGGTGCAGAAGGTGATCACCGGCATGGATAACCGGCTGAGAAAAATAAGGAGAGCCCGCGATGTGACCCAGGAGGAACTGGCCAGGGCGGTATATGCCACCAGGCAGGCCATTATAGCCATAGAGAAGGGGCGGGTCAAAAGGCCCTCCGACGAATTGATGGTGGCCATTGCCAAATATTTCGGCATGAAGGTAGAGGAAATTTTTTTTACCCCCCTTGTACAACATGTATTACAAGAAGTTTCCGGCGGGGAGGTGAACCGCAATGAGCAAAAAGGCTGATTTTCAGGCCAGGATTAAGAGGATAGAAATAACCAGTAAAATATTAAAGGATGGCTGGCGGCAGGCCATCAGGGTGGTTCTGGACGACATCGCCCTGACCAATGAAAACCTGCTGGAGCTAAGGCAGTTCAGGCCGAATGAGAGCGTGACCGTGATCATCAGACCCGTTCCGGCGATTGTGGCGGCAAACATTACCGGGGAAGACATTCCGCTGGTGGAAATCTGCGAGGATGAAGGAGCGCCCTGCCTGGGCAAGGTGGAAAAAGCCTGGGAATTCTAGGGGTGCGGGAATTGATTTTCTTTATAATGGCTTTTGTTATATTTCAGCGAGTTTTGGTCAATCATAGTTGGTAATATTTACTCCTATTGGGGGGATGGTATGAAAAGGTCAGGTAATGGAAAGGTGTATATAACTTTATTAATTGTCTTGTTGCTGGGGTTATCCGGTTATATATTGAGAGATCACTTGAACACGAACGGATGGGGAATGCCGTGGACAATTAATAAAGAAAAAATCCACGCAAGTAAAACCGCATCAGTAAGAGAGAATTTATACAGGAATCAGGGGACTGCCGCTGCAGCCGATAACAAAGAAAACGGGGCAGGGATTAAGTCTGGGGATAAGCAGGGTGCTGCACTTTTAAATTACAAGTACGGCTGGGGATTAAAGTTAAACAACGAGCACCGCCAGCCAGAAATGCCGTCCTCAATAAGCAGCACCCTGAATAAATATGGCGCGTACTGGATCGGCAGCCCCAGGGAAAAGGTGGTTTACCTTACTTTTGACGAGGGCTACGAAAATGGTTATACCACAAAAATTCTAGATACCCTTAAGGCCAACGGTGTCAAAGCAGCCTTTTTTGTCACTGGCCATTACCTGAAGACCCAGCCGGAGTTGGTCAAGCGCATGGTGGAAGAGGGACACATTGTTGGCAATCATACAAACACCCATCCCAGCCTACCGGATGTTTCCGATGAGCAGATAAAAGAAGAATTGCAGGTTGTAGAGAAGATGTACGAAGACATCACCGGCAAGAAGAATATGAAATACCTGCGCCCGCCCAAGGGCGAGTACAGCGAGCGCACACTGGCAGTGACCAGGGAATTGGGTTATCACAATATCTTCTGGAGCATGGCCATGGTGGACTGGGTACCCATGCCGGGCGGTCCTATGCAATCCTATCGGGGGGTAATGGATAACCTCCATAATGGTGCGTTAATATTGCTGCACGCAGTGTCCAAGGACAACACCATGGCACTGGATAGTATACTCAAAGACATTAAGGCGCAGGGATATACCTTTAAATCACTGGATGATCTGGCTAAAAAGTCATCATAAATTGCCGGCAATTCTGTTGTTATATATCATTCGCAAGTTTTAGAATTAAAAAATAAACGCATATCCCAATAGAGAGAAGGCTTTTAAGTTAAAAGGCCTTCTCTCTTTTTTTCTATTAGTACTACAGCGTAAACTAAAAGTTAGCGGAGCCATGGGGACGGTTATAAGGTACGGGGACACACCCCTGCGGGGAATGTCCCCAACGTATGCTTCCGAAGCGCAGCGATAGAATCGGGGACATTCCTCCGACCCCAAAGCCAGGCTCCAAATGGAGGTGTGTCCCCATACCTTAATCGGGAAAGCGATGGAACCGTCCCCATGGCGTAGTGCTGCTCCCGCTGTGTGAGCGGTTTATTGCTGTTATTTACGGCAGGTAATATTTTGGATATAAAAATAATACTTTTGTATTAAATAAAATAATACTATCGGGTCTATTGATTTTTCTCTATTTTTGTTACATTAATTATGTGTCGGAACGGTTGGTTTGATTAAATTGAAAGGAGTTGCAAGAGAGTAAAAAACATTTTGTCGGGATCTATATTAGTTGACTGTATCGTTGCCGCTTTACTGGCGCTTGTTTCGTCAGACGGGCCCACCCCGGCGTCGGCTTTAGAGAAGCCCAAAGCGTCGTCTGATTTCATGCAACGGCCATTTCCAAGAACGCCGTTTATCTGACCTGGAAAGATAATTGTGTCCCCAATAGAGCCTGGGCAGCGAGGTGAAGTGGGACGGTAACGCTTCGAAAGTTATTATTATTAATAAATCGCAGGAATAAGTGGAGGGTAACATGCGTTTAAAATTATGTCTGGCGCTTTTGATGTTTAGTGTGCTCCTGTTTGTTGCAGGCTGTGGCAGTTCCGGCAAGATCGGTGCGTCGCAGGGGGATACCGGGGGAGCGCAAGAGACAGGGGCGGCTAAGGGGCTGATTGACCCCTGCACGCTGCTGACCAAGTCCGAGGCGGAAGCTGCCCTGGGCGAGACGGTAAAGGAGCCTGAATTAAAGGATACTAAGAATCCGCTGGGGCAGAAGATTTGCTTCTATGCACCAGTGTCGGATAAATCGGATAGGTTTATCCAGTTATCTGTAGTGCAAAATGAGGGCATGACGAAAAACCTGCGTGATTCGGGTTATAACGTAAAGCAGCTTTACGAGGAAACCAAAAAAAACCTTACGGATGCCAAGCCCGTAACAGGTATAGGGGACGATGCGTTCTGGGGCACCAATGGTCTTCACATCTTAAAGGGTAATGAATACCTCAACATCAGTGTGGGCAACACCAGTAAGCCGGGAAACCTGGAACTGGCCAAGGGTCTGGCGGAGAAGGTAGTCGGCCGTTTATAGCGGCTGGCGCAAAAATTGTGGAAACGGGAACCCCTGATTAGTCACAATGTCATTAACTTTAGAAAAATCGAAAAAGAAACATATGTAAGGGATAGT
>CAZXQO010000023.1:0-69622 GCA_964643075.1 uncultured Peptococcaceae bacterium
GAAGATCCGGGGAATTGTCTAACCCCGTTTTGGGAGGACAAATGTCCTTATTTTTATAAAGTATAATTGGTTTATTGCCTTAATATTTTTCATCATTTCATTAGCCATTGTAAAGTTTAACACACTCCTCCATGAAATAATTCACCAAAAAACATTTGAAGCTATCACAGGAAACAGTGGTAAAATTTAAAAAGAAGCCCCTTGGAACATTTACTTGATATTCACTAATAATGTTTGAGGCCGGTTTACCCGGCCCCAAATCGATTCATTTTTGTTTTTGCGCCTGCACAGCCTGCGTTGACGGTTGTCCTTGTGTTTGTCCTTGTCCAACCTGCACCGGCTGCCCTTGGTCCTGCGCAACCCAGTGAATAGCCGCTGCCTTGTCGCCATTCACGAGCAGATCCACGTGCATGCCCGGCTTAATATGTTGAGTCAGATCGGTAGGTTGACCAGGCTTGCTTACGAAATCCATGCCGTTTTGTACGCTTGTGTACTGGTCGGTTTTCACTGTGATCGTTTTCCCCTTGTACTGAGGGTCACCGGCCTCGGTTACATTAACAGTCAGCTCATCCGGCTTGACTTCCTTTACTTCGCCGGACCTGACCATCTTATTAAGCTGTTCCTGCTGCTTCTTGACCGTTTCCGTCATCCTGACCCTAGGCAACTGGTCTGCGAAGTACCAGTGGCCCAATACCCCCATCCCGGCACCGGCAATAAACACTGCAATGATTAATAAAGTTAATAATTTCCTACTCATCAAAAACCACTCCTTAAGTCTCATCAAGGACCCTCATCCTTAAAAGTAGCCGTCCCCACCGCTGGTATATAAGACGCCAAGGGAGGAAGATTTGAATTAAAAATTGTTGGCAAGCAAGGGCTCATCGTTACCACATGATACGTTACCGTAACCGTAACAAACTGCCCGTCATCTGATATAACCACGTCTGGCTGTGAAGGATTCGGGTTAGTCGGGTCGAAAGCACAATGTGGGTTTCCGGAACCTCCGGAACCGGCTTTCCAATTGACATTTAGCATGTGATCAACATCCGCTGTCGCGTTCTGCACAGCCAGCGACTGGTTATGCAGAACAGCCATGGTGCGGGCGGCGTCACGGGCTGCCCCGGCCGCCACCCCTGAAGCCATCATGTACATACCTATCGTGCCTATGGTTAGTAAAAACCAGATCACAAAAGGCAACACCGCCAGAAATTCCAGTACAGTGAAGCCCTTTTCGTCACGAAACATTTTTTCTTCCCCCCTTTATCAAGGAAAGAAAGTCATAACTTTGGCAACAAACCAACTGATAAACTGAGGTTCGTAGGCCTGGATTGTACCACCGATTATTAAAAGCAATACAGCTAAAATAGCCAAAAGCTCCAGGATGTTAACACCCTCTTCATCCCTGACGTTTTCAATCGTCTTTAACAATTTCTCAATCATTTAAAAACCCCCCTTAAATTTAAATATTAACGGCAATATAGCCCATGCAGCCAGTGTCCCAAAGGATAGATAAGGCCCGCAGGGAAATGGCTCCCCAAAGCGACGGCGTCGTACTAAAATTTCCACAAGTAAAGCTGATATGGACGTAAACAAGATACCCAGGCACACACCCAAAGGGCCGAGTATAAATCCTGCGGCAGAAAGAAACTTGATATCACCTCCCCCCATTTTCTTCCTCGTGATAACGGAAGTGGATTTAAGAACAGTAAACGATGCTGCCGCACCCAGCCCCCCCCACCAAGCGACAAACGCAGGGCCTTTTATAATACCCAGGAGTATCCCGCAAACCGCCAGGGCAATGTTTAGGGTGTCTGGAATTATCCCGTCCTTAAGGTCAGAAACCGCAGCCGTTAACCCGCAGGCCAGAAGGGTAAGTCCACCCAGATAACCCCACGATGGCCCCCACAAAAAAAGAAGCGCGGCAGATATTACACCACCGGCAGCTTCGACCCAAAAATACCAAGGGGATATCTCCTTACCGCAATGCCTGCACCTGCCTTTAAGGAAAAGGTAGCTTAAAAGCGGCACAACCTCCCATATGGAAAGAACATGCCCACATTTGGGACAGCTAGACCGTCCCCAGCCCGATATCTTCCTTGGCAACCTGTAGCCCATGCATGCGGCTAAACCTCCTAACAGGGTACCCAAAGGAAATCCCAGCAATATAGAAATAACCAATCTTCCTGCTGTCATGCTCAACCTGATTACCCTCCTGTCGTCACCTGTGTTGGCACTGCCTTTGCCGTGCCTTTCGCGCCCACGCTGATGTTGTCCATGTCGTAACCGTAAAGCCTGGCCACCGGCCCCAGCAGTATGGTTTCGATTTGCCCCCTGGCCAGGCCTGAAGAATACTCGTCATTAGAAGGTGTCTGCCCGCTTACATCGCTGGAAGGGCAGTATACGAATTTTTTTCCATCCGCATACTGCCCCATGTTTATGTTATATAAAAGCTGTGCCTGCTGATCGGCCTGGGCCTGGTCTATCTGAACGCTCCACGTTGTCTGCTGATCTATCTTGATTAGGTTGCCGTTTGAATCGTAAGTCGGTACATCGGTGCTGGTACCAACCAGTTGGCCGGTCATGGCCCCGGCCAGCGCTGCCGCGTCCACCGCAGTCTGTGCCTGTTCTTTAACCCAGTAAGCTCTACCCACATCGAAGAACATTGCTCCAAAAAGAGTTGCAAAGGCCATGCTCAAAAGCAGAGATACAATCCAGACAATCCCACGCTCGTCATTGTGTACACTTCCCAGTTCCAACACCCCCTTTTTTATCTGAATGTCTGTCCCAGCATAATCATGATCGGCCCGCCTACTAATAGAAAGACAGTAGGCATCAGAAAAAAGACCGCCGGGACCAAAAGCTGGTACTCAAGTTTTTTTGCTGTTTCCTCAGAACGCTGGTCACGATTGTTCCGAATGTCCCTGGCGAGTTCAACGAGGCGGGCGCTCAAGTCCTCGTCTCCGTGCCTGAGCCCGTTTCTGACGCTGCGGGCAAAGTCGTCAGCCTCCTGGAAGTCCAGTCTACCGGCAAAAGCAGTCACGGCGGTCTCCGGCGGCTTTCCGGCAGTAATGTCCTCTACCATTATCCCTGCCTCTTTCCGCAAATAGGGGGCAAGCCCAAAAGCAGCACGACCCGCAGCCTTCTCAAAAGTACGCCCGGCAGTAACCCCCTGGGCAATCTTTTCCAAAAACAGCATGAAGTCTCGCTCTACAATTTGGTTATTCTCTCTTAAGCGCCGGGTAAGAAAAGCTCCGGGAAGCACTACACCAAGAAGAACAGCGCTTAAGGAGAAAAACCATGTCTGTCTTAACATCGAGCCCAGGAAAATGCCCGCCGCCGCTGATGCCGCCTGTATGCCTATAAACTCTGCCGGAGATAGCCTGATCCCCGCGATGGAAAGCTTTTTTTCAAACTCCTTCGGGTTGAAATAATCTTTTACCACCGGCAGTCTTGAGATTAAAGACCCAAAATCGGAAAGCGTTTTCCTTAAGCCTCCGGCCTTTGGCACACGCCCCTGCCTGGCCTTATATAGCGATTCGCTTACGGTCGACCGGTTGACTAATAAAGCTACCCCGGCGGCCAAAAAGAAGGCACACAGGAACACCATTGCTTTGAAAGCAAACAATATCTACACCCCCTTTAGAAAAATTTCGCAACAGTAGAACTGACCTTCTTGTTGATATAAAGTAATCCCGCTGCCTCAATTAGAAGGGCTAAACCCCCCAGGAGCATTCCCCGGGGGCTTAAGAGTATTGTACGGTAGGGCACCAGTGTAGTGCAAAGCCATGCCGCCATCGCCGGCGGAAAAAGCATGGCCAATGAGTAACCCCCCCTGATCACCACCGTTGCTTTCTTCACCCTATCCCTTAGTCTCTGCCGCTCTTTGACAAACTCATGGGCCAGGGCAAGCACCTCTTCCGCTCTTTCCCCCGCCCCCGTCTCCTCCAGCATTGCCAGGCTTTCCGCAAGCACATAAGCCTCCATGATCCCGACCCTCTCAGCAAAACGCCATGCCGCCGCCCCGAGATTTCCTGTGCAGCCTTCTCCGTCACTACAGAGGCTGTCATAATCTTGCAAGAGTTTTTCAAGCTCTCCTCCTTCACCACCCAGAGGCAAAGCCATCTCACTGGCTGCGTATCTTACCGCACTGGGCAGTGAACGGTTCCTGGAAGCCGATATTAATGCTTCAGTAAGCTGCCCCAGTTGGCCCCTGAAAAGCTGCTGCAGTTTCTTCCTGCTTTTTCCGGAAATAATCCTCGGAGTTAATAATCCTGCGGGCAAGCCTATCGCAGCCGCTGCTAAAAATGAACGGGAGAAGATAAGAACATTAACAAATACCGCTCCTCCTGAGACGGCCACCCCGGAAAGGGTTTCTCCTAACTTTTCCTCCGGAACAAGCCAGATCCGGGCAAAAAACTTCAAGAACACCTCCTTCTTTTTTATCCTTGGTTTTACCTTACGCCCCTGCCTGGCCTTCTCCAGCGCCTTTCCAAGGGCAGAACGCTTTACGTAAAGACAAATTCCATAAGCCAAGGAGAAAAAGGAAGCCGCGATCAAAAAAGGAAACGTGACGGTCATATTCACCACCACCGCCTCTTATCTTTGTCCTTGAAAATCCATGGCTCGGCCACCTGCTGCAAACGCAAGCTCTTCCTGTCTAATTCGAACAGCACCCTGGGCTCGGAAGTACCGGAGATAACTTCAGCGACCTGAACAACCTGTCTGCGTGTTTTTCCACCTGGAAGCCTTACCCTGGCGCAGTGATAGGCCACATCAAAAGCGTTTTTGATCTGCCGGCGCACCTCTTCATCCGTCATGTTCCGCGCCTCTTTGGCCTGCCGGTACATGCCCGGCAGCCTGTATTCAAACGCGTCCACAGCCGAATTCGAGTGTACCGTACCAGCCGTGGGGTGTCCGAGGTTTGACATCTGGATGCCGTAATAGGCTTCGGAGCCGTGCAGTTCTGCCCAGACGATCCAGTCGGGGCGCATAGCCAAAAGGGCCGTCTCGGCCAGTTCCGCCAGGGTTATACCGCCTTTTCCCTCCAAGTTTGAGGGCTTTGAAAAGACCTGACGCAGGTTCTTGTGCTGGGGCTGCAGTTCCGGAACGTCTTCCATACTTACTACGCTAGTGTTTGATGAGTTGGTTTCAGAAATCAGAGAAATAAAGCAATTTAAGTCTGTTGTCTTCCCGGAACCCATTCCTCCGGTAAAAAGAACGTTCACCCAGCCGGAGGCGCACTCCTTTAAGAAAGCAAGGGCTTCTTCCGTAATCGCTTCCCTCTCCATGAGGTCTTTCCATGTCAAGGATCTTGGAAAGCGGCGCACCGTCATGTGTGCCTTGCCCCCCACCGGCGGAATAAACATGCAGGCCCTGGACCCGTCTGGAAGCCTTACCTTCACAAAAGGCCTGGAGAGGTCAATGCGGTTTTCGGCACTTGCGGCCATGCGTCGCATCAGGGAAATAAAATGGTTCTGGTCCCTGAAACCGGCTCCGCTCACTTCCCTAAGTGCCCCTTCAACCTCTACGTAAATCAGGTCAAATCGGGGGATCATCACCTCCGTGGCCTCTTTGTAATCTTCTTCCGTGGGAAAAATAAATCTCTGCAGTGGACCGTAGCCAAGAATATCGTCTACCACGCCCTTCACCAGGTCACCTGTTGGGAGTCGTAACCTAATCGCCTGTGCCGATGCCACCGCCATCAGGTAATCTTCATTGGCACGCGGGTCCTTAAGGGCATGCGGGTTTTCCCGGCGCACCTGATCTATAACGCTAAGTCGAATTTTTTCCACGTCCTCGCTTTTCTGCTCGGCATAATCATCTCCCGTTTCTTTGCCTTCAAAAAGTTCCATCCTTACAAGTTCCATATTTAGCGGCGAAGCCTCCTCCTGAACAGCCTTTTCAAAAAGCCTTCTTTTAGTATTTCTGAATCAAGCATGTCATTGCCAAGGATACCCTGTGTTAGCGAAACCACCGCTCTGGAAAAAGGCAAGTTTATGTCCTTTTCCACAGGGAGAACACCCTCACCGGTATTCAGAAGCTTTTTAACATTTATGTCATCCGGTATAATCCCAGCCAGCGGAATTCCGATTTGTCTCTGCATTTCCTGAGGACTATAGCCTATTTGAGGGTTGTACTGGTTTACCACAAGCCGCATGGCGGCAAGGTTTAAGTTATATTTTCCGGCCTGGGCAACGAATCCGGTCAGATCAGATGTGGTGGGAAGATCCGGCTCCGCTACCAGCAGGATCAATGAAGCCTGCTGGAGTATCTCCACAGCAGTCGGTGTCAGGTTTATCCCGTAAGAGCCCATGTCACATACTACCAGACTGTAGAAACGGGACAGGTTTATCAGTGCCCTTGCCATAACATCCCTGTCAATCTTGTTTGCTTCTGTGGCGTTTTCCGGAGAAAGCACATAGTCTAACCCGCTGGGATGGTGCATGACCATACTGGAAACGGCGCTCCTGGTTAGCGCGCCGCTTAACACGCCGCGTGTGTCGGCAAAAGAACTAAGGCTTCCCGGAGAACTGCCTGCGCCAAGCCAGAAACGTGCCGTCTTGGAACCCCCGATGTCCGCGTCAATCAGCACTACCGGATATTTTACTTTTTTCATAGCGGCCCATATTGCCGCTGAAGCAGCGATATTACAGGCCGTGGCCGTTTTGCCTGATCCGCCCTTGGATGAATAAACCGCTATACGCATGTGCGGCAGCGGCTGGTAGGAAACCCCCGCCCTCTGTTCACTCTCAACCCGCAGGATCTCTCCTGGTTCAACCGGCTCCCTCATGGTTAGGGCGCCGGGGGAGTTCCCGGCCTGCCGGGAAATATCCGCAACAGCCGTCTTCCTATCCACAATGACCACGGCCAGCGCCTTTGCCTTGCTCCAAAGCTCCTTCGTCACTTCCTCCGGCTCTATGGCCAGAAAAAATCGCCGGTCACGGTAAAGGTCGGCGCTCTGCAGGGTAAACTCTATCCCCTCCTGTCCCTGAAAGGCTACAGCCACCATGGCAGCGCCAATAGTCTTCATCATGCTCAAGGCAGTGGCCTGGTCATTTGCCACCCCGAGCACGGGGACCGTTGATGGATTTTCCAAGAAGTTGTCAGTGAAAGAACGGTCACCGAATACAAGCACACCCATCAAATCACCTCGCTGCGGGCAGTAGGACGGCCTTAAAAGCAGCGCCCGCCGCCTCGTAATTTTTTGCTTGCCCGCTCTCTTCCGGAGTCAGGCCCACGACGACGGAACCCCCGTTTGCACCTGCGTTCTGCTGTGAAACGTAAAGTATTACCGCACTCTTGGCTATTGTCTGGGCACTGGAACCGGAACTGCCGTTACCTTTAAGCAGAGCACTTAATTCCACTCTATCCCCCGGCTCCGCCAGACCGCCCACCGTTGTATTGATACCTGAAGGCACTGCGTATGCAACCAGTCCCGGGTAATCTTTGGCCAGGACGGAGGCCTCGCCCGCAGCAGACGCTGGTGTAAGCAATTCTTTGGTTAGTGTTTCACCCATAGGTAGAAGCCCGGCAGCGGCGAGGCCAACGCACTTATTTATATCCGCATACGAGTCGGGCGGCACCATGCTTTTAGGAACCATGTTGACAGAAAGGTCACCGGCGGCTATAACGTGTCCCCGATTGATTTTTACTTTTGTTGCCACCACGGGTGTCAGTTTCAGGTAATTATTGAATACCGATGAAGCTGTAACATATGCGCCGAGGGCAAACAGCGCAGCCAGTATGAAAGAGGTACGGTGATTTATCTTGCCTTTTAGAAAACTCAGGATTCTTCTCCCCTTTCGCGCAATGCCTTACCAATTTCAGCGGCACCAACGGACACGGCGCGGGACTTCAAGCCGGCCGGCAGGTATCCGTCAATACTTGCCTGTACCCCTTCTACGTCATCCTCAATTATCACGTCCGGTTTTTTCCCAACTGTCTTTGCAACTACGTGTGGCCATGTCCCTGTACTTGCTGAAGGTACACGGTTGGCCACCAAAAGGTGTTGCGGGTCATACTCCAGCATATTTAGAGTCCTTATGTCATCGTCAATAATATCCGCGATATTTACAGGCGCTTCTTTCAGCCAACCCGCTAATTCCGCAGGGGCATCTATTACCACATAGCCGTCTTGCGCCAGATAGGCGATTAGCGCCACTGTATCTGCTGGGTTGCCACGCGATACATAGACTGTTCCCCATTCCGTTTCTGCCTCTTTCAATCCATCACTGTTCTTTAGCTCAGGGTTGCCCAGGTGTAAACGCAATGCCGGGGGCGAGCACATGTCTATAAGAGATACCCGTTCATTTAAGCCGGTCAGGCAAGCAGCAAAAGAGGCTGCGAGAGTTGTCTTACCAGCTCCAGGGCCAGTGAATATAACTATCCTGTTGCGAAAAGGTTCCAGTACGGAAAGGTCCGTTAATTTTACAGGATTTTCATTTGTGAATACTTGTATAGATTCCTGTGTGCTGTTTTGCTCAAAAATTACTGGGTCAGAAGGCTTCTCTCTCGCAGCTGGACTTCCAAATACCACGGGTTCCAGGCGTATATCCTTATTAACTAATTCTTCCATTACAGAGTACACGCGGGATACCCGAATATTAGCTCCGGTCGATTCCGGAAGAATGAAGCATTCATCCGATACACCAATTTGCTGTAATTCAGCTATAAGTGAATCCGCTACCACAAGCACTACCGGTGCATATGCTACATACCGCGAAATAACTTTAACCGGGTCATCAAAGCCTACATACACCTTACCGATATTTGACCGTTCCGCAATAAGCACTACATCCGGCGAAAAACCGTTATCGGCAGGATGTTTTTTTACCTCCGCCCCTTCCATTTTTGCAGCCAGCCAGTTCTCTGCCGGTGGGTTTGCCAATGCCAGGAGTACTTTTTTACCATCGAATATCATTTAAAACACCTTTCTTTCCGTTAATTCGCTAATCATTTTGTGAATTGAATCAGCTAGGACTATTGGTTCAATTCTTTTCCTGAACAGCTTTTTAATTAATCTGCCGCCGCTGCGAAGCATACGGATTTCTTCTCCGAGGCGGTAACGTTTAAAGACTTCCTCTTCCGGTAGAGTGAAGTCCACCGAAAGCCCGAGCGCATTCTGCACTTCGGACGGTTTTAGCGGTGCCCGGGGATAAACACGGTTCAAAACAAAAACGACCTTTTTAGGGTCGAGCATACCTCCTTCCATGAAGTTTTTTATATTGGCAAGTACGGATATTTCCGGCCGGCCTACAAGCATAACCGTGTCAGAGCATTCCAGGAAGATTTTTAAGTATGCCGGGAGATGAAACCTTCCCGGAGTATCCACCAAAACCACGTCATATTTTGATGTAAGGTCATTAACCATCCGCACTGCTACATCCGGAGGAATATCTTCGCCTTCTTTGCAGGGTACTACATCCATACCCCAGACTGACCTTGCAGGCTCCCACGGTATCGCTGCGCCCCTTTTGCCAAAAGCGAAAAAACTCAACATTGCTTTTTCAGGGTCTGCGTCAACCATGCACACCCGCTTATGGATTTTGTCGTTAAACAGTACACCAGCATTAGCTGTTATCACTGTTTTTCCAACTGATGATTCCGCACTGAAAAGCGTAATCAGCTTACCTGCACCCTTTTTTACGGGTGTCCCTCGACTCTCCCGTGCTTCTAACAGTAATGGTGCAGTTGATGTTCGCGTTGCAGGTATTGGTAGCGCTTTTTCCAGGGATGAAATAACCGATACCCTCCCACCTGTGACCATTGCGCTACGCCAGAGTGAAAGAGGTGCTTTGCCGACTAATATTACCTTTCCTGCAGGACTTTTTATTGCTTGTTCGGCTAATTCCACCGGTACATATATGGTTGCTCCCGGTGGTATTTCGGCAATGCTTTCCAATTGCTTAATGCCCGTCATATTAATTCCGATTGAAACTATAATGTTAATCACCACCTTTTATAAAATCAACGGCGTGAGTTCGCCCCCCGCCGTTACAACCATGCTCTCAGGTGTTGAAAAATACCACCTTGCCACGCGGCTTATCTGTGACGATAGCCGCACAATCTCTTTTTGTTTTATATCTTCAGAAAACAAAAGGTAAATATAGCCTTTTTTAATAGCTTCCATCAATTCTTTCGGAACCTCGCCGTCTTTAAAATCTGAAACATTATACCTAATGCTATTAACCTCACTGTGCTGTCCATATAAAGATAGTGTAAATACGGATGTGTCGGGAGCAGTTTTATCACTAATACCAACTACAAAAGCGGGGGCTTTGCCAATCATTTTTTTTGCAAGGCCCGAAAAAGGCATTCCACGGCGGGCAGGTAGAACCGCCCTTGAATTTTGTGCTATTAAGGGTGTACCTGCCACCGCCACACGGTTTCTACCCGTATTTTTTGCCTGATATAGAGCATCATCAGCAGCCTTTATTAGCCCTTCTTTATTCCGAGCATCCCTTCCCATCACAGCCAGGCCTGCAGAAAAGGTGGACTGTATTGCCTTCCCCTGGGGCAGGTTAATCTTCTTTGACGACCAATTCCTGCACAGTTTTTCCGCTACGGGTTTAAAGTCATCCCCGGGGAATACCACCACAAACTCTTCGCCGCCAAAACGGGCTATTATATCAATCCCTCTCACGCTGGATTTAAGAAAGCTGGCAAATTCCTTGAGCACTTCATCTCCAGCCTGGTGCCCGTATGTGTCATTGACCCTTTTAAAATGATCGAGGTCGCAAATCAACAAGGAAAACTGCACTCCAGCTTCCAAGTAACGCCGTTCTTGCTCCTGCAGGTAATCGTTTAGAAATTTGCGGCCATATAGACCGGTTAAAGCATCTCGCACAACCTTATCCCAAAGAGATCTCTTTTGTGAAGCCTTCGCATATATCCGGGACAATGTTTTTTTATCCAAAACTTCTATACATTCATCTGCACCAGCACTAAAGCATGCCGGCTCATCACATTTTCCAATAACGATTATGGGAACGGCAGATAACGAAAATTCCCGGCGAAATGCGTTTATTTCTTCAACTACACCTTCCGAAACTGGCAGCAGAACGGCAGTAGGCTCGGATTCTATAACTTCTTTTATTGTTGAAAAACACCGTGCCCCCGGGATTGTTCCTAAAACAACAATATCCCCAGGCAAAGAAAGAAACGTTTTCCCGACCTGCTCGTCAAAATTAAAAGCAGTTGGGGAGGTAAATTTTAAATGTGCTTCTAAATCCAAAAGCGCCTTATAAGACTTGGCGGAGACCACAAAAACCGGTAGTCCCGACTCATCCCATTCATCTCTTTTGCTTTTTTCGATTCCGCCGGAAACAAATATTTTTGTATTTCTAAACTCTTTTGCCATTCCGGCTGCATTTTGCGCCCATTCGCCATGTATTAAGGCTGCATGCGGGGAAGATTTGCGAATAAGCAAGCCGACATCTTCTACAGACGAAGCTTCCCCCACAATCTTTACAGTCACGTTTTTCACGGCCTTGCGGCATTCCTCAATAAAGCCCTGGCTTCCGCCCACTACAATAACAAACATATCAGCAAGACTCCCTAAAAAAAGACTCTAGCAATTCCTTTTCGTCCATACTTAAAAGCAGAGATAACTTCCTTTTCTCCAGAAACGCCGGCCGGGCCCCGGTGGGCTTTAGCTCACCTATAGGCGCTCCCTCTTCCGTCCAGCCTCCGAAATCATAAGAAAAAAGAGGTGTAAACTTTGGCAGCCCACCGGTGTCCTTAGATATTTCACAAATATCCAGTAATCTCCGGTGAATCGGCTGTCCTTCTCCTTCCCTCATCTGTGCCTGGAATAAGACAACTTCTGCCGCAGTAGTTTTTATCAAGTTTTCCCGCGAGACATCACCTAAAAGCGAAGCAAGCCGTTCCGGAACCTCCTCCGGCCCATCGGCGTGCGTGGTGGACATGGTACCCGGGTGCCCAATATTCATAGCCTGGAGGGTATAGTGTACAGTTACCCTTGACCGGCACTCCGAAACCATGATCCGATCAGGTTGCTGGCGCAGGGCCTTTTCGAAAATATCCTCCAGGCTCACCCCTCCTTTCCCTTCAGCGTTGGGCTGACGTGGTTCATACACCTTAACAAACGGCCTCGGCAGGTCGGGCCTATCCGGATCGGGGAGACCTACCCTCGACTCGGCGGGGTCTTCAATGAAGATCAGGTTTTCGTCCTTACCAACACAAAGTAGCAGTGCGTTTAGAAAAGTATTTTTGCCCGAGCCCATGCCCCCGGCGGCAAAAATGTTGAGCCTGGCCTTCACCATCAGCCTCATAAGGGGCAACAGATGTACCGGAAAGAGGCCTTTAACAGACAAATCTTCCAGTGTAAATATCCTGGGAAATTTCCGTATCGTAACCGAGGTCCCACGTACTGACACTGGAGGGCTTACAATGGATACCCTCGAACCGTCGAAGAGGCGACAGTCCACTGAAGGATTGGCCTCGTCAAGCCTACGCCCTGAGGCCATGGCCACCCGTTCCGCTGTCCTGCGCAGGTGTTCCTCTGACGGAAAAACATCCACCCAGAACCTTCGACCCTGTTCGCTTTCATACATAATCTCGCGGTAATTGTTGATCCATATGTTGTTCATGGACTTATCATTCATGAGAGAAAAAACAGGGCCCCACCCGTATGGGTCCTGCATGATTAAATCAAGTGCTTCGCTGATCTTGCTGCGCTCCTCAGAAAAGAGACGGTCGTTTAAAACCGTACTTGCCACCTGTTTAAAGACCTCCCAATTGTTCAGGAGGTCTTGAAGGGCGAGGGGGTTCTGGTGGGATAACCGGGTAAATATCTCGGAACGGACCTGGTTCAAAAGAGCTTCATCCAGCATGACATCACCTCCATTTTCCCAATACAGCTGCCGCGATTTCTCCAGCTGCAGCGTCCAGTTCCGCGCTTTGACCACATGGCGAAACACCCCTGCGCTGGGCGAAAATAACGGCGCGCTCTTCGTCCACAGAACCAGGAATTCCGATAATAGCACCGATTTTATACTCACCGAATTCACCCTGGCACACTTCCACACTGCTACCCAACCCGGGGAAGGTCCTACAGACCACAAGAACGTCGGGAACGACTCCCGCCTCCAAATATTTTTTGGCCAGGCTAAAAGAGATTTCCGAACGGTCGATAACCATTGCAACACAGTCTGAAAACGAAATAGCAAGCGAGATCTCTTCCAAGGGAGCATCGGTGCCGGCATCGACCAGGAGAACAGGGACCTCGTTAGAAATACTGCTTCTCAAAGAATGGTATTTTCCCGACCCTTCGGCTTCTGCGATTGATTTTCCATAATAGCACCATGCCCTTGGCTCAACAGACAGTTCAAAATGGACCGCGCCATGCTCCAGCAATACTTTCTCAACAGCGGCAACAACCGTAGATGTTCCCACGCCTCCTTTTACACCGAAAAACAAGCAACTAATTCCTGCCATTTTGAGGCTTTCAATAATTTTCTCGTACAGAAGAATTCACTCCCTCCAGGCCTTTATAAACCTACTTCACCCCGCGCCTCAACCTTGGTAGACCCTTCCACCGGGAAGGCTTCGGCTCGCCAGTCCCCTCTGCAAACTCAGCCAATTCCTTTCTAAAACATTTTTCCAGCGCGGTACCGACTGGTGAAGCCGTGTCCACCGGAAAGTGTCGGGATTTCAAGCAGGACATAACCGTTTTGGGGTCATCCGGAATTTCTGAGTGCTCCGCAAACCCGAACATTTTGGCCATATCCCGCGATCTGTACAACTGTCCCCGCTGAACCCTGTTAACGACCATGGCCATCCTGTCACGCCCGGCTATTCCGGAAGCCTGAGAGAATATCATACTGGTCTGCGAAACGCATTTTTCACTCAGGTCAGAAAGCAGAAAAATCTTCCCGGCCATCCGCAGCGCTGCCACGATATGAGTGAGCCGGAGCAGCGAGTTTAAATCAGCAACCACCACATCGAAACGCCCAGCCAGTGTACGTAAAATTTCCTCCACAACGCCGTCGTCCGGTAATGGCCCACCTACCACCGTTGTCCCCGGTAAGATAAAAAGATTAGGTAAATTTGGGTGCTGGGAAACGTGCTGAACCGGGTCGCCAACAACATCGGACCAGTTTGAAACCGTCACTATGGGCGGCCCATAAGCGTCCATGTATGAGGTGTGCCACAGATCGGCCTTGTCAGGGTCCAGATCAGCCAGGACCACTTTAACCCCCTGCTTCGCCAGCCACACTGCTAAATTCACCGCAATAAATGTTTTACCAACACTGGTGCTTGGAGAATAAGACGCATAAATGTTTTTAAAAACTTTCATTACTATAAAACGATCAGGTGTAGCCAAGCGCTTAGGCGCAGCAACTGTACGATTTGGTAGCGAAAGCTCCTTCTTTTCGTCGGGCTTACTTGCCTGATGCTTCTCCATATCTGGCACATTCGGTTTCGGTGGTTCCGGAGGTTCTTCAACCATTTCAATTTCGGAAAGATAATTTTCATTTTCGCCCGTCTCACCAGATTCCTGTTCTGGCTCACCGGAATGACTATGTATGGGTGTTTCTTCCCGGGTAGATTCAAAAAGAGTGGCCACTAAATCCGGCTGTTCTTCATGATCGGCTTCTTCATCCTTAGAAGCATCAACAGACTGGTTCTCGCCGAGGTAATTAACCACCGCCTTGACTGCAGCCGCGCTCCTCAAAACTATAATGCCTGTATAGGCAAGACAGGCTACTTCAAAAAAGCTTAACTCGCTTTCGGCGGCTATAAAAAAGCATGTTTTCCCCTGGGAAGCCGCGCCCTTAGCCCCGGCTAAAGAATCCCTGCCAAAGAAAACGGCTACATCGGCATCAGCCAAGGTTTCCGTTGTATTAAAACCAAAGATTTGAATCTTTTGGACATCATTGCTGAAAAATAACATTAAACCTAATTGCCTCCTTCCATGCCTCCCAGGTACGGCTCCGGATCGCTCCATGTACCGTTTACATTAACGCCAAAATGTAAATGCGCCCCGGTGCTCCGGCCTGAACTCCCCACGGCGCCGATGACATTACCGGCCTCAACTTTGTCCCCACGCTTGACAAAACTGCGGTCCAAGTGGGCGTATTGCGACTTATAGCTCCCGTGATCAATCACAATTTCCAGCCCAAACCCATCGTTATACCCCGATGAGAGCACCGTGCCATCGTCTACTGCAAACACCTGCGTCCCCAGGGGCGCACCGATATCTAATCCCTGGTGAAACTCTGTTTTACTGTTATCATAGGGATCTGGACGGTTTCCAAAAGGAGAGGTAATTTTGAAAGCGCTTTTTGGTACCGGCAACCACTTGGCGATCGCGTCCGGAAGCATTTCCGAGGTAAAGGTGGAGGCTAAATTTAATATCTCGTCCACGTACCACCCGGCATGGTTATATGCGTAGATCGCTTTTCGCGGGTCATCGTGGAACCCATTGGCCTTTAAAAGGTGCGCCGCTGCAAAAATAGCGTCCCAGGGGTCGTACGGGTCGGCCACACCATCACCGTCGGCGTCTTCCCCGTAACCACCATAACTTGCAATGCGCTTGGGATCGGTGTCATATGACGGTGCCGAGGGATCGTCCCTGGCAATTGGATCTGCGCTGCCTGACCATGTGGTCGGCATGAATTGCATAAACCCAACCGCGCCTTTATTGGAGACGCTAGGGTCGCGACCGAAGCTGGACTCCACGCTGGCTATTGCTGCCAGGACATTCCATGCCACGTCGTACTTCTTTTGGGCAGCCATGAATATTTGCAAGTCTTCCGGAGGGATTTTGGCCAGAGCGTATACCGAGGGACTGCCTCCATTGAACCCCTGTTCCTGCGAAGGCATAAACAAGGACACAAAGGAGAGAATAAAAAAAAAGAAAACCCCCGTAATAACAAGGGGAAGGATAGCAACTGCCCACCAGTAATCTTTATATTTAAGGGCTGCTTCCACAGCCTTTTGCATCAACTTATCGCCGATAATCTTTTTGGCCGCGCTGACAGCAGCGGTGCCGGCTCCTCCGGAAGCCGCGCCGGCAGCAACCCCTATTGCATCAACAACCCTGGAGGCAACCCTCGCCGCTTTCTTAACCTTTTCCTTTTCCTGCTCCACTTCCGTCACCTCCCGGATTCGGGGCGTTTTTCTCAATCACAGGCGGTTGGCCGCCATGCCTGTCAGGGTTGGCTATGTCCTCTCTTGCGCCTGCCGTGCGGGAGTTCGTTTTTTCCTCCTTTATAACCCCGGTTTCACTTACGGTCTTTTCACGGGCATTTCTCGGTGTATTAGCGCCGGGAGAGTACCTGGCGCCGAAGTCCACCGGCCCACGGTTTCTCTGAATTGGTGTTTGCCTTGCCGTTTTTTCACTATTTGCGGTAGTCTTTTCACCGTTGTCGCGCCCCGCCAAAGGAGCCCCCCCCCGGGTAACTGGTCCACCCCGCAAATCGCTTCTGGGAGGTCCACCAGGTGCGGGTGTGCCTTCTGAAGTTGCTTTTATTGATACCCGGCGGCGGGCTGCCCGGGACACAGGGCTTGCACCCGGCTGCGTCCCGGTTGATGCTTCCGGCGCTGAATAATCTGCCGGGCGGATATGCTGCGGAGCCTGAGGCGCGGTTTCTTTCCCCGCCTCTTGCCTTTTCCCTTTGGCAGCATCCTCATCAATTTTGCGGGCAAATACATTGCCTTGCTTATCCCTCATGATCCGGTATGCACGTTTTGTTCTTTCTAAAGACCAGTAATTTTCCCTTAAAACAGGACCATTGGAGTTCTCTTCCCACGACCCGTACACAGTCTGTTTTTTGCCGTCTTCCATTACCACATCATACTTGCCCGGCTTTCTCGCTTCTGTCGGTATCTTACCCCAGGGACCAAATACTTCTAAATCGCCCTGGCCACCGCCATGCTCATCCGGAACCTGCCGCCAGCCAAAAGACTCCTTAGCTTTTTCCGGCATCTGCTCCAGGCCCTCAACCGGAGTTTGAACATTATTAGTTTCTTCTGGGTCAGGTTCTACCTGAGGGTTCCCGGTCGTGTTGGCCTTCATCCCCTCATCCGGAGGCGGGGCGCCGGCGTCACCGGGATGGCCTCTTTTGCCGCCGTCTTTTTTCTGCCCACTACCGTCTTTTCCCTTGACGTCCTTTTTGTTACGCAACTTTTCATATATTCCCTTGCGCACCTGCGCTCCTTTCCATTGTCTTGCGTAACGCCACTTCGCCACCGGGCTGGAAGGGTTCTCCATAATCTGCCTTTTTCCCCATTCCTCCACCCTGTTGTTTAAAGTAAGCGCACCTTTGTGTATAGCTCCGATAGTTGCACCCATTATTTTTTTTCTGTATATCAGTGCCCCGACATATATAAGCATTAAAATGAGATAAGTGAGAATCAACACGACACACACCCCCGCCTTAGCTGAATAGCCAAAACACACTATTTACAATCAGCACTATTATTGAAAGGAAAATACCGTACACTATTTTCGTCCCCAGGGCCGCGATTGTCATCCTCCCGGCCTTATAGCCTAAATTCCACCCGGCCTCAGGCACCATGGCAACCAAAAAAACTATCGGCAGGGCCAAAACTATACCCGCTAAAGTTAATTGCGCCAGAATCATTGAACCGCCAATGATCACACTAAAAACTAAAAACACTGCTGCTGGAAATAGAAATAGCCCGGCAAAAACCACACACATGATCTTGTTGTAGGGCAATAATTTCTCCTTAGCGATAGCGTGCCTGCCGTGGTCAACATCCTGATCCGCAAGGACATTAATGATCTCCCCCCTGGCCACGTTATTAACGGAATACGCCAGCACAATCTGGTCAACCCTGTAACCCGGCTTTATCCAGCCGGCGGTAAAAGGGTTTACCTTCCTGGGCGGGCTGCTGTTCGGATCATAGCTGTTTGCAGATATCGTCGTGTTTGATTGCATACTCTGGTATTCCGCGTCAGTCAGAAGCAGGTCTTGCGGTTTTGTGGTCCCGAACTCCATGGCCGACCAGGTGTTGGCCACAAGCCCGCACCACATGGAATTCCCGAAACTTTGCAGCATGGAGTCAAGGCCTCCCTGGCCCGAATTGCTCGTAAGGGCGCCGCCGACCGTTGTCAGAACAAACCCGCCCAGCGCATCAGTTGTATCCGAAACGGCCATAAGGACTTTACCGGCGTTCGAGAAATATATGAACGCTAAAGACAGGACCAGGATGGAGGCAACGATCGTTTTGATAATCCGCATAAACTGCATGCGGGCAAGATAATACAGCAGGTAACCGAAAAGCACCATCATAATCAGTCCGAAAAAGGAGCTGTTAGCCACTCCCGAACCGAAGAGGCTTTGCCACAGGGCAAGCGTTGGAGCTGTCACCTGGGAAGCAAGCGCGGCGACCCAGTTTGTTCTAAATGCCAGGTAGATAATCTCAATGCCCCAGTTGACTAACATAACAGACAGGGCAAAGATGCCATCAGCCATTGAGGCAAGCGACCCGCCAAGGTTTTTGCTGGTTACCCTGGAAAACCACCCCGCACTGCTATCCTCGGCCGTATCGAAACGAAGCCTCGACATCGGAATGTTCAACCAGGAAGGTTCGGTCGCATTTGCTACAACATTACTTATATATCCAGCGCCAAGAGGTGTCAGGGGTATATCCATGTTTTGAGTCTGCTCATTGCGCTCGGCT
This sequence comes from uncultured Peptococcaceae bacterium, assembly GCA_964643075.1. GTDB lineage: Bacteria > Bacillota > Desulfotomaculia > Desulfotomaculales > Desulfocucumaceae > Desulfocucumis. The sequence goes on from CAZXQO010000023.1 coordinate 18,676, forward strand.
GCGGCACTCCCATTTAGGTCAAAAAAAATGACACCCACGGGCTTTGATAGATCACCCCCAGCAGGTGGGCTTACCGGATCGCAAAAAGCTGGCCCAGACACCATAAATATAATGGCCAGGACCAGTACTAACATTAAAGGTGTTCGGGCTCGCAATTTTATTCCCCCTCAAACTACTATTCGGCAAACACCCCTTTACCGGGCTTGGTGTTGAATATATCCAGCAGGTACCCGGGCTGGGGAGTAATCTCAACTTCAGCCACCCTGTTCTTCGTATCGCGCATGAAACAATGCCCTTCCGGCAATGACTCCATTTCCTCCAAAAAGGCATCCAGTTCTTCTTCTTTCTCCAGGGCGGGAAGTCCGAGCAACTCTCTAGCGCTTGCCGCTTCTTTACGCCCCTGCATCCGGAAGGCGAAGCAATAGCCAAGGTTATTACGTATGCTTTCGTCATAATCGGACGGGTTTTGGGTCATGAGAATGAGTAGCATATTTAAGGACCTGCTCATCCTTAGCAGGTCCATCACCAGCCTGTAACCGGCCGGTACACGGAGTAAATAGTGCAATTCGTCCAGATACAGCACTTTCAGCGCTTGCATATTTGCGCGGAACATTGCCTCCCTTGCAGCCGACGCCACAAGAAATAGCAAGGCGACCGCAATCTTCTCTGATTCCGTTATCTGGTCATATACTGTCGGAGTCGGAGAGTCGTTCACCTTCGGCAGGGGCAACTCCTTGAGATTAAAGATAGTTAGCTGTTCCTTCTCCTTGGTCTCCAAACGTGCGCCACTATCGTCCCGGCCAAAGATCATTTGTCCCAGCGCATTTGACTCAACGAGTCTAGTGAGACGCGAGCACACGCGCGCTTCCTTAATTTCCTCCTCCTCCATGGAACCACCGGGAATCTTTCCGGCCATCTCATCCACGCACTCTAAAAACGCAAACATGTCGCGCCTATTCCCACCCATTACTTTTTGCACTGCGTGGCTGATGACCGTGCTGCGGGCCTCCGTATCATCCTTGTGCGCCTCCAGGAGGATACCCAGGAAGTCCTTGGCAATAGTCTCGGCCCGCTTCGGGTCGGGACTGAAAGTAAAAGGGTTCAGGCGATATAATCCGCCTGGTGAAAAGTCTACTTTTTTCGTAGAAAAAGGTAGCTTCTCAAAAGCTTTCAGCTCGTCCTTCGGGTCAACTCCGAAGCCTATGGCGCCGCAAAGCAGGCAGTAGTAAAGAATGGTCTTGCCGTCCATCGACTTGCCGCCGCCCTGGGTGCCCGCTATGGCCACCGAACCCGGGCCTTTCTGCATGGCAAAACCGGGCATGAATAAAACCGGGGAGTTATTGGAAAAGCCAAGCAGAAAGCCCTTTCCATCTCCCACCTCTGTGCCCGCCATGGGCACGGAAGATGCTATGTAACCCGGTTCAGCGTGTAATCCCGGCAGGGATCTGTGAAACTCTGCCCCGGGGAAAAACATATACAGGCACTTCAGCATGTCCCCGGGCGGTGTGCATACCTTGAAACCCTGACCATATTTCTGAGATATCACCTTGGCATATGAACGCATCTCGCTAATATCACGCCCGGCAACCGCCAGGACAACGCCGAAACGGAGCAGTGGCATGCCGTCTTCAATATCCGCCTCCAGGTCGCCAACAACTGAAGCCGCCCATTCCTGCGCCCGGGGAGCTTCACCCTGCCCGGCGTGGTGCTCTTCAATCTGCTCTTTGAGCATGCCTTTTTTCCGGGCCACTTTTTTCTTTGCCACTTCCGTGGGAAATATTTCAAATTGAACCACGGCATCTACGGGAAATTCGCACGTCTGGTCTATTGTGGCAAGCCATTCTCTCCCTACCACCGGCAGGTACCTCGGAATGTCCGCAAAGGTTATGAAGGTTTGATAGATCTTTTTATCGTTGACATCGGAAACGAGATACCGCAGCTTTGGATCTAACAACGCTCCTGCCGATAAAGCCGTCAGTACGCCTGGTGAAAGGGCAACCTCACTCCTGTCCGGCACATCGCGCGGCAAAGGACCGTAACGCTCAACTACACGCCTGACGATAAACTCGAAATCCTCCAGTTCCGCCCTGGCCAGGTCCATTTCGTTATTGATGGCGTTATACAGCTCCGATTCAGCCACTTTGGCCGACTGCGCGCTCTTTTCAGTGACCAGGGAAGGCTTGCGCAGGGCGGTGAGCCACTCCAGGAACTGGTCCCGGACATCGTGAAGCGTATAATATTCCGACTGGGCTATAGGCAGTTGCAGGCATAGATAAGACCTCCTCCGCTGGGCCCTGGCATAGGCCAGAAAATTAACGGCAGAGTCTACATGTCGGCGCGCTTCTTCCCGCAACACCGGGTTAGGGCTTAACGGGACACCGTACAAATACTCGTTGGCGGAAACATTAAGTTCCTCCGAAAGGTATATAATCTGTCCCCGCCCAAAAAAATTCCTCAATACATTGTAAAAGGCGTAGACATACGGTTTTTTTGCCTCGTCTGCCAGGTGCCGGTAAGAAACGCTGTCGAAACGATACAATGCAAAAACGGAATTGTTTGTAAAGATTAAATTATCTTTGACTGCTCTTGCTGGAAAGTCGATTTTCTTCACCCCCTATTTAAAACAAAAAAGGAGAGCGAAAACTCTCCTAATCCAGTAAATAAAACTCCCCGTTTTCTCTTTTCTTCCGGTCCGGCTTAAATGGGCTGCCCACCCTGTGCTTTTTAGGCAGACAGTAAAATAGGATAATATCCAGGATGTATATTGGCAGGAACTTGCCGGCCGGGTCAAAGTTAGTAAAAAAGTACGTCGCGGCACCCGAAAAAGCTAGATCCGCAAACCAAACGTCTACATAAAACAAGGCCTTTAAGACCGGTCCCAGCAGCCAACACGGAACGTAAAGCAAAACAAACATGAAGACAAAAATAATTATCATGTCCACCCTCACCGGCCCGGGCAGCTTAGTGCGCGAGTCAAGCCTGTGAATCGCCCCAGCAAAACGAAACAGGCTCCTGTAAGAAGTCCAATATTGCTTTGTCATTGTGCACCCGTCCAGCTTAAACCCATTTTGGTTGCTATGTTATGCGCGACTTGAACGATAAAGTCTGAGTTTACGACAATCAGAACTATGACTGAGAAAACAATGAGCATTACCAGACCCATCATGTGGTGCTCCCACATTTTTTTGATGCCGGTAATCAAAAGGATTACAAAGAGAATAAACACACCTGCATTTGCAATCAACTTCCATAGGTTGTCTAACGCCGTAATTCCCGTGTCCGCAAAAGCAACCTGAGGAATCGCAAGAAAGCTGAGGAGCATGAAACATAACAGCAATATCGTACGGGTACGGTTATTTTTATTTAACATGCTTCTACCATCCTTTTTCTATTAATTTGGTTCTGGGCTCAATTTTGAGACGAAAACCTGCCCATTCTGCGGTTTTAGCGTCAAGTACAGCTGCTGCTTAAGAACCGTCGAATCACCCCTGTCCACTGTTACGCTGACCATGGCCCTGGTCGGTGAAGCGGCCACGTCCACTAAAGCGCTGTCCAGGCTTTTCAGTTCCCACCCTCCTACCGGGGTTATGCCACTCTCCGGCGTGACGAAGTTAACCAGGTCTGCGGGGTTGGCGCTGGAGAAGTAAACTTTTAAAAATCCTGTCAGGGCGGAGACTACTGGTGCGGAGGGCTGCGATGAGTAATCATATTTAACTTCGACCGATGGAGCTACCGCTGCGGAAACCAGCACCGGGGCATTAAGAACGTAAAACTGACCGTCCTTTTCTTCCTCGGCCACCTGGACCGTCATCTGACTGCTCTCCCAGCCTTTTTGTTTGGGCTGCACTGCCATAAAGCTTGTCTGGGGCTGGGGTAGAGGATTTTTGTATGCTTCCGCAACGGCATCGGGATTGCTCAATTCGCCGAAGCGCTGGGTCTGCAGAACAACTGTAACCAGATACCGCCCGGAATTATTCCGCTCTTCCGAAACCACTGAAGCAGACAGGATGCGGCTAACTCCTCCTTCCGGCGCGGGAATATTCAAAAACGGGTTAAAAACTTTTAGCCTGCGGTTATAGTCGCCTGCATCACCGTTATATGTAGCCCACTGAGATGCAAAGTTTTTGGCAACTTCCCCGGCCTTCTGGTAGTCCAGAACATCGGTCATAGTGGCACCGCCGGTTGCCTTCTCGTAAAGATAAGTGGCTGCTTTGTTGGCATGTATCGCCGTGGCAACCAGAAATATGATGACCAGCCAGACCAGGCTTGCGAGAAAATACCGGTAATGGTTATGGTTAGGTTTTATTTTGATTTTGCATCTCCCCCTTTCTATTATTTTTCCAGAGCTGAAAGTGCGGTTATTGTCCTGCCGTACTGATTTTCAGTCAAGACTTTACCGACATTAAAGTACCACTCTTGCGTAAACGGGTCCTGTACCCGCATACCGGCAAACCAGCAGTAAACACGGCCATTAGAACTAAAGCACTGATCGGGTACTCCGGGGGTAACCCACTTAACTGGATACCCTAAAAATTCCCCCCGGAAAATATCCATCCACTGAGAGAAGGAATCTCCTTCGACTCCTATCACATAGATATCGCCGCTCTTCTTGTCCTTTTTAGCGTAGCCGAAGATCGTCGCCGGGGCTTGTTCGTGCGGGCCTTCATCTCCCCCTTCAATACCTTTAGCTTTAGCCATGAAATGTATCACGTCAGTCTCCTTTACGTCAGAACGCCGGACGAGCATGTTTTGTAATGAGTCGGCCAATGATATGAAACAAAACTGCCCGGACCCGGAGCGCATATCAGCCAGCGCTTTGTCATCGGCGTAAACAAGCGGCCTGGAAGGTAAGGCCTGGTTTGTTTTATACTTTAGCGCAGAAATTTGCCCGCTTTTTTCCGCCTGGGATAGAAAATCTGATACATTACCGTCCACCGGTAGATTAAGCGCGGCAGCCAGGCCTGAGAGGGTGGACACCCAATCCGTCAGGGCGGCGCGTTCTCTGCATTCGAAAAGATGGCCGGCCTGGGTGTTGTCTATGTAACCCCAACCTATCCAGGAAGGCGCCTGCGGTACCGCCTGTGAGGATGCTTCCAGGCTTACCGGTGAGAATAGCCCCTGGCCGTTTCCATAAGTGGAGTCGAATTTTCCGAACAGGGAAACCGTTTTACCGACGGAGTTGCGCATTGCTTCCCTCACTGTTTCCGTGGCCGGAACCACGACCTGAAACCTATTCGGATTGACGTTCTGTCCCTCAGGCGTTGTCCCCGGCAAATGAAACGTGCCGTGCACAATGAAATCATTTTCCCTGTCGGAGTCTACGAAGCAGTTGAGGGTCACCCTGTCCGCCAAGGTAGGGCTGTCGGTTTCAATCCCATGCGGAGCCACTGCCGCCGGTGCTTGAGGCGGTGAATTTACGGGCAAAAGGGTATTGTTCGTTTGTCCGGAACAGCCGGAAGCAAAAATGAGTGTTGCCAGGAAAACTCCGGCAATGGTCCGTCTGTCAGCAAACACCGCTAACCCCATTAAATAAATGCACCCCCAATTCTTTTGTACAGTAAAATCAGCAACAACAGCGCTACAACAGGAAAGACTATAAACCGTTCCAGGATACTGCCGGTAGGCGCCAGGGGCACCGCAAGACGCCCCTTAACAGGCCAGAGTAAAGGCACTCCCTCCGGAGTCAACATATCCAGAAGAAGATGTGAGGTATAGCCCCAGAATATCCAGTGGTTAAGACCCGGTATTAAGCCGGCAAGAACCTGGGGTAGATACCATTGAACCAAAGCGTAAACAGCACCGGCAGCAACCAGGGAATGCAGTGGGCCCCTGTGGCCTAAGGTCATTCTTATTACAGATGGGGCCACAGGCACCCTTGAGCCCAGGAATGACTTCGGTGAATCAATATCCGGCAGGAGAGCCGCTAAGCCTCCGGTCACCGCAGCTATCAGAGTCGTTTTGGGGTCGCCGCTAGTGGAAAAAAATAAAGTAGCCAGTGCCCCGCCCATGAAATGGGTTGGAAAAAGCAATTTAATCCCCCTCTCCTAACCGGACAATTCTAATCCTGCCAACCCTCGTGAAACATACTTTACTTGAACGCCGGCACTTTCCGCGAGTTTCCTTGTACGATGGACAAGACCGTGATTGACATATCCAGTAACAACGAGTACCATCGACACTCCTTTTGGCAGGCAGGTGGGCGACCTGGCTTTTCTCCCCGTCCAGTGCACGACATGCGCAACTCCATATTGTTTTTTCAACACTTTTTCGGCTGCACCAACTCTATCGCATCCAACGATCAAGCAAATCTTCATGAAATCACCCCATAAAATAAAAATCACCCTGGTTCATGCCAGAGTGTTGATTTTCTATTATCATCCTCTTATTCTATTTAGTTGAACACTTTATACTGTTCATCAATGAGCAGGGCAAGAGTCGCAACCGCCACTTTAAGTTTTTCGTATCCTGTTAATTGGTCCATCATGGGAACCTCCTTGCTTCATATTTGCCGCAAATATTTGAGCTACGCAACACTTTTTCTATTCCAAAAGCAGTATAAAACAAAGAAGTCAAACGCGCCACCTATAAATGCAGTAGTAAATTTCCATTCTACCTGCTGATATATCTTCCACGTCATGTAAGCCAATATCAAACTTATTGCAAACACAACAATATTTTTCATTTTCTTTAATGTTCCCCCTCTTGTGGCGTATTTTATTTGAAGTGTGTAGTAACTACTTTTTATTGGCATGATACAAAAACACTTCTTCGATTTTAGAAATATTTTCCTCAATGCCACCTTCTGCATTGGTAACAAAAGCTAAAGCCTCGGTAAATTTATCATCCGTCCTGCAAGCATCAAAATACTCAGGATCGATTCCGTAACTTTCTATTATGCTTGCTACTTCTCTTTCTATCTTCCCAGCTTTTTCATATGCCTTCTGCAATTGTCTGATTTTATTTTTTAATACCGCAGGCATTGATTTAATCTTAACCACTTCCCCTTATTACACACTTTTAACAGATAATGCAATACCTTACTGGATTAGTCTACCAGAATAAGGAATCATATAAATAACCGAATCTCCTCCAGCTTTGTGCCAAAGGAGATTCACAATACAATTAGTATAATTATAGAAAAATTTAGGCGACATAGTAAACCCTACAATTATTGGTCTGTCAGTAGATGGGACATGGCCTTTGCCTATAGTTAATTTAGGAACTTCCATACTACCGGATGTATCCATCATAGCCAGAACAACCGCATTTGACTCGTATTTATACGATATATCCCAGGTTTTGAAGCGTAAATCATCCTTTGTGATTTTACCCAAATAAGGCTCACCTTTAAGGGCTGTTCTTTTAATTGACTCATAAATGGTTCTCTTCCGATCTATATTGCTGATAATCCCTTTCTTCCTAACATCCTTAAACTCCGGCGACTCCGATGCCAACTCAGGTTTCTTCTTCTGTTCCAGGTTCGGCAACCCGAGATCCTCAAATATCAGTTCAGCCAGTTCCTCCATAGTAATATCCGCCTCATAATAGTCCACCCCTGGTTCTTCCCCTGCACCCTTTCCCTTTCCGCTGCCCGGCTGGGGCTCCGAGTGCAGAACATCCCCCACCTGGGTTTTGCCTTTGCCCTGGCCGGAATGTTTATTTTTGCCCTGATCAAAACGAAAGTTAAATTCGTCAAGAGATTTAATAGGAACCTTGATAATTTTCTGCCCGTCACTCATGATAATGCTTTCTTCTGATACGATATCCGCAAGATTCTTTTTTATTGCTTCCTTAACCTTCTCCCGGTGGCGCTGCCGGTCAATCTCACCCTTACGGTGCAGTGACCAGTCATTACGGGAGATAGTGTAATTATTGGACATCTGAGGCTTCCCCCCGCATCCACACATATTTAAATTCGTTTGCGGCTCGACAGGCCGGATACCCGGCCCCGCCGCTGTTCCCTACCTGTTGAGAAGGCTTCCCACATACTTTAACAACTCATTGGCACAATTGGGACAATAACCATATTCGTCGATAAGCTTGGCACTGACCTCGTTAATCCTCTTGAGTTGCTCGGCGTCGGGAGTCTTTGTTGATGTGGTAATCTTTACAACATCCTTTAAATCAACGAATAATTTCTTTTCAACGGCATCCCTCAAGCGCTCGTGTGATCTGTAATCGAATTTGATGTTTTTACGGGCGTAGGAAGAGAGGCGAATTAGTATCTCCTCCCGGAAACTCTTTTTCGCGTTTTCCGATACGCCAATCTGCTCCTCTATAGAGCGCATTAATTTTTCGTCCGGATCAATCTCCTCGTCGGTTATGGGATCCCTGATCTTTACTCCGTTGCAGAAAGCCTCTACGTTATCCAGATAGTTGTCAAAAAGCACCTTCGCAGATTCCTCGTATGAATACACAAAGGCTTTTTGCACTTCCTTCTTGGCTAACTCGTCATATTCCATGAGCGCAATAGTGGCGATAAAATTTGTCTTCCCCGTTATTGTTTAAAATATCTCCTACCGGAATGAGCGCATAGATGCGCATGTCACCGTTAACGGCAATCTCTATTTTAGGGAATAACGCCTGAATAAGCTTCCTCTGCTGCTGTCTGGACATTTCCTCTTCCATCCTGGACAAAACCACAAAATAATTGACAATCAATTCAATATCCGGCTTTTGTTCTTTCATACGGGCTAGCTGCTCATAAATCTTTTGCTGCTCGCCGCTCGCATTTTGAAGCTCGGCTTCTATGGCCTTTTTCTTTTTCTTTAAAGTTGCTTTGTCCCAGTCATCATCAAGAAACAGGGTTAATAGCTTTTCTTTCTTGGCAGTGAGCTGCTTTTCGGACTTCTTTAAATCCTCCAGGCGTTTCAGAAGTGTATTTTTTTCCTTATCCGAATTTTTGACTTTAATTAACCTTTGTGCAGCTGCAGGACTGGACCCGATTAGTTTGATGGCCTCAATTATTCTTGCATCCACCCGGTCAACACGGTGGACCGCATCACAAACCGGTTTTACTGTATTTCCGCACCTGTCTCTGGACCTGTGGCGGTAATAATAATAACTATACTTCTTATTGCCATACTTGCTATGAATCGGAAGAACCTGCAACATTTTATGGCATTCGACGCATATCAAGGAGCCGGCAGCCAGGCTGGTGACTGTATTTTGCCTTTGCCAGGTTCTTTCTTCACTGCGGCGCTGCAATATTTTTTGGCACCGGTCAAATAGCGCCACCGGCACGGTGGGTTCAAAGACCGCCCCCACGTATATATCCCTGCCATTTTCGCAACGCCGCAAATCCCCCCGGTGGATAGGATGTGATATAACCCTGAGCACTGCGCAGTTATCCCATATACCGCCTTCGGGCGCATGTATGCCTAATCTGTTCAACTCGTCGGCAATGATTTTGGAACCGTAACCTTCATCATACATGTCAAACATTTTTTGCACAACCGGGCCGGTTTCAGGGTCAATAACTATTTCATCCTTGCCTCTGTTATTTTTTATCTTCTTCCTTCCATAAGGCGGCTTGCCAAACCAGTTGCCATTTTCAACAGCTTCAGCCCTGCCCCGCATCATGGCCTTTTTTAACTTTCTTCTCTGGTGTCGAGCAAACAGATTAAACACGTCACTTACAAGCTCTTCATCCTCGTCGGAAAAGTCAATCTCCTGAACTGGCGTTACCAGACGCACTCCGGCTTCCTTCATTTCGCGCTTTAGCAGTTCCCAGTCTATAGGCTCCATCCGGGATAACCTATCCTGATCAACCACCAGTATAACGCTGAATTTACCGGCAGCCATATCGTCACGCAATTGATCCAGGCCTGGCCGGCTTGATTTGGAACCGCTTATGGTATCTTTAAAAATATTATGTATAATAAAGCCCCGACGCTTTGCTAATTCCAGCAATTCTTTCTCCTGACCGCCAAGGCTCCATTTTTGCAAATCTTCATCAGTGCTGATACGAATATAGAGAGCCGCACTCAATTCCTCATTCTGTGACCTCTTTTTTACCAATAGGAACCACTCCCTCCATGACACTATTTTTCTGTGCCATGGGACAAATTTCCTCCCAGAGATCATCTATTGATCTTTTGCCAGTGCCCCATGCTATTAAAGCTTCCAGAGCCTCAGCCTTATGCCCCGCCATGGCCACATTCGCCAGTAGCTTAGGCAGGTTGGCACGTTTATAAACTTGGTTAAAAATCAGATCAGCGGCGATTTCCAATCCCTCATTACCCTGCCCCTCATTTTCACACAGGAGTATTGTTTCAGGCATTTGTCCCCCCCCTTGGCATTCGTTAAATTACTTTATGAGGTGGCTGAGTTGTCCAATTACAACAATAAATAAAACCCCCGGGGAAACCCGGAGGTCTAAAAATTCAAGTGTTCTTTATAATCTTAAAATCTTTTAATTTTTACTGAGCGTATCCACTCGAGCCCTGACTTCCCATTCTTCTCTGATACCATCAAACAGCGGAGAGTTTTCCTCAATGCTCATCTACAACACCTTCGGCAAATTTACTTAGTTTGGCATAAGTTCTTTAAAAGCTATTTCGAATTCTTCAATGCTTTTGGATTTTACCGCCCGGCGAAGGATCTTTTTAAGCAAGTCCCTTTCGTTAACTTTAGATAAGCTCTCTTTAACCCAGGCTGGCCTTTGGCCGGTATTCTCCTCAAGAGCTTCAATGATAGCTTCAATCATACCCACACCGAGACCCCTGGCTTCCCATTCTTCCCGGATACCATCAAACAGCGGAGAGTTTTCCATCTTGCTCACCTCCAGCACTCTTGTAATTAATTGCTTCGGAAACTTCAACGCAGCCATAACACCCAGGGACAGGTAAAGAGTTGACCTTTCCTCTTCCCGGGGTTCTTCGTTCTCTACTCTCTCAGCACACTTCTCCAGCACTGCTTCAATCGGCTCATCCTGTCGCATCAATGGCACCAACGGCAGCAGCCCCACCGGCCCCCGGTAGAGAAAGTCCCTGCCGGTAATATCCTCCAGGTTAATCAGCCGGTAGTTAAAATCAACCACTGTCAGGTCCAGACAATCCATTGTATATTGTTCTGCCTGCCGTCCTCTGCCGGTTAGGTTTATCACCACTGGATACACCGGCTTTTCATGCCGTCGATGGTGCATTGCCGTGTACTCCAAAAGCCGCCCGGCCATCTTACGGTCCGGCCTGGCCTGAAAACTCCACCAGCATCATATAGTCATACCCGTTCTCACGAACCTTGACCAGAACATCATTAGTCCGCTGAACGGCCACAGCCTCTTTATCGGTTGCCTGAATCTGCTCCACGGCAACATCCATGCCACGCACCAGTGAAACAATATTGCCTATGTACCGTTCGGCCAGAGCCTTTATAATCAAATCAAATTCCGCCAAGGGCACCATCCCTCTCATGTATAATTATAACATAAATACAAACCAATCACAGCGGCATTGGTTTATACCTTTTATTACACACCATTGCTACACACAGTATTTGAAGTACGCATTAAAAACCTAAAGCCTGTTGCAAGTCCTGACCCTTGTAACCGTCCTTAAAATCCTCAAAAGAACAACTTTTGTAATAAAACCTATTGACCCAACGAGCAAAGGATTTTAACTTAGGACCGGCTCCCTCATAGCACATTATGAAAGGCTTACATCCAAACTCCTGCAAAACATTAAACCTGTGCCAATCCTGTTCCCATGTGGTATTATAACCCACCAGGATGTAGAACCTCAGATTATATGCTTTAAAACCTGCTTTAACAAGTGCCTCAATACCTGTTATAACCTGATGCTCGTTCTCTGGCTTATCCCATGCAAAGAAAACTTGATTATCTGTCCGGTGGAGATTGCTGATCTTAATCTTTGCTAGTTCCGCAGCCACCATATCATTGATGTACCGGATATCAAGTCCTTGGGTGAAATGTACCGTTAGTCCACGCTCCCTAATCTCCCGGAAGTGTTCCGGCCAGTCTGGACAGGCCAATAGATTTGCGTCCAGCAAAACCAAAAAACCACCCCGGGAATTAAGTATGTCTCCAGCCCGGGCCACGGTCTTTGATTCGTGCCCTTCCATTACCGGCACTACACACCATGGGCAGTTTCCCGGGCACCCAGCCGTGAGGCGTCCAAAACCGTAATTAATGTCATAAAGGCTATAGTCTGGCTTGTAGGTGGCTATCTCCGGAGGAAGTGTAACTGTATGGTCCCAGCCAGGGCCACCTACCACTGCCGTATGGTATATCTTTAAAAGCTCCTCAGCTATATGACGGTGCTTTCTGAAAATGCAACTTATATAAGTCAAATCACCACCGGTTCCCAGGCTCACGGTGTCACCCATGGACTTGTGGTAGGCTGATATTTTCATCAGAGCTAAGTTTGGTAATTTTCCTCCGATATCGATTAATCCTACCTTCAAGATCTCACCTCCAATGTTGCGCATTTTTAACATTGTGTGCAGCACCGCTTTCAGTGAGCCGGTGCTGCGATGCATATTATTGGAATACATCATTTAAAACGGCATGTCGTCATCAACAAAACTGACTCCGCTGGCAAAATCACCATCATCGGCACCATCAGCCGGCTTCTGCGACTGACCATTCTTAGCTCTATCCAAAAACCGCACCGTTTCGGCTATAACTTCGGCAGCCTTGCGACGAATGCTCTGGCTGTCTTCATAGGAACGAATCTGCAGCCGTCCTTCTACCGCCACCAGACGTCCCTTACCGAGGTGTTTGGCGCAGGTCTCGGCAATTTTTTGCCAGGTTATGATATCAATAAAATCGGCCTGCCTTTCCCCCTGCTTGTTGGTCCTTCTGTCCACCGCCAGGGTGAACTTAGCTACCGGCGTGCCGCTGGGAGTATACCGCAAATCCGGCTCCCTGGTCAGTCTGCCGATCAAGATAACCTTGTTTAACATTTTTTACCCCCATTCTTAATTATTCAAAATAATCTATTAAGTAATCGGTACCAGCTCCACCCAGGGAGTTGTCCTTATTCCTTGGCAGCCCCCTGGATGACCTGGCCGTCATATAAAACCGTCAAATTCTCCGGCGCGTTAAAAAATGTGTAATACATTAGACTCAAACTATCACTGACCTCGTCCGCTATATATTTCCTTCTGTCGGCAATATCAGCATGAACCTCCCTGTACTCCTCGCGCAGATCCCCCTCATGATAAGCCTCGTTTTTCTCCAGCTCGTTTTCCACATACTCATCTTCAGACACAAAAAACTCATCCTCAAACTCATCCCGAAGCCGGCGCTCAACCTCTTTCTTGATAGCTTCCTCGGACTCTTTTTTGAAAATATCCTCAAAATACCACTCCATTTGTTCTCTCAGCAAATCTCCATGGTTCTTTTCCCACTTGTAATGAGCAGCTATCATTACTTCCCAGGCGTACTTTTCCAATTCGTTTTCCAGGATAATTTTCATCACCAAAAACCTCCCTCAAAAATTTGATGATCCGCTCTTCCACCAACCCCACCGTACCGCCACGCGCAAGCAACAAGGGGGGTTTGGGGGGTTAATCAACCCCCCAAAAGGTACTCCGCATAAAACCGTTACCGTTCATCCCCCCTGCATTTTTTCGCCTTTCGGCTGTAGCCGAATCAGCGCCGGCATGCCCGGAAGGCAAGGGTGGTCCGAAGGGCCAGGCTGAGGAATACAGGACTGGTTCCTGCCCCAAAGGAATGCTCAGGAGGATATGCCGCAAGCCCTTGCCCTTGCCTGTAGGGCCTTTAGAGCCGGTGCTATAATGAGGCTTAGCCGAAAGGCGAAAAAACAAAGTCAAAGCGCCGCCAAAGCGGCGCTACCTCTTAAAAGACCTCAAAGCCATGACCTGACAGAACGCAAGTTGGGCAGTCTGCCGGGCATGGCCTTCAGTATCAGCCTGGCTGACATGCCATGACCGGCTGTCTGCCCCGGCCCCAGCAGGACCAACAAAGCCAGGCAAGCAGTATTCAGTCAAAGCCGGGGCGGGCATCAGCCGGCCCTGGCTAACCGATTAAAAGACCCCAAAGCAATAGAATCAGCAAGCACTATCTGCCCGGCAAAAAAGCAAAACACCTAAGAAGGGCTGAGTGTGCCTTCCCCAAGATGAGCCGGACGGTCTTGCTACTGCAAAGGAATACCCCAAAACAAGACGGTCCGGCGGCTTTTCTACCCAAAAAAAGACCCTGAATTATAACAAAAAATAAACGCTCTGAAAACATTAGTGGCCGGGGCCAACAAACCCCGGCCACTAGCTGTTACTCTTCGCCTCCATCGCTGAATGCGATCCCCTGAATGTAATCCGCTGCTTTCTGTGCTGCCGCTGCCGCGTAAACGATTAACCGGGAATCATCTTTCAGCCTGCGAAGCCAGGAAGCAACATATGCCGCGCTATTATCAAGGGTCTCCTGGACGATACCAGACACGCCACAGAGCATAGCCGCGCCGATCTCCGCAATCAGTTCTTCTCTCGAATAGATTTCAGAACCAAAAGCAGCCACACCTTGAACGCCTTCCCGGTTTAACCGTCTTTTATGGCCGGTGCTGTGGACCATTTCATGGAATAGGGTTGAATAATACTCCTGTGGCACCTTATAATCGGAGATAGCCGGCACGCTTATGCTGTCCGTGGAAGGAGCATAAAAAGCTCTGCCAGGCGCGAAGGTTACGGGAGGGCTATTCCTGTAGCCTTCAACTATTTTCTGCGCCTCTTCAATAGGATCATGCTCGTATGTCTCACCGTCCTTGCGCCGGGATTTCATCCCCTCGCATTGCCTGTTGATCTCGAAAACCTTGTAATACCGCAGGATGGGAGCCTTTTCGGTCTTGCCGGATTCCCCGTCCTCCAACTCGTTCCATTTCCAGAAGACTACAATGTGGCCGGTTTCGCCTTTCTTTACTTTCCCGCCTGCCTCGCTGATTTGCTTGAATGTAGCGTATTCACCAGGCTCCAGCATCATTACGTTGATTCCCCGGTAAGGCTTTTGAGTTTTCCAGCTTACCGCCTGGTTACTACTGTTCCAGGGCCTGCGCCAGGGAATAACACCTTGTTCCAGTTTCTTAATGATCTGCCCGGTAACAATCTCATAAACGCTTGCCATTTTTGCTCCTCCTTCTCTTGAGGGGCTTTCACCCTCTGTTTTTAAAGAAGGTCCCCGGGCAGGCCGGGTTCATCAAGGGCGGCGAAGCCGGGCCGGGAGGGATACCGGACTGGTTCCTACCCAAAGAAATGCCCAGGAGGATATGCTCACGGCCTTAACCCTTGAGGGTTCCGGCCTGATTCCTGGGGTATAATGAGAAGAACAGAGGAGGCAAAAGCAAAGTCAAAGCGCCGCAAAAGCGGCGCTTCCTCGCAGAGACCCCAAAGCATACAGAATTAGCCGGGCACTCTCTGCCCGGCAAAAAGGCAGAACCCTAAAGCAAGGGCAGAGTGTGCCTTCCCCAAGACGAGCCGGACGGTCTTGCTGCCGCAAAGGAATACTAAAACAAGACGGTCCGGCGGCTTTCCTGCCCTGGCCAAGACCACAAACACAACAAAAATTTGTTTTATAGGTGCCGGGTATAGGCCCCCGGCTGGCCGTGGTGGTTATGCCCATTCAGCGTTTTCATATTGTGGCATGTCGCTGATTATTTCAAGGGCTATGGTGTGCATCAAGCTTTCCGTGTCTTTGAAAAGGTCTGTCTCGGGAACATCTCCCTCACTGCACTGGTAGAGAAAGCAGCGCAGGGATTTGAATACTTGCATTTTGTGTCCGGGTACCCAATCATGTTTGTAAAGCCGAACCGGGTTTGATTCGCTATACCTTTGGTCAACTGCATCCGTGTTCATTTTCCAGAGGCGTTGTCCTAACTTGTCAGGCTCTACTGCTAAGGTGGGGTAATAGGCGTCAAGCGCTCCCGTGTTAACATGCTGGGCAATGTAGGTAACAATACGGTCAATGGTTTTCTTTTCAACGATGTAGGCACTCATTATTCGGTATCCCCCTTCTTGAGGGCTTTCACCCTCTGTTTTTCAAGAAGGACCCCGGGCAGGCCGGGTTCGTCAAGGGCGGCGAAGCCGGGCCGGGAGGGATACCGGACTGGTTCCTGCACCAAAGGAATGCTCAGGAGGATATGCTCACGGCCTTTACCCTTGAGGGTTCCGGCCTGATTCCTGGGGTATAATGGGAAGAACAGAGGAGCGAAAAAGCAAAGTCAAAGCGCCGCCAAAGCGGCGCTTCCTCGCAGGGACCCCAAAGCAATACAGTATTAGCCGGGCACTCTCTGCCCGGCTAAAATGCAAACCCCAAAGCAAGGGCAGAGTGTGCCTTCTCCAAGACGAGCCGGACGGTCTTGCTGCCGCAAAGAAATACCCCAAAACAAGACGGTCCGGCGGCTTTCCTACCCAGGCAAAGGCCACAAAGCACAAAAAAGTGAATAGCTACTCTTAACGTTAAGAGTAGCTATTTTTTCAACAAAAAAATTATTACCAGGATCTTACGCAAAAAACCTAACAATTTAACCCCTAAAAGAACTACAATACTTTGTTTTCAACAATGTCCTTCTTGGAAACCATAGTTAATTTATAAATATCGTTAACGTCACACTCAAGGGCATTGGCCAGCTTTAAAGCCAGCAAAATGCTGGGCACCTTCTTATTCCTTTCAACAGTATTATAGCGTTGCTTAGACCAGCCCATCCTTTTGGCCACTTCCTCCTGGGTGAGTCCCAACCCCTCGCGGACCTCTTTTAGCCTGTTATCCAGGACTAGTACCTTATCAAAGTAAAGGATCACGTCTCTGTCAATTTTCTCAGATTCAGCGGAGTCCAGCACCACTTCACCGCACTCCGGGCATTCCTCAACAGCAATGTCGGGAGTAACCACCTTAATTCCGTTAACATAGCTGATCCAGTTAACTCTCTTAGATACGACCCGGCTTCCACAATTATAACATTCCAAGGTAAAACCCCCCTCAAACTGGATTAAGAAGGTGATTAGCGGCTACATAACTGTAATCACTAAGACCTTATCTTTTATAACAACTGCCAGCTTGCGGTTATACCTGCCGCCCTGGATTTTATAATATGCATCATTCTCCCTGTAATCGACTCTTACCAGCCTGCGCGGGTTCAGCAAAATCTCCTTTATCAGGAACGTGTTAAGCCTACGGGCGGTCATCTGATCCCTGGCATGACCGGTAAGCCTGAAGCCATTTTCTTTAGTAATCCTGATAATTTCCTTTAAAATATCATCTTGCATATCAACACCTCCATTTTACTTGAGGAAAAAAAAGAAGTCAACCGATCGGTTAACCTCTTCGTCCTCTTTTTTATAGAAGGCCCCCGGGCAGGCCGGGTTCATCAAGGGCGGCGAAGCCGGTCCGGGAGGGATATCCTTACACCTTTACTCAGGGTCCATTCCGGCCAGCTCAAATTATTGTGTAAAGATGAAACAGCACCCAACCAAGCAGGGCAGGGAATACTACAAACTTATCTACCACCCCTCCTGTATGAATTAAAGGAATTCCTACTTTGATTTTTAGCGGCCACAGCAGTGGGACACCTTTAGGATTCGCCATGTCAAGAATTAAATGAGAGCAATAGCCAGCTAAAAATGTCTTCAGGATTAAATCGTTATAGTTCACACCTAACGCTTTAACCCCCATAGTCAGTAAAAACATCCAAGCCGCGCCGGCCAGCAGGGAATGAAGCGCCCCCCTGTGTCCAAAAGTTACTGATAGTGCAGTTGGCACAATGGGTACACGGGAACCGATATAAGAGTCAGGTGAGTCTAGATCAGGCAGCAAGGCAGCCGTGCCTGCTATAAGCATAGCAAGCATGGTTTCGCTTACGACGGCGTTACCGCTAATTAATAGGCCGGCGGCCATGCCGCCGGCTATATGTGTTGGGTAAAGCATCAAAAACCCTCCTTTCGGGTAATAGCGTAATTTATAACTTCGTTTGTATTGTTGGCGTAAAAAACTTGATAAAATAAAAACCCAGATTTTTCAGGTTTTGGACTATACCGCAGAACTGCGCCGGCGCGGGTATGACCAGCGCGATCCGGGCCTGGCTAAAGCCGTTCTAGCGAAACAGGCTTATAATTAGCGGAAAAACTATTTTAGCCAATTTAATAATTCTTAGTAGGAACCTTCAGCCATCCTTGAGGGTCTTCAATCCGGCCATTGATTTGAAGTTTAAAATGCAGGTGCGATCCATGTGAATGCCCTGTGTTGCCAGCTAATCCTAATACTGTTCCCGCCTGCACTCTTTGACCTTCAATTACTGCAAACTTTGAAAGATGGCAGTATATGGTTTGGGTATTATTTTCATGCGCCAGAACTACAGTATATCCTCCCTTTCCTGTCCAATCTGCAACTATAACCTTTCCCGGCAGCACGGCAAATAACGGAGTACCTGTTGGACATGGTATGTCTATCCCGTCGTGGAATCCCTTCACCCCATCTAAAACACGCATACCATAGGGCGAAGATATCTGGTTATACTGGGCCGGTAGTGGCCATCCATCTATCATTTGTGCCGGATCAACGGTGACGGGTGTTGCTGGTATCATTGAGGCAGAATAAGCCTCTGCCTGCTCCAGTATTTCATTTACGTATCCCGAATCGTGATTGTAGTGCCAGAGAGCATCCCTTGGATTTTTTTCAAACCCGTTAGCTTTCAGCAATTTTGCTGCAGAATATATGGCATCCTCGGCATTGTACGGGTCAGCTATGCCGTCGCCATCCCGGTCCGTTCCGTATCCTCCATACGATTCTATCCTTTTAGGGTCAGTGTCCCACAATGGGTTTTTTGGATCGTCTCTTGCATACGGGTTTTTGCCCCCGGACCAGGTTGTTGGCTCAAACTGCATGATACCAACTGCTCCTGTTTCAGAAACTCTCAAATCCTTACCGAAACTTGATTCTCTCTTGCAGATTGCTGCCAGTACCGCCCAGGAGACGTTTGTTTCCTCTTGTGTTCTCTGGAATAAATGAAGTAGTTCCTCTGAGCCAATATCCGCTACTGCCAGGGGCGTTGGCCTCCCCGACACAAATCCTCCGTCAACCTCAAACATGCTTATAATAGTTGACGAAAACATGGTTACTAAAAAATACAACATCATAACCGCGCCGCCCAGTATTATTAGCGGCAGGTAACCATAACGCCTGACATATGGAATTGCGATTTTAATTACCTCGCTGCTCATGAAACCACCCCCATAAAATAGAAAACCGGAGCTAAGCCCCGGTTTAACTCACGATACATCAATCTAATCTACCCTGTAGAACCCCTTCTCTGATCTTTCATCTTCGCTGCCCTGATAATTATATTCACTGCTATGCTGCAAACTATCTCTCAACAATCGTTGGTACTCTTTATTATTTTCATTTGCTGTAGAAGTAGGAAATGGCGGGGAAAAATCACTATTTTCCCCGTTACCCGCCGCACCTGACGATTGTTGAGGGGATGAACCGCCGCCTCCGCCACCAGGTGAACTACCACCGTCCGAATCATTATCCTGATCCCTGGGAGGTGTCCCTTCCTTATACTTCTTATCTCTGGTAAGGTAGTCTGAAGCAAAGTCAGCAACACTAAGAAACCTTTTAGCTCTCCGTATTTCACTTATTACCGCTGCGGGGTTCATAGCTTTGCTTGACGCGCTTTGTACGTTAACAGAAAAACTTGTTGCCATATCCAGAATCTTTTTCCTCCAAAGTGCCGCACCGGCAAACATTATTGTCAGGAAAAACATTGCCATACCCAGCCTTGATTGATCTATAGTAGAAGTTTTGCTCTGAATATACATAGAAGCCGCCGTACCGACGAACAATACTACTCCCAAGAACAGCCCGTAAATTATCTTGACGGATAGAAAGCCAAGCATTTTTTTGCCGTAGCCCAGTGCAAAGTTCCAGCCTGAGTCAGGAAACAGTGCCACCAAAAGCACGAAAGGTGTGAATATAAGCATTACAACCAGGGCGAACTGGCAAAATATTATTGAACAGCCAATCAGCACGGCTAAAATAAAAAATGCCAGTGCCGGAAACAAGGTTAGAAGCGCCACCGTTAAAAACCGGCCCGCGTTAGCCGTGGAGCACTGCATTAGCACGGAAGCGTTTTCATGCCCGGTGTGTTCTGTTATTTCGGGATTCGCCACAGCGTTGCTGACTGCAGTCCTGATATTATCATCGGCAGCCGCGCCCAGGTAAAGGGTGTCAAGGTAGAGTTCTTTTCCCTTTATCTTCTCCTTATCTTCGGGCTCCATATCTCTTTTAATGCTGTCTATTTCCTGAGTAGTTAACTTCAAATTATTGGGTTCTAACGTCCCAAACAAAGCAGCTGCCCAGGGGTGCACAACTATAGTTCGCCAAGCCGCATTACCGGCTGCCCGCAGTCCTTCGTTCATCGGGTCTACTCCGCTTGTCTTTTCTTCTAAGGGCATAGCGTTCGTGAGCATAGCCATGGATGACCCTGCCAAAGAGTCTGTCATCCCTGTTGTCCACAGGATAGCTCGATCACATTCGGCAGCCCAACCCATAATCAGCGCTACCACTAGACCAGAGATCAGAAGCGCCGTTAGGGCTTGGGTTAATTGAGCCTTTAAAAGTTTATAGACCATTGATAGGACCAGGCCGCAAATGCCCAGAAGGAAAAACAACTTAAAAAACCCATCTTCATCAAAGTCAACTAATGAATTGGTTATGTCATGTATCAGGCTCGCCACTGAAGCGGCCCACTGGGTGTTAAAAGCTAATACAATTATGTTTATGCCCAGTACCACCAGTGTTTTAGTGATTTCGAAGACTTTGTTGGCAACCATGTCTACAATCCCTACCGGGATTGATCCAAATAATTTACTCATATAGGAGGCATCTTCGCTCGGGTCGGCAGTTCCGAACACATACCGCCCGGCTGGCCAGTTCATCCATACTGCAGTGGTGCCATTATATGTCGTACTTAGATTTACTCCTTCTGCTGCAACGCTATACAAAACCGCTTTTTTCGTGGCATTTTTGACTACCGCTGCACCAGCAAGCGCCGCAGGACCTGTTATGAATTCAAGTGGCATCATTACACTTTCGATTTGTTTTTCAACCGTAACGTTGCCGATTCCCACCTGGTTATCTTCGGCTTTTTCCTCAGCAATATACTCCCTTGCACACACAATTTGTGGAAACAACGAGCACAATATAGCCAGCAGTATGACAATAGTTAAAAATTTTTTCCTAAGCATATTAAACCACCTTCTTTCTAGTGGCCGCCGTAGGTTTGGTATCAAAATAATCGTCCAGGTACGCCGGCTGCGGGTCAACCTTTAGCCAGTCAATCCTGCCTTCTGCATCACGGTACAGACATGTACCCGCAGGCAGCCCGGCAAAATTTTTGGTAGACACTGCTTCAACATCTGCGCCCAGGACTTTCAGGTTGGTTTTCACTTCATCGGTGTCGTATGCGCGGAAGCAGAAAACCTGGCTTACGTTGTTGACGATAACCGGGTCATCAACATCAGACATATTCTGGCTAATGAAAACTGGTATCAAGTTGAATGTCCGCCCAATACGGATAATCTCATCTAAAAGTCGCTTGCCTTCGGAAATAGCGCGTAAAACCCAAGACTCATCACAGTTGAACATTTTAACTATTTCCTTCGGCAGGCCGAATGCGATCTCCCGGGCCATAGCAGCTATCAGGTAAATCACTGCTGCTCCTTGTCTTTCGCTTTCAGTCCATTCCTCAAGTTTTACCCCATGCTGAGGTCGCGGCAGTTCTTTGATATTAATTACAACCATTCTCTCCCGGCCCGTAAAAAGCCCGACATTCTTACGACCAAAAATAAGACTGCCTATGTCAGACCATTTAAGATACTTCAGCAGATACACTGATTGCATGGCTTGTTCCCGCACCTCTTTGTCCGGGTGCTCTCTGGACAGCATTTCCAGTGTCTGAGCACAGGCATCCATATGGCGGTCTTCTTCGGGGCAGGTCATAATCTTTTCTACGGCCTCGGCTATGGCCAGCCGGCGTGGTTCGTTGTTGGCGGCGTTTAATGCCCGGGTTAAATAATCCATAGCTATGCTTTTAGCCCTTTTTATGTCTGCTGACAGAGTAAAGGGGTTAAAACTGGTTTTACTTCGTGGCGATAATTCAATCCTCTTTACAAGACCGGGGAATAATTCTTCGAACTTAAAGTATTCGTCCTTGGGGTCGATCGCGAAGACATAGCCGCCGCTAAGCATGGTAAAGTAGGCCAGATCCTTCGCCGAGTAGCTCTTTCCGCCACCCAGTGAGCCAGAGATCAGTATGGCATTTGTTTTATTCAGTTCCTTCGCTGGCCGGCCCGGTAAAAAGTATACCGGCGCCATACCTGACCAGCCTAAAAAGAAACCCTTGGGATCACCCAGCTCCGTGGCAAACCCAGGGCCTATGGCGGCTATATAGCCGGGGTCGCATTCAATCCATGGCGCGGCTGGCTTTGCCCCGGGTAAAAAGGACCACATTGCGCTTTCCTGCCTGGCTAATGGCCGTACCGCATAAAACCGCTCGTTGGTTAGAAGCTGGCGCAGCCTTTTTACCCTTGAATGCAGTTCCTTTACGCTTCTTGATGCCAGTCCAAAACAGAGGCTCATCCTGGCCAGCGGCTGGCCGGATTCGGTTTTTACCTCAAGAATTTTACTGTCATTCATGCCTGTCTCTTCCATTATCTCCGGTGATTCGCCTATACCCGCCGCCTCACCCATTTGCGCCCTGAGGAGTCTCTTCTTGATATCTACTTTCTGTCGAGCCTGGTGGGGCTTCATGATTTCGAAGTGGATAACCACGTCAACGGGAAATCCCAGGCTGTCGGATGAAAGCATGTCATATCCAAAAGGGGGTATTTTTTTGGGTGCGTCCGTGACGTATACATATGACTGGTACTGTTCTTCCCCACCGCCATTAAGAATGGTCAGATAATTGATTTTTTCTTCCACTATTGCCCCATCGGTAAATGAGGCAATCAGAGCTTCGTTCATTTTACCCGCTTGGCGATCCGGCAGTGAAACGGGAAACACGCCCAGCCGATCGGCAGTTCTCCGGTTAATGAAATCCAGGTCTTCAAAACCGGTTCTTTGCATACCGAATCGCATTAGGCTAAGGAGCATTTCTTCTTCCGCTTCTTCCGCCAGCGTTTTGATTTTCTCCGGAATAGTTGTTTTTGAACCTAAAAAATTTTTCAGCGCAACGTCACGGGCTGTCTCAATAAATTCATTCAAGCTTGAGACGGCCTGACGTATGTCCAGTTCCCAGAGAATATACCGCCTCTTTTTTCTGGCTCCCTTTGTTGCAATGCGCTCTTTGGCAGCCCGGGCGTGCTGTTCTGCCTCTGTACGTAGTGCATCATCCAGTTCGCTGGGGACATTACATTCTTGCAAGTATTGTTCTTCGTTAATAGCAACTTCCTCGTGCAGCAAAAGAATCTGGCCACGGCCACCGGCAAAGCCGGTAAGAGGTTCTTCCAGTGTCCCAACTGCAACTTCCTTGTGCGCTCCTGGTAAAAAGCGCCAGGGAACGGGCTTCATTTTATATGCGCCATAAACTTTTTTGTCGCTGGTAAAGATAATGTTTTTGTGAAAGGCCACAATGGGAAATTTCATATAATCACGCTCCTTTTATAAATAGAAAAACCCGGCTATAACGCCGGGCGTGTTGGTTTCATCCTCTTATTGGCTTATTTCTTTTTTTCGTTGTCTGTAGATTCCTTTGCCCTTATATAAATAGTTTTATGTTGTCCATTAAAGACTTTAATGAGATTGCCTGTTTTATCTTCGTATGTGAATACTACTTTATCCATATCAGCATTTACTATTAAACGTCCATCATTACTAATTGCGGGAAATGCACCATCCTTTCGCTCATAAATATAAGAATCGCCGTTTTTATAGATCCTGATGCAAAATCTAGAATCGTCATACCATTCGGAGCCGTCTGGAGAAAATTTTACATCAACCCATTTTCCAGAAAATTTATCCTCTGCCTCAACTGGTGTTTTATCCTCTGTTTTACTTGCTGTTTTTCCCGCTTCCTTCCCGCAGCCCGCTGCGCTGATTACAGCTAGCAACAAAAACAAAGCAAAGAATATTCTGCATTTTTTCCTCATATTACTCCCCCCTCCCCTCATTTTTTCTATATAAAAATACTGCACCCAAAATGCTAATTCCTGCTATTTTTAACTTTTTTTACTTTAAATTAATGCACTGCCATTCCAGCCGGCGCTTCTTCTTTATAGCAACCGGCTTTCCAGTAAAGTCCCTTCTTCTTTTCTGAAAGAAGAAGGTGATTATGTTCAATAAAAAGTAGGGCAGTGGCTGCCCCTGAGGGTCAGCCCTGCCCAGCGCCCAGGTAATCACACCGTCCAAAACTAACCCTACCAGGAATTGTGATGTGCCGGCTAACCCCGCCAGGGGTTTGGCAAGAAAGTAAGACGGCACAAGCAATGCTATATAAATCAACGCTATATCGACAGGTACGGGTCGCGGCAAGGCTCTATCACCAATGGCGTATATCTTAAACTTTATTCGAAATAAGGATTTGTAGCTTCTAAATCCTTCAGCAGACATTTTACCAACTCCCCATTCTTTTTATAGTCCACTTGTCTTTCTTTAATGTCTCCAATACAATTTCTTGCTTCATACTATTCAGTCCGGTAGTGGATATCGTCGCTTCTACCACGGCTGTCGCCTGATCTTCTTTTTGTTCAAAACTTAGAATTCTAGCCTGGCTTAACTGGTACCCTCCCAGCGCAGGTATTTTTACTCCCAGGGCTGTATAATTTTCCATGTCCTTACCAGAATAGTAAAACTCAAGCGCCTGTGTTACGAATGTCTCAAACTCTTCAGGTGGTCGTTCGCGGGGGTACACTAAAGTTGACTGTTTGCTCTCCGGCATCGGCATAATCACCGGCGCTCCCAACACAATGGGCTGCTGATCTTTTATTTCTACCGCAACCTCAACGCATTGGTCTAGCGTTTGCCATTCCTGCGGCCTGGCTTTTTGGGTTGAAGGATTAACTATGTCCACTATATCCCTGGGGGTCATTATCCTGCTGGCGTCAGATTTTATATCGTCTACAACAACAATCCGTTTCAGGTGCAGCATGAGTTTTACACGGTACTGGCTGTAATCCTGCTGTACTGACAACACTGACGCCTGGGTGCATTCCTGGCAACCTCCTGGTGGGTCACCTCTGTATCCTTCTATGAATTGACCCATCCGGTTCTGGTAGTTTTTAGGATTATTTTTATCAAAGGTGGCCCACTCCAGGGCAAAACTCTTGGCTGTTTCTTCAGCTTTTCTTTGATTTTCTACCTGTTCGGGCGATACAGCACGGCCCATAACATACGTTTTAGCCTGGGCTGCAAGCCCGGAGGAGCGCACAGAAAATATAAAGCAACCGATAATCAGCGCCCAAAAAAGAAAAGCGGTGGTCCCGCTGACTACGTTTTTAGGTATTTTCATCTGCATCTTCATTTAAAAACCCCCCTGGCCAATTAATTCCCTTTGAAGATCCAACATCGTGTTAAACTCGTTTTGAGTCAGTGTTTTATGGACGGAAAAGTAATGGTCAGCAAGATAGGTCTCGCCTGTTTCGGGGTCGGTCTTATAAACCAAAACCCTGCTACCCGATAGCCAGCAGCGCTTTCCATTAAGTATTTCAGCCCGGTTGCGGCTCCACCCTTCTAGCCGCCATGACTGGTACTTGACGTCATTCTTCAAAATTCCGGATATCAAATCCTGTGGCGTATAAAACAAAGGGCCGCTGGCGTAAAGTTCTATTATCTCATGCGGCCAATCTTCATCTCTTACAGCACCTATACTCGCAAAAAAAACAGCCGGGCCGGATTCTTCCTCAAATCCACCGCCGCTGCGCGCGTTTTCCATAAAATTTTCAATATCTGGCCTGATTACCGGTACAGACTCAAGATAACAGTTTGCATACCCCAGTTTCCCGGTGAAAAATGCAGAACCCCCAACGCTTCGATCGTTTTCGTTATAAGTGCTAATATCCTTTTCCACAAACCACTTGAAATTCCAGTGAGAGTTCCACCAGTCGAGCATCCGTTTTCTCCTGTCTCTTTCATCAGTGTTCTTAGGATACCGGATAGTTTGAGCAAATTTTTGGGCATTTTCCAAAGGAATAGTGTATTCTACTCTCTTTCGCTCAATATTCATTCCGGCTAGGGCATCCCGGCCTTCGGCCAGTACGTCCACAAAGTCCGTTACAGTGTTTACGTTAAATTTGACCGCATTCAATGTCTGGATTGATTTGCCGAAGCCAATCCAGTTTTCATTTACAGGCTGCGGGTAGCTCGCCGCTGCCTCTGCCTTTTTTGCCCGGAAATATTCTTCAGTCTGATCGCCATAGGCAATATATGACCCATACATTGTTACGCCTTTGCCCATTAAATTTTTTATTTCTTCATCCTCTACCCAATCTACACTCGGCTGAACGCTAATGAATTTGTTTGCTTCAACCATGTTCCACTGTCCCCTGTCTTCCACGGTTACGTCGCCGTAGACAACATAAATGCCTCTGTCGCCATTGTAGGCCACCAGCTTCCCGTTCAGCTTCGCATTCTGAAAACGTATACCTTGTTCGCTATTTGCTTGTGCTTGTGATACTGTGGTTATCCCGCAAAGCAAAAGAAATAAGGCCATGATTATAAGGCTTTTTGCTTTCGCCACCCATTACACCTCCCGGTATTAATTAAGAATAGTTATGCTGATAGGACCGGGTGGGTTCCCGGCCCTTTCAGCATAAGGTTATTCCTTCGCAATTTTAACTACCTATTCCAAACAAGCCTTTAATACCATCGCCCAAGTCTGTGATCATACCCGGCTCTGTCATTACGTATATAAAAGCCGCTACTGCTATCGTTACTACTGCCCCCACTATTTGACTCCTCATTATACATGCAACACCTATAACACAGGCCGCCACTATCAAAATCAGCTGAAAGAATGCTAAAGTATTTTCTGCCGCAGTCGTCGGATTAAACGCTGCCTCAGCTCCGGTGGGCGCGGTAAACACAGCCGCCATTCCTGCCATTACTGCTAAAGTCAACAGTTGCGGACCCCATGTCCTTAACAAGTTTTTTATACGGTTTTTCAATTTAAAGCCCTCCTTTGAAATATTTGAAATAATAGTTGATTGACTGCCGCCGCTGGTTACTAACTTTTTCTTTAACCTATAAACATCCCCCCTTACTTTTTTAGGCCAACCCAAAAGCTACATTATTGGATAATGCCTTCATAAATAAGAAAACCGCCCTGGGGGCGGTTTTCTTATTTAAAATGAATCATCTAGAATTTTTTTAGATACATATATATTCTTTTTCACCCGGTATTCATTCAACATTGTCCAGCGTTCAAGGACCCATTTATTGATGACAGTCCATTTTTCGTAGTCCATCTGATCTTTTATATAAGCAACAGCCACCTTCAGGCGGATATTCTCCATTGCGGAAGTCTCTGACATGGAGAGACTGGCTTTTTTCAGCAGTACTTGATCGTTTTTGAATCTTTCATAATTCCGTGTCTTCAATTCAGCTTGAAAGGCTCCCTGCAGTTCCTCCTGGCTCTTCACCGTCACATAATTCCCGCCGCCGGCAGCTGCCGCTTCTTTAAGCTGGCGCTGGACCTTGTCATCCACGTCGAAACCTATTATATTCACTACGGCCTGAATGCCCGACTGGTGAAGAGAACTCGCTGCGGCTACTGGGTTCCCGCCGCAGGTCTCTATCCCGTCACTCACTAGGTAGATGATGTATTTCGCCCCTTCCTCCTTCTGGGCGGCCAGATCCTGACCAGCAGCGTACAGGCTTTTAGCTATGGGTGTCCATCCCCGGGGAGAAAAGCGCTGCATCGAATCATTAAAAACTTTTTCGTCATATGTTGAAATTGGATAAACCAGTTCCGTTTGCGAACCCTCGGCCCGATCTTTTTTTGACGTGCTCCCTTTGTGTCCGAAGACACGTAAACCCGCCTGTGTTCCTGGGGGTAGCTTTGCTAAGAAATCACTTATAGCCTTTTTGGCCAGGTCCATCTTGACCCCGCCCTGCACGGAGCCCGCCATGCTGCCGCTGCAATCAAGTATCACCTCCACCTTTAGTTTGTTAACTTCTGATACCGCTACTGTTACCGGCGCATTGGGATCTAGATACAACTCCTGCTGTCTATAGCCAGGATCTTCGATGTAAGCATAGGAGCCCCGATATTTTGAATATGTCTCACCCACCAGGCTGAGAAGGTAAGCGTAGGTCTTTTCGGTGGAAAGCCCCCTGGGCATCTGCTGTAATTTCTCTTGAACAGCCTGCACGTCATAACGATCACCGGCGAAGCTTCCTTCATTCTTGTTGGCAAGTACCTTATCCAGCGTCAGAGGAGGTGGGTGTAATTTTTCCTGCCGGGCCTCATAAGTTGCCCTTTCTCCAGTGTTTTCCGTATGACCAGACATACAGCCAGTAGCTAACACCAACACACACAACAATAGAAACGCTACGTTTTTGATCCGCACAAATCGCACCACCCCCCTAAAAAATAAAAAACCCCGATTTGCCGAGGTTCTTTAGGTATTCGAATATTCGGATTGAAACTGGTAGAATATTTTCCAGTTGGTTAACCCGATATTCTTAATATATTTGTACTGTGTAATAATTTAGACAATTTTTTATTCCCTGGAATACAAACAAAGAAGGTTTACTTGATTCCTTGTGGTAATTATTACTACATGAAACTAATAGAATCTTCAGCATGTAAGTTCGCTTACGCCTAGAATATTAGGTAAAAGACCATATTTTGTCTTATTTATAGGGGGCGATAAATGTGCGAGTTGAAATGAATATGAATACTTTCAATAAAATCTTTAACGAGAATGGTTGGCGTGAAGCTATGAAATATAAAGATAATTTCGTCCCAAAATTTTTGTACAAATATTATCCTATATTTGATGATCGATATGTCGATTATGATAAAGAAAATGAATCTCGGTTTGACTCTCTGAGTAATAATAAGATTTGGGTCTCAAGCTACAAAAGATTTAACGATCCTTTTGAGTTTAAAATGCTTACATTGCATAGAGAAATGATTGAAAGTAGCAACTGGGAGATAGAATTCATTGAGAAGTATTTAGATGCTTTTAAAGATAGAACATTAATAGCCTGTTTTAGTTGTGTGGTTGAAAATAATATGCCGCTCTGGGCTCATTATGCAAGCAACCATTCTGGATATTGCGTTAAATATGCAATTACTAACCCAAAAAATATTTTTCCGGTATCATATGAACCTATACGCACAAAAATGGCCGTTATTCCAACTATGATCATATCTGAGTTAATAAAATCTTACAATCAAAATCTGAAAGAGCCAACAGAAGATTTTTATAAGTATTTTACATATCTTTATTTTTCTTTTACGTGTAAACATGTATTCTGGGAATATGAGAATGAATTTAGATTACTCTTTCTATGTATCGATCCTGTCGATGGTTTATCTGTGCCTCTTAAGAATGTCGGTTTAGCTGTAGAGGGCATATATTTAGGTTGTAAATGCAAAGATATCTATAAGCAAAAACTTACATCAATAGGAAGAAAACTAAAATGCGATGTTTTTGAAATGTACTTTGACGAATACTCTGAGGCTTACGAATTAAATATTAAAAAAATACTGTAAAGTTGCGATGCATGGTTTGCAAACTC
This sequence comes from uncultured Peptococcaceae bacterium, assembly GCA_964643075.1. Classification (GTDB taxonomy): domain Bacteria; phylum Bacillota; class Desulfotomaculia; order Desulfotomaculales; family Desulfocucumaceae; genus Desulfocucumis. Next base: position 48,386 of record CAZXQO010000023.1, read on the forward strand.
AAGCCAATTGTTGTTGCATATTATAAACATTGTGTGCAGCACCGATTAATATACCGGTGCTGTATTTTTATCCATAATATTCCTGGCAATAGACAAATCCTGTTCCATCTGATAATTGCTTAACATCGTTAAGCGATTTACAACCCATCCGTTTACGACGGACCACTCTCCATAGTTCATCCGGTCCTGCAAAAAAACAAGAGCCGCTATTAGGCGGTCACTTTCCCTTTTATAGGTATCGGACATGGATAGATTAGTTTTCCAAAGGAGATCCCTGCCCTTGCTTTCCTGATCAGACCCGCCTTCGTTTTCTTCCAGGTTATCATATATATTCCGGTATTGAACATAGCTCTCTCCCACTAGGCCGAGGATGTAACCGTAGGCATCTTTGGGGGAAATCTCCTTGGGCATCTGTCTCAGCTGCTCTTGCACCGCCTTTTCGTCATAGCAGTCCCCAGCGAAGGTGCCTTTATCCTTGTTAGCCAGGATCTCCTCCAGTGTCAAGGGAGGGGGGTGTTTTGTCTTATCGGCCACGCAGCCGGTTGTTGCCATCACCATCACGCATCCCAGCATTAGCAGCCACACCGCATTTCTGATCCACAAAGCCAGCAAATGAAGCTCACCCCTTCCTATAATTAAAAGTTTTTTAACTCCTCTATGCTCCCACTGCCCGCACAAATACCAGTTTCCGTAGCCGTACCGTATCCTTGACGGCTTCGGCCATATCGTTGAAGGTAAATATCCCGACTCTCTCCAGTCTTCTAAAAGGCTCAGCAGCCTTTCTTTCTGTAGAAAGCTTCTGGTAACTTGGCCACCCTTCCATTTCCATTCGAAGAATGTCTTCCACTGCCAGGCACACCGGACCGGTTTCCCGCGTACCAGCCTTGTTAATGGCCTGCACGATAAGGTCATATCTAGTACGCTTTACTTTTTTTGCTTCCATTAGCATCACCTGCTTCCCTGAATTCGTAAATACAACCACAGTCATGACACATCACTGTACTTTCTCCGCCCAGGTATCCGTGTACGCCGGACCCGCAGGCCGGACAGTGTGATGTTTTGAATGGTCCATCGGATATAATCAGTACAACCGGGAGAACACCTATTGGTGTTATGTTAGGTTCAATCAGCCGTACACTGTACCCATATATATTCATACAAGAAACCTTGTGAATCTTGAGTACCCTGACTATTCCCGTAATCATCTCCTGCCGACCGCACTTACCAGCCGCATAACGCTGTACGATGCTGTGTATACGTACCTGTGGCAGGTAATATAATCTGACCATCGTCAAAGCCTCCTAAATATGGTATTTAGGCTAGGGTTTTTTCAAGCAGTTTTTCTTTAATGCCTTCAAAGACTTGATTTGCAAATACTTGTTTTAACCATCCTTTCATACTGCCGCATTCCTCCCTTTAGCCAGAGCATGATAATATTCATTAATCAAATTATCAACTTCCTGGCTTTGTTTGAGGGTAAAAGAACTACCAAGTGGCATGGTATTGAGTTTCTCCCTTTCGCATTCGATTTTCTTTCGTATCACATCCATTTTTTTCGTCATATAATCCCCCTAAATAATAAAACCCCCGGGTTATCCCCAGGGGCAAGCCTAAACTATTTTTGGTTAATCTATCTTCCGCCACCATTTATTGCATCCCAAGCCTGACCACTGTATATACTTCTCCTTCCTCCCATCTTTCCGGTTTTATATCCCTCGTTTATCGGCGACAACTCTTCAAGTAATTGCTTATTAGTATAATCCTTTTGCCCTGGCGGGAGTGGCGGCCTGACAAAGTTTGCTCTTTGTTTTCTCCTGCCTCTGTTCTTATTTTTAAGATCAATTTCTATCCAATTTATAAAAGGAGCGACTGAGCTACAACCCAACAGCTTTAATAAAGAATTCAAACCGGTTTTCCCTGAATCTCTGTATATTTGTCGCAGTATTTGAGCCCTCCTGCCGGGTGATGTGCGATATTGCCCAGCTAATTCTCTTAATATTATTGTTGTCACCGGATCATTCCTCCCCGCATCCTTTCTTTACGGAATTTTGCAAGACACAAGAAATAGTATGGAACCAATTCTTTTTTGCGTGCTATTTCAGGAGGAATTGGGTAATAAGAAATCTTCGGCCTAATACCACATTTAATTAACGTCCTTTTAGCCAATAACTTGTATTTAATACGATTGTCTTCTGTCCCCGGGACTATGACATTCATAATTCGCACATTATCCACTTCAAATGTTTGGGATTTTCCGTTACAAACGCCTTTGCCAATCAATTCCATAACATACCACCCCAATATTTTGAAAACGTGCTTAGCCGGACATTACAATGCCCGCACCCGGCCCGCCAGCGAGTAGGCGCACGTCTATAGGGCCGGATATGTCCCTATTATCATCAAACAGGATTTGAAAAAAATTTAGCGCCGAGCCTAGCTCTTACGTTCGCGCCAGAAAGGTGGAACCTAAAACGGAGACCTCCCCAGGGGACCGCAATAGACGCCCAAGTATTAAACTTGGAAAAATGAAGTTGTCACTTTTCAGTATCATAAACCTCTGAAAAATGCGGGGTCCAATCCTAACATTAAACCTTCGGGCTGCTTTTTGGTTACTACCCCCGTTCCTCACCTAAGTCCAGCCCTTCCCGTCTGCGGATTTTCACCGCCCTCCCGAAGAAGGTAATGGCACACGTCCGGGTACACGCTGCCATCTGTTTGGTTTACGTTCCGTCTGGCTTCACTTTTTACGGCAGTTCCGCCGACTCCCACCGCCACTGCTCTGGTGATTCCGTTTAGCGCGAAAAATCGCGTCCGTTTACCCAGGCTTTTCTTTACAAAAGGACAAACCTCAAATGTAAAGTGTGGAAATTGTACCTGCATTAAACCCTCTGGCGGCACGCTCCCCGGGCAATTATCCCTGCCCCAAAGCATACCGTCTGTATATTTTTTGGAGGTTTTTTTGCATTTATGTAGAATTTGCTATTTTAATATCGTTGCAAGCAAGTAAGGTATTGCATCCACGTAACGGTTCATTTAGAGAAAATAGATCCTCAAACGTTTTATGTGGAAACGCTATTAATGCTCCGACAACAAAATCTATACCTGGATCGTTATGTCTTGGATCACTGTCTGGTAACCGTACTCTCCACAGTTGAGTTCTTGAAATACTCATCATTTTTGATAATTTTATATCCGTCAATGCTTTAGTTAACTCATTAAAAACATCCATCTTTAACTTTACATAAGCCAATATCGTCCCTCCCTTCGATGTTGCGTTGTTGTAAATATAATATCATTTTAGTGCTGTGCACGCAAGTGTTAAATTGAAATTTTATTTGCGTTTTCGTAATTGTTTCGTTGGCGCAATTTTTGGGTTATAATATATGCGAGGTGTAAACAGTGGCCGAATCAATTGGAAAAATAATAAAACATTTAAGGATTCAAGCTGGTTACAAATCGCTTGGGGAACTACACAGAGAATCGGGCGTGCCAATATCAACACTATCAAGAATAGAATCCGGAATACAAAAACCCCAGCCAGAAACATTGACAAGGCTGGCTCCATATTTAAACGTATCTCAAGAAAAACTTATGGCCGCTGCTGGATACCTTGATGAAACAAGACAAGGAAAAATCCGCACATATGATGATAGACTTGAAGTATTTTTGCGAGCAATTGGAAAACTCTCACCGGAAGGGAAAGAAAAAGTTTACGACTACATCGAATATGTAAAATCCCAGGAAAACAAAAAAAAGAAAAAAAGTTGACATTATGGCTACATGCTTGAATATAAATATCCCAGGAAAACAGCAGGAAAAACGATAAAAATTTTGAACCACCACTTTAAGAAGTGGTGGTTCAATTGCTTTTATAAGCATTCGTCAAATAATAACAGGAGTTGACATTATGGATAATTTAATTGCAATTATTAAGGCAAGAGTGCTTTATTATGACATAAAACCAATTTATCCTCTAAATGTATTTTGGCTTGCCAATCATATAACTGGTAAGCCAATCCAAGTAAACAAAGAAGATTTTCCGGTAAATATATGTGCAATGATCTTAAATGAACCTGATTACGACAAAACATATATTGCCGTAAATAAGAACCGCACAACTGCAAGCCAACGATTTGCTATTGTGCATGAATTAGCACACGTATATTTAGGACATAGAGGGAAAATAAGCGTTATTGAAGATGAGGAAGACCCTGTTCTACGGGCTGAAGCAGATGCCTTTGCTACAGAGCTACTTGCACCAAAAGACAGAATTTTATCATTAGCATGCAAATACAGCGAACCATTCCACTTAATATATCAAATCAGAAAAAGCCACAATGTAAGCCTTGAGATGACTTGTCGTCGGCTATTAGAATTAGAAATATTCCGTGGTGCTTTTGTATGCTTTAATGAATCGGGTTCCCTTTTTAATTATAAAACAGAAGGCTTTAATATTGATCTAAATAGAATTCTCAATCTTCCAAAAATTGAACGTGGTTGCTCTATAATCAGACGAGGGACAATTAATGGCATACCAATGACTCTTCACTATCAAAGATTCAAGCAAAGTGGAAAGTATCTAGCCGCATGGATTGATGATACTACGACATCAGACAACAACCCCAATTTAGCCTTATGGGCTTGATTAGAATCCGGGAACCTTGCGTCACTCGCACATCACGGCGCATATGCAGTTCTTGGAAATGATAGCAGCGATTATCTCTTTCAAATCCTTTTCTTGCTTGGCTATAAGTTTCACTGCATTCCCATTGAAATATATCCGATATTGACTATGTTAATATTATGCTGTTCTCCTACTGAATCAATTATTTTTATTATATCAGCTGATTTTTCAATAATTTTTGCCTGAGATATTGTTCTTCTGCCCGTATCCTTCTTATTTCGAAATACAAAGCTCACTGGCGTATTAGTTCCGATATTCTGAGTAATAAACTGTTCTATTTGTTCTTTTTTCAATAATTACCTCCCACAGTCGAACTATGTTCATGAATTATCATATAAATACATTATAATATAATATGGATATTAGGAATGTAATACCGATTTTTTCTCCTCAATTTTTTTCACTCAAACATATTGCTTGAAATCTTCTAAAAAGACTTACAAGCTCAACTATTGACATGTCAATTATTGGCTCAAACATAAATGAATTTATATGAATATTCTCAGATGTCATTAAACTAACCTCATCAAGTATTCTTATGATATCTAATTTATCTGGTAACTTCTTTTTATAAAGGCCTAATAACAAACCCGTTTGAACAGTTCCTTTATTGCGTTCCTTGTCAACGTCATCAAAATTACCATCTAATCCTGTGATTTCATCAATCATAAAAGTTTCAGCTAAAAGACGGATAGCAATTGATAATATTATCTTATCATCTAAATCAATCTTTTCTGTGTTTTCTTTTACGACTGCATTTGCTTCATCCATAATTAAGTCAAATACAAGTTTATTTTCATTTCCTTGTGAAAAAATTAAATTCATGTTTAATGTCTTATTGTAAATATCCTCCAAGTCCTTTAAGGTTATTGATTTAGAATTGCTTTTTATATGAAGTAATGACGTAAGTGTCAAATAATCTGTGTCTGAGGTATCTTTAGTATATTCAATAATATTCCGTACAAATGGTATTGAGGTTATCAGTGCTTTTCCCTCGCCTTTAATAATACCTTTTTTGATAATACTAAATGGGTTATTAAACACATATTTCGGATTTTCCAATGATATTCCTATTAAGTCCTTAGACACCATCTGCGGGAACATTGATTCTTTAACCCTTGTAGCAGTAGTTCTAAAAAAGTCAAAATTATGGGTTAGAATAATAAGCTTGAAGTTTGATTCTCGGGATATTTCTTGTAAATACTCTATAATTGCATATTTATTTTTATAATCAAATGATTCTGCAATATCATCAGCTACAATAAGGACTTCTTTTCCCTCGCTTTTTAAGGCCTCTAAGTCATTGATTATATTTAGTAAGTATAGTGCTCTTTTTTCTCCCTGGCTTAAAATATTTTCAAGATTTTTTCTTAATAATGGAGCTTCTTCTTTTGTTTCCTCATCATAAAATTTAAATATGAAATTAGGAACGCTCTCATTTAATAAAACATCATCTTGATTTGGCACTTCTACAATTAAAGGCACTTTAAATCTTTCCTTAAATATTTCTAGAGTGCGTTCCCATTGAGTTTTTTCTTTTTTTGCTTCGCTTTTAATTTCTTCTATTACATCTTTACTTGTTTTATAACTATCAACAAGAATTTTATACTGTGATTGTGTAGCTTTTAAAATACTTGTCCAAGCTTTAATTTTAAAATCATTAAAGTCCGCTAACATCACAATGATTTCTGGATACTTTTCAATTATTTTCCTAAAGTTAACTAATGCTCTTTTATTTAGTTCTTTGTCTATTTTATCAAATTTGCTCCGAAGTTTTATATCTTCAAAAATTTTATTTCGTTCTCCTGAAATTACAGCAAATAGTTGCTCGGCTGTGGTTATACTATTATCAATACCTTTTAGTTTCACTTGATGTTCGGCGTCAAAGAATCCGCTATTTGTCAAGTCGTTTGTAATACTTTCAGCATTATAATGACTAAAAATTCCTCTTTTAAAGATTGTTGTGTTCTTAAGTAACTCGTCATATTGCTTATTATATTCTTGTATCTGTGCTAAGTTTTTAGGATCAGAAATATATTTCTCAACACCATCATTAAAAATATCAAGATATGGGACTTTCTTGAAATCTAATCCACAATCTGGTTTTGAAAGTATGCCGTCTTCATACAATTCCAAAAGCAAATCTAAAAAATCTATTGGCTGTTTTGTGAATGCAGTACATATTTCAATAATAACATCCATATTCGAGTTGGTTTCATTTCTTACTTCAGCTAGAAATCCTTCTTTAAGCATATTTACTTTAAGTAATTCTCGGTCATATTTTTCTTTTATGTCTTTTGATACCATGAGTTTAGCACTATTTGGTGAAATATACTCATCTTCATAACTGTTTATAACAAAAATTTCTTCTGGGGAAATTTCTAAATTATCATCTTTTTTTACAGAATATGTAGACTTCCTTTTAAATACATCCTCTGCTGGTTTCCTACCTAATGCTAGTTGCTTAAAAGTCTTTGCAAACGATGTTTTCATCATTCCATTAGAAGCGTAGACTAAATATGCATTCTTCTTGCTAAAATCAAATATGCAGTCAAATTTCTTTATTCCATAGCAGTTTTCTAAACTAACTGATATTATTTTCATAACTAACTTCCTTTCACAACCATTAGTTATAGTTACACAACGATCTGCGTTGATTAAGTAATCGAAGTCCCCAGATTGCTCTTTCCTAAACATACCACACTTTTCTTAAACATCCTTCCTTAACTAGCAACCCACATTCATTTATTCTCCAAAAAAACAAAAGCCAGAGCGAATAAATAACGTCCTAGTTTCACGTGTACTAATAATTAGCAAGTATATCGTTAAAACTTACATAAACAATGTGTCCCCTTGAACCCCAACTACCCTAAAACTTTCAATAGCAAACCCTCTATATTCCCTCTGAGCCGTTCTCGATATCCACTACAAACACATACTAGTCTATACAGTACCGAGGTTCAATGCCGACGTACTCCTTTGCCAAGTAAAAGGGAGTACCCTGTAACTTGATATCTACGTAGTGGTTTTTTACTTGATAATCAGGGTTCCGTTTGGAAAGGACGTCTGCTTTCTTCCACGGAAGTCTGCAGGCGTTCAAATATACTTCGAATGCACTTTCATCCTCAGCTTTACCTTTTATCAAACACCCCATGTAATCGTTTTACTCAACCATAACCAGTCCTCCTATATGTTGGCAGGTTCATAACATACCAGTAAAGCTGGGCAAGTTCCACACGCCGGGGAATAGTGCTTACAGACAAGGGCCGCAAAATCAAGCAGACCAAGGTTATACTCTCTTGCTGCACCGGCAGGCACCAACTGTCCAGCAGCAGTCCAGAACCTCTTTGTTGGGTTAATTTTTTCAAGTGGTTTCTGAATAGAAAAAATCCTCTTATATACACGGATGACGTTCCGGTCTACTACGGGTACGGCCTGTCCATATGCGAAACATAGTACTGCGTGAGCTGTATATTCTCCAACCCCAGAGAGAGACAGCAGCCCCTTTAGATCACCCGGGACAACACCTCCAAACCTACCCATTATGTCGTTTGCAATTGATATAAGCGTCTTTGCCCGGTATAAAAAACCCAACGGCCTTATCTGGTCTGTAAGCTCTGTTTCACTGGCTTCAGAAAGCTCTTTCGGCGTTGGGTAAAGAGACGTTAATAAATTATAGACGGGGCTGACTTTCCTAGCAAAAGTTTGGTGTAAGAGTATCTCAGCGACTAGTACTCTAAAAGGGTCATGGGTCTTCCTCCAAGGGAATTCTCTCCCGTTTTCCCTAGACCAAGAGATAATGGCGTTTTGAAAACCCTTTCTAATTCCCTCGTCGACACTGAACATGTGCTTACACTGTCCTCGGCGGCCTGAGCCTAGATTATTTTGACCTTTATTTTTTTGGACTTTATGTAGCTCACTATTATTTCAGCGGTTGCGCCCTCTGTGGCCGAACCTGTTGCCGTTACAGACCCATGGGGACTTACGTTTACGACTCCTGGGGCGCTGGTCAAATAAGTCGTAAACTCCTCAAGAGTTACGTCTTTTGTACTCCCGTCGGTAAAAACCGCAGTGACAGTTAGCTGCTGGGTAGTCCCTGGCTTCATCCTCTTTAATTCGGGCGATGTAGTTATTTTTTGGACTTGCTTTGCGCTATTGAAGTGGACGAGCTTGTCCCAATTAATAGTCCCGTCTTCAAAGCAGAAGTTGTTGGTAAACTCACGCGTGAAGCGGTTTACTGCTGCATCCCACGCGAGGTTATAATCAAGTAAGTGCTCCTGGGGCTTGTCCTTCATAAGGCGGACGATCTTTAGGTAAAAATCGGGATCGCCGGTTATTTCTTCCCAAAATACTTGGCCAGCCAGTTCCCTAAAGGGGGTTTTGCTGTTTTGGCTCTGTTGTTTCCTCCCGTAAGAATAGCCGACGACTGGATCAAATTTTTTACCGAGCTTGAATAAACGTTTTTGGAGCTTACCAAATTCTTCTTCCTGTCTTTTTTTGCTTTGTGCGTTGAAGACGCTCGGTCCGCTTTTTACTGCTATTGCTTTATAGGTGCTGTCGTCTTCTATAGCCACATCTACGCCCTCTGACGGGGCAACGACTCCCCCTGATACGAACTTAGCTAAAGGCTCGAAAAAAGCGTCTCCAAAAATACCTTCGTCGCTACTAGACATAAAGGCTGATAACAGCCCCTCAACGATTTCCCCTGCTTTCTGTACACCCATCGCCTTGAAAAGATAAGGGTTCTTGCGAAGTAGAGCTTCGTTGAGCTGTAAAGTCTGGATCTTTTCTATCCTCCGGCTATAAAAAACGTCTAGTAGTTCTGCGATTTTTTGCTCCAATGCAAGGTTGTCCATTGTCTTCAAAGCCTCCTAATTACAAGCCGCTTCGATATAGGGTTCAAAGTTACTCACAGCGTTATGCGTTGACGTACCGCGCAGCCGCCTAGTCCTTATTTCTGAGCTTCCATCTGCCACAGAAACCAGTACCTGGCCTATGGCTTTACCTAAGCCAACAGGTACAGCATTGCCGATCAGCTTGTATTGCTGGGACACGGTACCGCAAAATTTCCAGTCCTCTGGGAATTGCTGTATAGCTGCGTATTCCTTTACGCTCAAAGGTCGGTCTTGTGCTGGGTGACAGAGCATCGACGCTTTTTGCACAGGGCTGGTTACCAAGGTAGGGCATGGCTGATTATAGGATAGCCTACGGTAGAACCCCATTTTCCCCCCAGAGGCTTCGTAAGCACCACCCATAGCCATAGGGAGCAAATGCTCAGGGATATCCCGCCAGTTGCCTCCTGGGGGTACCATTCTTAAGTAGTTGATCCTTTCCTCGCTAAATCTGCCACAAGGGCCGGTAGCATCCTCATAGCACCGTATCGCATCACGTAACCTGACCCATCTGCAGTCACTGTTTTGGTGACGCATAAAGTGTGTTGGTTGTGGGAGGAAGACGTTCTCGTTATCCCTTGAGCCTATAACGACCAAGCGTTCTCTGAACTGAGGCACACCATAATTTACCGCATCCAGGATACCGAACACCATTCTATAGCCTAGTTGCTCCATTTCATTATATATCATTCGAAAAGCTGACCCTGGTTCTTCTTCCGGTGTTAAAGGCCTATTCCTATTAATGTGTGGTACATGCCTAATAGGAGCAGAGATCAAACCCTTTACATTTTCAAAGACAAAGAAACGCGGCTGTGCTTCCCGTACCACTCTTATAAATTCTCTGAATAGTGAGCCTCTCTCATCAATAATGGAGCCCCGTTTTCCTGCGGTACTAAATGATTGGCAGGGTGGGCCACCTACCACTGCAAAGGCGTCCCCGGCAGCCATACCTGCCCTCCGAAGTATTTCTGCAGTGGTAATATCCCTAATGTCGCCAGCAATAACAGGAAAATTTTTGCCTTTGTTAGCCAATATAGTATCTACAGCTTGTCGATCGATCTCAACAGCGACAGCGGTTTCAAGCCCTGCTTCTTCAACTCCCAGGTCAAGACCCATGGCACCGCTGAAAAGGGATATTATTGACACCTGCGTAGCCTCCTTTCCAATTCTTTATGTTTTTTTGGAAATACAATAATAAAACCGGGCACTTACCCCTGCCACTGTCTAATAAACAGCAACTATCGGGTAATCACGCCCGGTTCCCCAAGCAAATGTTTCAAAATTCATTAATCCCAAGCCTCCCTTTGGGATCACAAGAATCATTTGGTATAATAAAAAATTCAACATTAAAAATCAACATCCTGCTAGAATTTAAAAAATACTTATACGGACGTATTCAGCTGTTATCGTATCGTCGTCATATACTGAGATTATTTTATATGGCGGGCTATAGGCATGGCTGGCATCTGCCATTGTAGGGATACAGTCAAAAAAATAATAGGATGGCTGCCGGCAACACAGTTATACAGGTAGCCTTTTTATGATATTTCACTGTCCGTACCGTTTTGCTTTAATGCCTGGCCTTACGTCTACGTAATAAAGGAAAGCTATCCCTTTTTTCGAGTTTGTCATTAATCCATCTTATTGGGTTTTGTGTAAAAACACCAAAATCAATATTTCCAATTCCCTTTGAGTACCTTGACCATCACCCCGCTATCAGCTGCAGCTTTCATTGCATATTCTCTTTTTGATTCTGAGAAGACAAGCATTAACAATAACACTTTTTGGTGTAACTGTGCGGGTAACCGCGAATACGATTTAACCCTATATACTATATATTTCATAGACAGGCCATAGTCTACCACCAAGGCTTGCAGTATGCCGTCTTTTATAAAATATCTGTCATTTGCCCGAAAAATCCCCTCCAGCGTGTCAAAATCGGCGTCTATTAGATAACTTAGCGCCTCTTCTTTTGTTATGTAGTCAATACCGCCCATGGCCATTGAAAAGTCACAATGAATTAAGTGATGCAATACCGTATCAACGCTGGCGTTACGGTATACCTTGGCATACCACGGAAAAGAGAGGCTTATCACCTCACCCCCGCGTGGGGCCAGATAATAATAAGCTTTGCCGCAAGGTAACAGGTCAGAGTTAATTAATTTAGCATTGCGTAAAGACAACAATCTTTTATAACATGTATGGTATGCGCTGTTAAAGATACCGGCCTTGAACATCTGTTCAAGTGTGGCGAAACGCCACCGGGCTATAAATTCAAGAACCCGCTTATCACGTTCCGTTACAACAATCAAGTTAAACACCTCAATTCCGACCGGCTGAAATAGCATAGGTAAAAAACTCTCCCCGGGCTCCATGTCTGGCCAGGGTATTTTCCCGGCCTGCCGGGCATACCCAGACCGTCTTTTTACCTGCAAACCCGGCAACCTTCTCGCGGATCTGCTTCGCTGTATATTTACCGCAGTCCGCTTCTACAAAAACGTCTTCACCTTCGTTGCTCACGTAGGAAGCATCAGGCACTACATAGCCGGTATTGCCTTTATAAGTGCTGTTTTCAATTTCCAAGGCGTCACCGATGCGCCAGGTGCCCCTTTCGCTTTCGGTAAGCCGGAAATACACATCGTTTGTACGTATCTGGTGAACCACCTCATTGGCCTTACCCGGATTAATAAACACTATACTTTTATCCAACCCCGGCCCCTCGGGGCCGGTAGCCCAACGCTTACCTTTCGCATCCAGGCTGTAAACCTTCATGAAAGTGCCTGGCTTTTCCGCATTAACGGTATGTTCCGTTAAATACCTAGCCTTTTGCAGCTGCTTCAACCGGTCATCACAAGTGCGCTCCTGTGCCGTTGGCCAGAAGGCGTTTTTCAACTGTTGAAAAGATAATACCCGGCAACGGGCTAAGCCTGTTAAGATGGCTTTATCCCGGTCAGTAAGCTGCTTTGCTTTGGTTTTTCTGGCCAAAGTACAACCCTCCCTTTCAATCACTACAACTTTCAATAACCACCGCGAAGCGCAACGGGGGTCCAGGGGGAAAATATTTCCCCCTGGCGGGGTCTGGGGGATTTAAAGGGGGAAGGGGCAGAGCCCCTGTCCCCTTTTGCGTCCCGGAGCGGAGTGGAGTGCAGCCGCAAAATGAGGGCACGGCGAGCTTGCGAGCCGGTAGCCCTCGTTTAAGGCGGAACGCAACGCAGCGCAGGGCGCTGACCAGCTGGGCGAAGCCCAAGGCCGAGAGCGGCAGCGGCGAAGCCGCCTCGCCCGAGCGAAGCGAAGGGTGCCGCCGAAGGCCGCAGCGCCGCTTACTGATCCTTGCGAATAAAGTGAGCGTAGGAACAGTTGGCGGGGCGGCTGGTCTCACTCCGCCGGGCACTGCCGCGAAGCGGTAGACGCCCTGGCGGAAAGGCCAGCAACGGCGCGGGATGAGCATAGCCCATGCCCCACACAACGGGAACGGAGAAAGCACCCCCAGCGAAGCGGGGAGGCGCTCTCCGGGGCGGATGTGCGGGGCATGGGCGGACCGTAGCGCAGCCGGCAGGCAATGAAAATGAGGGCGTAAGCCCGAATTGTAACATTGAGCTGCCGGCGAAAAAGAGAGCCGGCCTGTCAACAATTAAGTTAAAGCAAATACCATTATATGGTATTTGCTTTTCGGTAAACGGAAGATATCTCCAACAGGTCACAGGGCTACTTCGTCAGACTGGACGTTGCCGGCGTTTGATTTTTTGCCCTGTTTTTGTGAAGGCTTCGGCTGGCTTTTACCAGCGGACAGCTCATGCTTCACTTTATTGATGTAATCGGCAACCGTGTTGCCGGAGTGCTCTTCCCTGTGCGGTTCGGGCTCAGGGTACCGTGCGCCCTCCAGGCGGTCCTTTTCGGCTTTGCTGATCAGGTGGGCGTGGTTGCCAAGAGCAGCCAGTTCCCCGCGCCTGAAGATAATGGATTTGCCAAACGGCAACTGTGAGACGATGTTGGGATGAATGAAATACGTCTCCGTTTTTGACTTGCTTTCGCTTACGTTGTCCCGTTTATGTTTTCCGTTAATCAGTTCGGCAAGGTTTGGTATCTGCCGGCTTTTGCTCCGGCTGCTGACCTCCTGTAAGTCCTTGCCGCTGCGCCGGGCAAAGTACTCTACGTCTTCGGGTTCCTCGACGTTGAAAACCATTTTTGTTGCCGTGTTGGTAATCACGGTATTGAGAAAGTCCTGGGACACTGCCCGCAAGTCGCCCATGGCCTGGTTGGCCAGAATAAGGCCATAGTTGGCGCTGCGCACTTTGCTGATTACGTTTGTAAATGCGCTGCAGGCCATGTTCTGAAACTCGTCTATGGCCACTACGGCCAGCCGGTCCAGTTGGTTGCGATCAGCAGCCAGGGCCTGCAGGTCCATGGCGATCATCTTGCCCAGGGCGGAGCTTAATTGAGGGGCTTCGGCGCTGCGCAAGTCGAAATAGCAAACGTCACCTTTTTGCGTAACTTCCGCCAGGTTGATGTCTGACCACGGGTCGTTGATCTGAGTCAAGTCGGCGTAAGGGGTTAAAGCGGATGTGAGACCCTTTATCTGATCTTCGCTTATTTCCTCACCGGTTAGCTTCTTGAACAGCTTCGGGTTTTTCAATATGGTGTGTATGTCTGCCAGGGTGTATTTTGTTCCCATGGCGTCTAACGCCTTGAGTAGTGGTATAAACGTGGACTGCTGCACGTAACTGTAGAATTTGGCTTCGCCGGTGTATACTAATTCGAGCGCCGTCATTACCCTTTCCACCTTGCTTAGCACTGAACCCAGCACCATGGGGTTATAGGTGTTGCTTTTGATTTTGGTGCTAACGCTGAAGAAATAGAACCGCTTGCCGGCTGCCCGGGCTTCCCTGGCCAGAAGGTGAATGGCTTGTTTATCCCCTTTAAAGTCAATGGCTATAACTGCAGTTCCCCGGCGTATAGCTTGTATACAGAGAGGGATTACGGCTAAGCTTGTTTTGCCGCTGCCGGAACCGCCAAGGATGTGGATGTGCTCTGTCATTTTGTCGGCGGGCAGCGTTATGGCCTTGCGCTGGTCGTCCAAAGCCAGGAAGTATTTGTTTTGTGATGTTTTGGCCAGTTGCCTGTTTGGATTGAACCTTAATTTTTTAAACCGCACCTGCTTAATGTCGCGAGAGTCTATATTTCGGTTGGCCAACCGGGCATTGATTATGATCCCAGGAACCAGAATTATTACCAGGATATTTAATATAAACCACCCTGCTCGTATTTCCGGGTTGGTAAGGTTTTTGCCCGGGCCCAGCCAGGCCCGGGCTGTGGCCAGGGGGTGATAAAGATACCAGTTAAGTATTGAATTTGCCGTCTCCTGATTCATTCCCTTAAACGTAACCTTGAACACTGTAACCAGATACGAGCTTAAAGAACCAATCAGCCAAACATCCAATACGTAGAAGATTACGGCAGAAATTAATATGGAAATGGCTATTGATGGCCATTTCCATACTCCTAAGCGATTAAAAAATGAATTTATTCTGGCGATTATCATATACCGCACCTGCCTTTCAGCTCATATATAGATTTTTAATCAGCTCCTGCTTTCTTTTCCTGATCACCTCCCTTTCTTCCGGCGGATACCACTCCAGGTCATCGTATCCTTTTCCGGGACTGGCTCTGGGGGTCTTGTTGTTGTTGTTTTGACTCTCCCTTTTTGTCTCTTCTTTCAGGGCAGACTTCGGATCTGGCAGTGGTTTTATATCGTTCTGCAGTGCCCAGTTCAGCCAATGGCCAATTCCTTTCTCCAGTTTTAGTCCTTTCTCAAGCTGGTTTCCTAGTTCTTTTAGCGCATCCGATAACTGTTCAGGGGTGTATTTTTTGGCGATAAGTTTAGCAAATGGCACCGTGATATCATCGCCGGCCACCGCCCGGACATCTTCCCGAATTTTTTCCCACGACCACAACAGCTTTCCTTTGGTTTTTCCTTCCCCGCCCGCTTGAAGATCCTGACGGCAGCCCTCCTCCTCATCACTTCCCGGTAAATCAAAAGCAGCGCCGTCATTTTCAACAGTGCTGCTCACCGCTTCTTTAGTGATGGAATTTTTATCCTGCTGGCCGTCTTCAACAACAACAATATTAGTATTGTTATCTGGGTATTGTTTGGGTGCACATGGTGCACCACCTAGTGCATCTGATACACCACCTCCCCCTGTCACTACGTTGCAAGGTGGTGTATATAGTGCACCACCCCCTGTTATTTCGTTACAGGGTGGTGTACCTGGTGCACCACCCCTTTTTTCACAGCTATTATTTTTTGACTCATTAATTGTATTAGATAAATTCTCAGGTGGATTACACAAAACATAAATATTGCTGTCGTTTTCATTACTGTTTTTTCTACGTTCATATTTTTTTATCCATCCTTTTGCTTCGAGTTCATCTACCGCTTTTTGTGCTGTTCTTCTGCTTATGCCGCATACTCTAGCAATTCTATTATATGAAGGCCACGAAACCCTATCACCATCCGCACATCTTGCCAGAAACAACCTAACAAGCTTGCCGTAAGGAGATAAATTGGAATCAAATACTTCATTATGATCCCAAAACCAATTTTTGCGTCTTTCGTCTTTCAAGACACTTTCACTAGTATTGGAATTGAACATATTTTGATTATGCATTAGCATGAATACACAATCCTTTCTTGTCCATGCTACTGTTTGGAAAAAACAGAGCATGGTTTTTTGTTTTGTAGGGGCAACCCTATAAAACAAAAAAACCGAGGATATTCCCCGGTAATGTCACTGCTAATTTTATTGTTAATGGCATAATAAATCATTCATTTTGCCTGCAGGAATTTACCTAACGCAGTCTTAAATTTGTTGCCAAATTTACTGTCCTCAGCCAAGGCATTCCCTTGTAGTCGTTAAAGCCGTAGCATCAATGCTTCTCCATACGTTAAATTGCTAATGCTTATTGCAGTCGCTTTGCGGGACCACCATAAAGGTCGATCATACGAAAACATGGAAATCAGGGTTATCTATAAGTGGCTCAGTGACTGGTAAGTAGGCAGTAGCTGAGGCCACTGATACAATAGATTATGCAAATAAATCTGGTAACACAGCATCATTAGGACAAGAATGGGAAATAAAAGCACCTGGTCAATGGCAATTGCGGGGATTTAAAACGTACAAAGAGTTTACCTACACTAATTGCTATACTCAAGAGTATAAAATAGGATCGGGCTGGAAATATACCAAATCAGGTTACACTGTAGTCGTAAAAGTTCCTCTTGTCTACGTTATAAAACCTGTCATAGTTGCTAATATCTGATATTCAGCTCAAAGCGATTTACATCAAAGAAGGAATTTCAAGTGTCAAAAGCAATCGCCATGACAAATCATATGTAGTTCGTAATAGGGAATACGAAGGAAAGATTATTGCATTAAAATGCTATGAAGCTTTAATTATAGACGAAAAATCAAAAAACATATGATGTAATTCTAATGGATTTGCTTCAACTGTTTTGTATTTACTTAGATAAAAATAGTAATCAGGCCCAGAACCATCAATCTTTTGCAGGCTATCCAAAATATAATCTTTTAATTCTAACTGCTGAATATCTTCAATTTTTACGCAGTTATCAATAATATTAATTGCTTTAACCACAAAACCAAACATAATATTTCTACCAAGACATGATGAATACTTTATTGGAGGGCATACAAAGCGTGCAATACCCTCCAAAACGTATTTTTTATTCAAATCTGCATGCCCATCAATACGTTTACATTCTATGGTATAGTATACACTGTTGGATTTGAATATGTTTACATTTGTTACTTTAATATCGATTTTTCCTGCATATGTATCAGTTTGTTCATTATAATTATCGGGAGCTTCGATCGTAAATTGCATTCCATGTAAGTTTATCCCGTTGTTATTTATAAATTCATCATTATTAAGATATTTTTCGTAAAGCCTATTACGTATCCGCTCTTCATGATTATCTATTGAATGCGAAGATTTTAGAGAATCATTCACCATAGCTTTACTACATACAAGCAATGTCGATTTAATATTATCTAAAACAGCTAACGAAAGTATTTTGTTTAATTGTTGATTTCTGAACCCATCCATTATTGACCGCCTCCGGTTTCAAAAAGAATACGGTCAATAACTTCAGCTAAATCAACTTGAGCTATAGCAGGGTGCCAGTTTTTATATTCATTCGTTTTTATAATAAAAAACGAATTTTCTTCAAAGTAAACAACATCTCTAATTTGATAAAACATATCATTATATTTATGAATAGAAAGCTTGCTTAAAAATTCCTTTATTCCGAGGGTATCATCAGAAATACATAATTTGGGAGTGGCAGATTCATCTCCCACATTTAACTCAAATGCAGCAAATCTATTGCCCAACTGGGGATATATTTTTATTTGAATATGTTTTTCTACTTTAGTATAGATGTCCTCAAAGTACTTTAAAAATACGTTACTGTATTCTATCAAATCATTATTTGTTATGGATTGATACTTTAACTGTCCTGGTTGCCTAGCGTGTACAATCTGAGGAATCATTACATTGATTGCATAATCAACAAAAGGATTATGCTGTAACTCAAATGCTTTCAAGATAAGATTATCCAATTCGTAGATTTTGCCCTCTAAATCCCCTTTGTCTTTAAATAATTCTTCCGATTGTGTTAAATGTTGAATTTGATCTGTTAATAATGCTATTTTCTCTAAATATCTATTAGGAAATGGATAATCCAATAGCTCCTTTGTAAATCTCTGCCTCCTATCAATACCAGCTGAAGAACCTAAAATAAGATTTAGATATGCATAAAATGATGAATTAATTAAACCGACTAATGTTAGCAATAATTCCTTGTTATTCATATCACCTTTTACGCCAAATATTGTTTCTTTATATATAAATTGCTCTTCGGTATAGACTGCCCGCATTTTATAATTATGTGGATCAATACCCTTTGAAACCAAGCAGTATGGCGGTTTATAGAGTTTTGGATTACGAGTACGATGAATCTTTCTCTTTTTAATTTCTGTGAAATTACTAGCACTTAGATTTATATAAAAGTGATCAATGTTACCTTCAGAGTTAAACACTCGTTTTACCGGTAACTTTGATGTATCATCTTTCCCATCACCATCTTGTATGCCCGTTCCTTTATATATTGATGAAATCTTACTTACTATTTCGCTAATTGTATCGAAAGAAGCTTTGATTTTTTTGATTATTTCAAAATCCCAACTAGTACCGTAAACAAGTGTTTTCCAAGCCCAATCGTTTTCCAACAATAAGGATTGCTTAACGGACTTTATATCATTTTTTTCAATAATCATTATACCAAATAGTTTAAAAAATATGCTTGGTTTTAATGAAATATGAGTAAACGCATTAGATAAATTGTTTTTGCCAATATATTTAAATACAACAATAATAGCTGGAGCTTTAGCATTTTTAAACACTAAATCTACAACTGAAGATAATTCTATAATTTTCTGGATTTCCGTATTTACCAAGAGGAACTCACGAAATTGCTTTGATTTATTCTTTTTATTATACAATAGTTTTGATGGTAGAACAAAGCAACATTGGGTATTTACATGGCAATAATCTTTAACTTTGCAAACAAGGCTCTTGCTAATTTCTGATATCTCCAGGAACTCATGTTTTTCGCAAAAACTTTTATGGTCGTTACCACTTTCCCGTCCCCATGGAGGATTTCCTAAGATAAAGTCAAAAGAAATATTTTTTAAAAAGACAAGCTGGTCATCTAGTAAAAAGTTCGTATGAACTAAATTTCGATTCTTCAAGTCGGGCAGTTTAAATCTGACCAGCGTCTTAGGATCTTTATAGTCGAGCATAGTCAAATATAAAGAAAAAATAGTGATATCTATTGCGCTTTCATGCAAGTCTATACCGTATATATTCTCTTTCAAGGTATCAACTAATACTTCGTCTGCAACAGAATTCTCACGACGTAGCTTCGTTTCAATTAATTGGCGATAGCACCCAACTAAGAATATACCCGATCCACATGCAGGATCAAGCACTTTGAAGCGATTATGATTTTTCATATATGGGACTACAGTTTGTTTTATGATGTAATCCACTAAATAATGCGGTGTGTAAAATGCTTTATCTTGTTTCTGTGCCTCCTTGCCCAGCATTATTTCATAAATGTTACTAATCAGTTCAACGGGTATAATATTAAAATCATACATCGAAAATATTGCAAGCTGTCCATTATCTAACCTTTCTTTGCCCGAAAGAAAACGAGCAAGAAGATTAAAAACATCAGGAGTTAAATTCTTATCCTCAATTTCATGTCCCAAATCAAAAAGATTGCCATTAAATTTATCTTTTAAATGAGAAAAAAGTTTATACAATTGATCCTTAGACTTAACAATGTTTAAGAATTCAACTTGAGATTGATAAACATCATTCGAGAAGTTCTTATACCCTAAATCCACACCGCGATCAATTAAAAATCTAATAAAAATTAAGCGAAGAATTAATTTAGTAGCAAATGATAAATTATATATCTCCTTTAGTTGATTTGTTATAGCCTCAATGTTTTGCAGTAAGAGCTCATTAAGTGTTGCCGAACTATATTGAGCACTATATCTGCTCCAAAACCTTGGATCAGTAACTTCCCAATAGGAAAATGGAGATTGCTCAGAGCATTCCAACAAAGATTGCTCATGAATTTTGATTAACACAAATTCATTCAAATCAAGGGAAGTGCCATTGAAAATTTCCACCGAATTTTCAGTACAAAAAAAAGCGATAGGAATTTGTGCATTCCATATTTTTTTGTTTAGTTCTTTTATTACTGATGAATCACTTACATTGAAAAAAATCACAAATGGTTGATCATCTATACAATATACAGCGAAAGGCTGTAATTCAAACAACACCTTTCTAGTATGAAATGAAAACGGACCATTATTTATGTTCCTGAAATAAAATAGGTTGGGCGAATTGTCATATCCCAAGCGCTGAATTAATATTTCAATTGGAGAATTATTCATATTTTCCATAGAACACGCCCACCCTTTCTACTGAATTTGCTTAAAGTACATAAAAATTACATTATTATACCATAAATTATAATGAAGAATCAATCAGTTTGCCAAATATTGTGATTTACCAAATTAAATAACTTAAAATAAAATACTTTATTTTATATATAAAGTTACTAACTCGTCATATTCTTCATCATCTTCAACTACAAATAATGGTAAAGTTATTGTGGCAGAGCTTTCAGCTCTGCTCATTTGATTTGTTCCAATCCGAAATACATCTCAGATAAGATTGTAGTAAAAGCTTTTATGCGACTTGGGATTGTTTGAATAAAAACTGATTAACAAAAAAAATCGTGGTCAAAGGCAGTTACCTTTCATAGATAGTGAAACCTAGAAACAAACTAAATCGAGTAGGAGGGGGTGGCAAGCCTCCCTCCTACTCGATTTGCAATACAGGGGAGGTGTAGCCTTGTCCCTAAAGTAATGCCCATAAGGCTGGATGTGTTACGAAACCTGATGGATGCGGAACGAAGCCTTGCATCTCAACCCAAAGTCACGCATCTGTGACCGTCAAGTAGAAATGAACAAATTTCGATAAATAATTTTTAACACCTAA
>CAZXQO010000024.1:0-69573 GCA_964643075.1 uncultured Peptococcaceae bacterium
TCAATGAAAAAGAACGTTTCTTTGGAGACATAGACTCGGCATTGGAATGGCTATCTACTTTGCAGAATGAGTAACCCTCATCTCTCTGATGTCGCATAAATAACAGAATGTGCCATACCTCAAAAATGGTATGTGGCACATTTTTAACATAAATCGAAAGATAATCCAGTATAAATGAGAACATCCTATTATTCCATCAGGCTGTCCTACCGGAAATTAATAATTTTATATGAAGCGTTTAATATTACCCCATGCTACGTGAGTAAATTTTCAACCCCAAATGGGAATTTAATATTAATAGAAGTTCAGATCTTCAGAGGTGAACTTCTGATCTAAGAATTGTTGCCATAAATATTTAACAAGCATCTAAAAGATATGATAACTAAATGGAGTGTACTAAAGTACATGCACATCGAATACAGGGTAACAAACGATAATGATAATCGAAAGGTCTCACAGATACTCAAGAACCATCTGAAATTTTCCCGTGGTGAAATACGAAGGATTAAACGCTTTGCCGGACTTATGGTGAACGATCAAACAGTTCGTTTGGATTGGCTGGTAAAAGAAGGCGATTTAATACGGGTAAATTTTCAGGATGATGATGATCAACCGGTAATACCCCAGGACATACCCTTGAATATTCTCTTTGAGGATGAACATATCCTGGTAGTGAACAAACCATTTAATATGCTGGTACACCCGCTTTCCTATCATGTTCTGAACACCTTGGCTAACGGCGTTATTTACCATTGGCAGCTACAAGGACATAACAGCAAATTCAGATCGGTCAGCCGGTTGGATAAAGATACTTCTGGAGTTATCTTAATTGCCAAAAGCAGTTACATCTGCCATCAACTTGCCGAGCAAATGAAAAACGGCATGTGCCGGAGGGAATACCTGGCAGTGGTGCATAACCAAATAACTGTGAATTCAGGAATAATTAATTTCCCTATCGGTCGGCCCCATGATGACTCCCTTATCTTCGGAGTAACATCCCAGGGTAAAGAAGCGATCACTCATTTTACCGTAATGCAGCGTTTCGCCAGCGGCAGTCTGGTCAAATTGCGGTTAGAAACAGGCCGTACCCACCAAATAAGAGTTCATATGAGACATTTAGGCCATCCCTTAATGGGAGATGATCTATACGGGGGTAGTTTAGCTCTGATCCATCGTCAGGCTTTACATAGTTGGCATCTGGAGTTTAACCATCCTGTCACAAAGGAAAACATGCAACTGGAGGCCCCTCTGCCAGCCGATATGACATTTTTAATCAATGAATTAAAAAAATAGGGGGTTGTCTGTGACCTGGTGTGGGATGGTGAGGATGATCGGTACCAGTGTACGATATAAAAGTTATTATTTTTTAGACATGAATTTTTCTTCAAAGCCAATACAATTTGTGCCTGTGTGTCTTAGAACTTCTAAAGATGGAATATGTTTCGTTACAATTCTATACAACCGGCAGCCGTTGGGCTGCTTATTGTTCCAGGTTATATAAAAGTACTTGCATTTCATGCAGTTTGGTTTTTCTACTGAATGCAATTTACTATCTCCTTAATAATTATTTGTTTAATTTTATCAAAAAAATTAGTAGCATTGCATAAACAAAAAGCTAAAATATTGACATATGTTTACTGCTTATAAAGGATTTTCCTCAATTGTGTTGAATTAAATAATATATTTCAAGTAGGCTGCAAGATTCTGTATACCGGGGTGTAGTTGTGCAAATAGATTTGCTATTACAAATGATGCAACTGCAGATGATGAGTTCCGCCACCGGCGCCTGCGAAAACCGGGAGCAGGATAGCTCGCTGGATTCCGGGTTTGCTCTGGTGCTTGCTTCCGTGCTGGCGGCTGCCGGTTCGGGGAGTGGCGGGGCATCCCTGATGCCCTCTTATATGCCTGGCGTCCTGAGAACGTATGGCAGCGGCAGCGCATATCCTACCGTTTCAGGTGCAAAACAGCAGCATAACCGGCCGGTAAGCGAAGGGGTTTACCCTGCTGAAACAGGCATTGAAACGATGATTTCCCGGGTGTCGGAGAAATATGACCTTGACCCGGCTCTTGTAAAGGCAGTGGTAAAGGTTGAATCGGGATTTAACTCCCGGGCGGTTTCTAACTCCGGAGCCATGGGGCTAATGCAGCTTATGCCGGAGACTGCCGCTTCCCTTGGCGTGAAGGATCCCTTCAACTCCAGTGAAAATTTGGAGGCGGGTGCCCGCTACCTGAAGTCAATGCTGGATCGGTACAACGGCAACGTCGATTTGGCCCTGGCCGCATATAATGCCGGTCCCGGCGCTGTGCAAAAGCACGGGGGAATACCTCCGTACAGGGAAACGCTGGCCTATCTGCAGCGGGTGAATCAAAGCCGTCTGGAGTACACGGTTTGACGAGGGGTCAGGCTCTTAGCTAACAACAGGAGTCAGCATGAGAGAACGGTTTATCGTCTCGAGATATTCTGACTCCTGAGTTCTGAATACCTGAATAATTGTATATCATGTACCGGAGGTTTTAAGTTGACTTCCAGGCCTCTAGTTTTCCTTGTTATGGCCTATATAGCGGGTATACTGGCTGAGGCAGTGCTAAGAACGGATCCCTTATTGCCGCTGCTGGTCTCCTTTGCGGTATTCCTCACAGTTGTATGCCTGTTTCTGTTTCTGCGGCGGGGCGTTGGCCCCGCCCTTTTAATGTTGTTTTTCCTGGCGGGAATGGCCCTGGCCGGCCCTGACCTCAATGAAGAGGGCAGGCTTTACGAGCCCTACCGGGGGCACTTTGTAACCGTGGAGGGAATAGTGTCCGGAGAGCCGGATATCAGAAAGACCGGCACTATGTACCCGTTCAATACCAGATGGATAACCTTCGGGGGAACCCGGCGGCGGGTGGAAGGGCCTGTAATTATCCGCGCAGAGGCAGGCGGGCGGGTATATGGTTACGGTGACACGCTGAAGGTTCGGGGCTATCTTTCCTTGCCGGACAACCCGGGAAACCCCGGCCAGTTCGATTACCGCACCTATCTTTTACGCAGGGGAGTAGGGGCGGTCTTATCTGTAACCGGCGGGGATGCTTTTACAAAAATGGGTTCCGTCTACGGTAACCCAATGATGAAATTGACCCTGGCATTTAAGGATCGTCTGCTGCAGGTGGCCGCAAGGACTATGCCGCCGGATCAGGCCACCCTTGTCAACGGTATTGTGTTTGGCGTGGTGGGGGATATAACTCCTGCGGATAGGGAAATTTTTTGTGAAACAGGTGTATTTCACATTCTCAGCGTCAGCGGCCTGCATGTGGGTATGCTGATGGCGGCGGTACTGGGGTTACTAAGTCTTTTTAATATTTCACAGCGATCCAGGCTGATTGTCGTTCTGTCCATATTATTTGTCTATGCGGCGATGACCGGGCTGAGCCCGCCGGTGGTAAGGGCGACGCTGATGGCCGCAGTACTGCTTCTGGGCCATTACTGGGGAAGGGAAGCGGACTGGCCCACCAGTATGGCCCTGGCCGCCATGGTTATACTCTTTTTCAGCCCCGGGGCACTTTTCGAGCCGGGTTTCCAGCTTTCCTTCAGTGCCACCTGGGGCATATTGTACCTTACCCCGGCAATCAGGGGACTGCTGGCGAACAAGCTGCACATACCCGGCCGGATCGCTTTGTTAATAGCCGTTCCTCTGGCGGCCCAGCTTGGCACGGTGCCCCTGATAGCTATTCATTTCAATTTGTTGACGGCTGCGGCGCTGCCGGCAAATCTGCTTGCCGTGCCTCTGACGGGAATAATACTGCCCCTTGGCGCCCTGTCTGCCCTGGCCGGACAGATTTGGGACGGCCTGGCCGGGGTTATCAACGTGGTTAACGGGCTGCTGCTGGAACTGTTCAGATGGCTGGTAACCGGCATCAGGGAGATCCCGGGGCTGTTTTTTTATGTAAAATCTCCGCCGTGGACCTTAGCCCTATTCTGGTATCCGCTGCTTTGGATTATGGCTGCTCCTGCTGCTGGAATACCCGGCGCCGCGGGTGAGGAAGGTTTTGCCGCCGCTGCCGGCGGGTCATTACACCGGAACCTCCGGGAATACTATACTCCGGCGGCCAGGCGGGTTTTTATTATATTGCTGTCCGCAGGTTTGCTGCTCTCGGTGCTGTGGGTATGGGAGCCGGGTGACGACAGGCTAAAAATTCATTTTATTGATGTAGGGCAGGGTGACAGCATTTATGTGGAGTTTCCCGGCCACGGCAACATGCTGGTGGACGCCGGGGGAAAAAGAGGGGAATTTGCATCCGGCAGGGGAGCCGGAGAGACGGTGGTTGCGTATTTAAAAAGACAGGGTGTCAACGACCTGGATGTGCTGGTAATCACCCACTCCCATGAGGACCACGCCGGAGGGGTGAGGGCGGTGGTGGATCGTTTCAGAGTGGGGATGGTGGTGGTTGCGCCGCTGGCCGGGGGAGGAAACGGGGGAGCAGGCGCTGCGGAGGAAGGGGACCAGCAGGCTGGGAAAGACGGCGTCGATTCGGCTTATTTCAGGCTTTTGGAGTATATTGCCCGCCGGGGCATACCTTTGTACGCCGTTTCGGCGGGGGACCGTCTGATGCGCGATTCCGCAGCGGGTGTGGAAGTGCTTAATCCCAGCTCTGAATTGCTGGCAGGTACCCACTCCGACCAGAACAATAATTCGGTGGCTTTGATGCTCACTTACGGTAGGGAAAAATTCCTGCTAACCAGTGACATGGAGGAGGAGTCCCAGCGGCGGCTGCTGGAGACAGGAATCGGGCTGGCTTGCGACGTTTTAAAGGTGCCTCACCACGGTAGCCGCTATATTTCCCGGGAATTCCTGGAGCAAACAAGGCCAAGCCTGGCTGTGATATCTGTAGGCAGAAACAATTCCTTTGGCCATCCGGATCCCCAAACCCTGACTTGGCTGGATGATTTGGGAGTAAAGGTGTACCGCACTGACCGGGATGGCGCCGTGGTAGTATCAACGGACGGTGCAAGGTTATGGGTGAAAAAGGGCAGAGTGGATAAAAATGTTGAATAAGACAGCTTGTCGTAATATATTTTCCCGAAATTTTGTTTTTTTGGAGGATTTTTCTCAGGCATGCCAAATACTATTTTATACGCGAATAACTGTTAACTGTAAGGACATGAGGTAATGACATGCGCAAAGCAGCAATTGTGGTAATTCTTCTTTTATTGTTTCCCTTCCAGGCTTCATATGCCGCTGATGGTCCTCCCGCCGGACTTCCCGTGCCGCAGGATGGGGTGGCGGTTCTTGCCTACCATCACCTGGAGCCGTCCTCCACCGGGAAATACCTGACTAACTCCGCGGTGCTGCCTGTGGAAGAATTTGCCTGGCAAATGGAATACCTGCACGATAACAATTTTTACACCATGACCATGGAAGAGATGAAGGAGTATTTGGTCGGCAGATTTAATCCCCCCCGCCGGGCGGTGCTGATTACTTTTGATGACGGGTACGAGTCAAATTATACTTATGCCTTTCCGCTGCTTACCCGGTATAGTTTCAGGGCAGCCATATTTTTAATTGGGAAAAAGCCTCGGGATGAATATGGGGGAACCGGTCCCGTCACCGAAGGCGGCAGTGTGCCTAACCGCCACCTGACCACATACCAGATGAAAACCATGCTGAGGACCGGGTTACTCGAATTCGGCTGCCATACCTACGACAACCACAGGCTTATTGACGGCAAGGCCGCCCTGACTGTGCTCGGAACCGACGTTATAAGGGAGGATTTGCTGCGTTTTAATAATACGCTGGGTATGGTTGGTATCCCCGTCTCCTCCGCCATAGCCTATCCCTTTGGAGCCGGAAGCAAGAATGCGGTTGAGGCGGCATCCTCCATGGGTTACCGGATGGGTTTTACAGTTAATCCGGGATATGTTCACCCGGGCGATAATTCAATGTTTATTAACAGATTTTCCATTCGCTCCGGGGATGGCAGGGAGTATTTTACCCGTGTGGTAAATGGCGACTGGAAGCCGCCGGAAAAAGTAACGCCAAAGGAGTGAATGTAATGGGTACAGGAGTGTTTCGACAGAGAAATGGCATGGTCGCCGTGGATGTTGTGGCGGCCTGCGGAGTGTTAACCCCCGGACAATTGTCGGGGTTGTCCCGAAAGCTAGAGGAACTGGAGGCTTTCAGGGTCAAGCTGACTTCCCGCCAGACCATGGTGGTTGTGTTAGCAGAGGAAAAGGTGCAGGCTTTGATTGAAGCACTGCCTGCACTGGATCTGGTATTGTCTCCTTACGGTGACGTAATCCGGGCGGTAAAGGCTTGCGCAGGCAATGCGGCCCTTTGCCCCCGTTCCACCGGGGAGGCCCTTGACCTGGGTATTGAATTGCAGAAAAAATATCTGGGCAGGCAGGCCCCCAAGGATTTTAAAATTGCGGTGGCCGGATGCTACAGGGGCTGCGTGGATCCGCACTGCGCGGATTTCGGGGTGGTTGCCGTGGGGAAGGATGTCTTCGATGTGATTATAGGAGGTTACGGGGGCAGCGCAAAACCTCTGCACGGTAAACTAATCGCTCGCAAAGTAACCACCGGGGCAGTATATGCCGTACTTGACCACGTGCTGGATCGTTTCAGCGCCCTGGCCCAGCCGGGGGAAAAACTAGGCCGTGCTATTTCCAGGCTGGGGCTTGAAGCATTTATGCCTCCCGATGAATTAGTAACTGCTCAGTTGAAACTAACAACAATGAATTTAAAAAATTTTTACTGTCCGGTCAGTAAGAAGGGGGTTGTATAATGGAACAACTAAGAAAAACAGATGAAATAAATCCCGCTGTTCTACAGGCGCTGCTGGAAAAGATATGCCGGGTCTGCGACTTGCTGGATACTACGGACTGTAAGGAATCAAGCTGCCTGGTGGGTTTCTCGAAAAAGGTTCTTAATTTCGCCGCCCAGAAGGGCATGCTGGACATTCCCGGGGCTACGGGGCTGATCCCCGCCAGCGATTTTAAACCCTATTACCCGGAAACCGTTGCCCCTGTGCTGGCGGAAACCTGCCGGCAGTGCAAGGAATGCCGGGACAACCACTCGCCTGATTGCGTGGTAGCCCTGGTACGGACGGCCATGGAACACACCATACTGCCGGAAGCCATAACCTATCCCGGTAGTGTGTTCATGTATCTGGCCACCATTAAATCCCACGATGCTACTCTGGCCACCATGCTGGCGGAGGCGCTGAAAAAAAGAGCTTAACAAAAAAAAGCCCCGGTGGGGGCTTTTTTTTGTGGTATTGGAAATTTATACATCGGGTAATTGTGGATAACTTATTAGTTGCCCAAAGGATGGCAACTCCTTTTTTTGTTTTATATAGATTATTTCTTGGGCACCAGTATGGCATCCAGTTTCTGGCGGCTTTCCTTCAGGTTGTATTCCAAATCCAGCATTGTTTCCGGCAAGTTATGCAGATACCTGTTGATATCAACGCTTAAACCAGTGTCCGGACGGGTCAGATCTATCTGTCCGGTGGACTGGAAATTGATATCCTTGCGAATGTCGTTAAGGTATTGAATAACCAGTAACTCCCTTTTTCTGGAGATGCTGATATAGTTATTTAGTTCTTTTTTTAAATTTGCATCTTTTACAGAGCCGGCTAGTTGGTCCAAGTCCTTCAGTGTGTTCGTGCTCTGTTGTGCCCTGTCCATGTAATCAACCGCCAGGTTGCCGGGGAATGCGGGATCGTCGGGGATCATCTTGAACTGATAAAAGGTAATCATATTTTTTTCGTATTTGTCCAGTTCCGACTGTATTTTCTGTAAGGTGACCGTGGAGTCCTTTTTAGCGCAGCCGGCGCTAAAAACAAGAAACATTAGCACCAAACATAACAATACGTATTTTTTCAAGAGAAATCCTCCCCGTCATGAGTATTGAAAAATATTTTTTAGTATCCACCATAACCACTGTCAACCGGTTCGTAGTCAACCTTTTTTTGTTGTGTCCTGGTTTTGCCCCATTTGTTGGCTACCTGCGCAGTTATGGTGTTCATTCCTTCCTGGAGTTGAATAGTGCCGGTGAAGGTTCCGTTACTGTTGTTGATATTGGTTTTTACGTCGTTAACATATACCATCAGCACTGCGTTAGCATCCGTAATGCCGCCTATGGCCAGTTCCTGGCTGGTGGTCTTGTCGGGAAGGATAAAAACCAGTCTGGGCTCGGGAGGGGTAAACGAAACGTTTTTTGTTGCCACTGTCTGCCCGCCCTGGGGATTGGTGGATACAACCTTTATTGTGTTGGTGCCGGGCATGAGTTGAACCGGCAGCGAAAAATTTCCCTTTTTGTCCGGCTTGGTACGGTTGCTGTTAACGTATACAAAGCAGTCAGGCTCAGTCTGGCCGGAAACGGTAACCGTTTCACTATCGCTGCTGTCCGGGGCAAGGGCCAGCAGCTTTGGAGTCAGCGGCTGGTAGTTAACCGTAATGTTCTGCTTGTCCGGTGAGCCCTTGGGGTTCAGGGTTACAATTTCAATGGTGTTTGTTCCCTTTTTTAACTTTACATCCCGTTTGAAATTACCCTGGGAATCCACCTGGGTTGCCTCGCCGTTAACATAAATATTGTTAGCCGCCTTGGTTTTTCCCATTATGGTCAGTGTTTCGTCCGCCGTTACTTCGGGTACCGGAGAAAGTTTGGTTTCCGACAGGGGCGTTTTGCCGCCATTCTGGTTATTTACTTGGCCAGCAGGATTGGCCGTTACCCCGGCCAGAGTATTGGCGATTTTCCCCCCGGTTGTTGCCCGTTGACCATTGTTGGTGGAGCCGTTCCCGGTATCCTGGCTCTGTCCTCCTGTCGTGCCTGACTGGCTGGAAGACGTCTGGCCTTGTGTGTCCGTGGGAGTTTGCTTGGTTTTACTTGTACAGCCGGACATTACAAGCAGTAGCATAATCATTGCACCTAAGAATATTAAAAGAATATTTTTCTTCATCGTTCCCTCCGGTGAAAAAAGGCATTTCTACAAGTTTTCAACAGAATATGATAATTTCCTCCCGATGAAGGCAGATCACCGCATAAACTTATGTAATTTTAGGTAATTTTTATAACTGCATATCGACATGTATTACCAGAATGCGCCAGAAAGCCCCATGGCTGAAGCCATGGGGCTTTCTGTATGAAAAATATATAAGCGGTTTGAAGGGTGCCGCCAGGCGATCAGTTGGTAAGGCTGCTTACCGGGGCCGGGATTCTGCCTCCACGGCGAACAAAAATGGAGGAGGAAAAACCGTGCACCGGCATGACCGGGGCATGGCCCAGGAGACCACCGTATTCCACCCGGTCGCCTACCTTTTTACCCGGTGCGGGAATTATTCTTACTGCGGTGGTTTTATGGTTAATCACGCCTATAGCCACTTCATCGGCAATAATGGCGGCAATGGTCTCTGCGGAAGTGTCCCCGGGCACTGCAATCATATCAAGCCCCACCGAACAGACACAGGTCATAGCCTCCAGTTTATCCAGGCTCAGGGCGCCTGTTTCCACGGCTCTGATCATTCCCGCATCCTCGCTTACCGGAATAAAGGCGCCGGAAAGCCCGCCAACATAGGAGGAAGCCATGGCCCCACCTTTTTTCACGGCGTCGTTAAGCAGGGCCAGGGCGGCGGTGGTCCCGTGGGTGCCACATCTCTCCAGTCCCATGTGTTCCAGTATTTCCGCCACGCTGTCACCCACCGCCGGGGTGGGGGCCAGGGAGATATCCACTATCCCGAAGGGTACACCCAGGCGCCCGGCGGCTGTACGTCCCACAAGTTCACCCATGCGGGTAATTTTAAAGGCAGTCTTTTTGATGGCCTCCGCCAGGGTCCCGAAATCAGCGTCCTTGCACTTTTCCACCATGTTTTTAACTACCCCGGGCCCGGATACCCCTACATTAATTACCGATTCCGGCTCTCCTATGCCGTGAAAGGAGCCTGCCATAAAGGGGTTGTCTTCGGGCACATTGCTGAAGACCACCAGCTTGGCGCAGCCCAGTCCGTCCCTGTCCGCTGTAAGCCTGGCGGTATCCTTGATAATCTTGCCCATCATGTAAACGGCGTCCATATTTATACCGGCCTTGCTGGTGGCCACATTAACGGAGGAACATACCCTGTGGGTGTTGGCCAGGGCTGCCGGTATGGATTTTACCAGGCGCAGGTCTCCTCCGGTAAATCCCTTGTGCACCAGGGCAGAGAACCCGCCGATAAAATTAACTCCCACCGCTGCTGCGGCCTCGTCCATGGTTTGGGCAAAGCCTGTGAAGTCTTCTACATCGCAACTTTCGGCCACCAGGGAAATGGGGGTGACAGATATTCTTTTATTTACTATGGGTATGCCGTATTCCCTTTCTATTTCCCCGCCCACCCTCACCAGATTGCCGGCCAGGGAGGTTATCTTGTCGTAAATTTTCCGGCGGACCGCCGCCGGGTCGGGGCCGGAGCAGTCCCTGAGGCTGATGCCCATGGTGATGGTGCGGATATCCAGGTTCTCTTCCTGCACCATTTTAATTGTTTCCATAATTTCTGCCATTGTCAGCATATCAAAATCCCCCAAACCGGAAGTATTTCCCCTGTTTTACCGTAGTTGATATTCATATGTTACAGCCTGTGCATAAAGTTAAAAACATTCTCATGCTGGGCGTCGATTTTTATGCCCAGTTCCCGGCCCTTTGCCGCAAGCCTGTCTTTTAACTCACCCATGTTTATTTTGCTATTCTCCATATCAGCAATCAGCACCATAGCCAGATATTCCTGTATTAAGGTCTGGCTTATGTCAAGTATGTTAATATTGTTTTCCGAAAGTATATTGGCGACTCCCGCGATTATACCGACCCGGTCCGGTCCCAGTACGCTTATGATTACCCTGTTTCCCTTAGCGTCTTGCTTTTGGTTTGACATAGACTGTACCTCACTGTTTTTTAATGATATAAAAAGGATATTTCGTCGGGAACTAGGCGATTCCTGCCTTATATGAAAATCCGAAAATAGTGATAATTGGGATAGGAAATTATCCAAGTGGATAATAGTTGGGGACATTCCTCCGAATCTAGAGCCAGGCTCCAAAGAGAGGTGTGTATCGGGGTGAAGGACCGATAGTCCTGAGAGGCAGCAGTCCTTTTTTTAAGGGAACACGAATTGACTGCTTCTAAGGTTTGTTATATGTTTAAATTGAGGGTATCCTGGGGGAGGTTAATTACCGTGCTTTTCTATTTTAATAATCTTGCCTTTGCCCCGGGGGGAGACGATGACCGCCGGATAACTGTATCCGGTTCGGTGGACGGCGGTGGTGTTCTGGTGGTGCGCGGACCTTCGGGGGCGGGCAAATCCACCCTGCTGAGGATTTTGGCCAGACTGCAGCCGGCGGCAGGGGGCGAGGTGCGGCTCAGGGGGGTAGACTGGGGGCGGTTTAACGCCACTTCCTGGCGGACCAGGGTGCATTACCTGGCGCAAAAACCGGCTCTCTTTGACGGAACCGTGGCTGAAAATTTGTCCAAGCCCTTTGGCGTTACTGCTATAAAATACAGTAAAATGTTTGATATAAAAATGGCCGGGGAAATAATGGACCAACTGCTATTGCCTCCCAGCCTGCTGCAGCAGGATGCCAGGACCCTGTCCGGCGGTGAGGCTGCCCGGGTGGCTTTTGTACGGACACTACTTATCGATCCTGAAATTATGCTCCTTGACGAACCTACAGCGGCACTGGATGAAAAGTCCGGGCAGGCCTTTTACGGGGTGCTTTTCCGCTGGCTGGAGGCTCCGGAAAGGGCCGCCCTGCTGGTTTCCCACAACGATGATTACGGGGTGTTGAAGCAGGTTTCCTTTTTGGATATTCCCTGAGGAATCATTTCCGGCCTTTATAAGGCGTTGCTGCGACCAAATGCAGAGTGGAAACAAAACGGCTGAGAGGAAAGTGCAGATGAATCAAGGCATCATACCCATCTCCAATTTTCAACTGGCTCTTTCGGTACTTCTGGTGCTAATAACCGGGGGGATTTCTTCCTTTTTGAGACTGGGCCTGCTGAAGCCGCTAATCTGGGGGACTGTAAGGACATTCGTCCAGCTAACCCTGGTGGGTTACGCCCTGACGTACATATTCACTATTAACAGTCTCTGGCTTGTAATTGCCCTGATTACCCTTATGTGTTATGTGGCCTCAAGGACAGCCGTGAAAAGGACGCCCAATGTGCCAAACTATCCCGCCCTGCTGTCTTTCACGGCCCTGCTGGCCAGCACCTTTCTGGTGGGCTCTATCGTTACCGGGCTGATAATAGCTCCCGACCCGTGGTATTCAGCCAGAATAGTTATCCCCATTTTTGGCATGATTCTTGGTAATTCGATGAACGCCGTCGCTATTTCCCTGGACAGGCTTTATAGCGAGGCCAGATCCAGGGCGGCTGAAATAGAGGCCCTGCTGACTTTCGGGGCCACCCCCTGGGAGGCGATTCAGACAAGCGCCCGGGAGGCCATCAGGGCCGGCATGACGCCAACCATCAACTCACTGATGGTGGTGGGGCTGGTGAGCCTGCCGGGAATGATGACGGGGCAGATTCTGGGCGGGGCCGACCCCCGGGAGGCCGTGCGCTATCAGATTGTGGTCATGTTGATGATCGGCGCCGCCGTGGGCATAGGTTCCCTTATCCTGGTGCTTCTTTCTTACAAAAGACTGTTTAATAGTGACGGCGCTTTACAGCCCTTCGTCCTGCAAAGCAGGAGATAATGTGAAAATTTTCCAATTATGGCGTGTAATAAATGGAAAATACCTGACATCCAATATCCAACCACCAGATGGTTAGGTTTTCACTTTTGTTTTTCTAAACATCTGAAATTCCCGGATGACTTCCGGCTGTCTTTTAAAAAATTCCACAAAATCCGCAAGACAGTTTAGCGTCTGGGTGCTGATGGTGTGCTCAATTTTTTCTGTTTCTTTCAAAATATCCCCGGAGATGCCCAGGAAGTTCAAAAAATCCTCAATGATTTGATGGCGTTCCAGTAAAGCTCTACCCATCTCTTTTCCTTTTTTGCTTAATAAAATCATTCCGTATTTTTCGTAATTTACCACTCCCACATCGGCCAGCTTCTGGACCATTTTGGTGGCGGAAGGGGGTTGTACATTAAGTGCTGCAGCCAGGTCGTTGATTCTCGTAAATCCGTTTTCCCTGGACAGCCGGTAGATCATTTCCAAATAGTCTTCCATGGATGCCGTCAGCATGGCGTCATCTTTTTTCATGTATTCTCTAAAGGTGAAAAACTCATTGGACATATTTTAACTCGCCCACTTTGCCAGAAATAGTTTTAATATTATATGCCCTGAGAGTGGGAAATAATTTTCTTTTTGTCAAAATATTATCTTGGTGTTATAAATTAACTTGACTTGGTAAATGGTTAGCTGATAGATTAATATTTGGAAACTAAGGGAACCAATATAGTTTTCTTGGGAGGCATCTTTGTGAGAGACAGAATACTTAAATCAGCGCAGGAGCAAATAAGTAAATTCGGTTTCAGAAGGTTTACCATTGATGATATTACTTCTGACCTGGGTATCAGCAAAAAGACTATTTACAAGCACTATGACAGCAAGAAACAAATTATCAGCGAATTATATACAAAGCACCTGGAGATGGAAAAGAACAGCACCCTGGAAGCATTAAGCGCCAAGGAAAGCTGGCTGGATAAGTTAAGGGCGGTGATATATTGTTATGGCCAGGGAAAGTTCTCCCCCCAATTGCTGGAGGAACTACAGATTTATTTTCCCGGGGAGTGGGAGAAGACTGAGGCCATAATGGCTTTTAAAAGGGAAAAGGTGATAGATTTACTGTTGCAGGGAATTGCATCCGGAGCAATAAAAAGAGACGTTCACCTGGGAGTTCTGGGGCTTATCCTGGAAAACACAATTAGTGCACTTTTTAATTATAAGCTATCGGGCGAGCTTGATCTCACCTCAAACCAGGCCTTGCACGAGATCAAAAAAATAATTTTTTACGGCATTTTAACTGAAAAGTCAATTAGTGAGGAGTGCTAAAATGAAATCTAAGTGGAAATTATTGTTAATAATTCCCGTCGTGGCGATAATAGCCTTGGGTGTTTATAGAGTGGGCGCTAAAACCACTGCGGATAAAAACAAAGGCAAGCCGACGGGGGAAAATAACGTACAGACAGTTCTGGTCAAGGAAGCTACAAAGGAAAAAATGGAGAATTTTTTAAGATATACCGGAACCCTGGAAGCCGTCAATGAGGCTTCCATTAGCGCCAAGGTGGCCGGCAGGGTTAGCCGGGTGGCGGTAGATAATGGGGACAGCGTTGCAGCGGGGCACGGGCTGGTTTATCTTGAAAACACAGAGTATCAGAATGCCCTGAACACCAGCCGGGCAGCTCAACAGAAAGCCCAGGCCGGCCTGGCAGCAGCCCGGTCGAATTATGACCGGTTCAAGGAGCTGCACAGCCAGGGAGCGGTATCCGATAAAGATTTTGAAGACATCAGCACTGCTTTAGCCGTGGCTGAAGCTGATGTCAGTTCGGCCACGGCAGCAGTATCTAATGCCGAGGAGTCTCTGCGCAATACCGCCATTGTTTCTCCTGTTGGGGGCGTGGTGGCGGATCGCAATGTCAATGTGGGCCAGGTTGTGTCTCCCGGTGTTCAGCTTATGACAGTGGCGGATATTTCTTCCGTTTATGCAGTGGTGAATGTGGAGCAGGAGAATATTTCCCTTGTTAAACCGGGTATGCAGGCTGCGGTGACCGTGGACGGGTACCCCGGCAAAACTTTTGACGGAGTGGTGGATATTATCAACCCCATAGCCAGCAAAACAGCCCGGGTTTTTGAAACAAAAATAAAAATAAACAATAAAGATCGCTTGCTTAAGCCGGGCATGTTTGCCAAGGCGGCAATAAAAACCGGCGGCGAAAAAGAAGTGGTGGCTGTACCCAAGGACGCCCTTACGGATAAAGAAGGATTGTATTTCGTTTTTCTGGCCGGGGACGGCAAGGCGGAGCGCCAGCAGGTTGAGATAGGGCAGATCATTGGCCAGTTGGTGGAGATTAAATCAGGCCTTAACCCGGGGCAAAAGATTATAGTAACCAATGTAAACAAATTGAAGGATCAGGACAGTATCAGGATTGCCAAATAAGGAAAGGGGACCTTCTTTGGTTCGCATATCACTTTCTACTTAACAAATCCTATAAGGAATGTCCCCTAATTTGAGGAGGGGTAGCTGTTGTTTCTTACTAATCTAAGCCTGAAAAGGCCGGTTTTTGCCACGGTGCTCATACTGGCCCTGGTTTCCCTGGGTCTGATCAGTTATGTTGGCCTCAATATCAACGAATACCCTGAAGTGGAGTTTCCGTATGTATCGGTGACCGTAGTTCAGCAGGGGGCTTCTCCGGAGCAGGTGGAAAACAAAATTGCCCGCAAGCTGGAAGAGGCCATCGGGCAGATTTCCGGGGTTAAGCATATCTATACCACTGCCAGTGAAGGGGCGGCCACGGTGGTGGCGGAGTTTTCCCTGGAAACATCTCCTGAGGTGGCGGCCCAGGATGTACGGGACAAAATAGGCACCATCCGGGGGGAACTGCCCCAGGATATTGAGGAACCGGTTATTGCCAGGATTGATCCGACTGCCGCCCCGATAATAACCATGGCCCTCACCGGTAATATAACCCAGCGGGAAATGACCGGCCTGGTGGATGACCTGATTAAAAAGCGCCTGGAAACGATAAAAGGTGTCGGCGATATAAAAATTTACGGGGCGCAGGAAAGAGAAATCCAAATCAATCTGGACAAGGACAAATTGGCTGCATACGGCGTGACCACCGCAGAGGTGGTTAGCAGCCTGAGTAGTGAGAATATGGATGTTCCCGGCGGCAAAGTGACCAGCGCCGGCCGGGAAATAACCCTGCGCACCATGGGCCAGATAAAAAGCCCGGAGGATTTCTATAACCTACCGGTGGCACGCAAGGACGGGGTGCAGCTTTACGTCAGGGACATTGCCACGGTGGTGGACGGGGTTAAAGACAGGGACAGCCTTTCCCGTTACCAGGGCAAGCCGGCCATAGGCATGAACATTATAAAACAGTCCGGCAGCAACACGGTGGTTGTGGCTGACGAAGTGAAAAAAGCGGTAACAGAGCTGAAAAAGGAACTACCTCCGGGAGTCAACCTGGAAATAGTTAGCGACAACTCCGCGTACATAAGAGATGCGGTAAATGATGTGCTCAAAACCATCATGGAGGGAGGGGCGCTGGCCGTAATCATGGTGTTTTTATTTCTGCGCGACTGGCGCAGCACCAGTATTAGCGCCCTGGCCATACCCACATCTGTTATATCCACCTTCTTCGCCATGAAGATGATGAATTTCTCCCTGAATTTTATGTCCCTGATGGCCCTGTCCCTTTCAGTGGGTCTTTTAATCGACGATGCCATCGTGGTTATAGAGAACATCATACGGCATATGAGGCTGGGGAAAACACCAATAGCTGCAGCCAGGGAGGCTTCAGAGGAAATCGGCCTGGCGGTGATGTCCACTACCTTGACCGTGGTGGCGGTATTCCTGCCCGTGGCCATGATGACCGGTATCGTGGGTCAGTTCTTCAAGCAATTTGGATTAACAGTGGTATTCAGTGTGCTGGTGTCGCTGCTGGTTTCATTTACTCTGGTGCCGCTCTTGGCCTCCCGCTATCTAAAGGAAGAGGAATCTAAACCCAGGGGGCCCCTGGGTAAATTCCTGGCCTGGTTTAACAGGGGATTTGACAGTTTGAATTCATGGTATGTCGGCTTTCTAAAGGTGGTGCTCAGGCACCGCTGGATAACCATAGGGGTTGCCCTGCTGCTGTTTGTGTTAAGCCTGAAGATGGCTTCCCTGCTGGGATCCTCTTTCGTACCGGCTGCGGACATGGGGGAATTTACCGTGCAGGCTGAGCTTGACGCGGGGCTGGATATTGACGCTGCGGGAAAGATGTCGGATAAGCTGGAAAAAATAATCCGTAATTATCCGGAAGTGGTAAAGATATATTCCACCGTTAATCCGGACAAGCTCAATATATTTGTCAAACTGAAGGATAAAAAAGAGCGGAAGCACAGTGTAGACCAGATAGCCGCCGACATGAGGGAAAAGCTGCATATAATACCCGGTGTCCGGACTTCCATAGTTATGCAGGCTGGCATGGAAGTGGCAAAAACGGTGCAGTTCCGCCTGTTGGGTGACGATTTGAACCAGTTGCAAAATTATGCTGAAAAAGCCCAGAAAATAATGGAAAGCATACCCGGGGCGGTGGATGTGGGCAGCAGTTATTTGCCCGGCAAGCCGGAAGGAAAAATACAAATCAAACAGGACGCGGCGGCGGACCTGGGCGTATCCACGGCCCAGGTGGGGGATACCCTGCGCACTTTGTTCAATGGCAAAGTGGTGGGCCAGTTTGAGGATGGGGAAAACCGTTATGATGTGCGGGTGCGTTTGGGCAAGGGCCAGCGAACAAGCATGAATGATTTGAGTAATATATATTTGTCCAGCAGTAATAAGCCGGCCAGTGGTGGACCATCCCCCATGATTGCCCTCAGCCAGGTCACAGGACAGTCATTTGCCACTTCTCCCAACCAGATCAGCCGGTTTGACCGCTCTAAAGAAATAGTACTGTCAGCCAACCTGGACGGTACGTCACTGGGTGAGTTTAATAAAATATTTGAGGAGAGGGTAAGTAAGGAACTGAAATTGCCTCCGGGCTACAGCGTGTATGCCGGCGGCGACTCCGAAATGATGGTTGAGACCTTCACCAACATGGGCCTGGCCATAATCACCGGGGTGCTGTTTATTTTCTTTATTCTGGCCTCTCAGTTTGAAAGCTATATCGACCCCTTTGCCATCATGTTTTCCATACCCCTGGCCGTGGTGGGGGCGATTTTCGGGTTGCTGGTAGTCGGCGACGACATGAGCCTGTTCTCCATGATCGGCATTATCATGCTAATGGGTCTGGTAACCAAGAACGCCATTTTGCTCGTAGACTTTGCCAAGCAGGGGCGCGCCCGGGGAATGGAGCGCAACGAGGCCCTGGTGGCGGCCGGGCGTACCAGGCTGAGGCCTATTGTCATGACGACTTTGTCTATGATTTTCGGTATGATGCCCCTGGCCCTGGCCCTGGGCAAAGGTGCGGAGAGTAGGGCGCCCATGGCCCACGCCATCATCGGC
The DNA here is from genome assembly GCA_964643075.1 of uncultured Peptococcaceae bacterium. Taxonomy (GTDB): domain Bacteria; phylum Bacillota; class Desulfotomaculia; order Desulfotomaculales; family Desulfocucumaceae; genus Desulfocucumis. Next base: position 18,157 of record CAZXQO010000024.1, read on the forward strand.
GGCCTGATTACCTCCACTCTGCTGACCCTGGTGGTTGTGCCGGTGATGTATGCCTTCCTGGATGACCTGAAAAATTGGGTTTATGCCCTAAAGGACCGTAAGAAAAAATCACCTGCCGTAGAGGTAAGTAGGTAATCTGACAAAAAATGCCGGGCTGCTTCGTGCGAAGCCCCGGCATATAGCATTATTTATTCTATATTTATTTCTTTACCATCTGTATTGAAAACCACCGTTCCATTCAGGTCGGTCCTGTATACTTTTACTCCCGCTTGCTTTAACCTCTGCAATGTTTCCCGGTGTGGGTGGCCGTAATCATTGCCTTTACCTACGCAAATAACAGCATACTTCGGGTTAACTGCCTTCAGGAAGGCAGGCGTGGTGGAGGTACGGCTGCCATGGTGGCCTATCTTTAAGACATCTGCCTTTAAGTCCATTCCGGCGGCCAGCATTTCTTTTTCCGGTATTTTCCCCGCATCTCCGGTAAGTAGGAAGCTTGCCCTGTCAAAGGTCAGTTTTATCACCGCAGAATAATCATTCAACTCATCGTAAGATGGGCTGCGGGGGGACAGGATGGTGGCGGTGACTCCGCCTTCATGCAATATTTCCACACCCGCTTTGGCGGGCGTTATTTTTAGACCCTTATTTTTCAGGGCCTCCAGCACATCACGGTAAGTTTTAGTGTTCTGGGTTACCCGGGGCATATATACTTTGCCTATATCGAAATTGTTTATTACCGTGTCCAGTCCGCCGATGTGGTCCTCATGGGGGTGGGTGCCCACAAGATAGTCTATTTTTTTGACGCCGGCGCTTTGAAGGTAATTTACCACAGTGTTACCGTCGTCATTATTGCCGGCGTCCACCAGCATGTTTTGACCGCCGGGCAGTTGCGCCAGTATGCAGTCGGCCTGCCCTACATCAATGAAATGTACTTTCAGTACACCGGTCTCCGGGGTGGTGGGCTGCAGCGCGCCTTTATGTTCATCCGTCGCGTTCAGGGATGCGCAGCCAGCTGTAAAGAAAAGTACTGCAACAATTAGAAAGAATAGAAGGCGTTTCCTGGCCATATTTTTCTCCTCACTCTTCGAATAAGCTGTCTGCGAGTTTTCCGGCGGATTCTTGAAGCCGTCCGGTTACCTCTCTGTCTATGGAAGTATCAATATTAATAACGTCTCCCTCTTTGGCTTCAGCGGGCAGAAGCAGCCTGGGAATATTAAATACTTTCCGGCCCAGTTCCATTACAGCCCAATCTCCCTCAAAACGGTCAATTATCAGCATCTCCCGTCACCTCTTATTTACAAACTTCCTTATTTCATCCAGCATCTTCTGACGGTCCTGGTCCGTTACAAAAGGTACTCCGAAGCAGTTTATGTATTCCATCTTGTCAAAGCCGCAAAAGCCGAATATGCCGTTGACCACGGTTTTGTTGATGCTTTCGGTCATGCCGGTTTTTCTGTCTTCGTTTTCGTCCGCCCCGGAGGTGGTGATTACTTTGACCTTTTTGCCTGTCAAAAGTCCTCTGGGGCCGGTTTGTGTATACTCGTACGCAAATCCCAGGCTGAAGACCCGGTCGATATAACCTTTCAGCATGGCCGGGATGGAGAACCACCATACCGGGGAGATCAGAATCAATTCCTCAGCCCAGGAAATGTCGGCCTGCTCCCGGGCAATATCCTCCGGCATTTTACCGGCCAGCATTTGCTGAAAATCGGAGGCGCCCAGTACCGGATTCCAGTTCATGGCGTAGAGATCCTTTACTTTTATCTCCGCTCCTTTTTTCCCCAGTTCTTCCTTTACCACTCCCATTATGGCGGCGTTAAAGCTGGCCGGGTTGGGGTGAGCCATTATAACCAGAGTTTTCACAGTATTCCTCCGTTCATAGTAAATATAAAGTAACCTCATTGTATGTAATTTCCGGGTTAATATACTTTTTGGTATTATCAGACCTCCTTTCCTTTTGTATTTCCATGGGGCTGCGACAAATCCTTCTGGACAAATTTCAGACGGATATTATAATATGCCTCAAGGGGAAAGGATTGGGAAGAAATCATGCGGCACTACATTCAGGGAAGATAAGCAACTGGAATGAATTTTCATCTCAAAATGAGAGGAGCCAATATTATGGAATTTAGCGAGGTAGTTAAAAAGCGCCGCAGCATCAGGGCTTACAAACCGGACCCGGTAGAACCTGAAAAAATTGCCGTTATGCTGGAGGCGGCCCGGCAGGCTCCGTCATGGAGAAACCTGCAGTGCTGGCGCTTCATGATAATTATCAGCGAGGAAAAACGTACAGCTATTACCAGTACCTATTCTCCCCATAATCCGGGCGTGAAAGCGCTGCTCCAGGCGCCGATAATCATTGTACTATGTGCGAATCCGGCAGAGTCCGGGCACTGGTTTAACAAGGACTTCTATATGCTTGATGCCGGGCTGGCCATGGAGCATCTGGTGCTTGCCGCAACGGACCAGGGGCTGGCTACCTGTTGGCAGGGGTCTTGCGATGAGGAAAAAATGCATGAGATTCTGGGAGTGCCCGGGGAGTTCAGGATTATTGCGCTGACACCCCTGGGTTATCCGGCACAGGAGAGGGACCCCCGTCCCCGTAAAAACTTGGAACAGATTGCGTTTGGTGAACAATGGGGTGAACCCTGGAAGTGCAACCTGTAGTTATGTTTTCACTGATACCTTTAAGGCATGGGGAAGGTCTACATAATTATTATATTAATTGCGTTAAAAGATAAATAGAGAAATTCCGCTTAAGTTTTTTATAGAAAACGGGGTGGCACAGCTGCTAAGTAAGGATACTAAAGATATAGCCGTAGTGAAAAGTGACATTATTATCGTTGGTTCTGGTCCTGCAGGAATATCAACAGCGCTAAATTTAGCAAGGATTGCTCCGGAACTTGCAAGACGAACTGTGGTCTTGGAGTGTAAGCAGCATCCCCGGCCAAAATTGTGTGCCGGCGGTGTATTGAAAGATGGGGAATATATTCTAGAAAGCTTGGGACTTGACTGTTCTAGAATTCCTCATGTCGAAGTTAAAGAAGCACATTTTCTTTTTGAGGGAAAAGGAATATGTATTAAAAGGTTCCCCGAGAGTTTTATGGTTGTCAGACGAGAGGATTTTGATAATTGGTTAGTTACGGAAGCAAAAAAACTTGGAATCAGAGTAGTAGAAAACACCCGAGTCTTTAATATTATACCAAGTGAGAAAAGCGTTAAGTTAGAAACAGATCAAGGAGACTATGTCTCTCTTATGGTAGTGGGGGCTGATGGAGCAAACAGTGTTGTTAGGCGATCAGTGATTAACGGACGACCCCCCAGCCAGTCTATAGCTCTAGAGGTTTTTATAAACCATGAAAAGTACAAAAAACTTCCAAGCTTTGATCCTGGCAGTGCAATTTTTGATTTTTCGATAATTGCAAAAGATGTACAGGGTTATGTTTGGCGGTTCCCTTCTTTGGATGATGGCAATTTGGCATGTACAAGAGGTATTTATAATTCGCGTATAACACCCTGTAAGTCAAAAAAAAAATATCAAAGATATACTAACCAAAGAATTGTCCCGCGAGAATGTGGTTCTTGAAGATTATCCTTTAGACGGTCATACTATAAGGTATTTCAATCCCCGAAATACTTTTTCCGTCCCCCGTGTACTTCTGGTGGGAGATGCCGCCGGTGTTGATCCCACTTACGGAGAAGGAATTTCTTTTGCCCTTGGATATGGGAAAATAGCCGCAGAAGCAATCAAAGAAGCTTTTAGAAAAGATGATTTTTCATTTTCTGATTTTAAGAATAGAATACTAGTGGACCCGATGGGCAAATGTTTAAAAAGGCGACTAATGGTAGCACGACTTTTATACACGTTTAGAAACAGAAGAGTACAAAGATTAGTTTGGTGGCGTTTCGGCTTTGTGTTGAAATGGTACATCGAAACATTTTTAATTGACTGGGCCAAGCCTAAGCAAAAATAGGGTATATTTTCCTAAACTTTCAACGTAGTTAATCTCTTACAGGCCCTCAATAAATATGTCACCCTTAGTTGTTACATCGACCGAATTTTCCATGAAATATTCTACTATCTCATCTGCGGTATAGCTATCGGTACAAATGCGCTTACGCCGGAGCAGCGGAAAATTCAGCGTCAGGGGTGTGACCCGTGATTCTGCTACGGGTTCCCTGGGCGGTGGAGTGGGTTGTCAGCGACTGCCCACCCCATTGAACCGCACTCCTCCGACTTTTCCACAAAACCCCCGTTGGTATTGCCCCGACGGGACAGAAGCCGGATCTCCTTAGTACGGGAATCTACTAGGGGTTACCGTATAATCCAGGGTAAAATGGGTTGTATTGAACATTTCTTCTTTGTTTATATTATATGGCCCGTACACCTTGTCTTACCACATTGTCTCATAACTCATCAAACAGGTTAAAGTTATTCCATGAGTTCGGGATGTCCCTTTACTTATCCTGGTGTATATCGAAGCAATCTCTTTATTTATGCACTGAAACCTTTTTGGCAATTGTTGCTTTTTCCCTCTCAAGAATCTCCTCGCTAAAATGAACTATATCACCGACCTCTGTGCCCTGGCCGAAACCCTTTCCGTTCGTTGGGCCTAGCACACTACTGACCTCCAGTTGCTCGGTATATTTCCGGTCGGTCAGAGTGGATACCGTGAGTTAGGTTGGCCAAGGATGTGTGAGAAATAGAAGGAATTTAGCATATTATGCAGAATTAAACATATGACTACGTAAGGCAGCATCAGCAGGATGCTGCTTTTTTTGCTCAGCTTGGCAGGGTTGGGATCTCTTACTGGGTTTGTCTATAACTAGAAGTTCGACTTAACGCATAAGGCGATTTACTTAATGGTTACCTTAACCCTGATGATAATTTGTTAGGGGGTGCAATAGAATGAATAAAGAAATGTACTCGAAAATAGAAAAATATATGCATTCTTGCATGAATGACGGCGCTCATGATAGTCAGCATATCTACCGTGTTCTGTATTTTGCTCTAGATTTAGCAAGCGAGTTTATTGTAAATATGGATGTCTTGATAGCATCGTCATTGTTACATGATATCGGACGTGATAGCCAATTTAAAAATCCAGAATGTGATCATGCAATTGTCGGGGCGAATATGGCCTATAACTATTTATTGGGGATTGGCTGGGCCGAGGGTAAAGCTACTCATGTAAAGGCTTGCATAGAAACTCATCGCTTTAGAAATAACCACCCACCTGAAAGCATTGAAGGAAAGATTCTATTTGATGCAGACAAGCTTGATGTATCTGGAGCAATTGGCATAGCAAGAACTCTTGCATATACAGGGATAGTATCTAGTCCATTGTATTTCGTTGATGAAAATGGTGTTGTCCTCAATGGTGAATCGGAGGATAAGTATAAGCCATCTTTTTTTAAGGAATACAATTGGAAGCTAAAGCATATATACGATACCTTCTTTACGAATAAAGCAATGAGAATTGCTCAATGGCGACAAAAGGCAAGTATTGACTTTTATGAAAGCATGCATAATGAAGTTTTCGCAATTCACAAGAAAGGGATTAGCCTATTGAAAGAAGCATTAGAAAAGGACAACTCGTAGCAACCTTTAAAGTTTCCCCCTTTCCATTATCCATAACCGTTTAAGCTGTCTATAATGGAAGTTTATCTGGCGTGAAATGAAACTTGGAGGTATTTTCACGGCACAATGGACATATTAAGTAATAATACTAATTGCTTAGAAATGATTATGTATCATTTGTCTTCTAAAATATAAAAGGAAATGGAATGTCATTTTATATAACAATAAGTAGAGAATATATATAGCGAAAGCGAAAGTAATACAGTATAATTGACAACTACAAATTATCCATTTATGGGTGAATAGCTAAATGCCAAAGCTGATTTAACAAAGCACAAGATAACTTCTTGTATTTGCAATGTGTTACGGTGAACCGTATAACAAGTAACGGGTAACCCAAAAGAAGATGTTTAGCCTGTTTTTTTAAAAATAAACGCCGTTTTTGTTAGAAAGGATTATTAAAGTCATTGGTCGAAGGATAATAAGGATTTGACAGTATGTGAGGTAAGTTTACAATATGAAAAAAATTTTGATAAAGGACATGGCCGATATTCAGAAGCTGGTAGGAAATATCAGTGAGAGTAACCTCCAGAAAAGAAATAACGGAAGAATTTTAATTAGCGGAACAACTGATCGTTTGAACCTTTGGCATCTTTATCAAATGAGCGAATATAGATTAATTTTTAGGACTGGACATGAGATTAATGGAAACTAATCAGTATTTACGTAGCATACAATTGTATAGAGAAAAAATTATTTCCTACTCTGATTATCCATTTTGTTTATCCACAATTAGAGATTTGTCAACATTAAAGTTTCATCCTAAAGTCACTTTTTTTGTCGGTGAGAATGGAACAGGTAAATCAACTATTTTAGAAGCAATTGCAAGTGGTTTTAATCCAGAAGGTGGAACAAAAAATTTTACTTTTTCATCTAAAGATTCTCACTCTGATTTATTTAAATACATTAAGCTTATTAAAGGTATTAAAAAACCTAGAGATGGTTTTTTTTTACGGGCCGAAAGTTTTTATAATTTTGCATCAAATATTGAGGAACTTGATAAAGATCCCGTGAGCAGTCCAAGAATTATAGATTCCTATGGGGGGATTTCATTACATTCACAATCACATGGTGAATCATTTTTTGCAATTTTCATGAATCGCTTTTCGGGAAAAGGATTATATATTTTAGATGAGCCAGAAGCAGCATTATCACCTTCACGACAAATGGCTATGATTTCCAGGATGCACAGCTTGGTTAACGAAGAATCACAATTTATTATTGCAACTCATTCACCAATTATAATGGCATATCCAGATTCAACTATTTATCAGCTAAAAGAGAGTATTGAAATTGTAAAATATGAGGAAGCAGAAAATTATCAAATTACAAAGGCATTTTTAAATAATCCCAGCAAAATGTTAAGTATACTTATGGAATTGTAACTAAACAATTGTATTATTTACGAAACAAAGGTGTCATTTGAAAAAGAAAGTTGTCAACACCATCTTTACATTATTCATATGATTACAACCAATAGATGAAGAGATTATGGTTGAATAAATAGAATGGTTGGGCCAATGAGATAAATTAAGTTAGGCATTGCCTTGAGGTAATCTATAAACAACCAGGTGTATGACCAAGATATTATACCACAACAATGGAAATTAATTTGGTGTGGCTTAAATCAGCCGCTGAGAGTCCCTGTTAATAGCCTGTATATAAGATAAAGACGGATATCATGCTGTTGGATTGGAATAAAGTTTGATATAAGTTAACGATAGAATGAACTTTATGACAAACAGCAAAAACACTACAAATGTTAACACGGCTGGCTAAATTCGTATTATAGGGATTCGAAAGGAGCAGTCCATGAACTCTTACCACCATAATAATTCAAATAAATCTGTAAACACCTCTACAGAACAAAAGAGTCAAACAATATCGAAGGCATCTTCAGAAACTCCATATTCACAGTTACCATACACTCATGCAAAAATATTGCAATTGCAGAAAACCATCGGTAACAGGGCTGTAGAACAACTTATGAAAATGTATCTGCAGCCTCAAAGAGAGCTTCAAAATGAAGCTTCAAAAGATGCAAGACAGTATAAGAAAAAAGGAAATAGGACTGGAATGCCGGATAATTTAAAATCAGGGATTGAGAGCCTATCAGGAATTGATTTATCGGACGTCAATGTGCGATATAATTCCAGTAGGCCTAAAGCGTTTAATGCTTTGGCGTATGCCCAGGGGAGCGAAATTCATCTGGGAGAGGGAGAGGGACAGGAACAGCATCTGCCGCACGAGGCCTGGCATATCGTGCAGCAAAGGCAAGGACGTGTAAAAGCTACCACCCAACACAATGGTATACCTATAAATGATGATGGCGGGTTGGAGAGGGAAGCGGACAGGATGGGAAATAGAGCAGCCAGTTTTAGTTCTCCAAGGGATATGACCCCAAATAGGGAAGTTCATTCATGTGGAGAAGCATCTTCATGTTCCCAGCTTCAAGAAATAAGCAGTAATATGTTAGGCCCTGTACAGATGATAGGATGGAAACCGGAAGAACTTTTCGAGTATCTTAAATCAAAAAAAATAGCAGGATTATGCAATTCTCTGAGCGCTGCCTGGTTAACAAGACTGATTGCACCAGATAATGGTGATTTAGGTGTAGATCAGCAAATAATTGAAAAAATAGAATTACTAAAGCAATTATTGGATGCTGTAATCTATCATTTTAGCGAATATGATTCAAGGGAAATAACATTTGCGTTTATTGATTATTTTAGGGGTAAGCTTACTTCAGATTGGCTGGATGGATTAACAAAAGGTAATGTAGAAGATGAGTTTGATTCTTTTAAGGAATATGTTGATGATGACTGGCATCCTGATCAAAAAGGCATTATAGAAGTAGCAACTGAAGGAAAGTATGAAGAATTAACGAAGGAAAAATTATATAAAATGATAGACGGAGCACTGGAACCATTCTTTTCTATGAATGAACCATTTTACGGAATAGTAGTTCTGGGTGCAGATATGAGGAGCGATACTGAAGAATACGATTATGAATCATTCAAGGGACACCAATTTGCTATCCGTTATACACCAGATAATAACTATCTATTTGAGATATATGACCAGAACCGTGGCTTAGCCCCGGAGAACATTTCTGAACAAGAACAAATAGCTGAAATTCTAACGGATCATTTGCATGATGGGTACATTAGTAACCCTATAGGAGGGACTAATTATGCAAAGATCTCAATTACTATAAATAAAAAAGGGTAAAGGAATAATTAATAATGGCAGCCAAAAAGCCCATTAAATAAAATGGTAATGCGATTCATTTCGTAACTATTTAAACTTTTCGTTAAATGGAAGCAATCTGGTTATTGATTAAGCCACATCCTTTATACATAACCTAAGAAAAAAGTGTGGTACGAGCTTCCGGTTATCCATATCTTGCATGCCAAAAGAGGAGTTAGCCATACTCATCGTAAGGACGCCCTTCGGTTTGGGTCCAGTTTTGTGCCCGATTCCAAAAGGCGTTTTTATGTTTCGACCGGCTTTTTAACCGATGCCATAACTTAACTCCGGCTTGATCCGTCAACGATAAAATGAAGAAGCGTGCGGGCGGATAAAATTAAACTGTTGACGGCGCATTGTTAATATCGTTACAGATATTTATCTGATATATTTGGGGGGAACTGCAGCATATGGAGAAAACAACGCAACGCCAAATGGTCACTGTCGCCATGATGGTATCGATTTTACTCGTAGCCATTGATACGACCATTGTTACTAACGCTATGCCACACATTGTAAAACAACTGAGCGGCTTGAAGATGATTAGTTGGGTTTTCGCTATTTATCTTCTTACGACATCCGTAACCACACCGATTTACGGCAAACTTGCCGACCTTTTCGGAAGAAAGATCGTTTTTAACTTCGGCGTTGCGCTTTTCGTCATTGGTTCAATGCTGTCCGGGGCGGCACAGACGATGCTTCAGCTAATTTGGTTCCGGGCTTTTCAAGGACTCGGCGCCGGCGCCGTGATGCCGCTGACTTTCACGATTATCGGCGATTTGTATCCAGGGGAAGAGCGCGCAAAGATGCAGGGGGTATTCAGCTCGGTTTGGGGCATTGCTGGTCTGCTCGGCCCTTTGGCAGGAGGACTGTTTGTCGATCACATCTCATGGCGTTGGATTTTTTATATTAACGTACCGATTGGGATCGTCTCCATTTTGCTGGTGCTCGGCTTTCTACATGAAACGCAGGTAGCAAAAACGAAAAAAAGCATCGATTATTGGGGGGCGGCGTTGTTTACCGTTTCAATAGGCTCGTTTCTCTACGCGCTGCTCAACGGGGGTGAGTCGTATGCCTGGAATTCAGCCGGGATCATCTCATTGTTTGCCGTAGCCGTCTTGTTTCTGGTTTTATTTCTTCTTGTGGAAGCCAGGACGAAGGAACCGATGCTCCCGCTATCACTGTTTATAATACCGGTAATTGCCGTATCCAATGTCGTTTGCTTTGTGGCCAGCTTCGTGCTGATCGGTGTCAATGTGTATTTGCCGATCTGGATTCAGACGTTGCTTGGTCACAGCGCCACCAACTCGGGACTAACGTTGATGCCGATGTCGTTCGCCTGGCCGCTGGCGTCAACTTTGGCGGGGCGGTTCATGTACAAAATTGGTTCCAAAACAACGGCTGTATTCGGCGCGGTGCTGATAGCGGCGGGATCGGCCTGGTTGGTGCTTGTTCATACAGGCTCCCCTTATTGGTATATTGTCGGTGTGATGATCGTCATCGGCTTTGGCATGGGGTGTTCCATGACGCCTTTAACTGTGTTGATTCAGTCTGCCGTTGGTTGGAATTTGCGCGGTGCGGCCACGGCCTCAAACACATTTATGCGATCACTTGGGCAAACGGTGGGCATAGCCATTTTCGGCACGGTGTTTAACAATGCTTTGAACAACTACGTGCAAAGTCATGTCCAGGGCGGATGGCAGGGCGAGGATATCAGCAATGCCTTAATGTCAGGGGCGGGTACGAACATTCCGGCAAGCGTCCTTGAACAGCTGCGGATTGGAATGGCCCAAAGTCTGCACTCGATCTTTATTCTGGTATTCGCTATTTCCATTTTCACTTTGCTGACCAGTGCCATACTGCCTTCGCACAGCAAGGTGATGGCGCAGCAGAAAGCCGATTAGCTTTAGCCGTAGCAACCGTGTTGAAGAACAGCGGGCGCAGCGCTGGGTGGGTAGACTGGAAACGAGTAGTCAGCGGCCTTTATTATCATTGCCAGTTTGGTAAATCACTTAAAAATGCCTTTAATTGCATCAATTAAATTCTTTTCATTGGGAATATAAAAATCTTCTAAAGGCTTGCTAAAAGGTACCGGTATATCAGGAGCGGCTACACGTTTAACCGGGGCTTTTAGCGCATCAAAAGCTTTTTCTGCTACCAGCGCGGCAATTTCCCCACCAAACCCGCCGGTTCGAGTGGCCTCATGCAGCACTACCAGGCGGCCGGTTTTTCTGACCGACTTTAATATAGCCTCTTCATCTAAGGGCACCAGTGTCCTTAAATCCACTATTTCTACGCTGATACCCTCCTGCTCCAGTTGCCCGGCCGCTTTAAAAGCGGCCCCCAGCATTTTAGACCAGGTAACCACGGTCACATCAGTGCCCGGCTTTTTAATATCCGCCGCACCAATAGGAATTGTATAGTCACCTTCTGGTACAGGGCCGGGTACAAAGTTTAAAATCATATCTTCAATAAAAATAACCGGATTTTCATCGCGAATGGCCGATTTTAACAAGCCCTTGGCATCAGCCGGTGTTCCCGGCATAATCACTTTTAAGCCCGGAGAGTGAGCGACCCAAGCCTCCAGGTTGTGCGAATGCTGGCAGCCTGCTCCTATACCCGCCCCGGTTTTAATTCGTACAACTAGGGGAAAATTGCTTTTCCCGCCGGATAAATAACGAAGCTTGGCCGCATGGTTGACAATCTGGTCGGCGGCAATAGTAAAGAAAGGGTTGAACATAATTTCCACTACGGGCCGAAGCCCCATTACGGACGCGCCGACAGCCAAACCGGCAATAGCAGCCTCCGAAACCGGGGTGTCCTTGACCCTGTGGGGGCCGAATTCTTTCAGCAGCCCGTGGGTAGCCATGCGTGGATCACTATGAATACCAACGCCTACACCTTCCCCGGCTATAAAAACGCTGGCATCGCGGCTCATTTCTTCGCGCAGGGCCTGATTAATAGCCTGGCCCAGGGTGAGTTTCTGCATTTTTATACCTCCCCCAAAGTCTTAAACAAAAACATCTTCCAAAGCTTCAGCCGGTTCCGGCCATGGGCTTTCCTCGGCAAACTGCACAGCCCGCTGTACTATTTGCTCAATCTCGTTTTCCACCTGCTGATAAGCCTGCTTAGTCAGGGCACCTTCCTGCAGCAATTCTGCCTTTAAAGCTGTTATGGGGCACCGCTCTTTCCAGCGGGCAATTTCTTCCTTTGGCTGGTACAGCTGTTCATCGATGGTGCCGTGGCCACCCCAGCGATAGGTTTTGCACTCAAGCAAAACCGGACCGGCCCCGGACAGGCATTTTTCCCTGGCTTTTTTTGCTGCCTCATAAACCGCCTGGGCATTATTGCCGTCAACAATTTCCCCGGGCATGGCGTAGGCAGCAGACCTGTCCGCAATATTTTTAACCCTGGTATGTTCTTCCAGGCGCTGGGCGCCGGAGTAAACATTGTTTTCACAGATAAAGATAACCGGTAGGTTCCATAATGAGGCCAGATTTAAAGCTTCATGGAAGCTGCCCTCGTCTGAAGCTCCATTACCGAAAAAGCACACCGTGACAAAATCCTTTTGCATGTACTGCGCGGCAAACGCAGTCCCCGCCGCAATTGGGATTCCCCCGCCTACCACAGTTGTTGTGCACAGGGCATTTACTTCCGGTGCGGCGATGTGCAGGGTACCGCTTTTACCCTTGTTATAGCCGGTACGCCGGCCGAATATCTCAGCCATAATTAAATCCGGCTCTGCGCCCTTGGCCAGCAAATGGCCGTGGCTGCGGTGATTGCTGATAATGACGTCCTCCGGCAATAGAGCGGCCCCAACACCTGCAGCCACTGCCTCTTGACCGATGCTAACTATCATCATCCCGTTTAGCTTTTCGGACTCTTTGCTCAAGTCAACCAGTTTTTCTTCAAAACGCCGGATTAAAAGCATCATCAGCAGGAGTTGCAGCTTATCACTTTTCTCCACAGCAGTTCCTCCCTTATACTTGATAACCAAGTTCTATACTTAGCTGTTATTGATATTTTATACCATCAGAGTTAAATGGGAAATCATTTAGTATCACTTTGCTAAACCATCCTGCTGGCATTGTTGTGCTGATTGCAGAACTCCAATCCCTTGATATCTCTGATGGCGCCGCTCCCTGCATAGATTTCTGAATAATGAATAAGTTAATAAGTTGGGTGCCTGGCACCCAACTTATTAACTTATATAAATAAAAGCACCCTTCCCCAGGGCGCTTTTGTGCGCTGTTATTGTATGTTCAGCTATTTACCGGGTAAACCGTTACCTTGTCACCTTCCCGTACCGGCGGGTGGCCGGCCGGTATTTCAATCAGGGCGTTATAGCCGGCCAGTGCTTTTATCATGCTTGATTTCTGGCCGGGCAGAATAGTTACCTGCCGGCCCTCTGTGCCGCACTCCAGATAGCCCCGCAAAAAACGCCGGGTATCTCCTCCTTTGGCAAAGGAATTTTTGCAGGTGGCAGTGATGACCACGGGGCCGGGGCTTGAACCCTGCATAGCCTGGAGCACCGGTGCCGCCAGCAGGTGATAGCCCGTGACACAGGCGGATGGATTTCCGGAAAGAGATATTACCGCCGTTGAGCGGAGGATTCCACCGCCGCTGTGGCTGCCGGGTTTGGCCCGGATTCCCCAGAAGAGCATCCTTGCCCCTGCTTCCCGCAGCAGCGCAAGGGCCTGATCATATTCTCCGGAAGCTGCCCCGCCCACGGTCAGCACTAAATCCGACCGTCTAAATGAATCGTGCAGAACCTCTTTTATACTATCGTTTTGGTTCCCGCTAATGTACAATAGGCCTGTGACCTGCCCGCCGTCCTGTTGTACCAGTGATTTCAGCAACGGGCCGTTGCTGTCCCGCACCTGTCCTTCCAGGGGAGACCTGTCGTGGGGGATTATTTCAGAACCCAGGCATGCAATAGCCACCCGGGGGCGGCGGTAGACCTCTATGCTGCTGTGCCCGAAGGCTGCCAGGAGGCCTACACCCCCGGGGCTGATTCTTGAGCCCCGGCGTGTAAGCGTATCCCCTTTTTTAAAGTCCTCGCCCTGGGGCTTGATGTTTGTTCCCGGCCTAATTTCCCTGTCAAAGGAAAGCTTATTATTTTCAGTGCTGGTTGCTTCCCAGGGCAGCACAGCCGCCGCGCCCTGTGGCAGCGGACCGCCTGTGGCAACCCCTATGGTTTTGCCGGGGGTAAGCGCTGCGGATGGGATTTCACCAGGCTTGAGCCGCTCCAGTATGGTAAGGCCTGTCCTACCTATCAAATCAGCTTCATGAACTGCAAAACCGTCCACCGCCGACCGGGGGCAGTCGGGTAGATCATTGTCTGCCGTTATATCTAATGCTGTTACCCTGCTCAGGGACTGTAGCAGCGGGACTGTTTCGGCAGGCAGGGGCATTATTACATCAAGAAGTAGATCCCTGGCCTCTTCTACAATGACATTGGTTAACAAAAATTCTGCCCCCCGGTTTAAATTAATGTTGCTTTTCCAAATGAGCAGGCAGGGAAGCGGCATACGCTGCATTCCTCGCAAAGGCCCCCGTGTCCGAGGGCTACCACTTCACTGCGGCTTATCCGCTCCCCGGCAAAAATACGGGGCAGCAGCAAATCCAGTATGGTTGTCCGGTTGAACATGATGCAGCCGGGCAGCCCGCAGACCGGCACATGCCCAATATAGGCCAGCATGAACATGGAGCCCGGCAGCACCGGCGCTCCGTAAAAAACCGTTTCGGCCCCGGCGGCCCTGATGCCCAGCGGTGTAACGTCGTCGGGGTCCACGGACATGCCGCCGCTGATCAGTACCAGTTCCGCGCCCTCCGCTATGAAGCGGCGGATTTCCTGCGCGATGATATCCGGATCGTCAGGAACTATGGACTGACCAGTCATTCTGCCCCCGTAGGGAGTGGTTTTACTGCGCACTAAACTGCAGGAGCCGTCCTGAATGCGGCCGGTGTATACCTCGCTGCCGGTGGTGATCAGTCCTACCCAGAGAGGCCTGAAGGGCTTAACGTAAATGAGGGGACCCGGGCTGCCGCACAGTTCTTCCGCTTCTTCCAGGAGGTTCTGGCGGATGGCCAGTGGTATCACCCTGGTTCCCGCCACCACCTGACTTTTGGCAGTTACCCGGTTGTTGTGCAGGGTGGAAAAACAAATGTCTTCTACGCTGTTCACCGCATTGAGACGGCTGACTTCCACTTTGAGCAGGCCGTCATGGGTGGCCGTCAGGGAAACTTTGCCCTGGCATGGCATATCCAGTGCCAGGCCCTGCCCGGCAGCGCGCCGAGCCAGGCGCAGGGCTGCCTCATCTTCATGCACCAGGCCGTCCTCCGGCTCCCAGACATATATGTGTTCCTTGCCCAAGTCCAGCAATTTTTGTATGTCCCCGGGGCCGATGAGGTGTCCTCTCTGGAAGGCGCGGCCTTTCTCCCGGCCGGGAATAATTCTGGTAATGTCATGCCCCAGCACCATGCCCACCGCTTCTGTTACGGGCACCTTGCGCATGTTTACGGCCTCCTTGCCGTTGCCGGGCTTCACGATTTTCTTCGGGAAGCCCGGCACAATAGTTGATATATAATGGCCCTATACTTTTTCAACCTTCACAGCACATACCTTGTACTCGCCGGTTTTGGTGATGGGATCAATGGCATCACTGGTTATGGCGTTTGTGGGGCTGTCCTTGTAGTGGAAGGACATCCATATAACTCCCGGGGGCACCCGGTCTGTAACCTGAATTTTGGTCAACAGTTCGCCTCTCCTTGAGTATACCTTCACCTGGTCCCCGTAATCCAGGCCCAGCCGGGCGGCGTCCTCAGGATTGACCTCGGCGTACTCTTCCGACCACATGCTCTGGATGGCGGCGGAATACGGTGTGGTGACATTATAGTGATATAGTATCCTTCCGGTGGACAGCAGGAAAGGATATTCCTGATCCGGCATTTCCGCCGGGGGTATGTGCTCAATGGCCTGAAACAGTCCTTTGCCCCTGGTGAACGACTGGGCGTGCAGGTATGGCGTGCCCGGATGGTCGCTGGTGGGGCAGGGCCACTGAATACTGCCGCTTTCCAGCCTGGCATAGCTGATGCCAGCATAGGACGGTGTCAGGGATGCCATTTCCGCGAATATTTCTTCCGGGTTGCGATAATTCATGGGGTAACCCATTCTGGTGTTCAAGTCTATGATTGCCTGCCAGTTGGCCAGTCCCGGCAGGGGCTCGATGGCCTTGCGTACCCGCTGTACCCGGCGTTCGGTGTTGGTGAAGGTGCCGTCTGTTTCCGCGAAGCTGGCCGCCGGGAGTATGACATCAGCGTATTCCGCCGTTTCCGTCAGGAATAGTTCCTGTACCACCAGGAACTCCAGTTTATCCAGTCCGGCGCGGATATGGTTGCTGTTGGGGTCCGTGAGCACCGGGTTTTCACCCAGTATATACATGGCCTTAAGGTCACCTGCATGTGCCTTGTCAAACATTTCGGGAATCGTCAATCCCATTTCTCCTGAAAGAGGAGCACCCCAGGCCTTTTCAAACTTTTCCCTGACGGCGGGGTCAATGACCTTCTGGTAGCCGGGAAAGACATTGGGCAGCGCCCCCATGTCGCAGGCGCCCTGCACATTGTTCTGGCCCCGGATAGGGTTGACCCCGGTGCCGGGGCGGCCCATGTGCCCGGTGAGCATGGCCAGGTTGGCTACGCTCATAACGTTATTTGTCCCGCATACGTGTTCCGTTATACCCAGGGTGTAGAATGTCATGGCTTTATCCGTGGTGGCGTAAAGCCGGGCTACTGCATAAAGATCCTCTTCCGGCACCCCTGTGAGGCGGGATACGTAGTCCGGGGTGTATTTCTCCACCGTTTCTTTCAGAGCCGCGTAATTTTCGGTTCTTTCATCAATAAATGTGCTATTCTGCAGGTTTTCCTTGATAATTATATGCATCAGGCCGTTAAGCAGGGGTATGTCGGTGCCGGGCTGGATGCGCAGCCAGTAATCAGCTTCTTCCGCCAGCTCAATGCGCCTGGGGTCCACTACAATCAATTTGGCCCCCTTGCGTGCCGCCTGTCTCATTTTATAGCCTACGATGGGGTGGGCCTCCGTGGTGTTGGTGCCGACTAATAGCATCAATTCTGCATGGTCGATTTCCCCTATGGAATTGGTCATTGCGCCGCTCCCGAAGGAAGTAGCCAGACCGGCTACTGTGGGAGCGTGTCAGGTACGGGCACAGTGATCAACGTTGTTTGTGCCCATCACCTCCCTCGTAAATTTTTGCAGCAGATAGTTTTCTTCATTGGTGCACCTGGCCGAGCTCAAAGCGGCGAAGGAATCACCGCCATACTTATCCTTGATGCCCTGCAGGCGGGTGGCGATCAGGTCCAGGGCTTCGTCCCAGGAGACCTGGACAAATCCATCCTCCCCTTTGATTAGAGGAGTGGTCAGCCGCCGGTCGCTGTATATGAAATCCCAGCCGAAGCGGCCTTTGATACAGAGGGCGCGACCGTTTACCACATTGTCCAACCCGGTGGTGACGGCCATTACTTTCCCATCCTTGACGTTAAGGTCGAAATTGCAGCCTGTGCCGCAGAACGGGCAGGTGGTTTTTACTTTTGTGAACTCAAAATGGCGGGCCTTGCCCTGGATTTGCTTTTCCGTCAGCGCTCCGGTGGGGCAGACGGAAACACAAGCGCCGCAGAACACACAGTCCGACTCTACAAAGGGCACATCGTAGAAAGTAGTCACTTTACTGTTGAAACCGCGGTAGGCGTAGTCCAGATTATTTTTGCCGGTGATTTCGGCGCAGGCCCGCACACATTTACCGCACAGAATGCATTTGTTCATGTCCCGGACGATAAATGGATTGCTGTCTTCCACCGGGTAATTGTGCCTGTCCCCCGGGAAAGCGCTCTGCTTTACACCGTATTCGTAGCAGTATGAGGCCAGTTTGCAATTGCCCATTTTTTCACAGGTGAGGCAGTCCTGGGGGTGATTGGCCAGCAGCAGTTCCAGTATGGTCTGCCTGGCTTCCACCACCGCCGGGGAATGGGTATGTACCACCATGTTCGGTGATACGGTGGTGACGCAGGAGGCGGGCAGGTTGCGCATGCCTTCAATTTCCACCACGCACAGCCGGCAGGCCCCCAGGGGGCTTAGGTCCGGCTCGTGGCATAGCCTGGGGATGTTAACCCCGGCCTGATCGGCGGCGTCCAGCACGGTGGTTCCCGCCGTCACTTCCACGGCTATGCCGTTAATGGTGAGTTTAACCGTTTCCACTTCATTCACTCCTTGTAATGTAATAATGAGAGTAACTTATACCGGAATCTTTAATTATCAGGTAATTAACTAAAGAATTGCATCACTGGTAATCATTGCAGCCGGAAAGGCGAATGAAAAACCTCCAGCCCGGGGCTGGAGGTTTTAATACGGGGAACCTAAAATAAAAACTAAAAACAGGGCCTTATAATTATCAGGCCTTGTTAAAAGCTGGTTCCGCGCTCCTTTTCAACCACGGGAGGCAAATCCGTTTCCAGATTTACCCTAACGGCTTTTTGCCATGACCAAACGGTTTTAGGGCAGAAAAGCTCGGAGCTCACTTTATTCAGTTGCTGTAAAAAAGCATACTATCGTCATAATTCTATAGCCGTCATTATAATATGTCAAGCTTATGTAACTTTTCCGGGCGTTAAGAATCTGGCAACAATAAAATCTGTCAGTTCCTCCGTTTGCTCGAAGGAAAAGCAGGGAATCTGCTCATTCATGGGAGCATCTGATACCACTGCTATAATCTGGCTGCTCCGGGGAAGCCTGCCGGTGGAGTGGTCCTTTCTATAGACCTCTACTTTGGGGCCGTGCTCCGATTTGAATCCTTCTATCAGAATTAAATCAACATCCTGTATTTTCCTGAGCAGTGCCTGTAGAGCGGGGGGCCGGCGGCAGCGGTGGTGTACTGTATAGGAATCCGGGCCAACCAGAACCAATCGGTCCGCTCCGGCCTGGAATACCCGCCAGGAATCCTTTCCCGGCGGATCGATGCTATAACCGTGGGCGGCATGTTTGATCGCGGCCACACTGTGGCCGCGATTTTTTAAAGCGCTGACCAGTCTTTCGACTACAGTAGTTTTGCCGGAGTTAGAGTAGCCTGCTATAAAAACGAAGGGAATCAATATTATGCCCTCCCCGAACTGTTGATGTTTTATTTTACAACGTTATTCTTTCGCCATGGCTATATATACTGAGGCTCTGGCCCCGCGCAAAGCCCACCAGGGTTATGCCCAGTTCAGTGGCCAGTTCCACGGCCAGCATGGTTGGGGCAGCCCGGGACACCACCAGCGGTATGTCCAGGCGGGCGGCCTTGATCAGTATTTCTGAGGAAACGCGCCCGGTTAACAGCAGGCACTTATCATCGGTGTTCAGCCGGTTCAAGAGGGTGTGGCCCAGTACCTTGTCCACTGCATTATGCCTGCCGATATCTTCGTACATCACCGCCAAATCCCTGCCGCTACCCAGCCCGGCGCTGTGCACGCCGCCGGTGGCGCGAAAGGTGGCGGATTTTTCATCCAGAGCAGACATCAGTTTCGATATGTCGGCAGCGGCAAACCGGGCATCCGATTCCACCGGCTGCAGCTGCCGGGCGTCGTTTACGAAATACAGCAGGGCACGTCCCTTGCCGCAGCAGCTGGCAATCTGCCGACGCAGAAAATTTTCCGCCTGTGGGACCGGGGTATTGGTCTGTATCCACAGCAGGCCCTCGTCTTCCCGGCAGGATATTTCCCGTATATCGGAGGAACTCGTAATCAGACCTTCGGTGGCCAGAAAACCCACACCCAGTTCCCGGTAGCCTGCCGGCGAACAGACCAGGGTGGCCAGTTCCATATCGTTGAGGTATAGCGTGAGTGGCACTTCATTTACGATCATGGCGCTTACATTCCGCATTTCGCCCTGGTCGTGCATGATTATATCGTGCCTGGTATATATCGAAGACGTAGCCACGGTATAATGCTCCTTTCCTGTTCCGGCGCCTGTATTATTTTGATGGTAGGCGGGTATCAATTTGTGGTTGCGATTTTTGTTAATTTTACGACAGCAAAAGGTATTTGACAATTAGAAGCGGTGAACGTACCATCGCTAACGGATAACACTTTGGGAGCATCTCCCGCGCCCAGGTGGGGATAACGCCACAATTTAACTCAAATATTAAGCCCCACGCTATGCGTGGGAGAACTGAACAGGAAGTGCCGTGAGGCATGATGAAAAAAGTCCTCCTTTGCTATAATGAGAAATTGGTTTCGCTAGCCAAAGTCTCAAGCAACGGAGGACGGTACCCATGGGTGCGAACAGCCTATCCCACACCCGTTGGGAATGTAGTCACAGTACCACCCGTTGAACGGGTGGTACTGTGACTACATTAAAAAGACTGCAAAAATACTGCCTTTTTAATCATTATTAAGGCGTTCTTTTACCCATGAGGCAATAAGGTCGGAGTATTTAACGCCTTTTTGTTTTGCAATCAAACGAAGGCGCTTTTCGTCTTCTTTTTCAAGGTCAATAGATATAATTAATTTTTTTCTGGTAAAGTATACTTCTTTAGCTTCCTCAAGATCATTTTCAAAATCAGCGAGAGAATTATTATTCCAAAAATCTCTGGCTTCTTGAAAGGTGCCAAAATCAGGTATGGTTTTGTTAGTCATTTTTGTATTGCCTCCGGTAATATTTTCGTTCGTTTTCACCCATATCTCGGGCAGTGACTACCATTGCCCGGCTATTCTTGAAGTATATGAACATTACGAAAAGATATCGGCCTGATTCAGTTTTCCCAGGGCATAGTAGGTAGGGTTTAACCCCTTAGAGGCTTGTTTAGTTTTAACGATTATTGGCTTTCCGAAACACACCTCTTCGACTTCTTCCGGATCTACGTTATGCCTTGCTATGTGATAAATTATATCATCATTCCAAATAAATTCATGGATATTCAATAGATCTCACCGCATTTCTATAAAGACGGGTGTGTATGAATTATAACTGTTTAATCTTGTGACTGTCAATAATATCCATATGTTATTTATAACCAACTAAATACTGTCTTGGGTCAGTGGTTAAAAGAAAAATCGTGGAATTACAATAAAATTGACGGGAAGTGCCTGGTATTATAAAATCAAATTTAGTAAAAATGTGCCTGGCGTCCCCCTGCGAAAAAGGGGGTTGTTTTTCGTTATTGAGAGCAAAACCTTTAAGGAGTTGGACTAATATGTTGAATCTGCAAGCAAAGTGGCAGGATGAAGTAAAGAGGGTTGCCCGTGGCGTTCGTCGCCGTGTACTGGAGCATACAGTCAATAACAATGGTGGATATTTAAGCCAGGCCTGTTCTGCGGCTGAGATCCTGGCCACAATGTATATACGCATTATGAACCTGGGAACAACAGAAAATCCTCTTCTGCCTCAGCCCTTCGCCGGTGTGCCTGGTCCGGATAATCCCAGCGCTTTTACGGGCGCCAGGTTTAATGGTCCAAAAGGGGCGGGCTATGACCGGTTCATACTGTCACCGTCCCAATATGCGCTGGTATTGTACGCGCTGCTAATTGAAGTGGGGAGGATGGATCCGGAAGGTCTGCGGCAGTTTAATGTGGATGGCTATACTGTGGAAATGATCGGGGCGGAACACTCGCCAGGGATGGAGGTTATGACAGGGTCTCTGGGGCAGGGCTTGAGCCAGGCGGCGGGTATTGCTTTTGCACGCAAGTTACGGGGAGACCCGGGCAAGGTATGGGTTTTCATGTCAGACGGTGAGTGGCAGTCCGGCCAAAATTGGGAAGCCCTCCAGGCCATCTCCTATTATAAGCTGGATAATATAGGAATTTATGTTGATGTTAACGGGCAGCAGTGTGACGGCGCCGTATGTGATGTAATGGAGATTGAACCTTTTGCGGACCGGTTAACAGCCTTTGGCGCCAGAGTGGATAGAGTGGATGGCCATGATCCGGACATGCTGGCCCAGTCCGCATCGGGGCCTGCCGCTGATGGCAAACCACGGATCGTTCTGGCAGATACCGTTCCATGGAAAGGGATCGACATTTTAAAAGGGCGCTATCCAAAGTTGCATTACGTGCGTTTTGCTGCGGAGGAAGATCGTGCACGATATGCCGGGATACTAAAAAATATGTAGTTATTTAAGAAGGGTCGATACGAATGGAAATTTTATCGAAAGTTCACGCACGCAATTTGGTAAAGTGGGCCAAAGACAGGCCGGAGGTCTTCGTTCTTTCTGCTGACCTGACGAGTTCAACGGAAGTTGATCTGTTTCGTGACGCATACCCTGAACGGTTTTTATCCATGGGTATAGCTGAACAAAACATGCTTAGTTTTGCCGGAGGGATGGCCCGGGAGGGGCTCTGCCCATTCATTCATACTTTTGCTGTCTTCATATATCGCAGGGCTTACGATCAAATTGCTGTTTCGGTGGCCTATCCAAATTTGCCGGTACGCATGATTGGTTTTCTTCCCGGCGTAACGACACCCGGAGGCGCAACACATCAGGCCATCGAGGATATCTCCGTGATGCGCTCCTTGCCGAACATGACCATACTGGAATGCGGCGATGCCACGGATGTGGAAAGTGTGCTGGATGTAGCGCATCAGGTTGATGGACCGGTTTATGTGCGTATGCTGCGGGGAGAAATTCCGCGCTTGTTTTCACCCCGGGAACCGATGCGCTTCAACAAGGCGAGGACGATCAGCAGGGGAAGCGATATTACGGTATTAACAACCGGCATATGCACCGAAGAGGCGATGCGGGCCATACAGGCGCTGCAAGTGCGTGGACTGTCGATACAACATATGCATGTCACAACGCTAAAACCTTTTCATAATCCTGAGGTGCTGGAGTCTATCGCCTATTCGCGTTATGGCGCTATTACCATGGAAAACCATTCCGTTTTCGGCGGATTGGGTACTATTATCGCTGAACAAATGGCAGAGTCCGGCCTGGCAAAAAAGATTGTCCGTATCGGCCTGAAGGATACCTTCATGCACGGTGCCAGCCGTGCCTATTTGATGCGCAAGTACCGGTTGGATGCGATGGCGCTTATTGAAGAGGTAGGCAAGTTTACAGACCATCGTTTCGATATATCCGAAGATGATCTGGCACAGGTGTATATCGCGCCGGTACACAGTGATGCCAAAGCGGAGGCGCTGTAATGATCTCAGGAGAACGCTTTTCCGTGGTATACCGGTTATTGGGAGATGAAAAGGAAGCGCATCGTAAAGCGCGGGATATTTGTCTGGAGCAGACAGTGGAATTTCCGGAGGAACTTGTCCCGGCCGGGATGATCCGGGATGAAATTGTGGGGCGGATCGAGGACTTCAGGCCGGTCGGTGCATGCGCTTATCAAGCCACCGTCAGTTATGCCGTGGAGACGACTGCCAATGAATTTACCCAGCTTCTAAACGTTGTTTTCGGTAATATCAGCATTAAGCCGGGATACAGGGTGGAGCGGCTGGAGCTGCCCCATTCGCTGCTGTGCCAATACCGGGGGCCGCGCTTCGGCCGTGAGGGCCTCCGGGAGTTTCTCGGTGTCAAGAGCCGCCCGCTTTTATTCACGGCGCTGAAGCCGATGGGACTTAATCCGGGGCATTTGGCGGATATGGCCTATCAGTGCGCATTAGGCGGCATTGATATGATCAAGGATGATCACGGACTTACCGATCAGATTTTTGCTTCCTTTGAGGAGAGAGTATACCGTTGTGTGGAAGCGGTAGAAAAAGCTAATAGTAAAACGGGGCGGCGTTGCATTTATATCCCTAATATAACCGCGCCGGCGGACAAGATTTTGCTGCGCGCCAAAATCGCCAAAGGACTTGGAGCAAAAGGCCTGATAGTTTCGCCAGCCATTACCGGGCTGGATATAATGAGGATTCTGGCTAATGATGACGAATTGGCCCTGCCGGTTTTCAGCCATCCCGCTTTTCAAGGCAGCTACGTAACATCTCCGGACAACGGTATTTCGCATTTTGCCCTGTTTGGGCAAATTACCCGGTTGGCCGGCGCGGATGCGGTTATTTATCCCAATTTCGGCGGCAGGTTCTCCTTTACCCGGGAGGAATGTGAAGCAATTGCCGGGGGAACTGGTGTGGAGATGGGCCGGATAAAGAAAATTTTCCCCAGTCCCGGCGGAGGCATAAGCCTTGACCGTATTGAGGAATTATTGGAAGTGTACGGGAAGGAAGTTGTGTTTCTGGTTGGTGGTGGCTTGTTCAGGCATGGCGCTGATTTGATTGAGAGCTGCCGCTATTTCAGCCGGATGGTGAGCAAGTTTTAATTTGCTCCTTTAACCGGTATGGTGAACCAAATCCCTGACCTTTCACACTTTGGACGGCGGAAGGGCCGAAGGGCGGCCTTTTTTTCGCCGTTTTTGGCCTTTTCGGCAGTCCGGAAGGCCGAAAAAAACTCCGGCTGAAGAAGTTCAATTTTTTGCCTGTTCGGGTTGGCGTTCCCGGGAACAGCACCATCTGCTGTTCCCTTGACACCGTCTAGCCGGGATAATACAATGGTTGCAAATATAGAATCTGGAAGGAGATGGCGGGTATGAGTCTGTCCGTGCCTCCGGCCGGTGAGATCATCCTCACCTACGAAGACTACCTGTGTTTCCCGGACGATGGTAAGCGCTATGAAATCCTGGAAGGAGTGCTTCATGTGGTTCCATCACCCACCATCCGTCACCAGCGCATCTCACGCGAATTGGAATTCATAATCCATGGCTATGTTATCCAGAACGGCCTGGGGGAAATTTTTGACGCACCGCTGGATGTTGTGTTCAGCAGTACCAGCATTGCCCAGCCGGACCTGATTTTTGTTTCGCAGGCTAGGCAGTTGGTGATTACGGAAAAGCACATCGCCGGTGCTCCCGACCTGGTAGTGGAGATCCTGTCTCCTTCCACATCAGCCTCCGACCGGGTGACCAAAGCCCAGGTCTATGCCCGTTACGGGGTACCTTACTACTGGGTGGTGGACCCGGAAAAGAAGGCAGTGGAAGAGTTCCGCCTGGAGCGGGGCATCTATATGCTTATACGCAGTTGGGAAGACGAGGAAATGTTCCTGCCGGAAATCTTTCCCGGGTTGCAGGTGGACCTGCGAAAACTGTGGATATAACGTTGTTATACAGGTATTCAGAGAATCTTCTTTTCTTTGTTATAACCCCTTGCACCATAAGGCTGCAGAGTGTTTAGCCACTTGTCTTCCAGGGCTGACAGGGCATTGCGCCAATCATCTTTGGTATTTTCTTCTGTCTTGATTATTGTCAGAAGGAATAGATGGCAAAATAGAGAATAATGATTCAACTGAAAAAATCTCCGAGCCCGTTTGCCTAAGCTGAACAGTACCGGCATGCGGGCCGATAGGGTATATTGGGAAACCGGCATGCCTCCCGTTGCGGAAAGGAGATAATGTGACTTTGGCTTCAGCCGGGGTTTATTTTGTCTTTTCGCAAAATTGCCCCGGTTTATTTTATTTTCCGGCCCGCCGTTCTGAAATATGCTGTGGGCTTCAAACCGGGGTTCACCGGGGTACGGTCATGCCTTCCTTATGGAGAGGAGTACGGGTGTGGAAACAATTTGCAACCTTTTTGAGCGGAGCCTGGACACGTCCGGTGAGAGATCAAGGCAAAGTATAATTAATAGAGTAACGCTAAAATTACTGGTGGAAGAATTCAGCGAAGTGGAAGTCCTGCCAATGTTTCTCTGGCACCTGGCAGATCTTGACCCGCCTATCGGCCGCGGTGAACAGCTGGTTTTTCTTGCTTTTTTCAGGATGTTTCAGAGCTACTCCGGCATAAGCATAAAAAGCATGGAAGAGGCCTTCGATATTTTGGAAATTTCCAGGGAGAAACTGAATATGCCCTCAAAAGAAATAATTAAATGTGCCAAAATTTCCTACTGGCAAAATTTTGATGGTTTATTTTCCGATATTAACGACTTCCTGACTAAAGCCAGTGAAATCGGCAAAAAGAAAAAGGCGTTTAATTATTTGTGCCATTGCGCTAGATATTGAACGATTTGATGCAACAATGAATTATGCTCCGTGGAAGTTTGTATGAAGCAGAATTATTGAGGTTTGGAGGCCCGGTGCTGTATGCGCCGGGCCTTTGTTAATCATGTATCAATAATCAACTTTTCTTATTCTGAACGCAGTGTAAATAAAATTATTAAATAGAACCAATAAGATATTTATATGTATATCTATCTGTTGTATTATATTTCAGGGGAGAAAGGGGATGGTCCTCCCACGGGCTGCAAACCCGTTGGCCTGCCGTAAAATACCGGTGGGGGTCCGGTTCGATTCCGACTTCTCCCTTCCATTATAAAATATTCTTGCGCTGAAAAAATAATTTACCGACGGAATAAAACCAAGGAGGATATTTTCCCGAGCTAATCTGGAAAAGCATCCTTGCTAAGGTCAGGGGACACACCTTCTATGTTACCTAAAATTCCTTGCCCTTTTACAATTAAGCGAAGGAATGTCCCCAACTCATGTAAGGGGACACACCTTCTTGGTTATCTAAAATTTTAACGTCTTTACAGTTTCAGTAAGGAATGTCCCCAATTTACTACCAAAAACTAATTATTTAGCAATCATTACCGAACTGGCTTTAACCAGGGCAGTAATTTCATCGCCTGTTTTCAGCCCCAGCCGGTTAACCGAGCCGGTGGTTATTGTGGAGCACATTTCCTGCCCACCTACATCCAGGACCAGTTCCGACATTATAGCGTCGGACTTTATTTCCTTAATACGCGCCTTTAATCTGTTTCTTGTGCTTAGTTCCATGCAAATTCCCCCTTTTGGCTATTTTAAGCCGGGAGGAAATATTTATACATTTTGAGTAGATGATTCTTATTTTTTACCGCCCGGTCATATTTTTGTTATTGTCACACCAATATCCGCAGGTTTTCCAAAATAGACTGAAGTGGTTACGATGGCGTCAATTCCGGTGCCTGCGTATTCAGCGACATTTTTCTCATTAATGCCTCCGGCCCCCAGGGCGATAATACCTGGGTTTTTATCTTTTATGGCGGCGACGTATTTAACCAGTTCACCGGCAGGAACCTTGTCGAATTGTATGCCGTCAATCCCGCTGTCACATAGCATTATTGCCTCCCCGAGGCTGTCCGTTTCCACGATTATCTTTTTTTCACAGGCCCTGGATTTGACAGTGTCAATCATTTTTATGAAGTTTTCCAGCCCGCCCAGAAAGTTTAAATGCTGTTTGAAAACCAGTATGGTTTCGGAGAGCCCCAGCCGGTGGGGGAAACCGCCGCCGGCGACAACGGCTTTAATGGCCAGATCCTTGGTGCCGGGAAAATGTTTCCTGGTGGTTACAATGGAAA
This sequence comes from uncultured Peptococcaceae bacterium, assembly GCA_964643075.1. Taxonomy (GTDB): domain Bacteria; phylum Bacillota; class Desulfotomaculia; order Desulfotomaculales; family Desulfocucumaceae; genus Desulfocucumis. The sequence goes on from CAZXQO010000024.1 coordinate 45,414, forward strand.
CCCCGGGATTTATGCTTTTAGCAATGTCAACCAGCTTTCTAGTTCTGGTGGCTATGCCCGAGCAGTATTCCACAATGTTTAATGATAATTTCCAGGCCATATGCAGGTCTTCAGCCCTGCCCACAGCCTCTATGAATTTATCGCCGGGTTTTAGTAATGTGCCGGAAGGAAGATGTTCGCCGGCATCTATATTCAATTTTTCAAAAACTTTCAGCACTTCCTCCGTTCCGGACAAAACTGCATTCTCCCTACAAATAAACTGGATTCTTCCCCGCTCGGAGCCTATATCCAGCACCAGGGTGGTCAAATCAATGTACGGCACATCTTCTTTTATTAAATAGTCGATCCTTTCGTCTGAAAAATATAACATACATTTTTCTCCTTTCTAAGATATGGGGACACACCTTCTTGGGTTGGCTAAATTCCTTACCTCTTAACAAATTCAGGAAGGAATGTCCCTAATTTATTTTTTTTTGGCTGCCAGGCATTGCCTGTTAATTAATGTTATATATTGTTCTTTTATTTTTTTCAGTGACTGATTTCCATTTTGCAGATGGTTTGCTGAAGGATCGATTTATGTCAGTAAGACAGAAATCCGTATGATAAAAGCGCCGGTAAAATTCATTAGCTTCGGCGATAACGTCGAAGTGAAATATTTCCGGGTGCAGCACATTGGCAATGTGCATAAGCCCCAGCACCCAGCGTGGGCTGCCGAAGTCGGAGGCCGGAACGGGGTGGCCGAATATTTTTCGGTCCCATACCGCATCCGCGCAGATGCCGGCTGCCAGACAATCTTCATAAAAATCTTCCGGCGGTGAGGATAGAAATGCAGAAATGAAAATGAACTGGGGATTCAAGGCGTTTAGCGTAGCAGCAGGTATACCCGTGCCGGGCCTGCCGCTGCCATGTACAAGCTTGTTGACGCTAAAACCTCCGGCATATTCCACCAGCTGATTTTCCATCCGGCCCGCATTGAGGCAAAAAAGTGGTTTACCCATGGCGTAATAGACTTGCGGGCGGTATTCCGTACGGGTCAATCCGTCTTTAATTATGGATAAAATATTCTCTATATATCCTGCCAGTTCTTCCGCTTGCTCCGTTTTGCCGGCAAGGCTGCCGAAAAGGCGGATCAAATGCAAAAAGCTCTCCGGCTGCTGGATACTGTGGTGCAGTTCTTGTAAGCCGCCGGAACTCAGCACATGGTCCCAAACTTTTACCATATCGCTTTTAGCGGTAACTCCTATGGTTACCAAAATGGCCTCCATGATTTCCAGCGCCCGTGTGAACGGATAGCCTCCCTCAAAGGATTCTTCCCGGAAAGCTGTTGGGGATATTTCACCGGTGGTCATGATCCGGGAGCCGCAGTTCCGGCAAATGTTTGCGCCGCCTTGATCCGTACCCGGCACTATTAATTTGAAGGGTCACAACCTCTTCGGGAGTCATATTGCGCAGGGACTGGCTGAAGCATCCCGTTTCCTTTACCAAAATAGTGGATATGCAGGCCGGGCAGTCAAAATTGCAGCCAATGGTGCTGATTTGTAAAAACTTGCCGGCCGGATGGTAATGCAACATGGGCATTGTTTCCACCGAAATGGGACATGTTACCAGAAAGCGGTCAGGAAAAATTTCCGATATTTCGCCCCGCTGGTTTTTATACATGCCACAGGCGCCCGTGCCGCCTTCCCGAATCCAGCAGCCTCGCTCGCATATGGTACATAGCATATTGATGCACCTCATTTTTTAAAGTAAAATCTTTGCCGGCGCGCTTGAAGAATTGCCATCTGCAATGCCTGCAAACGGGTCTTGCCGTACAGGCGCTATTGATGGATTGGACGTCCGGTATTGCAATTCTTTAGCTTTGCCGATTTTCCACGCCTGTTTAAAGAGATCTTCAGCTTCCTCTGTTGCCGTCAGGTTTTTTTTCTTAAAACCTTTAGCTTAGCAAAGGAATACATGCTTTTACCGGTTCACCTTTTTCGTTAGCTGTGTTTGTTATTTTAACGTTGATACCGTAGGCTGCTTTTAAGTTTTCCTCCGTAATCACTTCATTCGCACCGCCTACGGAAAAGATATTGTTTCTTTGCATGAGGGCAACCTTGGTTGAACAGAGAAAGGCATGATCCGGAAAATGTGAGGTCATGATTACGCCCAGGCCTCGCTGGGAAAGGCGGTTGATCTGCTCAAGCACCCGGATTTGGTTGCCAAAATCCAGGTTTGATGTAGGCTCGTCCATGACCAGGAGTTCCGGCTGTTGGGCCAGCGCCCGGGCGATAAGTACCATCTGCCGCTCACCACCACTTATTTCAGTATAAATCCTGTCCCTGAGAAAGGAGACATTCAGGATTTCCAGAGCTTCCTCAGCAATAGCCATATCAGCCTGGGAGGGTGAACTGGCTATGCCTAAGTGAGCGGTCCTGCCCATAACCACAACGTCTATAACTTTGAAGGGAAAAGGCGGGGTATGGGCCTGGGGCACATACCCCAACGCTTTGGCCAGGCGCCTGCGCGGCCAGGTTTGCACATTTTCACCATTTATTAAAATCTCGCCTCCGCGCAGTTTCAAAAAACCCAGGATGGTCTTAAACAAGGTGGTTTTTCCCACCCCGTTAGGTCCCAGGAGGCACAAGATTTCCCCGGATTCCAGCTTGATGGATATGTCCTCAACCACATTTTGTTTGCCATAGCCGCATGAAGCATGTTTGATCTCCAGTTTCATTTGCTGCACCTTCTTACTTTAAGCTCTTCTGGGGCATCATTTTTGCTATCCCAATCCCGGCCGGATTGAGCGTAACAGGATCTGTCACAACGTCTGCTCTCCCTTTAACCTCATTCAGTTAGCCTGGTTTTGGCCCAATAAAGTTTTTGCCTGTTCATCTGTAAGGTTGAAATGATAGAACTTCGCATAAAAATCCTTGACTTCCGCAACCATATCGTAGCTGAACACATCAGGATAGAGTAAATGGCTGAGCCATTTGAATCCAATAATGCGGTTTATTGAGGGCGGCCTGTCAAACCAGTTAAAAGGGGAATTGGGGATTTGATAGACACGGTGTTGCTGGACAGCCTTAATATCTTTCCAGTCTGGATCGCTTAGGATTCCCTGATAGTACCCCCCCTGGTTCTCTTTCCAGGCCAGGATTACATCGGGATTCCAGGACAATACATGTTCCAGCGACACCGGTGTCATTCCCGCGTTCATTCCCCCGCTGCCCTGTGCGGTAACATTTGCAACGTTAATCCCTCCGACTATCTGCAGCGTCTCAATATGTGTCGAGCCATCGGGCTCCGTCTGTAAACCCTTCATGCCTTCCGCATAATATACTCTGACACGCTTGTCCTGAGGTATTTTAGCTGCTTTTGCTGAAACATCGGCGATTGTATTGCTGCAATAATCCGCCAGTTCCTTAGCCCTGGTTTTTTCACCAAGCAGATTCCCTAGGAATTCTATAGACTTGTCCATCCTGGTGACAGGAGAATCTACTAAGACTACCGGTATCACCAATTGTTTCTGGATTTTGTCGGCAATTGAAACCTCTGTTTTGGAAATATCGCCCATGTCGATTATGACATCAGGGTGTATTTTCAATAATTCATCTACATTGCCTGTGTTTTTGGCATACCAGCCCCCGAGATTGGGTAAATTTTGATACTCGGGCAGAATGAATTTTTTATCCTCAGGCCGCAGGTCATAATTCCACCCCGCCATCTTATCAGGACAAAGCGCGTAGAGCATGATGCCGCCTACAGGGCTGGTGGAAAAGGCCGTTTTGATGGTGGCGGGTACAGTTACTGTCCTGCCTCCCATATCCGTAATTGTGCGCGTTGCGGAAGCCTGACCTGCCGGTGTTGAAGGAGTCTGGCCGCATCCTGCGAGATTCAGCGCAAGTAAAGCCATTATAGCCAGAATGAGTAAACAGCTTATTTTTCTCTTTTTCAATACAATCTTCTCCTCACATAGTTTAATTGGGCCTGTTCTGCCGGTTTTTATGCCTGCACAGGTTGTTCCCCCTGCTCACTACCAATTCTTCCGGCCGGACACCAGCAGGTAGAAAAAAAACGGCGCTCCAATAAGTGCGGTGAGAACCCCCAGGGGAATCTCAACAGAAGATATGCACCTGGCCAGATCATCAACAAACAGGAGATAGGCGCTCCCGAGAATAATCGAAGCCGGCAACAGCACCTTGTAGTTAGGTCCGACAATCATGCGGGCCCAATGCGGTATGATTAACCCCACCCAGCCGACGAGGCCGCTCACTGATACAGCGGCCGCTGTCATGAGCGTAGAGCAAACAATCACAATAAACCTTAATTTCCCGGTTTCCAGCCCCATGGCCATAGCTTCTTCTTCGCCCAGGGATAAAACATTCAGCCGCCAGCGGAGAATATATAGGGGTATTCCCCCCAGCAGAATTGGAATCATACATGTAAAAACATCATGAGGAGTTACGGCAGCCAGGCTGCCCATCAGCCAGAAAGTTATGGCCGGGAGTTTGTCATAGGGGTCAGCCACAAATTTGATTAATGACGTTGCCGAGTTAAAAACAGTTCCCACCAATACCCCGGTTAAAACCAGTACGAGCATAGGGTCTAAGCGGACTTTTTTGCTGATAAAATAAGTCAGCGTCACTGCAAAAAGGCCAAAGATAAATGATGTAAACTGAATTTCAAAAACATTGAGCGAGAAATAAATGCCCAGGGCAGCTCCAAATCCCGCGCCGGCAGATGCCCCGAGAATATCCGGGGATACCAGCGGGTTCTTGAACATGCCCTGGTAAGCTGCCCCGGAGGTGGCCAGGGCAGCCCCCACCAGCATAGCGGCAAAAATCCGCGGCAGCCTCACGTTAAATACCACAATGTCCATGGTGGCAGGCCAGGTATGTGGAATGGGAAGTACCTTGGCGGCCAAAATCATAAATAAATTTTCCGGTGACACCGGGTACCTGCCCAGAGGAAAAGAAAAAACAAAAATTAAAAGGGCTATGCCCAGGAGAATTATTTCCTTGGGCCATTGCTTTTGCGTCTTGGATTTATGACTATTCATCAGGTCAATTTCGCTTGTCTGCCCGGTTGTCATTCCGTTCGACATCCTTTATCTTGGTGGTCTTTAGTAAATACCATCCACAGGCCGGCCTCGTCCCTGTTTACGGTGAATTCCGGTATGCCCGCGGCCCGCAGTATTTCTTTGAAATTGGATACAGCGTTGGCCCCGGTTCTCTGATTGACTTTTTCCAGCCATTTATCGTCTCTTTTGAGCATCTCGGCGGTAATGCGCTTTTTTAGTTCCGCTGAGCCGAACCCGCCGCCTATATAGGCAATGCCTCCGGGGGCCAGTATTCTGTATATTTCTTTGTATGCCCCGGCTTTGTCTTCCCAGAAAAATACCGAGCCCCTGCTTACTGCCAGATCAACGGAATTATCCCGCAGGGGTATGTTTTGTACATCGCCGGGTAATGTTTTTAATCTTGCCTCCAGTTTGTGTCCGGCAATGTTTTTTGCGGCAATAGCCAGCATATCCGTTGATTTATCAAATAGCAATACTGACAAATCAGTAAGTAGAGCCAGATTTATACCCAGATAGCCGCCGCCGCAGCCTATGTCGATACATGAGCCTCGTGTTTTTCCGGTATTGTTTTTTATCTGCTCCGCTATGAGCCGGTAAGCGGGGGCGAAAACGTTACGCGCTATTTCATCAAATTCCACGGCATTTATTTCCATAAGTACACCTCGTGCATAAAATTTTACCAGTGTAATTGATGTGATAAAGACATAATCCTGAAATGGCAGTACGCACAGGCTCACGAGAGCGGCATTCTGTTATCTGGAATAATGTGGAGATTTTCCGGACTTACTGAAAGATGTACCGTCTCGCCTTTTAATATCTGTAGTTCCCGCCACTCGGCCAGGGACAGACTGGCCTGCCATCTGCCGCTTCCTGCGCAGTAAACATCTACATGGGTCCTGTTCATGGCTATTTGGCTGACAGAAGCCGTCCAGCTGTTGGGGGCGGGGTCTTCCGGGCTGCGGGACAGGCGTATGTTGCCGGCCCGGATGAGCAGGGTTGACATTGTTTCGCCGTGACTGTTCCGGTTTTTTGCGCCATTGTCCGGAGGAAGCGGCCCCAGTAATAATTGCCCGTTATTTTGTTTGAACCAGCTTGTGCCGTTACGGAAAAGTATCGTTCCTGAAACCAGGTTTTCTCCCTGCAGGAATCTGGCAACAAATTCGGTTGCCGGGTGGAAGAAAACATCCAGGGGGCTGCCCGACTGCTCAATTATTCCGTTTTGCAGCACGGCCATGTGGGTGCCGAGCTGCATTGCTTCCGAAAAATCATGGGTTACATGAATTATGCCCAGTCCTTCCGTAATATGTATTTCCCGCAACAGCTCCTGCATAGCGCTGCGGGTCCGGGGGTCCAGGGCGGAGAGTGGTTCATCCAACAACAGCAGGGGAGGGCGGGTTAAAATGGCCCTGGCCAGAGATGCCCGCTGCCTTTCGCCGCCGCTTAAGTGAGCCGGGTATCTGTCCAAAATGCCGGCAATGTTCATTGCTTCAACTAGTTGGTTCATGTGCCTGAGTACTTTGGGATCACCTGCCATGCCTCTGGCCCGGGCGCCAAACAATATGTTTTCTTTTACGGTTAAAAAGGGATAAAGTAAGCTGTCCTGGTAAGCAAAGCCGATGCGCCTCTGTTCCGGGGGCAGGCGGGTGATATCCCTGCCTTGCATCAATATTGATCCTTTTGCAGGGGTGTGATGGCCGGCAATGGTTTCCAGTAACAGTGTTTTGCCACACCCGGTGGGTCCCAGTATGATGGCGTAGTCATCCGGTTTCAAAGTAAATGCAATATTTTGTAGTGCAAATTTGCCCACATATAATTGGAGTCCGCGGATTTTCAGTAAGTCGCTCATAAGCGTACCTCTGTTTTGGATATTGTTTTGAAGAGGGCCAGTAGCAATAGAGCCATGAACAGCATTATAATTGACGTGGCCATGGCAAAACGGATATCGCCTATGGACATGTTTAAAAAAATAGCCACGGACAGGGTTTCCGTCTTCATCCGGATAATGCCTGCCAGCATGGCCGTGGCCCCGAATTCCCCCAGGGCCCTGGCCCAGGCCATGGTCAGCCCGCCTAAAAGGCCGCTTTTGGCCATGGGGACGGTTACTTTTAAAAATACCCTGGCCGGGGAATAGCCCAGGGTCCGGGCGATTTTTTCCAGCCGCGGGTCGATTGCGTCAAAGGCCTGCTTGAAGGTTTTTACCGCAAAGGGGGTAGCAATAAACCATTGCGCCACTACGACGCCCCGGGTGGAGAAAACTATGTCCAGACCTAAGCGGGTCAATGTGTCGCCCAGTATAGGGCCGAACAGTATCAAAAGGGCCACCCCGCTTACCAGCGGCGGGAGCACAATGGGTACGTCAATTAACGTATCTACCAAAATTTTGCCGGTAAAATCGTGCCTGGACATTATGAATCCGCAGGGGATGGCCACCAGCCCCGCAAGCAGGGTGGCCAGTATTGTGGTCCAGAGAGTGAATACCATCGCGAAATGAAACTCGGGTTGCTGCAGGACATCCAGGAAAGTAGTCCACTTTCCGTATAAGAACAGGCCGCCTACAAGTATGAGCATAAATAGAGTGTTCAGTATTAAAACCAGCCGGAATACCCCGTGGAACAGGCCGGTGCGGTTGATGGACATTATTGTTGCATGCGGTATCAAATCTTTATATTTTGGTCTTAAAGCCATGTTTGGCAAAAACAGCCGGTCCCTCTGTTTTGATAAATTCAAGGAAATTTTTGGCCTGTTCCGGCTGAGCTGAGAATGTAAGCATGGTGCAGGGGATTTCCTCCGCCATGTTTACCGCTGGGTCTATTTCAATTACATCCAGTTTGTCCATGTTTTTATGTACGCTGCTGAGCTCGGTGATGCCGGCGTTTCCCTGCCCCATCATGAGCATTTCGGCAACTTTCATAGGTGTTTCAACGTAGGTCAAAATATTTTTTTCCACCTGTTTGGTGATGTCCAGCTTGGTGAATATTTTAAATGCTGTTTTGCCCATGGCGGTGGCTTCTTTATCCGGCATGATTATTTTTACACCCGGCTTGGCCAGATCCTGAATCTTGGTGATGTGGGCCGGGTTGTTCTTCGGTGTTATTATTGCCGGGGTATGGTAGGCTATGGGCCCCACCATTTCGCCCAACTGGCCGGCCTCTTTGGCCTTTTGCACGTAGGGCATGCTCCCGGGCATGAATATGTCACCTTTCTTCGCGGTTTCCATCTGGTTAAGTAATGCCCCGGAGTTGTTAAAGGATATTTCCACTTTAACGCCGGTTTTTTGTTCGTATAGCTGCGCGATTTCGCTGAAGGGTTCTTTCAGGCCGGCCCCTACGTAAGCGAATAACTGTGTTTTTTCAGCAGCCGGTTTATTTGACTGGTCTTTTGTTCCTTCCTGCGCTGTCTGGGAGGCTTTGCTGCACCCTGCCAGCAGCGAAATTACAAAAGAAATTATAAGCAATGTTTTCATGTTTTTAACTGTTCTATCAGACAAAATAGTCATCTCCCGTACAGTATTTTAAGACAGACCCCCATGCGGTGATAAAGTTCATGTGTTCATTAAAAATATGCAAAGAATTAGCTTGTGCGATTTAATGGTCACTCTAGCAATGCGGCAGCGGTGATAAAATCTGCTAATAACAGTATGTTTTATTCATCTGGAAGGAGTGTTCTGTCAACAGGATATTGTTTGCAGTGCCATGTCCCTGGAGCAGCCCTTTTCCAGGGATATTATTCTGTCGCCCAGGAATTCTGCGTCCTCCTCGTCGTGGGTGACCAGCACAAATGGTATCCGCCACTGCCGGTGCAGCTTTTTTATCTCTTGCCTCAGGGTATCCTTTATATTTTTGTCCAGTGCGCTGAAGGGTTCATCCAGTAACAGCAATTGGGGCTGAACGGCCAGTGCCCTAACCAGGGCTACTCGCTGTTTCTCCCCGCCGGAGAGCTGGCGGGGATATCGGTCTTTCAGGTGTCCCACGCCGAATGAGTCCAGCAATTCCAGGGGGGCCTTCGCAGGGAGGCTGCTGTTGCCGGTCTGTTTGCATTTCAGGCCGTACATTATGTTTTTCTGTACGGTAAGGTGGGGGAAAAGGGCATAGTCCTGAAAAAGGTAGCCCACGTTTCTGAACCTCGTGTTTACGTTAATCCTGTCCTCCGAAGAGTACAGAACGGTGTCGTCCAGTTTGATTAATCCCCCGGTGGGATTGGACAGGCCGGCCAGGCAGTGCAGAATAGTGGTCTTGCCGGCTCCGGAGGGACCCCAGAGCACCAGTATTTCGGTGTCGAGGCCAATCTGTATATCCAGGTTAAAGTGCCATAATTTTTTAGTAAATTTTGCTTCCAACATAAAATCACCGGCTTTTTAATAGTTTTGGCGTTTGGCCCACCTGTTGACCCAGAAAATAACCAGAAAACTGAACACTGTGATAATCGCTACCAGAGTTCTGGCCGTAACGTTGTCTCCTGCGTCCACCGCGAAGTATATTGCCAGCGGCACGGTTTGGGTTTGGCCTGGGATATTCCCTGCCACCATCAGGGTTGCTCCAAATTCACCCAGCGCCCTGGCAAAGGACAGCACCAGTCCCGCAATGATGCCCGGCCAGGCCAGGGGCAGGGTGATGGTGAAAAATATTCTTATTTCGCCGGCGCCAAGGGTTCGGGCAGCTTTCTCATAATTGATGTCTACGCTTTTAAAAGCCGCCTTGGCGCTCTGGTACATCAAGGGGAAGGATACCACCATAGAGGCCAGCGCCGCTGCCCACCAGGTGAATATTACGGATATTCCAATGTCTGAAAAAATTTTACCCAATGGGCCATTTTTGCCTATTATCACCAGCAGACCGTAGCCGATTACTGAAGGCGGCAAGACCAGTGGCAGTGTGATGGCCGACTCCAGCACATCCTTGCCGTGGAATTCCCGGCGGGCCAGGAGCCTGGCCACCGGGAGTCCGAAGACCGTGACGGCAATCAATGATATAAAAGCCACCCGTAACGAAAGCAGTACCGGAAACCAGTCGTTTATATGAAAATACATGGTTGTTAATACTACTTCTTTGGTATAAAGCCGTACTTTTGAAATACTTTGGCTGCTGCGTCGCTTTGCAGGAAGGCGGCAAAATCCTCGGTTTCCTTCTGGTGTTTGGTGCTTTTGATAAGGGCCATTGGATATACGATGGGTTTATACGAATCGGTTGGGGCGGCAGCAACTATTTTGATATTTTTCCCGACCATGGCGTCGGACTTGTACACCATTCCGGCGTCCACATTGCCTGTTTCGACGTATTGAAGCACCTGGCGCACATTATTGGCCATAACCAGTTTTTGGGGCTGTATTTTATCCCATAGTTTTAAGTTTTGCAAAACTTCTTTGGCGTATTTTCCCGCCGGTACCGTTTCCGGGGTGCCGATGCTTATTTTTTTCACGTCAGAGCTGGTTAAGTCGTCAAATCCCGTTAGTTTGCTGTCTTTTCCGGCTATCAACTCCATTTCATTGCTCAGAAGATTTACCCGGGAAGTGTCTATAATCAGTCCTTTATCCGCCAGGGCATCCATTTGTTTTGTTCCGGCGGAAATAAACAAATCTGCTGGAGCTCCTTCTTCAATCTGTTTTTGCAGGGAGCCGGAAGAGGCGAAATTATAGTTTATTTCTACTCCGGGTTGTTGGTTCTGGTATATATCCTTTAACTTTACAGCCGCGTCCTGGAGACTTGCCGCTGCGGATATGGTCAGCTTGACCTGTTCCGTTTTTGTCCCGCTGCTTCCGCAGCCGGCTATGACGGTAATAATGAATAGCATTATTCCTGCAATGGTGAATATTTTTTTCATAACTCAGCCTCCTCGTATAAGCCGGAAAATTTGTTCATAACAAAGCTTTTTCAAAATCGGAATTAATTTTTTCTGATTGCGGGTCACTGCTGCTGCCTTTTGGGTAAGGCAGCTTTCCCAGTAAGAAATACAATGTGAAGGACACTATGACAAGGGCAATAATGTTCATCAAAGCGCCGCTGATCAAAGTAAAAATGTTCACACCTCCTCTGTTGCAGCTTATACTATAAATGCCCGGACTTATGGAATTGAAGTCAGGGCATCGTTGACCGGTTTATTTAATTGTGGACATTAAATAGACGTGATTAAAGCGGGACAACTGATTAAACTGTTTTTTCCTGTTTATTATCTCCGTCCAGGCTCTCTTCATTGAGACTACATAATGGAACATGACATAACGTAACATAACATGACAAAACGTAACTATGCTAATTATATTAAATTATGTTAAAATTAATGTCAATATATTTCGGAGGGAATTTTGTGAAAGAAGATATTTCCCTGACCCCTGAAGAAGTGGCAGGCATTTTAAAAATCGCCAAAAATACTGTTTACGAATTAATCAAGCGGGGTGAACTTCCCGCTTACCGGGTGGGCAGAAAAATTCGCATTGATCTTGGAGATGTGGAGGCCTATAAAAAACAGGGCAAAAAATATGAAATTCCCATCGAGGAAGCCGGATCGTGCAGGAATCTTCCTCTGCAAGGGAAGCCGTCGCCGGCAGGGGAGACCTTGCGCCATACCGGGGAACTGGTAATCTGCGGGCAGGATGTTTTGCTGGACATACTTACCCGCCACCTGGACCGTCATCCCCGGGGGACCCACGCCTTCCGCCACCATGTGGGCAGTTTCGCCGGGCTGCAGGCCCTGTACCAGGGCAAGGCACAGCTGGCGGCAATCCACCTTTGGGACGGGGATGCGGGAAAATACAATATACCCTATGTACGCCACATGCTGCCCGGCGTACCCACGGTCATTATCCACCTGGCCTGCCGGATGCAGGGTTTCTACGTGGCGGGAGGCAATCCCAAAAATATAAAGGTCTGGCGTGATCTGATCCGGCCGGACGTGCGTATCATAAACCGGGAAAAGGGCTGCGGCACCCGGGTTTTGCTTGATGAGCACCTGCGCCTGCAGGGATTGGACAGGAGATTAATCAACGGCTATGAGATGGAGGAATATTCCCATTTGGGTGTTGCCAGCGCCGTGGCCAGGGGGGAGGCCGATGTGGGCCTGGGCAGCGAGAAGGCTTCCATGCAGGTCCGGGGTATTGAGTTTATTCCATTGCAGAAAGAACGGTATGAACTGGTCATAAAACAGGAAGATCTGGACAGGCCGGAATTCCGGGCTGTCATTGAAATACTGCAGTCTGATGATTTTAAAGCTGAACTCCGGGGACTGGGGGATTATGATTTGTCCGAGACAGGGAGGATTGTGGCCGAGATCTAGCCATAGTCGATTCAAAGCACAGGTATATATAGTTCCCCGGTTTCCAGGGAATCCTTATTACGTAATATAAAACAATCAAAACCGACATTATTGGGAGTGAATTTAAGTCCGGATACACTGAGCCATTTTTTAAAATCTTTAGCTACCGTAGGAAATATTAATAACATAAACCCCGAGTACTTGAATATAGCGTACTTGGATCCGGGGATAGTCCTCTCTATTAACCCCGACCGGTCTCCTGAATGCTCCTCTGCGTCTATACCGTAGAAAACAAAGATTTTGGACGGGTCGCTGCCGTTACTGCTGATGATGCCAAAAAACCGCCCGGCACTGCCCTGGTAGATATATTCCTCCATAAAATGGAGGATCTTGCCTAGCAGATCTTCCATTTCGCATGAGCACTCCGTATTGACGGAGGCTTCCTTCCCCAACAGTTTTATTTCTTTAATCTCCCGGCAGCAGTGATCAACGACAAGAGTATTATTTTTATTTCTGAAGTCCCGCTCAATGATATCAATCCTTTCCGTTAATGGAACAGAAATTTTTTCTTTCCTGTAGCGGCTTGGTGTAATGTTGAACATTTTTTGAAAGTCCCGGGTGAACTGTTCATGGGAATTAAAACCATACTGGAAGGCAATGTCCATCACATTGCAGTCCGTATATTTCAAGGCAACGGCAGCCTCGGAAAGCTTTCGCCCCAGAACATATGATTTCACGGTCTGATCGGTGACCGCCCGGAAGAGGCGATAGAAATGCGTGGGAGAAATGTGATGCCGGAACGCCAGTTCCTCCAGGGATAGCTTCCGGTGCAAATTGGACTCGATATATTGTAATGTGTCATTGACTATTTCAATATAATTCATGAATTCCCTCACCAGATAACGAGGCAGAGCTTTATGTTGTATCTATATATTACCAAGTAGAGCTGATAATTCCTGCTGTTTATTTAAAAATATTTGCATATTTCAAAAAAATACAACAAATAACGAAAAACAAACCAAGCAAAAAGTTAACCAAACCGGCTCATGAAGAGCCGAAACTGGTCGGCTGCGTTTTAATAAGGGGGCATTCCGAATGAATAGTTTCGATAAAGCGATTATGATGTTAAAGGATGGTGGTTTCTCATGCAGCCAAGCTGTCGTTGCTACCCTGGGCGAACAAGTTGGTGTTGAACGTAAACAAGCCCTAAGATTGGCTGCCGGATTTGGTGGAGGTATAGCTTTACAAGGTGATATTTGCGGAATTGTTAGTGGGGCTATTATGGCAATTGGATTAAAATATGGTAATGATGAGACTTCTAAAGATGGTCGCAAAAAAGTCTTTTTTCTTGCTCAACAATTAATTGAAAGAATAAAAGCTAAACATGGTTGTTATGCACCTTTTATCGCCCTCATTACTACTCCTTATGTACCGACAAAAACCACATTGTTCCCTGCTTTTTGTTGTCATAATATAATTTCCATCATGATTGATATACTTTAGCCATATACTCTCAAGATTTGAAATACTATCTAAAACAGGTTGCAATATATTTAAAGTAAATGATATTAAACTTTTTGTTGCCATAATTAACCTCGTTAGAATTTTTTTTGGCATCTATCTAGTAAGGCAAAACTGTAGCACGGATAATTAACAATATTAATTCTTTGGTAATAATGAATCACCTGCTAGTGAAAAAGTATATTTACGTTTCAGGGATCCGGGCTCTAACCAGGGACTGCAGGGGAATACATACTAAACTAAGAAGTCTAATATATTTAGGGTAGTTAAGTTAATTTTAATTAGTAATATATTTTCTTGACGGCACATGATTTAATGCTATATACTTTTGTGAATAATAAAGGCAGTGATGGGGACCAATTAGCCTTTGTGATGGCCTCAGAGAGCCGGGGCAGCTGAAAACCGGTGCCAGCTACAGGTGAAATATCACTCCAGAGCCGTAAGCTGAAAGGGACAATGGAAGAATATCCTATTAAGCCGTGCCGGGTTAGTCTACCCGTTATCAAAGCTGTGTCTTGATTGAGATACTCAAGAGGCTTTTCGCCGTTTGGCGGAAGCAATCAGGGTGGTACCGCGTGAGTAACCTCTCGTCCTTGGCAGTAATATTAGACTGCTGGGCGGGAGGTTAATTTTATTATGATACACATTTTATTCGGGTTATAAAACCGGACCAGGTGCATAAAAAGGGGAAATTAAACCCGTTCCGGTTCGCGATAAGGGGCTGGAGCAGGCGCAGAAATCCGGCAAATGGGTTTATAGGGGTGATAAAATGCGAAGCCATGTTATTGCAATTTGTTGCGAGGGGAGTAGGGGAGGCCCCGGCATGAGTGAGCTGGCTATTTCTAAAGCGGGATAACGCTATAAAAATGGGGGATTCATAATGAGATTGGGAGGTTAAATGGATGAAAACCAAAACAATTATTTTAATGCTTGGCTTTGCCGGATTTACAGTGTTGGCAGATAACTGGGTAGTTTCTCCGATACTACCGGCTATTTCTACCTACTTCGATGAGGAAATCTCCAGGGCTGGACTGCTCATAACCGCCTATATGATTCCTTTTGGGCTATTTCAGCTTATCTTCGGGCCATTGGCCGACCGCTTCGGCAAACGCCAGGTAATAAATTTAGCTATGCTTTTCTTTTCTGTTTCCGCAATTTTATGTTCGATTGCTGGTAACATATTACAGCTTGCAATATATCGGGCGTTAACAGGGATATTTGCTGCCTCTGTAATCCCGATTTCTCTAGCCCTGATTGGTGACCTCGTTCCTTTAAGCCAACGTCAGTCGGTTATCGGGTCTTTTATGGGTATTTCCTTTCTTGGCCAGGGTCTAAGTATGGCCATTGGGGGAGTGGTAGCCTATTTTCTAAACTGGCGGGGTGTATTTGCAATTTATGCCTTGTTAGCAGTAATTCCTACGGTGATGCTTTTTACCATCGGCCGTCAAATACCTTCCCGGAAGAATCCCAATAGTAAACTGGTGGCTCCCTATGTAAAATTGTTAAGCAACTCTATCAGTTTGCGTACATATCTTGTTATATTGCTTGAGGGCATTTTTATTATCGGCACTTTCTCCTATCTTGGGTCTTACATCTCAAAGGCATACCAGTTCAACTATCTATATATAGGATTAATAATGACTGCTTTTGGATTGATTGCTATTATCGGTGGCAGGATAAGCGGCAGACTGGCTGCTAAATGGGGACGAAAAACAGTGCTTGCCATGGGGTTGCTTTTGGCTGCTGCTGCTGACATAGTATTCTGCACCATCGGGGGAATCCTGCCAGCTCTGGTGCTGGGGGTTGCACTGCTGGGATTTGGGTTTATACTGGCCCACTCCACCCTACTCACTATGGCCACAGAATTTGCCGCTGAGTCCAGGGGAGCAGCTATGTCCCTTGTAGCTTTTTGCTTGATGGGCGGGGGCGGTATAGGGACAGCTATTGGCGGAAGGATTATTGCATTATACGGTTTTTCTGTTTTTTTTGGATTTTATGCACTGGGTCTTGCAATATTGGGAGTAGCGGCAACATTATTGGTTAGGACGACAGTAAAAGATATTAGTAAGCTAAACATTATAAATTAATTGAAAGAATAAAAGTATCTTTAGACAAAAACGTTTAAATAAGTGAGGGAGAGGCTGTCTCCCTCAGGCCAACACCGCTCAGGAGAAAAGCTCAACAAGGCGTAGCTGTTTTTTTTATTTCTTGTATCTTATACTGTAGTAATAGAATCAGTGGGGGATGTCCCCACCTGATTCTATTAACAATATTTACCTGGCAAGGCAAGAACCGTCCCTACTTGCCCCTGGCTACGTTGGAGTTTCTAAACAGTTTTTAGGTAAAAAACCTAGCACAACATACTCTCTATCAGAAACTGCAAAAACGGAATTCAAAGAATACGTCAAAATGCTGGAACGGATTCTTAGTGAAGCAAATGCTCTAAACGGCACTCGTTGATCATAATAATTGGCCCGTGTATAGCCGGGCTATACACGGGCTGTTGTAATCTTCCGGATATTTTACTTTTACTTGAAGGAATCGTCTTTTGGTACAGACCCCATTTCTTCTTCCGTATAGGCATCCCAGGGATCGGCAATTTTCATTTCGGGTAATTCATTCAAAGCAGGGAACATACCCCTCAGGTAAGTTCTTCTGGCTGCTTTACCTCTGGGCGGCAGTTCATCCCAGGGAATATGAGAGTACATCAGGGCGTAAGCCATTGATGTAACCGAACGGTTTGTCAGATGGTAATCCATGACGCATTCCAAAATCACCGGTCCCTCAGTTTCGGACATTTTGAAGGCTTTGGTCAGGGCATCCCTGAAATTTTCCGACCTGTCGCATTTTATTCCTTTGGCGCCGATTGTTTCTGCGAATTTTAAAAAATCAACTGCATCTCTTGCTCTTTCCTGGCCCCTCAACGTGACGCCGTTTTTAAATTTGGCTCCAAAGGTATCCTGATCGCCCATGGCTTCCCAGTTAGGGCCATACCATGCGTATTTCATGGCCGGCATCCAGCCGCCGTTGCATGTTACCAGATATACAATAGGCAATTTATAATCTACAGCCACTACCGCATCCCAACCGGAGTTCATCATACCGGAGTCGCCCATCAAGGCCAGTACCGGCACGACGTCGTCATTTTCCAGATCGGCTATGGCGGCGCCTATCGCCTGTCCTACGCCATGGCCTACACCGGCATAGTCGTTGGAGGTGAGGCAGGAGGAAGGCCTGCTAAACTGCAAATACGGCATGGCATAATCTGAGATGGTGAAGCCGTCAATCATAACCCTTACTTTGTTTTCATAATTCTCTTCGATAACTTCTCTAATGATTTGCGACATGTAACCGTGATGCATGAAATTGTTATTTTTGTATCTGGGATGATCAGGTCCGTATTTGTAGGACTTTTCTTTTCTTCTTTGATCGGCGGCGGTTCTGGCTTCCTGTATCTTTTTAATCCAGGCGTCTTTCTCAGGAGCCATGGCTACATTATTAGCTTTAATGTAGTCGTTTAGTTGTTCAAAGACAACGTCCAGACTGCCCATTAGTGTTGCTCCGGTCTTAATGTAAGGCCATACCTGTTCCGGGCAGTTGGAAATCTGGATGGTATTCTTCCAGCCATGTCCATAGTGGTCAAAGAAGCCAACTTTCACTCCGCAGGTGATGATCAAGTCTATTTCTTTTTTGACCGGAGGCATTCCTCTATAATAATACGGGTGCTTTTCTGAGACTAACCCTCTGCCCAGCCTTCTGGTAGTGAACGGCGTCTTGGTCAGGTTAATAAATTCTTCTATTGGGGCGCCTGCCTTATCCCAAGCGGCCTGGTCGCCAATGATCATGTAAACGCCCTTTGCTTCGCTGATAAGTTTCACTGCTTTGGCAATTTCTACCTGATGAGCAGCGTTTTTCAGCGGCTGAGTAGTTAGTTCGCCTCTCCAATTCGGGATGTAATCAGAGTGTTGCGGGAGCACGCCGGCATACATATGCTTTCTCAATTCGTCTGTGGAAGTAAGCAGGTCGATACCCATTTCAAAGCAAACCGGTCCGGATGGCGCCTGCTGAGCAATTTTGTATCCTCTGGTGATAAATTGCTTTATCTGGTGAGGATAAAACAGCCTGGTAGAATATTTGGTGATAGTTTTGAAGAACTCACTGGCATAGCTTTCCTGTAAAGTATTAAAAAGACCGTCATGTTCAAGTTCGTGACCACCGGCCAAATAAATCAGAGGTGTATTGGAAAGAAATGCTTGATGCATGGGTGAAAACGCATTTCCGGCGCCGGGACCAACTGTTCCGAAGACGACCGTCGGCTTGCCGGTAACCTGCGAGTAAGCTTCAGCAGCATATACGGAGTTTTGTTCGTGGCAAAAAACGACTAATTTTACTCCAATTCTGGAAATGGCATCAATAAAATGCCAAATATGGCCCCCGGGGACACCAAAAGCAAAAGTTGATCCTTGTTCTTTAAGGATTTCAGCAATGTAAGTGCCGACGTTGGGATAGAGTTCTCTTTTCCCCAAGGGAATAGCCAGATTCTTTTGAGCTTCATAATCAAAATCAATCTTGGTCATAATTATCCGCTCCTTTTTAGTTTCTTGGTCTGATCGGCGTTACCGTACTGGTCCTACCGTTCACTATTTCCAGAATGGAGACCGGGAAGTTTTTAGCTTATTCACCGCAGCCCTTCATTTATCGACATCCACCTGTAATACTTGCATCCAAATTCACCTCCTTGGGTTATATCTATGTCTAAAAGATAACCCAAGATGGAGAGAAAAATCTTGAGGTTTCTTGCCATAATCAATTCAAAGCACAGGTACAATGTTATTTTTTTTATTGCGCTATAAGAATCACTCCGGAACATTCGTTTTATTATAGAAAAAATGCAGCACCGGAATATTAATCGGTGCTGCACACAATGTTAAAAACAGGAATTGCGACCGGAACACTTCTTGTTAAAATCATATCGGGAGGTGTATTACCCCTTCTACTCCCTTTTCTACATTGAGATCTCAGGTTATATCTAAAAGATAACCGGAGATGGAAAGAAAAACTTGAGGTTATTTATCATAATCAATTCAAAGCACAGGTAAATATAAATAAAATTCCCCGGCTTCCAAGGAATCCCCATTACGTACTACAAAACAATTAAAACCGACATTGTTGGGGGTGAATTCAAGTCCGGATACACTGAGCCATTTCTCCAAATCTTTAATTATCGTTGAAGAAATAATGACATGAACCCCGGGTACCTGAATATAGCATACTTGGATTCGGGAATACTCCTTTCCACTAACCCGGACCGGTCTCCTGAATACTCCTCTACGGCTATACCGTAGAAACAATAATAGCGTGACGAATTACTGTTGTCTTTGCCGACGACACTGAAAAACCGCCTGGGACTGCCCTGGTAAATATATTCCTCCATAAAATCGAAGACCTTGCCTAACAAATCTTGTATATCGCATGAGCACTCCAGATTAAAAAAGACTTTCTTCCCCAGCAGCTTTATTTCTTTAATCTCCCGGCAGTAATGATCAACGACAAGAGCATTATTTTTATTTCTGAAGTTCCGCTCAATGATATCAATCCTTTCCGTTAAAGGAACAGAAATTTTTTCTTTCCTGTAGCGGCTTGGGGTAACGTGAAACGTTTTTAGAAAGTCCCAAGTAATCTGTTCATGGGAATTAAAGCCATACTGGAAGGCAATGTCCATCACTTTGCAGTCTGTATATTTCAGGGCAATAGCAGCTTCGGAAAGCTTTCGCCCCAGAATATATGATTTCAGGGTATGATTGGTCACCGCCCGGAAGAGGCGATAGAAATGCGTGGGAGAAATATGATGCTGGAACGCCAGTTCCTCCAGGGACAGCTTCCGGTGCAAATTGGACTCGATATATTGTAATGTGTCATTGACTATTTCAATATAATTCATGAATTCCCTCACCAGGTAACGAGGCAGGCTTTATGTTATAACTATATATTACCAAGTAAAGCTGATAATTCCTGCTATTTATTTGAAAAAATAATTGCACGTTCAATGAAAATACGCCACATAACGAAAAAACAATTTCTCTTGCAGTCAAGCTGCCGTTGCTACCTTGGGCGAATAACTTGGTGTTGAACGCAAACAAGCCCTTAGATTGGCTGCTGGATTTGGTGGAGGCATAGCTTTACAAGGTGATATTTGCGGGATTGTTAGTGGGGCGATTATGGTAATTGGATTAAAACATGGTAAAGACGATGCTAACTAAAGACGGTTGCATCGGGAGGTGCCTGAAACCCCATTGGTCCCCAATGGGGTTTCAGTTCTTACAGGTAATTTGACAACTCGATCAGATTGCCGTCAGAATCACGAATGTAAACGGAATTGATAGGCCCTGAGGCTCCTGCCCTTACTACCGGGCCTTCTATAATCTCAACGTGATAGGACTGCAAGTGATCGACTAATTCGTTCAATGGAAGGCTGGTAATAAAACACAAATCAGCCGACCCGGGAACAGGTTTTAGGGCACCGGGCTTTCGTTCCTTTCCAACTTCATGAAGATTAATCTTGTTTTCTCCCACTTTTAGCGCCATACGGCCATCTCCAAAGGTAATCGCGGGTATACCCAGGACCCGGGAATAAAACGAACAGGTTTCCTGAATATCATGAACTGTGAGTACAAGGTGATCGATTCTATCAACCTTCATTTTTCGCCCCTCCAATAATATTTTTATTTCCAAACCAGGGCTTTACCCAACAGGTCTATTAATCCTTTCACTTCCACACCCAGTTTATGCTCATCCACCATGGGATAGAGTTGAGCCTTACAGATGGAGCAGGGAGCGCACAGTATGCCGTCCCCGTTGGCGCCCACACCGGTCGCCCTTACCAGTTCCGCCTTCTTGGCGGAAAGCTGGATGCGGCGTTGGTACATATCAGGATCGCCAAAAAGGATTCCAGAACCGCCGCCGCAGCAGAAGGTCCAGTCCCGGTTGGGTGTCATTTCCCTGAAGTCCACCACGCTGGCCTGCATTACCGTGCGCAGGTTTTCCTGCAGGTCGCAGGCCCGGGCATAGTTGCAGGGGTCATGCAGGGTAACAGGCTTGCTGTTTTTGGTAGGGTCCAGTTTCAACTGGTTAGTTTTAATGTAATACGCAACTTCGTCGTGTATATGGGTGATGGGCCACCTCACCGGGCGGTCGGCCATTGTCGGAATGTACATCTTTGCCGCGCGCCAGCCGTGCCCGCACTCGCCCCACACAATCTTCTTGATGCCCAGTTGCTGGGCCGCGTCCAGAAGGCGCATGACGTTATGGCGCTGGGTAAACCTCTGGTCAAAAAGGAAGCCGAAATTCCCGGCCTCGGCAACAATGCTGGGTATGGTCCAGTTGGCGCCGATGTAGGTAAAAAACAGTCCTGCTCCCTTCAATGTGTACTCGTTCAGAAGGAAGTCCGCCGAAGAGGGGATGTAGAGAATATCGGAATCCGGCTTATCCACCGGGAAGGTCATTTTTACTCCGAACTCGTCCATTATATCTTCGGCCAGGAATTCAAGCGTGTCGACAAGGCCCGGCTTGGGAAGGCTGGTATGGTTGCCGACTTTTTCCATTGCTGCGCCCACATTGGCGTGCAGCTTGGGAGTAATGCCCAGCCAGTGCAGAATCTGGCGTCCCACGAAGGTTACCTCGCAGGTGTCAATGCCGAAGGGACAGGAACGGGCGCACCTGCGGCACTCACTGCACTGATAGAAGTATGAATACCACTCTTCAATTACATCCAGGCTGATGTCCTCGGCTCCTACCAGCTTGCCGAACCATTTTCCCTCCAGGGTAAAATATCGCTTGTATATTTTGCGGATTAATTCCGCCCTATTGGTGGGAATATTCCGGGGATCACCGGTGCCCAGATAGGTGTGGCAGTTTTCCGCACAGGCGCCGCACTTAACGCATGATTCCATGGCCAGCACAAAGGAGCGGTACTTTTTGCGCATTTCGTCAAGGTACTGGATAGCCTTTTCGCATTTTTGAGCATCGGGCACGGGCTCGATGTGAATCTTTCTCATATCGGCTTCCGTGGCCCGGCCCGGCTGAACCATATCTTTATATTTAGGCACTCTCAACTCCCCTCTCGGAAGGCAATCCTAATCCGGCAGCCCTGGCGGCCGGAATGTCAATATTGGGGAGTCCCGGTGCCGGTTCAGTATATGGCCGGTTAATGATCCAGCGCTCGGCAAACATGCCCGGAACGTGCATAAGCTTGCTGAACGGGAATACTATAAGCAGTATCTGAACCAGGAGTAAGTGTATGGCAAACAGCGAATTGTGCAAAGCTTCAGCGCCAGCCGGAATGGGTTGCAACATAACCAGGTAGGTTATATATTCCTTAACCGGCTCATAGTGAATATTCCATGCGGGTATTAAGCGCATCAAGTTACCGACAGACACTATTGATAATAACAGAATCAAGTGCAGATAGTCGCTGCTAACGGAAACCTGCCTGACCTTCTGAATGACGAAGCGCCTGTAAAGAAGGTACAGCAGGGCAATAAACATGATAACGCCGAAGGTCATGCCCAGAAGGTTGGACATAGCTTCACTTAAGCCTTCGGACGCGCCAAAGTATACGAATTCCATGCCCAAAGTATAAATACCCACCGCATGTCCGGCCAGTATGGAGAACAATGCGATGTGCATGGTCCACGCGCCTACCCACAGGGCAAAGTCCGATTTAAACAGGCTCCGGAAGAAAATAACTTCGCTGCCGATAACGGTTGCCGCCTGTGTATTCGTCCTGGGAAACGGCGATAGTGTGATGTTGTGTACTATGCGAGCTCCGGCCCAGCGGCCCAGCCGGTATAGTATAGCCAGCGTAAACACCGTTATGGTAATATAGGGCATTATTTGCATAATAAAATAGTTCACTCAAATACCTCCTTCGAACCGGGGTGAATAAACTCCCGGCATCCACACGCCATACGTATACCTGAATTCACCTCCTTCGGTTATGTCTTATCTAAAAGATAACCGAGATGGAGAAAAAAATCTTGACGTTTTTTAACGTAATTTTAAAGCACCGGTACATATAAATAAAATTTCCTGGTATGCCTGTAATTCTCAGAAAATAATTCAAAATATTCAATACCTGCATTTTTGTTTAATTTATGTCTGGATACACTGAGCCATTTATCCAAATCTTTAAATATCGTGCCGAATATTAATCCCATGAACCCCGGGTACCTGAATATAGCGTACTTGGATTCGGGAATACTCCTCTCCACTAATCCGGAGCGATCTCCCATATGCTCCTCTGCGGCTATACCATAGAAACTAAATTTGCGTGACGGATCACTGCTGTCATTGCGGGTGATGCTG
This sequence comes from uncultured Peptococcaceae bacterium, assembly GCA_964643075.1. GTDB lineage: Bacteria > Bacillota > Desulfotomaculia > Desulfotomaculales > Desulfocucumaceae > Desulfocucumis. The sequence continues at coordinate 68,605 of CAZXQO010000024.1, forward strand.
AATACTCGCCTGGCAGTGCCCCGGTAAATATACTCCTCTGTAAAATCAAAGACCTTGTGGATCAGTTCTTCCATCTCACAGGGGTCCTCCGGATGACGAATAAGGACTTCCTTTCCCAACAGTTTTATTTCTTTTAGTTTCCGGCAGTAGTGGTCAACGACAATAGCATTATTTTTATTTCTGAAGTCCCGTTCAATGATATCCATCCTTTCTATTAAGGAAACATAAATATTCTCTTTCCTGTAGCGGCTCGGGTTAACGTGAAAAAGTTTAATAAAGTTCCGTGTGAAAACTTCATGAGAATTGAAACCGTACTGCAAGGCAATGTCCACCACATTGCGATCAGTATTTTTCAAAGCGATGGCAGCTTCAGTAAGCCTTCGCCCCAGAATATATGATTTTATAGTCTGATTGGTCACTGCCCGGAAAATGCGACAGAAATGCGTGGGTGAAATGTAATGCCGGGACGCCAGTTTCTCCAGGGACAGCTCCCGGTGCATATTAGACTCGATATATTGTATGGTGTCATTAACTAGTTCAATGTAATTCATGAATTCCCTCACGAGGTAACGCGAAAGGCTTTACGTTGTTCAGGCAGCCACGCATGTAGGTCATGAATATTGCGGTACGGCTGAATTGATTATATTCCATCAAAAAACCTTACAACATAACTATATATTACCAAGTAAAGCTAATAATTCCTGCTATTTACTTTAAAATAATTGAATCTGAAGTTGAGCCGATAAAAAAACAAGTTGGAGATATAGAAGGAAATGGTTTGAATGATTGATCAATTTACCGATAGCTTCCAACTTGCCCAATTTCAGATTCCAAGGAAAATAGCCAAATAACGAAAACCAAACCAAATATAAGTTATACAAACTGGAGCAAGAAGAAACTATAGATATTGATAATCCGTCACTATTACCTGCCGTTATCATAATCATAATAATTTACAATTTTCCTTCC
>CAZXQO010000025.1:0-66904 GCA_964643075.1 uncultured Peptococcaceae bacterium
CGGGGTCATGCTGGCCAGGAAAAATGTAGCTTCCGCCTTCAGCCCCGGCGACCATGCCTCCACCTTCGGCGGCAATCCCCTGGCCTGCGCGGCCGGACTGGCCGCCATGGACCAGATGCTAAACAAAGGCGTGGTGGAAAATACGGCCAGAGTGGGTGAGTATTTCAAAAATAAGCTGGCCTTGCTGGCCGATCGTTTTAATTTCATCAGTGAGGTAAGGGGCAGGGGTCTGCTGCTGGGCATGGAGCTTGCCGTGGACGGCAGGGAGGCGGTGGTTCGCTGCCAGGACAGGGGTCTTTTAATAAATTGCGTAAATAATAATGTTCTGCGTTTTATTCCCCCGCTGATTATTACCGAAAAGGATGTTGACGCTGCGCTGGAGATACTTACCGGTGTGCTGGACGAATTCAATCACGGAGGATAATAAATGCCCAAACGTCAAGACATAAGCAAAGTTCTGGTCATAGGTTCGGGTCCCATCGTCATCGGTCAGGCGGCTGAATTTGACTACGCCGGCACCCAGGCCTGCAAATCATTGCGGGAAGAAGGCGTAGAAGTGGTATTGGTGAATTCCAACCCGGCTACCATCATGACGGATGCCCATATAGCCGACCAGGTTTACATCGAGCCGCTGACATGGCAGAGCATTGCCAAAATTATTGACAGGGAGCGCCCCCACGGCCTGCTGCCCACCCTGGGCGGCCAGACCGGGCTGAACCTGGCGGTAGAACTGGCGGAGCAGGGCATACTGGAAAAATACGGGGTGGAACTGCTGGGAACCTCCCTTGATACTATCAAAAAGGCTGAGGACAGGGAGTTGTTCAAAGCAACCATGTTGTCCATCGGCGAGCCCGTTCCCCCCGGCAGTATCATCACTGATATAGAAGCAGGTTTAAAATTTGCAACGGAAGTAGGCTATCCCATAATCGTGCGGCCTGCCTACACCCTGGGCGGCACTGGCGGCGGCATAGCGGAAAACGAAGGGGAACTTGCGGCCATCCTGGACCGGGGAATTAAAATGAGCATGATTGGCCAGGTGCTGCTGGAGAAGAGCGTGGCCGGCTGGAAAGAAATAGAATATGAAGTGATGCGGGACGGTGCCAATAACTGTATTACCATCTGCAACATGGAGAATATTGATCCCATCGGCATTCACACCGGGGACAGCATCGTGGTGGCGCCTTCCCAGACCCTGGCCGACAAGGAGTACCAGCTCCTGCGCTCGGCCTCGCTGAAAATAATCCGGGCGCTGGGTGTGGCTGGCGGGTGCAACGTGCAGTTCGCCCTGGACCCGGACAGTTTTAATTATTATGTTATCGAGGTCAACCCCCGGGTAAGCCGCTCCAGCGCCCTGGCCTCCAAGGCCACGGGCTACCCCATCGCCAAAATGGCGGCTAAAATAGCCATCGGGCTTAACCTGGATGAAATAATCAATCCCGTCACCGGCAAAACCACCGCCTGCTTTGAGCCCACCCTGGATTACGTGGTGGTAAAAATACCCCGCTGGCCTTTTGATAAATTCACCGCCGCGGACCGCACCCTGGGCACCCAGATGAAGGCCACCGGCGAGGTTATGTCCATCGACCGTACCATGGAGGGCGCGCTGCTCAAAGCCGTACGTTCCCTGGAAACAGGTGTCGACAGCCTGCAGCTCAGGGGCTCTGCCAGCTGGGGCGAAATGGAGCTGGAGAACAGGCTCAGGGTTCCCAACGATGAGCGCATCTTTGCCGTGGCCGAAGCCTTCAGGAGGGCCTGGGCCATGCGGGAAGTTTACCTGCTTACGAAAATAGATTATTATTTTCTGGAAAAAATTAAAAGCATAGTGGTGCTGGAAGGGCAATTGAAGGCTTCTGGCTGGCCGGTGAGCGTGACCTTGCTGAAAACCGCCAAAGAGGCCGGGGTGGCGGACAGCCAGATTGCCCGGCTAACCGGAACAGGCGCCGGCGAAGTCAGGGGACTGCGCAAGGGCTACGGCATAATTCCTACTTATAAGGTGGTGGACACCTGCGCAGCGGAGTTCGAATCCTCCACCCCTTATTACTATTCCACCTATGACCGGGAGGACGAGGTAGAGGTGTCCGGCAGGCCCAAGGTGCTGGTGCTGGGCTCCGGCCCCATCCGCATAGGCCAGGGTATAGAATTTGACTATTGTTCCGTGCACTCGGTATGGGGTTTGCAGGCCGGGGGCATGGAAGCCATTATTATCAACAACAATCCGGAGACGGTGAGTACTGATTTTGACACTGCAGATAAACTGTATTTCGAGCCGCTTACCCTGGAGGATGTGCTGAATGTAATTGACAAAGAAAAACCGCTGGGTGTCATCGTCCAGTTTGGCGGGCAGACTGCCATCAACCTGGCTGGCGAACTGGCCTCCCTGGGCATTAAAATACTGGGTACCCAGGTGGAGGGCATTGATGCAGCGGAGGACAGGGAAAAATTTGGCGCTCTGCTGAGCGCGCTGGGCGTACCGCAAACAGAGGGCAGCTCAGCCTACACCGTGGAAAGCGCCCGGACCATTGCCGAGGCCCTGGGTTATCCCGTGCTGGTCAGGCCTTCCTATGTACTGGGGGGGCGGGCTATGGAAATAGTATACAACACCAATGAACTTTTGAAATACATGGAGACCGCCGTGCAGGTCTCACCAAAACACCCGGTGCTGGTGGATAAATACATTCGTGGCAAAGAGGTGGAGGTTGATGCCATAGGGGACGGGGAGGATATTTTTATTCCCGGCATCATGGAGCATATTGAAAGGGCCGGGGTGCACTCCGGTGACAGTATCGCCGTATATCCCCCTCAGACTCTAAGTGGCGACGAGATTTGCACCATCGTGGAAAACACTGTGAAAATTGGCAAGGCGCTGAAAATAAGCGGACTTATTAACATACAGTTCGTGGTAGGTGAAGACGGGGTCTACGTGCTGGAAGTAAACCCCAGGGCGTCCCGCACAGTGCCGGTTTTAAGTAAGGTAACCGGTGTGCCCATGGTGCAGGCGGCCACCCGGGCCATGCTGGGCACAAAGCTTTCCTCCCTGGGCTACGGCCCCGGCCTGGGGCCGGTATCTCGCCTGATAACGGTAAAGGCGCCGGTATTTTCTTTTGAAAAGCTGGGGCTGGTGGAAACTTCCCTGGGCCCGGAAATGAAATCCACCGGCGAAGTGATGGGGATAGATCGCCATTTCCCCCACTCGCTTTACAAAGCCATGCTGTCCGCCGGTTTAAGAATATCCTCCGGCGGCGCTGTACTGGTATCCCTGGCGGACCGTGACAAGGCGGAGGCCGTACCCATCGTAAAGCATTACAGAGGCCTGGGCTACAGGCTGCTGGCCACCGTCGGCACGGCCAGAAACCTGAGCGCTGCAGGCCTCGATGTGGAGGAAGTTACAGATGTAGGGGATGCCTTACGCTCGGGAAGGGTGAACATGGTGATTAATACCCCCACACGGGGCAAGGTGCCGGGCCGCCCGGGGTTCCTGCTCAGGCGTATTGCGGCGGAATACCGGGTGCCCTGTTTTACCTCGCTGGACACAGCCGGCGCCCTGGTGGGCGTGTTGGACTGCCTGTGCCGGGGCGAAGATCCCGGTCCCGTAAATATGAAGGATTTTCTGAATTAGGAGGTGTATTATGATGGATAAACTGCCAGATAACCTGAGGGGCAGGGATTTGTTGACTCTCCACGATTTTACCTCGGAGGAGATAATGCAAATACTGGACCTGGCAGACGATTTAAAAGCCAGGCAGAAGAAAAAAGAGCCGCACCAGTACCTGCAGGGGAAAACGCTGGGCATGATTTTTCAAAAGTCATCCACCCGCACCAGAGTTTCCTTTGAGGTGGGCATTTACCAACTTGGCGGCCAGGCGCTGTTCCTCAGCTCTTCAGATATACAGCTGGGGCGGGGCGAATCGGTGGCGGATACCGCCCGGGTGCTGTCCCGGTTTGTGGACGGGATAATGATCCGCACCTTTGCCCAGTCTGATGTGGAGGAACTGGCCCGCTATTCTGATGTGCCGGTTATAAACGGCCTGACCGATCTCCTGCACCCCTGCCAGATACTGGCCGATTTGCAGACCATCCGGGAGCAAAAGGGCAGGCTGGCAGGCTTAAAACTGGCTTACGTGGGGGACGGTAACAACATCGCCCACTCCTTGCTTTTCGGCTGCGCAAGGATAGGCATTAACATGGCTGTGGCTTCCCCGGAGGGCTATAAGCCCGATGAAAGGATTGTGGTTCTGGCCAGGGAGGATGCAGCACTTGCCGGGGCGAAAATAGAGATATTGACGGCACCCGCCGAAGCGGTAAAAGGCGCCGACGTGGTGGTGACCGACGTCTGGGCCAGCATGGGCCAGGAAGCCCAGCAACAGGAGAGGGTAAAGATATTTGCCGGGTACCAGGTCAACGAGGAACTTGTAAGCCACGCCGCCAAAGACTTTATATTTCTGCACTGCCTGCCGGCCCACCGGGGCGAGGAGGTATCCGCAGGGATTATTGACGGCCCCCACTCGGTGGTTTGGGATGAGGCGGAAAACAGGCTGCACGCACAGAAGGCGGTCATGTCTTTATTGATGTAGTACCTTCATACCCCCGCTGACTAACCGGCGGGGGCTTTTTACGCTTCTGCGCCGGCGGAATCACTGTCCTTCTCAGTCACTTTCAGACATCCTCTGGCCAGTAACGGGAGGGAATACTCCGAAGCCGATATTCCCTGGACGAATATTTTCGTTAGGAGGCTTGTCTCCAGGTTCAGCTCTGCGGCATCAAAATTCTCCACAAACAGGGCAAAGGCAAGGGGGTCTTCCGGCAACAGTTCCGCCAGGACCTCGCAGAATTTACCGTTGCTCAATATAAAGCTCGTTTCACGGCATATTTTATCACCGCCCGGGCCTCTAAGACACCTTATCCATGCATCTGCAGCAGCATAAAGGGCTTCATCTGTAACCAGTTCATAAAAGGCCTTGCTATTCATAAGGTAATATGTGAAACCCTTTAAAAAACTTTATTTTATTTAACGTTCCCATCGGGAAGCCCTGGCTAATCTACGTAATTTATAATAACAACTCACAGTATGAATGAACTGTTTCGGAGGGAATTTTTACTGATGTTCAATACTCAAAACAGGATGCGGGAACTTGAAAAGGTATGGCATATAACCATTCTGCTGCACAGTTCTCGCAATATTCACGAAACGCTGGATACCGCCCTTTTCCAGGTAATGGCGATGATAAATGCCGAATCGGGAACGCTCTGGCTCCTGGATGAAAAAGGAGAATATCTCTATCCGTATCTTACCCGGGGTCCGAAGGTCCAGGCACTGAAGGACTTGAAGCTGAAAAACGGCGAGGGCATGGCGGGCTGGGTTGCAACAGAATGGCAGGCCGCAAATCGTTGCCGACGCCGCAAGCGACCCGCGCTGGGCGCGAAGGTTTGACCAGGCCACCGGCTATGTCACCCGCAGCCTGCTCTGTGTGCCCCTGACAACCTCAAAGGCCACTATCGGCTGCCTGCAGTTTATTAATAAAAAGGGCGGCCTGCTGTTCGAAGAAAACGACTTGAAACTGAGTGAAGAACTGGCGGTATTGGTGGCCATCGCCCTGGAAAACCAGGGTTTTCTGGTTAAGGAAAGGGCTGCCGGGGAAGTGCTCAATCGCCTCGACCAGGTAAAAAAGAACTACCTGATGGGCGAGGTTAATGTAGAAGCTCTGAAGGAAACATCTCTGGAAGTTTTCAGCGGTGAACTCCTGGTTATTCTTGGCCCCAGCGGGTCCGGCAAGAGCACCCTGTTAAACCTGCTGGGTGGAATGGACAAGCCTACGGCCGGCCGGATGTTTTTCAAAGAACTGGATTTATCTCAAGCCAGCGAAAAAGAGATGACCTTGTACCGTCGCCACGAAGTTGGGTTTGTCTTCCAGTTTTACAACCTGATTCCGGACTTAACCGCCGGGGAAAACGTCGCCCTGGCGGCTGAGCTGGTGGCCGACCCGCTGACCGTGGACGAGGTGCTGGAGGAGGTGGGCTTAAGCCATCGCAAGGACCACTTTCCGGCTCAGTTGAGTGGGGGTGAGCAACAGAGAGTTTCAATTGCCAGGGCTATTGTTAAAAAACCAAGCATTTTTTTGTGTGACGAGCCTACCGGTGCGCTGGACGACAACACCGGAAAGCTGATTCTGAAATTACTTGAAAAAGTGGCGCGTGGCCGGAACAACACGGTGGTGATAGTCACCCACAATACGGCGATTGGCGCGATGGCCGACTGGGTTTTTAAAATGCGAAGCGGCAACCTGGTTGAAATCATCCATAATCCAAACCCGGCGCCGGCTGAAAGGATCGATTGGTAGTGAGTGCTCTCAAGCATAAACTGATTCGCACCATCCGGACCACCCTGGGGCATTTTGCCGCCCTGGTAATGGTGGCGCTTGGCGGGGTAACCGTGTATTACGGCACGGGCACGGCCCTTTCCCACCTTATTTCCTCGCAGCAGGCCTTTTACCAGGAAGCTGGCTTTGCCGACTATTACTTCGAGGTGGCCCGCGCCCCGGCCGGTGTGGTGAAAAGAATCCGGGGAGTTCCGGGAGTACTGGCTGCTACCGGACGGGTTCAAAAAGATGTCAAAATATTAAAAAACGGCAGCGCCCGCGACACCGGACGCTTAACAGGTTTCGTCCTGCTGAGGCGGCTGATCAAGGCACAGCACCTGCAGATAGGCGTAATGAAAGAGCGCTGGGTTATGAAAACTGCTCAATTATGCTCCTGTTTACGGCATACTCACTGGCCATAACAACAGCCGGAACCATCCTGGGCCTGCTGGCAGGCTCGGGGCTGGCCGGATTGGTATCAAACCTGCTCGAACAAAGTATGGAACTGCCGAAAAGCGGCGGGGGCGTAAACTGGCTGGTACTGCTCAACAGCACCGTGATCAATGCCGGCGTGGGACTGTCTTCCGGCCTGCTGGCCTCCTGGGAGGTTACCAGGATAAACCCCGCCGAGGCTTTCCACAGGGAGTTGCCTGCAGCCTATGAGAAAACGTTTATTGAAGAGTGGCGCCGCCTGTGGACGGTTTTACACAGCTCCTGGAAAATGAGCCTTCGTTCCATATCGCGCAACCGTGCCCGCTTTATTGCCACCACCATGGGGATAACAGCAACCGTGGCAATGATTTTAATAGCCATATATTTTACCAATTCCAGGGATTTCTTGTTGTACCGCTTTTTCAATGTGGAAAACCGCTATGACTATACCGTCCGCTTTAACAGCCCGGTTAAAAAAAATGCTCTGGTAAGCTGGAACGATTGGCCTGAAATCCGGAAGCTCGGGCCCGTCCTGGAAATTCCGGTGACAATGTCCAACCCCGGAGCGGAAGGGTTATCCATAAATTACAAGGAGGACATAATCATCGGCCTGGAACCGGAAGGCAGACTTCGTGAAATATTTAATTCCCGGTATGAAAGGCTTTATGTGCCGGAGGAAGGAATTCTGCTCAATCAGGTGGTCGCGGACAAGCTTGGGCTAAAAGTTGGGGAACTGGTGGAGGTTGAAACAAAACCGGGCCTGGGACCTTCGCGCCGGGTCCGCCTGCTGGTAAGGGGAATTGACAGGCAAAACATAGGCGGTAACTCATTCGTTTCCCTGGGACAGGCCAACCGGATTCTGGATGGGAATGATGCAATCAACGCTGTTATGGTCAAGTCGGACAGCCTTAAATTTAATAGTCTGGAAAACCGCCTGGCCCAGATACCCGGCGTGGCTTCGGCCCTAAGCCAGGAAAAACAGAAACAAAACGCCGTCAGGCTTATGGTTGCATTGACATACTTTACAACAATCATGATTATCGCAGCAATGGCGATAGGATCCTCCATAGTTTACAACAATTCGATCATGTGCTTTAATGAGCGAAAAAGGGAACTTGCTTCACTAAGGGTGATCGGCTGGAGAGAAGAAGACATTGCCAGACTGCTGTTTAACGAAATCATTCTGGCCCTGCTCCTGGGCATCACCATCGGCTTGCCGCTGGGCAAGTACATGGGCGGGCTATACTTGCAGGCTATAAGCACCGAGACTTTTGTCTGGCCTGTGGTGTTGTATCCCTCAACCTATGTAATATCTGCCGTTACCACAACCATATTTGCCCTGGCCGGCCACCTGCTGGCGATGCGCAGGGTCAGGGAACTGGATCTGGTAGAAGTATTAAAAGATCGCGATTAACCTTTATCTCTACTGATAAGGACTGGAATCAAATTTTGTGTAATATTGGAGTCAAACCGTACAATAGTTTTATTCCCGTATAACAAACAATCAAGTGCATTATCAAGCTCAAATCCGGTGCTGGAATGGGGGGACGGTTTTGAAAACCGCTGAAAATGTGAAAAAAAAGATTGCCGTAATGGCTGTCATATTGCTGGCTGTTCTGGCCGCTGGACTGTTCTACTACCGGAGCGGGCAGGTTGTTGAGGTGGTAAAAGTGTCAAGGGGAACTATATCCGAGGATATCGAAGAAACCGGATACGTTCAGACTGCTGACGATTACAATATCCAGGCGCCGTCCGGCGGCCGTATAGTTCAATTGAATGTGTCGAAGGGCCAGGCGGTCTTACCCGCAAAGTAGTTACCATTTAATGGTGTTGCAGGCAAAATTGTATTTATAAAATCAAAAGCCGAATTAATCCTGAGGGGGGATAACCTGGCTATAAAAAAGGGCCCTAACCTTCCTTATGCGGCGACAAATGGATACTAACAATACTCCCAAAATGACTTAGTGGTTAAAAACATAATTATGGTGACGTATTTTTAACAAGCTACGCTAACCAATTCTTTTATCTCTGTTTTTTTGCATGACAGCTTGGAGCACAAACGGTCCAGATCTGATCGTGTAAATTTCCATTCAAGCGGTCGAGCCACTTCTTGGTACCGCTCCTGAAAGCGGAGGAGACGGCCTCGCACCTCAGAAAGAGAGGTGAAGTCACAAGGGGTAACTTCGAAGTAATAAAAAAACAATCTCGTAGAATTGCTTCTAAGCCACAAAAAAATGCTGGCAGGATTTTTATCTGCAAAAATAAACGCCTTCCGGCTTAAAAAAACCGTTGGGCGTTAACAGGAGGGATAGTAGTAGTAAATTAGCTCATTGCAGATTTATCGCGTTTACAATTATCGTTACTGCTTCCGCTCTGGTTGCGTTTCCTTCAGGCCGGAAGGTGTTGTTGGGATAGCCCTTGATAATCCCGGCTTTCACCGCTCTGAACACAGCGTCCCTTGCCCAAGGTGAGATTTTTCCGCTGTCGGTAAAGTCAAGCTCTCCGGAAGCCGAGCTGAGCTTGGTGGCTTTGATCGTCATCACCGCCATCTGCTCCCTGGTAATCTGGTCATCAGGGCCAAAATATGTGTCGCTGTAACCTTTGACAATACTATTGGCCGCTGCTGTGGCAATATAATCTTTGGCCCAGCATTTGACAGTATCAGCGAATGTCTTACCCTGCGCGGGTGCAAATTTGAAAGCTTTTACCAGCATGGTGGCAAACTCGGCCCTGGTAATGCTACTGTTCGGCCTGAATGTTTCGTCGGGATAGCCGCTGATAACCCCCATTTCAACCAGCTTTTCAATGTTCTTTTCCGCCCAGTTCCCGGCGATATCCGACAGGGTCACCGCCGGAGAAGCGGGAGAAGTGCGGGTCCCGGCCATAACCGCGTACCGGGTGAAGTGGCTGACCTTAACTGTTATTGTGTTTCCTGAGACCGTGCCGCCCAGGTCAATCCACTTGCCGGCCGTCTCGTCATAGTAGTACACAGCCGGTGTTTCACCCGCCGGAAGCTTGGACGGGTCGAAGGTGAAGCTTAGGGTCACCGGGCCGTTGAAGGTGTAGTGATTCTGGCTGTTTACGGTGAACTGGTAGACTGTCCCCAGCACCTGAAAGCCGGACGGGGGTGCCGCCACAGAGCTTGCCGGTTGCACCGTTACAGGAACGCTGGCATCCCCCGCCAGCGCCCCGGCGGGTATCGTCAGCGAGACGGCGCTGCCCAGGCTGACCGTGCCGCCGGCGGCCGGATTCACCGTGGCCGAGCCCGTGGTAATGCTGATCGGCTGGGGAGTGGCCGAAGTGCCGCCGCCACCACCGCCTCCGCTACTTTGACTCACCGTCAACCCCAGACTGGCACTGGCCGTATTGCTCGCGTCATCGGTCACCGTGACAGCCACGCTGGATGTTCCCGCAGCCGTGGGCGTGCCGCTGATGACCCCGCCTGAGCTGATGCTCAGCCCGGCCGGCAGTCCTGTGGCACTCCAGGTGTAGGAACCGCTCCCGCCGCCGACGGCCAGGATGACGCTGTAGGAGGTGCCCACCGTCCCGCCGGGCAGGCTGGTGGTGGTAATGGACAGAGTACCCACCGGGTTCACCGTCAGGCTGATGTTTTGGCTGGCTGTATTGCCCGTTCCGTCAGTCACCGTGACAGCCACGCTGGATGTTCCCGCAGTCGTGGGCGTGCCGCTGATGACCCCGCCGGTGCTGATGCTCAGTCCGGGCGGCAGTCCCGTGGCGCTCCAGGTGTAAGGCTGGTTCCCGCCGGCGGCGGCCAGGGTGGCGCTGTACGGGTCGCCCGCCAAGCCGTCGGGCAGGCCGGCCGTGGTGATATCCACAAAGGAGACCGTGACCGGCGCGGCGGTAAGCGTCCCGCTGCCGGCCTGTACCGTGACAGTTCCCGGGGCGCTGCCGGTTACGGTATCCGTGGCCAGGCCCGAAGCGTCGGTGGTTGCCGTGGGCGACGCCAGCGTCCCGGACCCGGAGCTAACCTGGAAACTCACCACGGCGCCCGGGACCGGGTTATTGTAGGCATCATAGACCGCCGCGGTTACGGTGGCCTGGTGCAACCCGGTCGGACCGGCGGACGCCTGCATGGTGGCGCCGGTCATATTGGCCATCCGCACGGCAAAAAGGCTATTGTTCCCCCAGACCCAGACCTGGCCCTGGTTGTCCAGGGCGTAGCCGCTGCCTATTCCCCCGGCGATGGCGGTGATGCCGGTCAGGGGGGATGAAGGCCCCGTCAGGACCTGCACTACGCCTGGACTATTGTTGACGGAGTTGTTCCCCAGTGCACCGTAGGTATTGTCCCCCCAGGCCCAGGCGGTGCCGTCGGACTTTACAGCGTAGCCGGACGAGGATCTACACCCGCTGCCTATTTTCGTGACCTGTGGCCAGGGCCGGCGGGGCGAAGGGAAAGAACAGCGCCCCCAGGAGGGACAGCACCGCCGTCCAGGCCGCCAGGCGCCGCCAGGGCCGCCGCGCAGGTTTCATCTTTTTCACTTTTTGCATTACCTCCTTAATAAATTAGCAAAGTGTTTTATTTTTCTTTAATTTATTGACTGACCAGCCTCCGACGCCTTGCCGATAGGCCAGGCCAAACCTCGCACCATGTCCATTCTCCGCTCCACTTTCAACATCCGGCAGGGTTGGACAAATTCCCATATTTTAAATTTTACATGTCCCAATTTCGGCAAACAATAAACGTATATACCCTAAAACCGGCTGTTCATACCAAAATGGAATTATATGGGTATTGGCCTTGATATTTCTAAGATATATTTCCAATAAAAATAAACGCCTTCCGGCTTAAAAAACCGTTGGGCGTTAATAGGTGGGGTAGAAGTGTTAAATTAGCTCACTGCAGATTTATTGCGTTTACAATTACCGTTACCGCTTCTGCTCTGGTTGCATTTCCGTTAGGCCGGAAGGTGTTGTCCGGGTAGCCCTTCATGATCCCGCCTTTCACCGCAGTAGCCACGGCCTCTTTGGCCCAGGCGGCAATGTCCGCGCTGTCCCTAAAGGATAATTTCACATTGGCCGGTAAAAGTTTGGCCGCTTTCATCGCCATCACCGCCATTTGCTCCCTGGTCACCGGGTCGTCGGGGCCGAAAGTGTTTTCATCGTAACCGCTGACTATTTCACTGGCCGCCGCAGCATATATGCGGAACTGGTGCTCACTTCGCTGCTGTTCTCCGTCCAGTAAACAAAGCTGTAGCCGCTGTTGGGCGTGGCCGTTACCATCACGTTGGCGCCTTGCGCATACGTGCCCCCGCCGTTGACCGTGCCGCCCGCCGTCGGGCTTGCCGTTACATTGACAGAATAAGCCGCCGTCGTCACGGTTGCAAAGTTGGCCGTCAGGCTGCGGTCCGCCGCGCCCATGGTAAACGTATAGGTGGAATTTGCGCTGACCTGCACGTTGTCCTCCGTCCAGTTAATAAAATTATACCCGCTGTATACGGAGGCCGTCACCGTCACCGATGCACCTTCACTGTAAGTGTTGCCGCCTGCCACAGTCCCGCCCTCAGCAGGATTGGCGAACACACTGACGGTATGGGTAGCGGTAGGTGTTGCAGTCAGGGCAATATTCACATTCTGAGTAGTTGTACTTGTCGTTACACTCACATTTGTCGCACTTCCACTATTGTAGCCTGATTTTGTTGCCGTCACGGTGTAGCCTGTTTCGGCAGGCACATTGACTATGGAATAGCTGCCGTTTGCCGCCGTTGCGGCGGAATACACGCTGCCGCTTACCGTCAGGCCCACGGTTGCCCCCTCTACCGGAATTGAACCATATGTGACTGTGCCGCTGATGGTGCCTGTGGTTATGCTCTGATCCGGCGTCCACTGAGCATAGAGGGTGACATTGCTTGTTTCTATATTAAGATCGGCAGCGGCTGCGTAGGCTATGCCGCTGCCACCGGCGGAAGTGTTCCAGCCGCTGAAGCTGCCGCCTGTTTTGGCCAGCCCCCCGGCTGCCTGGACGGTTGCCGTTGCCCCGCTGACATACTTAAGACTGTCGGTCGGAACTGTTCCGGAATCAGCTCCATTGGCGTCGTAGGTTACGGTGAAGCCTTGCGCCGCTGATGCCGCGCCGCTTGCCACCCAATTGGAAGAAGTACCGGTTAAGGCAAAATTATTTAATACTCCGTTAAAATTGCCCATTTCATCCGTCAGGTCGGTCACCCCGGCATTGTCCGCCTCGGCGATTCCGTTATTAAAGTCATAGGAGCTTACCAAGCCGGCCTGACGCTCCGTACCAACAGGATTGTTGAGCATATCCAGCCGGATTTCATTCTGTGTGAGCGCACGGTTCCAGATCCGGAAGTTGTCCAATGCTCCCTTGAAACGATACGAGCCGTCACTGCGGCTGCCGAGGCAAAAAGCAGTCGCCGAATTAATAAGAGCGCTTGTGAGCGGCTGCGAGCCGTTATTGGTCAGGGCAACCTCGTTGCCGTTGATATACATTTTGGCCAGCGCGGCAGAGGGCCGGTAAACAACGGCCACATGGGTCCATACGCCGACAGGCAGCGCATTGGCGGCGTCAAGGTAAACCCCTGTCGCGGGAATAAACCGGATACCGTTCGGACTGCCGCCGGCCTGGATTTCCAGCTGCTCGGGCTGTTTGCCGCAGATAAACTGGATATCGGAGGGGGAGTCCGGCTCCCACTTCACCCAGGTTTCCAGCGTAACCGCGTCGGTAATGCCTGCGTCATTGTCGGGAATGGACACATAGTCGTTTATCCCGTCAAAGTGCAAAGCGTTATCCTGTCCCAGGGGCGCCTGGGTTACCACAATCGTTTTGCTTTCCGGGCCGTCGGAAATAGTGACGTTCGCACTTCTGGCCACGGCTGCGGGATTGGCCTCCGCCGTGAAGGTCAGCATTTGATCCGTGCTGCCCGAAGCGGGGCTGACGGTCAGCCAGGTCTGGTCGGAGACCGCAGTCCAGGCGGTGCTGCCCAAAACCTGCACCAATGTGCTGCTGCCTCCCGCCGCCCCCATGGAAACTGTCGTCCGGGAAACCTGAAATTGAACCGGCGAAGTGCCCGGACTGACGCTGCTTATATTGACATAGCCGTCCTCCACCAATCCCGCGAGGTTGGCCTGAGGCAGATTCATATCCAGATACAGGTCCCAGTCGCTTTTCTCTATGGTGACGATCTGGCTGCCGTAGGGCGCAAGGGAATAGGAATGAGTAGTTCCGTCAGCATTTTTGAGCTTCACCTTGTGCGCCGTAACGTCGTTGTTTTGCAGCTCAAAGGTGGCGGTGTTATCGATAGAGCCAAGGGGGTTAACCGTCACCAGCGCCGCGCCGTGCCATTTTATCCAGGACGGGCTCGCAACCGCAAACTGTTTATTATCACAGCCAAGAATCACCTCGGAAAACACCGGACTGATGAAATACACGATACCATTGGCGGGAACGCTGACGGTATAGCTGCTGGAGCCTGACCGCACATCCAGACTGACTGCCTGCGCGTTCCGGTTGTTGATGGAGTAAACGCCCGGGCTGTCAACGCCCGCTGAATTTTCGTCCAAATATCCGAGGTAATAGATCTCAATATTATTCTGCGGCAGAGGTGTATCGCTGCAAGTCTGATCGTTTGTCAACATCTGCTTGAAAAGGTTACCGTCGTAGGAAAAGGCAGCGAGAGAATTTTTAAACACATAGATCTGCTGGGTTATACAGGCCCCGAGCACAAGTGTCCCTGAAAATTGGTAGCCGTTTGCATCGTCTGCATAATCTACGCTTACATCAAAGGAGTTATGGTTGGTGATATCAAACTCAGCCATGGTAGGGCTGTCGCTGGGTGCGGCCACAATCTCAATGTTGCCCGTTGGGCTGGTCGAGGTCACAAAACGCGACTCCCAAATCTGACGACATGTAATACCATTTATAGTATGATCACCATAAATGTTGATGTCACCTGGATCAGAGCTCGGTATAAAGGCCAGATCATGCCCGTAATAAATGGCGCCGTCCGAGACCGCAACGAGCCGACAGTGGTAGACGGTGTTCACACTCAAGCCTGTAAGGCTTGCGCTGACGCTCACCTCGGATGAGCCGCTGACTGTTGAAGGCGACGCGTCCGCCACAGAGCCGTAAGTCAAGGTGGCGCCGTACTCAAAATAAACCGAGCAGTCGCTGCCGTTTGGGTTCACCGTGCCGTTTAATCTTGCGCGGACATCCTGTACGGAGGGGGGGCCCTGTAAATAATCAACATACATTTTGGTGGGCTTGCACGTCTGCACCGAGGGCGGCGATTGGGCAAAGGCGGCGGGAATGCCCGTAACAAGCAGGAGCAAAATCAGTAAAGACACTATCCCTGTTTTTTTGGGTTTCATTATAAAACCTCCTCGTAAAAACTTATAATAATGCTTCAAAATATATCGAATAGCCCTCTCTTATAATTTTAAGTGTCCATATTTTGACGGGCAACCTACGTCTATACCCTAAAAACGGTTGTTCATACCAAATCACTATTACTCAATACCGGGACAACAAAAAACCGCCTGACCTTTAACATATGTTAAAAAGCAGGCGGTCACATCAACTTTATTTATCAAATATTTGCCGGCCATGCACTCACCGGCAAAGGTTGCCTAAGCCTCATCGCTGCTACCGATATAATTCAGGAAGGCGCGGCTTACCGCTTTGGCATAGGTCTTTCCGACAGGTATTACCGTTCCCTGGACGGTGGTGAGAGACTGCGCGCTCATCCCGAACACCTGTTTGAAGTTAACTATAAAACCACGGTGGCAGCGGCAAAAGCTCAGCTTGGGCAGGCTGTCTTCCATATCGGATATTCCGGCGTGGATTTCATAAACCCCCTGTTTAGCCACCAACTTCACCGACTTCAACGTACTTTCAAGGTATTCGATGTCGTCAAAGGGTACCTTGTGAGTCATCCCTCCAGATTTAAAGACAAAATACCTGTTTTCAAACCGTCTTTTGAGGTCGATCAGCAGCGCGGCCGCCAGGGCTTGCCGGTTTATGGGCTTTAGAAGATATTGCAGCGCCTGAACCTCGTAGCCGGTATAAACATATTGTCCGGAGGCGGTGGTGAAAATGATGGCGGCGGACTCATTGGTGAGGCGTATGGCTCTGGCCGTGTCGATGCCGCTGATTTCCTTCATGAAATATCCAAAAAAATCAGGTCAAAATCGGCGGACTTTTCGCTTATATGGTTTAAAAGCGCCTCGCCGGAGGGGAAAGCTGCAATATCAAAAGCAACGCCGCTGCTTTGCAAAATCTCCGACACCTGATCTTGCAATACGGCGACAAAGTCCTCTTCGTCGTCGCAGATGGCTATTTTGTATAGCATTGATATTTACCAACCTTTATCCCGCTGACAGCCTGCAAGACTTTGTCCCCGAAGGCCGGGGATCAACAGGCTGTAGAGCTCGAACTAAGTTTAAAGTTGGGGACATTCCTCTGGCCCCGGATTCAGGCTCTAAAGAGAGGTGTGTCCCCATACCTTATTGGGGTCCGGCAGGGGGAATGACCCCTTCTGGACCCAGGGCTCACATATATCCGGTATGAACAGACAGTTTTTATGCCTTAACGCATATTGTCCAATTTTACCCGTGCCTTTAAGATTATAATAGCATAAAAAGTCTACTCTTTAGTTAATTGAGGTGATGTACGTGTTATCCAGGAAGGTCTGGCTTCTCGCCTTTGCCGCCCTGTGTTTTTCAGGGTTGTTGATGTGCGCCGATTTCATAATCGGCAACAGTGGACTGTTATATAATGCCGCCACGCGCACTGTGAGCACCGGCTGGAAAATATCCGGCGGTGCAAAAACGCTGCACGAAGACGCCGCTTTTGCCAGGGCAGGCTCTTTGAAAAATAAGCCTGAACTGGTTCTCGTTAAAAAGCTGCCTGCCACAGTGGATAAAAGCATCTGCTTTGTCACCATCGGCTACCGCGTGGAGGCCTTTATCGACGGTAAGGAGGTTTACACCTTCGGCTCCTCTTTGGACAGCAAAGAGGTCTGGGGAGTGAAAACCCATATTTTCAAAATACCCGACGGCAAGAACGGCAGGGAACTCAGGCTGGTGCTGGCAACAGATCAGCCCGGGGACATAGCGGTGTCAAAGCACATTATATTGGATAACGCCACAGCTATAATCAGGGCTTTGCAAAAAGCAGATCTGATAAAAACAGCCTTTGCGCTGCTTTATATCTCTATCGGCATATTCTTGTTGATATTTACCCTGGTTTCGGCTATTTCGGGAAAATTCGACTTTTCCCTGCTGATGCTCTCTTTAATAGCGCTGCTTATAGGAACCGGCATTTTATTAAATCTCAGCATCATCGCTTTTTACACGGGGCCGGAGGCAGTTTACTGGATTGTGGGCATCATAAATCTGGCGCTGCCTGTCCCGACGCTCTTATTTGTGGCGGCGGACAGGGACTTGGGAAAAAGCAGGCTGCTCCCGGCAATGGCCGTTATCCAGAGCGTGTTTCTGGCAGTGTGGGCAGTCTGCAACCTTTTTAATATACATTTTTTCCTGTTGAACTGGCACCTGTTCTTGTTTGTCGCCATCTCGGCAAGCCTCATATTTACCTTCGCAAGAGAATTCAGATCAGGCTCCGGAAGGCCGGAAATTGCCGTTTCGGTTATTGCCATTTTATTGACCTCGGTGATCAACGCCTACAGTTATTTTACCACCGGCAGCCATGACGCAATGGATTTCAGCTTGATTATAACGGCCTTTCCGGTACTCGTATTAATGACCGGAAAGGTGGTCTTAAGCTCCGCTCAAAGGGAATACCGCATCCTGAACGAAAACATGGCCCTGCGGCTTGAGGGAGAGCTTCTATATAAAAATTATAACAAGACTGAAAAATACATTGAAGAGACTAAACAGATTTGGCATGACATCGACAGGCATTTCTCGGTGATAAGCATTCTGGCAGGGAATGGGGAATATGCAGAATTACAACGGTATCTGAAGCAGGCGGGGTATGACTTTAAGAAAACAAAGGAAGCGTATCTTTGTGAAAACAAGCTGATCAACGCCATTCTGACCGAAAAGATTTCCGAAGCCGGAGACAGTGGAATCGAAGTAAAATTTACCGGAAATTTGCCCGATAAATTAAATATACAGGGCAACGACCTGTGCAGCCTGCTGGTTAACATGCTGGACAATGCTATTGAGGCCTGCGGTAAAATACCGGAGGGCAATGAAAAGAAAATTGATATCTCTATAAAAATGAAGAATGATTTTATTTATTTCGGTGTCTCAAATTCTTCCCTTGTCGCGCCTGCTATGGCTGGCGAGGAGTTTGTCACGTCAAAAGAGGATAAGGCAAAGCACGGCTACGGTATTTCCATTATGCGGAGAATTGCCCGGAAATACGACGGCGCTTTTGATGTTGCGCTTTCTGAAAACACTTTTTCCGTCAAAGCTGCCTTGAAAAATGCGCCCGCAGGTGATTCCTCCGCCAAAGACTGCACCGACGGCCTGTAAATATAAATACCACTCGCAAGGCAATAGTGGTATAAGAGAGACATATAAAACAAAATTGTGCTTGTTATCAAGAGTTCTGCGGCCCAACTCCGAGACTAGCGTATTTACAAATCCAAAGAAGATGCGGAGTCAATGGCAAGGTGTAAGTTCCGAATTCTTATATGGGTATGGAACTTTACCCTTTTTTGTTTTGGCATTGCCAATTTTACAGGCGTCATTATACTAATTATAGGCTGAAAGTTCCGATACCAGCTATTTTAGGAACTTTTTTATGGTAGGGAGTGTAGTGAAAAGAAACTGGGAATTGGATGAACTAATAGAGCACTTCACGCTAATGCCCCAGGAAATGCGCCTAATTGTACTTTACAAGAGTATTATGGAAACCCTTGGGGAGGCGGTTAGCCTCGGAGGGCTAGTCTATGAAAAAGATCTTTACAACCAGCCAGGCGGATTCAAGGATTTTCTTGTAGGTTACCGGGAAGGGCAACCATGCCCTGAATACGGCGCAACCATTCAGAAAATCAAAACCGGCAGTACGGCTTCATATATATGCCCAAACTGCCAGGGAGAGGAGGACGGAGTCAATGGTTAAATGGGAGATTGAGAGAATAATTAATTTTGAATCCGGCGGTATGTAGAAGGACGGTTATGCCAACTTTGGCTTTCATGACAGGGAAGGCAAACAATACATGTTGCAGAACCAAAAACACTTTCTCGGTCCCATAGGTAAGGATGACCGCCTGGAATGGACGATGGCCGCCCAACCGGTCTTCGACGATATTCCCAATATTACAGCGGAGATTAAAAATCCATTCTATATCGACCTATTGCCTGATGGTACCCTGATCGTATCTAATTTCGGCAATAAACGGATTTATGCTGTCGATGCCGGCAATATGGAGGCCCGGTTGTTTTTGGATGGCTCGGCTTTCGGAATGAAAGACATGGGGAATTGTGTGGTTGATGACGAAGGATTCATATGGGTGAACGAGGTTGAAGGTTGCCGGGTCTGGCGGTTTAACGGCGAAGGGCAACCGGTACTGACCCTGGGCAATGGCAAACCCGGATTTCAACCGGGCCAGGCGGATTTTGAAACAGTGAGATTTAATATTGTTGCCGGAAAAATGAACGACTCAAATGAAACCGACCCGTTCAAACTGAATCTGCTCCTGATCAGCAGTATGGATTACTATAACGGTCGTTTGTTCATTCCCCAGTGGAATACCGACACAGGTTTTAGTGATTTGATTGTACTGAAAGAATCACAATCATAACTGGATGCTCAATGATTCAGACTACTTCTTACTCATTAGCATATTGCCTGGTTATACAACAGGCTGTTGTTTTAACCGCCAACCCCAATATCGGTCTGCTCCAGGGAGAAAATTTGACAAAAATCTCAGAGTATCAGCGGATTTTTGCGTGCCCTGTGATTTTTGGTTGTGCAGAGAATGCTCTTGTATTTAACCGTAGTATGAGGACTGTATTCAGGGGTCTTATCAAGATAGGTTCACGATTTGGACAGTATTGGGCTATGAGGATTGTTCACGTGTTGTTAGATGGAATCTTTCATGGCCTGTATGATTGTGCGCACATCCTATCATCATCGCTGAAGACTGGCCGGATATCGTGCAAGGAGACATGTCCAATATTTATCCCTATATTGTAATGGCGGGGTATATGCTTTCCAGGAGAAAGCAGCAAAAAGTCAATATCAACAAATAGTCATGACTGGGACACCATACCAGCTAACAAAGAACTCCTGGTTAAACATCAACGGAGGTCAGGAGGAAGGGCCTTCCCGCTGTCCCAAATTAAGCGTTAGCGATGATACGATTCACCCTTTATATCGCTTAAAGGCTGTAATGTTATATCCATAGTTTCCGCAATTCCACCTGCAAACCGGGAAAGATTTCCGGCAGGAAGGTCTCCTCATCTTCCCAGCTGCGAATAAGCATGTAGATGCCCCGCTCCAGGCGGAACTCTTCCACCGCCTTCTTTTCCGGGTCTACCACCCAGTAGTAAGGCACTCCGTAACGGGCATAGACTTGGGCTTTGGTCACCCGGTCGGAGGCTGATGTGGAAGGAGATAGGATCTCCACCAGCAGATCGGGGGCGCCGTCGATGTGCTTTTCCGTGATCACCGACTGCCTCTCCTGGGAGACATAGATCAGGTCCGGCTGGGCAATACTGGTACGGCTGAACACTACGTCCATCGGCGCGTCAAAAATTTCCCCCAAACTGTTACGGATAATGTAACCGTAAATTATGAATTCCAGTTCGCGGGAGATGCGCTGGTGACGGGTGGTGGGTGATGGAACCATGTGGAGCACTCCTTCCAGGATCTCGTAGTGCTTACCGTCGTCCGGGAGCCGCAGGTAATCTTCGTAGGTAAGGATGATCTCACCGGCCGGAGGCACGGACAGACTCATACCCGCCATCTCCTTCCCAATAACTATATTTGCAACCATTGTATTATCCTGGTTAACCAGTGTCAAGCGAAGCGACAGGTCATGCACGGGCGTACGATTATATTTATACCATCGCCCTGGGCGAGCCCATTGGCGAGGAACAGATCAAAACGATTCATCGGCTATTTTATTCCCAAATTGATATGGAGAAGGCAGGGGACTATCGACATGAGCGTGTGATTATCACAGGATCGGCTAATCCGACCCCGGCACAGGATAAGATCCCTCAGCTCATGTCATCCTTTGTTCGGTGGCTTGCCCAAAAAGAGGATAAACTCCATCCGGTTGAATTTGCAGCACAGGCCCATAAACGCTTTGTCTTTATCCACCCATTTATTGACGGTAATGGCCGGGTGGCAAGACTTCTCATGAATCTCTGCCTCATCCGGAAAGGATACACCATCGGTATCATCCCGCCCGTTCTTAGAAACGAATATATCCATTTGCTGGAGAAAGCGCACAAGGATGATAAACCTTTTGTAAACTTTATTGTTGAAAGAGTGGAAGAAACCCAAAAAGATTTAATTCGCATGGTAAATTAGATGGGTGTCGGGAGGACGTGGTTGTGAGTGCGACAGGTGAAGGGTACGTTGTATAGCGGGTGGGAAACCTGTTGAGTAAAGTCTAGCCAGCCCGAAAGGACCGGAGCGACCGTAAACGCTTGATTGAAAAGGCCAAGAAACTGCTGCAAAACCCGGAAAACATCAAGGCGGCAAACAAGCGTGGCGGCAAAAAGCATCTGCGCGATACGAATACACAAGAGACGACCTGGGAGTTCGATGAAAAGAAAATCGACCAGGATACGCGCTTTGACGGCTATTACACAGGGGTTTTAAGGTCCCAACTGTCAAAGTCGGGAGTGCTGGCCCTGATGCCCATGGCTGTTGGCGGTGGTACCGGTAATGAAATGATGAAACCGATGGCCATTGTCATCGCCTTTGGATTATCTTTCTCAACTCTTATCACCCTTGCCGATATGACGGCTCTGCCCCATCAAGCGGAATGCCTCGGGCGCCTGTGCCGCGGGAAAGACCTGGACAGGCATGGCAGTAAAATGCCCTTCGTCAAAAAGTTTGCTGATTTCCCGCAGCAACCGGTTTAAAATATGGGGCCGCTCTTTCGATAACCGGTCTATATCGACTGCCGAGAAGGTCAGGTTTTTATTGAAAAACTGCATGGGTAAACTGTTATTTTCGGAAATATCCACTTTGCCTATTTCAACAAACCTTCCGTAAGGCGACAGTATTGAAAGGCTCTTGATTAAAGATTCGCCGGCTATGGCGTTTAACACCACGTCTACACCTTCGCCGCCGGTAATAGATTTAACGTCGTCGGCAAATTTTAATGACCTTGAATTCATTACGTGCTTGACACCCTGTTTTCGTAAAAAGTCTCTTTTTTCCTCACTGCCCGCCGTTGCAAAAATTTCAGCCCCGATCCACCGGGCCACCTGTAAGGCAGCCTGGCCCACGCCCCCTGTGGCGTTATGGATCAAAACACGTTCGCCTTTTTGCAGCCGCGCAATTTCCGCCAAACCGTAATATGCGTTTATGAATCCCAGGAAAACCGGGGCTTCTGCAAAGGAAAGCCGCTTCGGTTTTAATCCGGCAAAAAAAGAGGGGACATTGTCATAAGATTTCAATCCCCTGCAATGAATTAACACTTCATCACCAACTCTGAACTCCCGCACGCCCTCACCGGTTGCGACTACTCTTCCACTGGATTCCCCGTCAAATGAATTGCCGAGGTAGGTGCCCTCAATGATGTTTTTCGGAACAATGCCCATTATTTTCAAATAGTCTTTATAATTCAAAGCTGAAAAATAAACTTCCACTTCAATCTCGCCCGGCCCCGGGGGAGTCCTGGCAATCTCTCTGTAAACCAGACTATCAATATCTCCTGGTTTTTGTATGTCCAGCATGACAGGATTCCTTGTTGTGGTTTTTTTTGTTTCCGGAGAACCCTCACCGGTTTTGTTTTTTAGCCGGTCCAGTTGTTTTACGAAGCGCTCTCCCGGACGGATGGCAACATCCTCATCATTGTTGCCCTGCAGGAATTGGTCAAAAACCGCTTTCATTTCATCCCCTGAAAGGGGATTGCTTACATCAACCAGTTTACAGTGAATGTCAGGATGCTCATTGGTGATCAGCCGCCCCAGGCCCCATAACGGCGCCGCCGTTAAATTCCATGGCGTCTCGTCTTCTTTGACAGACTGTGCGCCGCTGGTAACTATGCCCATGGCAATTTTATTTTTTACCTGTGTCCCGGCCAAAGCCTTAACGATGTTTGTTACATAAACACAGTGTTCAATGGCTTCCTCAGCATTTACAAATTCATCAGCAGGGGTTTCCTGCAGACCGCCGAGATACAAAACCGTGTCAAACCCCTTGTCCATCTCTTCAGTCAACAATACCTCGAAATCTTCGGGGACCTCTTTCCTGATTGAATAATGGACCCCTTTTATCCTCCGGAAAGTGTCACCCTGGTAAACAGCCACACAGCGTGTTACCCGGGAGGCGATATATTCTACCAGCGTTCTTGCTTGCTTGTTTTCTGCGGCAAATACAATCCAGCTGCCTGCATTTACCACATCGCCTGAAATTTTAACAGCCTTGGCCTTATGCCAGTTAAACTCATAAAACAGGTTATTTTCGTCCTTTTTTCCTTCCTGTTCATCCCTTTGGATAAGCTGGTACTTCAATCCCCGGATGTCGACAGCGATATTGCCCGCTTCATCGAAAATCAAAATATCACCGTAGAAAGCTTCAGAAGTTTCGTGGGTTATCTTTCCATGACTGAAGCACTGTCTGCCCGGGGAGGAATAAAAGGATACTCTTTCCAGGGAAACGGGTATGAACAAGCTGTTTTTGTTCCCGCCGGCGTTGCTGCCGGTGAGCTCCACCAGCGCCTGGACGGCGGCATCCAGTATTGCCGGGTGCAATAAATAGCCGCCGGTGCTGTAGTTTAAAGCTTCGTGTCCCCGGATTTCGGCCAGGAACTCGCCGCTCCCTTTCCACATCCGGCTGGCAGACTGAAAATAAGGACCGTAATTCCAGCCTCTGCCGTCCATTTTCCGGTAAAACTCATCCACCGGTATTTCCTCGGCACAATGGTTCCTGACCAGCTTCAGATCAACAGGGCTTGCAGTTTCATCCGGAATGGGCGGCAGTATCCTGCCGGAAGCGTGAAGCTCCCATTCCCCGCCGGTGTCGTCCGCACGGCTGTATACCGAATATTGCTTTGTTCCGGGATTGAAATGGAATTGAAGCTTTTGCTTTCTCTTTCCGTCAAAAATCAACATTTTGTGCAAGGTTATGTCTTCAAGAACACACTCTTTCCGGCCGGAGTTTTTTTCATTCAGGGCCAAACCTGCTTCAACATACGCAGCGCCCGGGAAAACAACGGTTTTTTGAATACAGTGGTCTTTTAAATAGGGGAAAAACTGCTCATTCAGCTCAACCTCCCAGGCAGGTCGCGGCAGCTTTAAGTCATTGTTGAGGAACTGGTGATTAAATAGGTGGCGTCCCGGTGGAATAAATTTTTCTTTTGGGGAGAGGCAATAACCGGGACTTCATGGTTCCTCATTTCGATCACGATCTTGCCGATATGGCCGCTCCGGGCCATCAGCTGGAATGCCCCGGTCGCCTCCGCAGCAGGGAATGTATTTACAGGTATAGGGGAGATATATCCTTCGCTCCCGCCTGACACGGGTGAGGCAGGAGAAAGTAAAGAGATTTGTCAGAACAGAAGATGCTCAAAGATCCATTCTGGCGGAGCTGATGCTCAGGCGGATCATTCGTGAAAACCTGGGGCTGTCCGACGAAAAAATATCCTTCGGCGCCAACCGGTACGGCAAGCCTTTCCTGGTGGGCGCCGGTGATTTTCACTTTAACCTTTCTCATTCCGGGGAGTGGGTGGTATGTGTCATTGACAGTGCGCCGGTGGGCATCGACATCGAGATGATCCGTCCCGTGGAGCAAGATATCGCACGAGGATTTTTTTCACCTGTGGAGTACGGTGACCTGATGGCGAAGAGCGAAGCGGAACGGCTACACTACTTTTTTTCGCTGTGGACGTTGAAAGAAAGTTATATCAAGGTCCTGGGGGAAGGGTTGTCCAGGGCGCTTGATTCCTTTGCCATCAGGATAGACGGCAGCGAAAATCCGGGGCTTGAAACGGAGGATATGCCTAACTGGTTTTTTAAGCGGTACGGGATAGATCGTCGCTACGAAATGGCTGTCTGCGCCGCGCACGGGGGATTCCCGGAAGCCGTCGCTGTGAAGAATTGGTATGATTATCTGTAACTCCAGAAAAATCAGGTTTCAGAGCTAATTTGCATGTGCCAGGCTTGAGAGGTTAATATATAAAATTTTGATTGCGTTCTGCACTGAGTTTATATTGTTAGACAAACCATTGACATGAACGCATTTTGTTAGAATAATGGTAAGGAGTGCTGTCAGTAATTTGGGACCAGGCAATATATTCAGATGGGAGATGTTATGTTGAAAAAGATAGTGCTTGCCTATTCCGGGGGACTGGACACGTCCATAATCATTCCCTGGTTAAAGGAGAATTATGGTTATGAGGTTGTCGCCATGGCAGCCGATCTGGGCCAGGGGGAGGAACTGGATCCCTTGGAGGAGAAGGCCATCAAAAGCGGGGCCGCTAAGATTTACATAGAAGACGTTAAGAAGGAGTTTGTGGAGGAATACATTTTCCCCACCCTCAGGGCCGGGGCCATTTACGAGGGCAAATATCTGCTGGGCACCTCCATGGCCCGGCCGCTGATTGCCAAAAAACTGGTGGAGATCGCGGAAAAAGAGGGGGCTGAGGCCGTTGCCCACGGCGCCACCGGTAAGGGCAACGATCAGGTGCGCTTTGAGCTGACTGTGAAAGCCCTGAGTCCCAACCTCAAAATAGTGGCACCCTGGCGGGAGTGGGATATCCGCTCCCGGGAAGACGCCATAGACTACGCCGACGCCCGGGGTATACCCGTGCCGGTGACCAAATCGCGCCCCTACAGTATGGACCGCAACATCTGGCATTTGAGCCACGAGGGCGGCGACTTGGAAGATCCGGCTAAGGAATGCCCGGATGACGTACTGCTGCTGACTGTATCTCCGGAAAAGGCGCCGGATCAGCCGGCCTATGTGGAAATAGGCTTTGATACGGGAATTCCCGTAACCCTGAACGGGGAAGCCATTGACCCGGTAGCTCTAGTGGAAAAACTGAATGCCATAGGCGGGGCTAACGGCATAGGCATTACCGACATGGTGGAAAACCGTTTGGTGGGCATGAAATCCAGGGGGGTATACGAAACTCCCGGCGGTACGGTGCTGTGGCAGGCTCACCGGGAATTGGAGCGCCTCACCCTGGACAGGGTAACCATGCATTTCAAGGAAATGGTGGCAGCCCGCTACGCCGAACTGGTATACGACGGGGTATGGTTCTCCCCCCTGAGGGAAGCCTTGGACGCCTTCGTGGACGTAACCCAGCAAACGGTTACCGGGACAGTTCGTATGAAGCTGTACAAGGGCAACTGCACACCGGCGGGTGTCAATTCCTCCTATTCCCTGTATAACCAGGAACTGGCCACCTTTAGCCGGGACGAGATATACAGCCAGAAAGACGCGGAGGGCTTCATCAACCTGTTTGGGCTTCCCCTCAAGGTCAGGGCGCTGATGGCAAAAAGCAGCGGCTTGAAGTAATTAGTCTTAAAGGGGACATTCCTTCGTGAAATTGTTAAGAAGGAATGTCCCCTTACCTCTGACACTCCCTGCGGGAGCCTTTTTGCGGATACTTTATTTGCCGCCCCTGGTGGTGTTCTGAAATATATACTGTACTATTTGATCGCTTTCGCGGCGGGTTATATCCAAAAACTCCACTCCCACGTGGTATAGATTGTTCTTGCCGCGGAGTTCAATCAGGGCGGTTCTTTTGACCACGGAGGACAGGTTGAATTCGATGTCTTTTTTCATGATGGGCAGTTTAAATTTTACCTGTAGCTTTGTTCCGTGTTCGATATGTTCCCTGGTGGCAAGCCTTATTCCTCCGGCGCTGATGTTTACGGCGTCAACGGTTTTAAAAACAGGTTCCTGGCCCGGCTCGGGCTCACGGGCATATTGTGCCTTTAGCAGAATTTCCAGCCGGACATACTTTCTTAGCTGAATCCTTTTTACGTGATTGGGGTAGGAAATACCAATCAACACAATGTTATCTTGGGCCAGGGATGTGACAGTGCTTTCGAATTCCAGCAGGTGGTCGGGTGATATAAGTTGAACCTTTATTTTGTTGCCCCTGTGCAATACCAGGGGCACCTGCTGGTACAACGGCAATGAAATGTATATAGTCTGGTTGTTGAAATCCTCAATGGTTGAAACGTATTTGGCATTGTCAAATTCCCTCAAAACGAAGATTTTTTGATGAAGCCTGAGGTTTAACATTTTTTTAACCATAACTCTCCCACACTTTTATATAATAGGCTATTACATGGATATTGAATGATTATTTAAATAAAATGGTAATAACTAAATAAGTATTAGACATTCAAAAAGAAGTTTCCTTTTTGACTAGTAAAAAAAATAATATAATCACGGAGAATGTCGTCTATTGAAATTATAGAGTAATTTATTTAGAGTATTATAGTACGGACACCTTTCTTGTAAAAATTTTTTATACGGAAAGCTACAAATAAAGTTAAATTCGTGCTATATTCTCGTAGGCTGACTATAAATTTTACCGGGGTGTGATTGATGAGCAAGCTATGGGGAGGCCGCTTTCAAAAGGAAACGGACCGGCTGGTGGACGATTTTCATTCGTCAATATCCTTTGACCGGCGATTGTACCGCTATGATATTCTCGGTAGCATGGCCCATGCCGGGATGCTGGGCAAAACCGGCATTATCCGTGAAGATGAGGCGGAAACCATAATAAAAGGACTGGCCGTGGTGCTGGAGGAGATCGAAAAGGGGCTGGTGGAATTCTCGGTGGAGGCTGAGGATATCCACATGAATGTCGAGCAGATACTGACGGACAGAATAGGCGCGGTGGCTAAAAAGCTCCATACCGCCCGCAGCCGCAACGACCAGGTGGCCCTGGACATCAGGATGTACCTGAAGGATGAAATAGATAATATCTGTGGCCTGCTCAGGGAACTGCAGTCAGCCCTGCTGGAACTGGCTGAGCAAAATATACATACAGTAATGCCCGGCTACACCCATTTACAAAGGGCCCAGCCGGTTACCCTGGCCCACCACCTTATGGCCTATTTTCAGATGTTCCAGCGGGATAGGGAACGCCTGAGGGATTGCTATGGAAGGATTAATATACTGCCCCTGGGGGCCGGTGCCCTGGCGGGGACAACTTTCCCCCTTGAGCCTGTCCTGGTGGCGGAGCAGCTTGGTTTTGCCGGGGTGGCGGAAAACAGTCTGGACGCGGTGAGCGACCGGGATTTCGCAGTGGAGTTTACCGCTGCCGCTGCACTGATTATGGTGCACCTGAGCCGTTTTTGTGAGGAAATAATTCTCTGGTCCAGCGCCGAATTCTCCTTTATCGAATTGGATGATGCCTTTAGCACTGGCAGCAGCATGATGCCCCAGAAGAAGAACCCCGACGTGGCCGAACTTACCCGGGGCAAATCAGGCCGGGTATTTGGCGACCTGATGACTCTGCTGACCGTGCTTAAGGGTTTGCCCCTGGCCTATAACAAGGACATGCAGGAGGACAAGGAAGCGCTCTTTGACGCTGTGGACACGGTGAAAAAATGCCTCCAGGTATTCCGCCCCATGGTAGCCACCATGCGGGTGCGGGAAGAAAACATGGCCACGGCAGCCCGGGGCGGGTTTACCAACGCCACCGACCTGGCGGACTACCTGGTGAAAAAAGGAGTGCCTTTCCGGGAGGCCCACGACATAGTGGGGAAAACAGTTTATTACTGCGTGGGTGCAAACAAATCCCTGGAAGAACTTACCCTGGATGAATTTAAGCGGTACTGTCCGGCCATAGACGGGGATGTATACGGCGCCATATCCATTCAGCGGTGCGTTGAGGCTCGCCGCCATCTTGCCGGGCCGGCGCCGGAAGCAGTGCTGGAGGCCATTGCCAGGGCCAGGAAAAAACAATGACGCAATTATTAAAATAAAATTAATTTTATAATAATATTTATTCCTTGACACGAAAAAACCATTTTTGTATACTTAATAGCATATTTATCACTTCAAAGGCTGAGATAGGGAGCAAGTAACCTGATAGTTCTGGCCTCAGAGAGCCGGGGTAGCTGTGAACCGGTGCCGGTACAGGAGAAAACGTCGCCCTGGAGCCGCCGGCTGAATTTTTATAGTAAGCCTGGCCGGGTCGGTCACCCGTTACCAAAGCTGTGTCCTGATGGGGACACCAAGTGGCTTCTGCTTTCCGGCGGAGCAAGCAGGGTGGTACCGCGCGAGGAATTAACCTCTCGTCCCTGGCAGTTTTCTGGACTGCCGGGCTCGGGGGTTTTATTTTTTTCGTATGTATATTTAAAATATAATCAAAATAACTTTACGACCGGACAGGAGGGTCAGCATGCGTAGTAATGCGATAAAAAAGGGGCTGGATAAAGCTCCTCACCGTTCATTGTTAAAAGCCCTGGGTTATATAGACCAGGAACTGGAGTGCCCCATGATCGGGGTAGTCAATTCTTTTAACGAAATTGTTCCCGGGCATATGCACCTTAACGAAATTACTGCAGCCGTAAAAGCCGGGGTCAGGCTGGCCGGTGGAACTCCGGTGGAATTCCCCGCCATTGCCGTTTGTGACGGGATTGCCATGAACCATAGCGGCATGAAGTACTCCCTGGCCAGCCGCGAGCTAATCGCCGACATGGTGGAAACCATGGCCGAGGCCCACCAGTTTGACGGGCTGGTATTGGTAACCGCCTGTGACAAGGTGGTGCCGGGCATGCTGATGGCTGCGGCCAGACTGGATATACCCTCCATAGTAATCAGCGGCGGCCCCATGCTGGCGGGACGTCACCGGGGTGAAAGGGTTTCCCTGAGCACTATTTTCGAAGCTGTGGGAGCGGTGAGGGCAGGTAAAATTACCGAGGCCGAACTGGCCGAGTATGAAGAATCCACTTGTCCGGGGTGCGGCTCTTGCGCCGGCATGTTTACCGCTAATTCCATGAACTGCCTTACCGAGGCCCTGGGCATGGCCCTGCCGGGTAACGGTACCGTGCCGGCCATATCTGCGGCCCGGCGCAGGCTGGCCAAACTAACCGGTATAAAAGCGGTGGAACTAGTCAGGGAGGGTGTCAAACCTTCTGACATTCTAACGCCAAAAGCTTTCAACAACGGCCTGGCGGTGGATATGGCCCTGGGCTGCTCCACCAACACGGTGTTGCACCTGCCGGCCATTGCTTCGGAGGCCGGTGTGGAGATAAATCTGGACAAAATCAACAGTATCAGCGATAGTATTCCCAATCTTTGCAAATTGAGCCCCATGGGGAGCCACTTCATGGAAGACCTGCATGAGGCCGGGGGGATCGGGGCGGTGATGGGGGAACTGGCCAAAAAGGGTTTAATTGATCTGGATGTTCCCACCGTTTCCGGCATGAAAGTGGGTGATATAATCCGGGAAAAAGTAGTATTGAACCCGGATGTCATTCGCAGCATTGACAACCCCTACAGCCAAAGCGGCGGTATTGCCATATTGAAAGGCAATCTGGCTCCGGACGGGGCAGTGGTGAAAAAGGCCGGGGTGGCCCCGGAGATGCTATCCCACAGGGGCCCGGCCAGGGTGTTCAACTCCGAGGAAGAGGCGGCGGCGGCCATTAATTCCGGAGTTATACAAAAAGGGGATGTCATTGTTATTCGCTATGAAGGGCCCAAAGGCGGCCCCGGCATGAGGGAAATGCTTACCCCTACCGCCACCGTGATAGGTCTGGGTCTGGACAAAGATGTTGCGCTGCTTACCGATGGCCGCTTCTCCGGCGCTACCAGGGGGGCCTCCATCGGCCACATTTCCCCCGAGGCGGCAGAGGGGGGACCCGTAGCAGCGCTGCAAGATGGCGATATGATTGAAATAGATATCAATAACAATAAACTGAACGTCGAGCTGTCATCTGAGGAACTGGCCGGCCGGTTGAGCCGGTGGCAGCCGCTGGAGCCCCGGGTGAAGAAGGGCTATCTGGCCCGCTACGCCAAACTGGTTACCTCGGCCAGTACCGGGGCGATTCTGAAAAAATAAAGGTGGATGACTTCAAGCGGAGGTGTCAAAGAAGTGAAAAAATCCGGGGAAGTGCAAAAGTCGGGGGATGTGAATATGTCCGGTGCAAAAATACTGGTGCAATGTCTTAAAGACCAGGGAGTGGATACTATCTTCGGCTACCCCGGAGGGCAGGTTATACCCATTTATGATGCACTATATGATTCGGATATTAACCATATACTGACCAGACACGAGCAGGGGGCCGCCCATGCTGCAGACGGGTATGCCAGGGCATCCGGTAAGGTGGGAGTATGTCTGGCCACTTCCGGCCCAGGAGCTACCAATCTGGTTACCGGCATAGCTAACGCCTACATGGATTCGGTGCCCATGGTGGCCATAACCGGCCAGGTGCCCACGTCGCTGCTGGGGCGGGATACTTTCCAGGAGGTAGATATAACCGGCATCACCCTGCCGGTGACCAAGCACAACTATATGGTAAAGGATATTTCCGAATTGTCCCGCACCATACGCGAGGCTTTTCATATAGCTTCCACCGGACGGCAGGGGCCGGTACTGGTGGATATACCGTCGGATGTCTCCCGCTCCGCCGGAGATTATGATATATCGGATGATGCTATGAGTTTGCCGGGCTACCGGCCGGTTCTGGAAGGTACCGAGGAGCAGCTGAACAGGGCTGTGGCGGCCATATTAGAATCCGAGCGGCCAGTAATATATTCCGGCGGCGGTATTGTGAATGCGGGGGCACATGAAGAATTGAGGCAATTGGCGGAAATGCTGGTGGCTCCGGTTGCCTCCACCCTCATGGGGATGGGGGGCTTCCCGGGAGATCACCCGCTGTTTCTGGGCATGCTGGGCATGCATGGCAGTAAGTATGCCAATTATGCCATTTGTGAGTGCGATTTAATTATAGCCCTGGGTGCCCGCTTTAGCGACAGGGTAACAGGCAAGGTGGACGAATTTGCCCCCCATGCCAGGATAATTCATGTGGACATAGACCCGGCGGAAATCAGCAAAAATGTCCGGGTGAATATTCCCATTTCCGGCGATGTGAAGACGGTATTGCAGCAGCTGTTGCCCCGACTGGCGGCGAAGCTTCCCGGGGCCTGGCAGGATAGAATTGCGGCCTGGAAAAAGGAATACCCCATTAACTATGAGGAAAACGGTACACTTAAACCCCAACAGGTAATCCGGGGCATATACAACGCCACCGGGGGGCGGGCCAGGATAACCACCGAGGTGGGTCAGCACCAGATGTGGACGGCACATTATTACACTTTTACCAGACCTCGCACATTTATAACCTCCGGTGGTCTTGGCACCATGGGTTATGGATTTCCCGCCGCCATCGGGGTGCAGGCCGCCTGCCCGGATGAAACGGTGTTCGACATAGCCGGGGACGGCAGTATACAGATGAACATACAGGAACTGGCCACCGCGGTGAACTACGAATTGCCGGTGAATGTGGCCATACTTAATAATGGCTTTCTGGGCATGGTAAGGCAGTGGCAGGAACTTTTCTGGAATCGCCGCTATTCTAACACCGAGTTGTTTAACCCGGATTTTGTAAAGGTGGCGGAGGCCTACGGGGCGGAGGGCATAAGAGTTGACAAATATACCCAGCTGGCGCCGGCCCTGGAACAGGCCATAGCCTCCTCCAGGCCGGTGATGATTGATTTTGTTATCGAGCGGGAGGAAAATGTGCTGCCCATGGTGCCGCCGGGAGGTACGCTGAACAATATGCTGGGCTAGGATTTATATTTTATTTTAGGAGGGTTTTGCTATGCGTCACACCCTTGCGGTGCTGGTGGAAAATACCCCCGGGGTGCTGGCCCGGGTGGCCGGTTTATTCAGCAGGCGTGGTTTCAATATCGACAGCCTGGCGGTGGGGCGTACCGAAAACCCTGATTTATCCAGGATGACCATCGTAGTGGAGGGTGACGACAGGATTCTGGAGCAGGTTACCAAACAGCTATACAAGCTGATCGATGTTATCAAAATTAGCGATATTACCGCTGACGAATATGTGGACCGGGAACTGGTTTTAATAAAGGTGAGTTCCGATCCTGCCCACCGGGGCGAAATTATGCAAGTGGCGGATATATTCCGGGCCAGGATAGTGGACCTGGGCAGGAAAACTATCACCCTGGAGTGTACCGGTAACGACGGCAAAATTAACGCCTTTGAGGAAAGCCTGCGCCCGTACGGTATCAAGGAACTTGTCCGGACGGGTAAAATCGCTGTATTGCGAGGCTTAAAATATACTAATATAGAATCGGGGACAGACCTGTCAAGTAACAAAACTGAAAATGTTTGACAGCACTATTAAGTTTTGTGCTGGTGAATACCATTAAAAGTGTGAAACAGCCCTGTCCCCAAAACCTTATTTAAAAGTTCGGGGACAGCCCTGTAAGGTAGCAAAGCTTAAAATAACCAGGCAACACTATTAAGTTTTATATGGTGTTAAATACCAATAAAAAAGGGAGACAGGACTGTCCCCATACAGAAGTTCGGGGACAGTCCTGTAAGGCGGCAAAGCTTAAAATAACTTGGCAATGCTATTAAGTTTATGTAGTATAAAATAGCAATAAAAAGGGAGACAGGCCTGTCCCCATACCTTAATAAGGAGGATTAACAATGGTAAAGGTTTATTATGATCAGGATGCAGAACTGGCGGTATTAAAGGGCAGAAAAGTAGCGGTAATGGGTTATGGCAGCCAGGGCCACGCCCAGGCCCAGAACATGAAGGAAAGCGGTATTGATGTAATAGTGGGATTGCACCCGGGCAGCCAGAGCAGGGAAAAGGCCAAGGCTGACGGCCTGGATGTATTCACAGTGTCCGAGGCTGCGGCCCGGGCCGATATTATACAACTGCTGGTGCCCGATGAAACCCAGGCCAGACTATATAAGGAAGAAATCGCCGAACATATGACAACCGGCAAGGCGCTGATGTTCTCACACGGTTTTAACATACATTTCGGACAGATAGTACCTCCGGCGGATGTGGATGTTTTCCTGGTGGCCCCCAAAAGCCCGGGCCACATGGTACGCCGTATGTACCAGGATGGTGGGGGTGTGCCCGGACTGATCGCCGTGCACCAGGATTATACCGGCAAGGCCAAACAACTGGGTCTGGCCTATGCCAAGGCCATCGGCTGCACAAAGGCGGGCGTTTTTGAAACAAGTTTCAAGGAAGAGACCGAGACCGACCTGTTTGGTGAGCAGGCAGTGCTGTGCGGCGGTGTCAGTGAGCTGATCAAGGCCGGTTTTGAAACATTGGTTGAAGCAGGCTACGCTCCGGAAATGGCCTATTTTGAGTGCTTGCACGAAATGAAACTCATTGTTGATCTGATCAATGAGGGCGGCCTTGGCTGGATGCGCTATTCTATCAGCAATACCGCCGAGTACGGGGACTATATGGTTGGCAGGCGCATAATTAATGAAGATACCCGCAAAGAAATGAAAAAAGTGCTTTCCGAAATTCAGAAAGGTGAATTCGCCAGGCAGTGGATTCTGGAGAACCAGGCCAATCGTCCTGTGTTTAACGCCATCAGGAAACAGGAGCAGAGCCAGCAGATGGAAGAAGTGGGCGCGGAACTGCGCAAAATGATGCCCTGGCTGAAAAAGAGGTGAGATGCGGGAAGGGAGAAGTGAGAAAAAATCACTTTAAAGCTTTCCGGATTTCTTAGGCACCCATGATAAGTTAATAAGTTAGGTGCCAGGCACTTAACTTATTGCGAATTTCGAACCTCGAACTTCGAATATCGAAAAGGGAGGGACTCGCCATGGAAATGATTGCTGCCCAGGCCCTGGTCCGCTGTCTGGAACTGGAGGGTGTAAAGGTTGTATTCGGTTATCCCGGCGGCGCCATCCTCCCGGTATACGATGCTCTTTATAACTCCGGGATAAAACATGTGCTGGCAAGGCACGAACAGGGGGCTGTGCACGCCGCAGACGGTTACGCCCGGTTTACCGGTACAGTGGGGGTGTGTATGGCCACCTCCGGTCCCGGAGCCACCAATCTGGTAACCGGCATTGCCAATGCTTATATGGACTCGGTGCCTCTGGTACTTTTTACAGGGCAGGTGCCCACCGGCCAGGTGGGAACGGATGCCTTTCAGGAAGTGGACATAACCGGCATAACCATGCCGGTTACCAAACACAACTATCTGGTCAAGGACGCCGCAAAGCTGCCGGAGATCATCAAAAATGCTTTTCATATAGCATCCACCGGCAGGCCGGGCCCGGTTCTTATTGACCTGCCTAAGGACATAGCCCAGACCGTAATTAAATTTGCATATCCGCAAACGGTTAACTTAAGGGGTTACAAGCCTAATTACAAGGGTCATCCTAAGAAAATTGACGAAGCTGTCAGACTGATGCGCAAATCCGAAAGGCCGGTGATTTACGCCGGGGGAGGCATTCTGAATGCCGGCGCCACCGGAGAACTGTGCGAATTGGCAGAGATTATATCCGCCCCGGTAACCAACACATTCATGGGGCTTTCCGGTTTCCCGGGGGATCACCCTCTATTTCTGGGCATGCTGGGGCTCCACGGAACCCGCTACGCCAATCTGGCCGTAAACAATTGCGACTTGCTCATTGCTCTGGGCGCCCGCTTTGACGACAGGGTAACGAATAAAATAGCGGCATTTGCTCCGGATGCCAGGATTATTCATGTGGATATTGACCCGGCGGAAATAGGTAAAAACGTCCAAATAAACGTACCCATTGTGGGCGACGTCAAGCTCGTACTCCAGGAGTTTCTAAAAAAGCTCAAAGAATCCGAACATACAAAGCGCACGAAGTGGGTGGAGCAAATTGTCCGCTGGAAAGAGACGCACCCGCTGGAGTTTAAGCGGGAGGGGCAACTCAAACCCCAGGCCGTGATCGAAGCTCTGTACCGCTTTACCGAAGGTGACTCGGTGGTGGTCACTGACGTAGGCCAGCACCAGATGTGGGTGGCCCAGTATTATCGGTTCAAAAGACCGGGTACGTTGATTTCCTCAGGAGGACTGGGTTGTATGGGTTTCGGCATGCCGGCTGCGGTGGGCGCCCAGATTGGCCGCCCGGAAAAACCGGTTATACTGGTTACCGGTGACGGGAGTTTCCAGATGACCATGCAGGAACTAGCCACCGCGGTGGAGCAGGAGCTGCCAGTGAAAATATTCATTCTTAACAACCATACTCTGGGCATGGTGAGGCAGTTGCAGGAATTTTACTGCGACGGAAGGTACATGGCGGTGAATTTTAAATTTCACCCGGACTTTGCAGAGCTTGCCAGGCCTTACGGGATAAAGGGCTATACCGTGAAAACGGAAGAAGAACTGGCGGAATTGCTGCCGGAGATAATGTTCTCTACAGCCCCGGTGATAGTAAATTGCCTGGTCAGCGCGGAAGAGAATGTTTCTCCCATGGTGATGGCGGGCCAGGGTATAGTCGATGCCATAGACTGCTGATTTCCGGGCAACCTGACAGGTGTTGATTAATGAATATTCGAAAGGGGTTCAGTCCGTGAGTGAGCGGGTATATATTTTTGATACAACCCTGAGGGATGGTGAACAATCCCCCGGTGTGAGCCTGAATGCCGGTGAAAAACTGCAGATCGCCCGCCAGTTGGCTAGACTGGGAGTAGATGTAATCGAGGCCGGCTTTCCCATATCATCTCAGGGAGATTTCGAAGCTGTGCAAATGATTGCCCGGGAGGTAAAAGGAGTTACCGTGGCCGGACTGGCCCGTACCGGCTTCAGTGATATAGACAGGGCCTGGGAAGCGCTGAAGGTAGCTGAACAGCCCCGTATTCACACCTTTATCGCTACTTCGGACATTCATTTGCAGTATAAATTGCGCATGAGCCGGGAGCAGGTGCTGGAGGCTGCTAAGGATGCCGTAAAAAGAGCCAAAGGTTATACCTCCGATGTGGAATTCTCGGCTGAGGATGCTTCCAGATCCGATCTGGAATTTCTGTGCCGGGTGGTGGAAGTAGCTATTGATGCAGGGGCAAAGGTGATTAACATTCCCGATACGGTGGGCTATGCCTCACCGGATGAATTTGCCAGGTTCATAAGTGCCATCAGGGCCGGGGTCAAGGGAATTGAAAAGGTAGTTCTTAGTGTGCACTGTCATGATGACCTGGGACTGGCGGTGGCTAACTCACTGGCTGCGGTTAACGTTGGGGCCAATCAGGTGGAGGGCGCCATTAACGGTATCGGGGAAAGGGCAGGCAACGCCGCTATAGAAGAAGTCGTCATGGCCCTTTATACACGGAAGGATCAGTTTAAAAAGTATACAAACGTCAAGACTGAGGAAATATACCGGACCAGCCGTCTGGTATCAACCCTTACGGGTATGGTTATCCAGCCTAACAAGGCGGTGGTGGGCAAAAACGCCTTTGCTCACGAAGCGGGTATCCACCAGGACGGGGTTCTGAAAGAACGCACCACTTACGAAATAATGAACCCGGTGATGGTGGGCATCAGTCACAGCAATCTGGTGCTGGGTAAAAGTTCGGGCCGCCACGCTTTTCGGAACCGGCTGGAGGAATTGGGCTACGTTCTGAGCAATGAGGAACTGCAAAAAGCCTTTGTCAGATTTAAAGACCTGGCGGACAGGAAAAAAGAAATCACCGACCATGACCTGGAGGCCATAGTGGAGGAGGAAATGCGCCTGGTTCCCACCACTTACAGTCTGGCCTACATGCATATATCCAGCGGTACCACCATCGTGCCCACGGCCACTATCGGTTTGCTAAAAGGCGAGGAGAAATTGGATGAGGCGGCCTGCGGCAATGGCCCGGTAGATGCCATTTGCAACGCGGTGGATAAAGTTACCGGCATGAATTGCACATTGCTGAACTGGGGTATCCAGGCAGTGACTTCCGGCAAAGACGCCATCGGCGAGGTTACGTTAAAAATCACTGCGGACGGCGACCAGGTATATGTGGGCCGGGGCATCAGTACGGATATACTGGAAGCTAGCGCCAAAGCCTATGTAAACGCTGTGAACAAACTGCTCTGGGACGCCGCCAGGGAAGCTGAAAAGAACAATGGCAGTAGTAAATAGACAATAGTTAAGTGTGTTCATATAGACTATTTTTCAGTATAAATCAGCGGAAGGATGAAATACCGTGTCCATGACCATAACGGAAAAGATACTGGCCGCCCATGCGGGTAAGGACCGTGTTGAGCCGGGAGAACTGATCAACGTCAGGGTGGATCTGGTACTGGCCAACGATATTACCGCACCGGTGGCCATACGTGAATTCGAAAAGATCGGGGTGAACAGGGTTTATGACCCGGAGCGGGTAACCCTGGTACCGGACCATTTCGTACCCAACAAAGATATAAAATCCGCCGAGCAGGCTAAAATGCTGAGGGAGTTTTCCCGCAGGCACAGCCTTACCAACTATTTTGAAGTTGGACGTATGGGCATTGAGCACTGTCTGCTGCCGGAGCAGGGTTTAGTGGGACCAGGCGATCTGGTAATCGGCGCCGATTCACATACCTGCACCTACGGCGGCATCGGGGCCTTCTCTACCGGCATGGGCAGCACCGATATAGCTGCAGCCATGGCCACGGGAGAAACCTGGCTAAAAGTACCGGAATCGATTAAGTTCATATTCAAAGGGGAACTGCCCCGCTGGGTAAGCGGCAAGGACCTGATCCTGCTGGCTATCGGCAAGATAGGAGTGGACGGGGCACTATACCGTGCTATGGAATTTACCGGTCCGGTTATTGAAAATCTATCCGTGGACGGTCGCCTGACTATGGCTAACATGGCGGTGGAGGCGGGGGCCAAA
This sequence comes from uncultured Peptococcaceae bacterium, assembly GCA_964643075.1. GTDB lineage: Bacteria > Bacillota > Desulfotomaculia > Desulfotomaculales > Desulfocucumaceae > Desulfocucumis. The sequence goes on from CAZXQO010000025.1 coordinate 38,730, forward strand.
AACGGCATCGTGGCTCCGGATGAGATCACCCGCCGCTACGTGGAAGGGCGGGCTAAGCGTCCTTACGTATTTTACAGCAGCGACCCGGATGCACGTTACGTCGAGGTATACGAGTTCGACGTTACCAATATGGAGCCCCTGGTGGCTTTCCCCCACTTGCCGGAGAATGTCCGGCCGGTGAGTGAGGCCGCAGATGTGAAAATTGATCAATCCGTAATAGGCTCCTGTACCAATGGCAGGATAGAGGACCTCAGGGAAGCTGCCACTGTTCTCAGGGGCAAAAAAGTGCACCCGGATGTGCGGCTGATAATTTTCCCGGGAACCCAGGAGATATATCGCCAGGCCATGCACGAGGGGCTTTTCGATGTATTTCTGGATGCCGGCGCTGCCATCAGCACCCCCACCTGCGGGCCGTGCCTGGGCGGACATAGCGGCATACTGGCGGAAGGTGAGCGCTGTGTTGCCACCACCAACCGTAATTTTGTAGGGCGCATGGGACATACAGGCAGCGAAGTATATCTGAGTAATCCTGCGGTGGCGGCGGCCTCCGCCATACTGGGCAGAATAGGCTCACCCGGGGAGGTGGAATAATGGATATCAAAGGTAAAGTGTGGAGATTCGGCAACGACGTGGACACCGACGTCATTATTCCGGCCCGCTATCTGAACACCTCCGACCCCCGGGAACTGGCCGCCCACTGTATGGAGGACGCCGATCCCCAGTTTCCCACCAAAGTGCAAAAAGGGGATATCATAGTGGCGGGTAAGAATTTCGGCTGCGGCAGTTCCCGGGAGCATGCCCCCATAGCCATCAAGGAGGCAGGGGTATCCTGCGTTATCGCCAAATCTTACGCCCGTATTTTTTACCGCAACGCTTTTAATATTGGTCTGCCTATACTGGAATCAGCGGAGGCTGCAGAGGACATTGCCGAAGGCGATCTGGTAGAGGTTGACGTTAATACCGGTTTGATTAAAAACCTGACCAGAAGCAAGGAATACACAGCCACCCAGGTGCCGCCTTTTATGCAGGGCATAATTAATGCCGGTGGGCTGATCAACTATGTGGCGGAAAAGTTGAAGAAATAAATTTACCGGAACAGGATGGGAATCATGTACACTATTACTCTTTTACCGGGGGACGGTATCGGTCCCGAGGTAGTTGCCGAAGCCGTTAAGGTATTGAAATCAGTAAGCAACCGTTTCGGCGTTAAGTTTACCATGAATGAGCACCTTATAGGCGGGGCGGCCTACGACGCAACCGGCCACCCCCTGCCGCAGGAAACTAAAGATGCCTGCCTGCAGTGCGATGCCGTGCTGCTGGGGGCGGTGGGTGGACCCAAATGGGATAACCTGCCGGTGGAATTAAGGCCTGAGCGGGGCGCTCTGTTGCCCCTGCGCAAACTGTTGGAGGTATATGCCAACCTCCGCCCGGCGGTGGTGTTTAAAGCACTGACTGCAGCATCCACACTCAAACCGGAAGTGGTTAGCGGGCTGGACGTGATGGTGGTGAGGGAGCTTACCGGCGGGCTTTATTTCGGAGATAAAAAGCGCGAGGAAATTCCCGGCGGCTACCGCGTGGTGGAAACTCTGGTGTATACCACAGAGGAAATCGAGCGGGTTTCCCGCCGGGCTTTTGAGTTGGCCCGACAGAGAAGCAAAAAATTAACCTCGGTGGATAAGGCCAACGTGCTGGAAAGCTCCAGGCTCTGGCGGGAGGTGGTAACCTCCCTGGCAGCGGAGTATCCCGACGTGGAACTCAGTCACATGCTGGTGGACAACTGCGCCATGCAACTGGTGCGCTATCCCCTGCAGTTTGACGTACTGCTTACCGAGAATCTTTTTGGAGATATATTAAGCGACCAGGCGGCGCAGTTAACCGGTTCCATTGGCATGCTGCCGTCGGCCAGCCTGGGGGGCGGGGTTGGTCTGTACGAGCCTAGCCACGGCTCGGCGCCGGACATAGCAGGCCAGGGCAAGGCCAACCCCATAGCCACTATTATGTCCGTGGCCATGATGCTGAGGTATACCTTCGGTCTGGCAGAAGCCGCCGTAGCTGTGGAAGCAGCTGTGGTGCGGGCGCTGGAGGAAGGCTACCGTACGCCGGACATTATGGAAGAAGGCAAAAAACTTCTAAGCACCCGGGAGATGGGCGACATTATTGCCAGGTATACGGAGAATTCGTAAATTGTGGCCTTTCCGTATGAATAAACTGGCGGGGGCCCATGGGTCCCCGTTTTTTAATAACCGGCCAAACCTGCCGGTGAACGACTCAGGAGTCAGGAGTCAGGAGTCGGAATGAGAGAACCGGCGAAAACAACAGGAGTCAACATAAGAGAAGGGTATATCGTCTCGAAATATTCTGAATACTGACTACCCAATACTGACTACTGAACCGGAATTCACCCAGTATAAGCAAAGGGAGTATATTTATGAGGCTGGTAGAGATATACGACACAACTTTACGGGACGGCACCCAGGGCGAGGGCATATCCTTTTCCGCCGAGGACAAGGTGAAAATAGCCCTCAGAATGGACAAAATGGGCTTTCATTACATCGAGGGGGGCTACCCGGGCTCAAATCCCAAGGACATGGAGTTTTTCAGGCAAATACGCCAGCATACCCTGCAGCGGGCCAGGATTACCGCCTTTGGCAGCACCCGCCGGCCGCAGGTGGAAGCCCATGCGGACGACAACCTAAACAGCCTGATAAACTCCGGTGTCAGCACCGTCACCATTTTCGGCAAAACCTGGGACTTTCATGTTACCCATGCCCTCAATACCACCCTGGAAGAAAACCTGGCCATGATCCGGGACTCGGTGGCTTATCTGAGGAGCAAGGGAATTGAAGTGATTTACGACGCCGAGCATTTTTTTGACGGTTTTACCGCCAACAGCGAGTACACTCTGAGCACATTGCGGGCCGCCAGGGACGGTGGGGCAAAAATGCTGGTGCTCTGCGACACCAATGGGGGCTCTCTGCCCGGCCGCATCAGGGAAGTGACGGCTCTCATCATAAAGGAACTGGGGGTTCCGGTGGGAATTCACTGCCATAACGACTGCGAGCTGGCCGTGGCCAACAGCCTTATGGCGGTAGAGGTCGGCGCCGTCCAGATCCAGGGGACGGTGAACGGCTACGGGGAACGCTGCGGCAATGCCAATCTCTGTTCCCTGATACCCAACCTTACCTTTAAGTATGACATTGAAACACTGCCCAGGGAGAATCTGGCCAAGATTACCTCTCTGTCCCGCTATGTAAGCGAGGTGGCTAATCTGAACCCGCTGGCCAACCAGCCCTATGTAGGCAACAGCGCTTTTACTCATAAGGGCGGAATGCACGTCAGCGCCATCACCAAAAATACCCGCACCTATGAGCACATTGAGCCGGAGAAGGTCGGCAACGCACGCCGGGTGCTAATTTCAGAACTTAGCGGGCTTTCCAATATGCTCTACAAATACAAGGAAATGAACCTCGATGTGGTCGTGCAAAAGGAAGAAACCAGGGAAATACTGGAACATATCAAGGAGCTTGAGCATCAGGGATATCAGTTTGAAGGTGCTGAAGGGTCCTTCGAACTAATGTTGAGGAAACTGAAACAGAATTACCGTGAGCCTTTCAAGCTGGAAAACCTGAGAATAATAGTGGAATTCAAAGAAAACAGCTCGGTCCAGACCGAAGCGATCATTAAGCTCAGCGTGGGTGACCGCCTGGTGCATACTGCCGCCGAGGGCAACGGCCCGGTAAACGCTCTGGACAACGCGCTGCGCAAGGCGCTGGAGGAATTCTACCCTTGCATTAATACTATGCAACTAATCGATTACAAGGTGCGGGTATTGGACGAAAAGGACGGCACCGGAGCGGTGGTCCGGGTGCTGATCGAGTCCGGCAACGGCAAGCGCAACTGGGGAACCGTGGGAGTATCCGAGAATATCATCGAGGCCAGCTGGCAGGCGCTGGTGGACAGCATGGCCTACGGCCTGCTAAAAACGGACGAAACCGCCGCCGGTGAATAGGATCAGGATATTTAATGCTCGGGGACAGGCATAGCAATTACACCCGTGAGAGTCATCAGGTATATGATGCACGCTCACGGGTTTTTTGTTTTCCTCGACAGGAAGCGTCTTCTGTTGCCTTTTCCAGTTGACTGCCTGTACCGTCTAACTCATAATGGTATTGTGTATAATAAATGCGGAGCCGGAAGGGGGTCGCATGGTGTTTCCCGATCTAAAATCCCTTAACCTGAACAATTATTTTGATATATTCAATCTTACCAGTATCATAGACATTGCCATAGTGGCCTTTGTAATTTACCGGTTGATACTGTTGATCAAAGGCACCAGGGCCGTGCAGCTGCTCAAGGGGCTGGCGGTGCTGCTGGTGGCTGCCGCGCTGAGCAGCCTGTTCAAGCTCTACACTTTGCACTGGCTGCTGCAACAGGCTCTGACCGCCCTGGTGGTGGCCCTGCCCATAGTTTTTCAGCCGGAGCTGCGGCGGGCGCTGGAAAAGCTGGGGGGAGGGAGATTTCTGGCCCGCCCCTTTGCCAGTATGGGCGAGGTGGAGCGCGATCTGAACGTGGGCGAACTGGTTCGGGCGGTGTACGTGCTGGCCCGGGACAGGATCGGCGCGCTAATCATACTGGAAAGGGTCACCGGATTGGAGGAATATATCGACAGTGGCGTAAAAATTGGTGGTTTGATTTCCGCCGAACTGATGGTAAATATTTTTATACCCAAAACTCCCCTGCATGACGGGGCGGTGATCATCCGGGGCGACAGGATCATGGCCGCCGCCAGCGTACTGCCCCTCACCGAGGAGCGGGAGCTAAGCAAGGAACTAGGTACCAGGCACAGGGCAGGCATTGGTATTACTGAGGTTTCGGATGCGCTGGCTGTTATTGTTTCGGAGGAGACCGGGGCGGTTTCCCTTTCCGTGGAAGGTGTGCTGGCCCGGAACCTGGACGAGCATACCCTGGCGGACAGGCTGTCCGGGGCTTTAAAGCCCCGGAAACACAATTTTAGCGTCGGCGCACTATGGCCGCGGAGGTGATGGCGCTTTGGGTACGGTTAACTGGCGGAAATCTGCCATAAGGGTACTTTCTGTATTGATGGCCATATTACTGTGGGTATATGTAAACAATGAACAAAACCCCGTCAATGAGCAGCTCATTTCCGTTCCTTTGCATGATACCGGGCGGTCGGAGAGCTATGCGGTGGGAGACATGCCTTCCGCTGTCAGCGTGCGCTATCAGGTTAGCCGGGCTAGGCTTACGGGGCTGTCGGAGAGTGATTTTAAGGCTACCGTTGACCTGTCCGGGGTAACCGAAGGGGAGCAGAGCCTGCCGGTGGAGGTGGTTCCTCCGAACGGTGTGCAGATTACCCAGGTTTCTCCCTCCAGGGTGAAAATATATGTGGACCGCATTGTGGAGCGGCAAATACCTGTGGTGGCGGCTATGAAGGGCGGCGCCGCTACGGGATATTCAGCCATGGAGCCGCTGGTTCAGCCTGCTGCGGTTACCGCCAGAGGGCCCGGGAGGATACTGGAATCCATAAACCAGTTTGTAATTACCATGGATATAACTGCGGCCACCGGTTTGATTGAAAAAGAACTGCCCATATCCAGCGGGTCGAAGCAGGTGCAGGTGAATCCGAAGCTAGTAAAGGTTACCGTACCTATAACACCACTGCCTTCAAAAATTGTAAACGTAAAACCGGCATTAAGCGGCAGCCCGGCGGATGGTTACGAAGCGGGCGAGGTGGTCACGCAGCCCGGAGGGGTCAGGGTTACCGCACCGTCCGGCATACTGAACGGTATAGATTGGCTGCCCACGGGGCCGGTGGATATATCCGGCGCAAAGCAGGATGTGAATACTATGGCCAAACTGGTGCTTCCCTCAGGGGTAAGCCTCGTAACGCCGGAAAACGTATCTGTATCGGTGCAGATCAATCCGGTCAAAAACCAGCCGTCGACGCCGGACAACGAAAAGCCTCCGGCCACAAATCAACAGGTGCCATAAATTGCAGGGACCTTATCTTTGTTGAAAGTGTCACAGATTTTACGTATAATTAATATATTCTGTAGAAAAGCAGTAATTTTCGGGAGGATAGCGGATGGGTGTATTGTTCGGTACGGATGGTGTGAGAGGTGTGGCCAACAGGGAGCTTACTCCGGAAATGGCTCTGAGCATAGGGCGGGCAGGCGCCTATGTGCTTTCCCGGGAGACTGGGAACACCACTCTATTAATAGGAAGGGATACCAGGATTTCCGGTGATATGCTGGAGGCCGCCCTGACTGCGGGGATATGCTCCGCCGGGGTAAATGTGCTGAAGGCGGGCATACTGCCTACACCGGCCATCGCTTACCTGACCAGTGCCCTGGGAACCTCCGGCGGGGTGGTTATCTCCGCCTCGCACAACCCCGTGGCTGATAACGGTATAAAATTTTTCGGCCCCTCGGGCTATAAACTTTCAGATTTGATGGAAGAGGAAATAGAACGCCTGATTGACAACCCGGATAAAATACCGCTTCAGGTGGGAGGCGGTGTGGGGCGCAGCTACCAGGTAGAGGATGCCCCGGACAGGTACGTTAATTTCCTGATTGATGCTGTGCCGGTGGACTTGAGCGGGTTAAAAGTGGTGGTGGACTGCGCCAACGGCGCTGCCTTTGCAGTGGCCCCCAGGGTGCTGAAAAAGCTGGGGGCGGAGGTTATAGCCATCAACAACACCCCTGACGGGGTAAATATAAATGATAACTGCGGCTCCACCCACCCCGGGGAATTGATGAAAAAAGTAGTGGAGTGCGGGGCCGACCTGGGGCTGGCCCACGATGGCGACGCCGACCGGGTGCTGGCGGTAGATGAATGCGGCAACCTGGTGGACGGCGACCGGATTATGGTTATCTGTGCCAGGCATTTGAAGGAAAAAGGCAAGTTGGCCAGGAATACCGTGGTGGTAACGGTAATGAGCAACCTGGGGCTGCACCTGGCGCTGCGGGAGAGCGGCATCAATGTATTGGAAACCAGCGTGGGCGACCGCTACGTGCTGGAGGAGTGCCTGCGTTGCGGCTCGGTATTCGGCGGCGAGCAGAGCGGCCATATACTTTTCCTGGACCATACCCCCACCGGCGACGGGCTGCTGACGGCACTGAAGCTGCTGGCCGTGGTGAAGGAAAGCGGCAAATCACTGACGGAGCTGGCCGCGCAGATGGAAAGACTGCCCCAGATACTGAAAAACGTAAAGGTTGAAGATAAACAGGCTGTTATGACCAGCCCTGTTCTTTCCGAGGCTATCAGGCAGCAGGAAAGGCTGCTGGCCGGCCAGGGCAGGATTTTGGTGCGCCCCTCAGGCACGGAGCCCCTGGTGCGGGTGATGGTGGAGGGCAGGAATATGGATGAGTTGGAAAAAATTGTGGATGAACTCACCAGTTTGGTGAAGGAAATAGCCTGAAAATGTAGTATAATGAATTAATGGATTGGCCCGTGAATGCGGGCCTCTCTATAAAATCAGCACAGGGGGTGGGATGGCAGGCTGATCTGACAATCTAATGAAGGCGCCAGAACCCGGCATTCCAGCCATGGGATGTGGAAGAGTGATTTATATCTACCGGGTTGACGAGGGGGGAGTTTATCGAAATATTCGGCGGGTGCTCCCCGGTGTAGCCATCACCGTGACCGATGTTACAAAACCGCTAGGCAACCGGCGGGACAAAAAGCACCGGATTGGCGAGAGCGGCATTTTTTGCGGCTAATTTACGCCTGTTTTTTTACGGGCAAGTCCTGAAAATGAAACTACCTTTTTGCCGTGGCCTTAATGGGCCATGGCATTGTTATTTTCTGAACATAATAGAAAACTTTTACTTATCGGGAGGATAAATAAATGTGTGGAATCATGGGCTATATTGGCCCCCGGGAGGCCGTGCCGATAATCATAGATGGACTGCAAAAGCTGGAATACCGGGGCTATGACTCCTCCGGTGTAGCCATTATTGAAGATGGAGCAATGAATGTTTACAAAAAGGTAGGCAAACTGGCCGAATTAAAGAATCAACTAAATGGCATGACCTTTACCGCCAAATCCGGCATCGGACACACCAGATGGGCCACCCACGGGCGCCCCTCGGACGTCAACGCCCACCCTCACGCGGACTGCCAGGGCAGGTTTGCGGTGGTGCACAACGGGATTATTGAAAACTACATTCCGCTGCGGGAGTGGCTTATTTCCATGGGGCACAAATTTCTCTCGGAAACAGACACCGAGGTGCTGTCGCACCTGCTGGAGGAGTTTTACGAGGGCGACCTGGTGCAGACAGTGCTCCGGGTGATCGATAAAATAGAAGGCTCTTTCGCCATGGTGATACTATCCCTGGATGAGCCCGGCACCATAGTGGCGGCCAGGCAGGACAGCCCGCTGGTAGTGGGCCTGGGGGAAGGGGAGAATTTCCTGGCCTCTGATATCCCGGCGTTGCTGGCCCACACACGCCGCACCTATATACTGGCGGACGGGGAAATAGCCGTTTTGACCCGGGAAGGTGTGCAGGTCATCGACCAGTTCGGCAACTCCGTGGAGAAGCCGGTATTCGAGGTGAAGTGGGAGGCTGCCCAGGCGGAAAAGGGCGGATTCGACCATTTCATGCTCAAGGAAATACACGAACAACCCAGTGCTTTGAAGGATACCCTGAGCGGCAGGATTAACCCGGACGGCGCCGGCGTGCTGCTGAACGAAATCACCATGACCCCGGAAGAGCTGAAAAATATCAATAAAATATATATCACCGCCTGCGGTACAGCCTATCACGCGGGGCTGGTGGGCAAACACGCCATTGAAAAGCTGGCCAGGATACCGGTGGAGACCGATATAGCGTCGGAGTTCCGCTACCGGGATCCCATGATCGACGATAAAACTCTGCTGATTGTGGTCAGTCAGTCCGGCGAGACCGCCGACACCCTGGCTGCCATGCGGGAGGCCAGAAGGCGCGGGGCCAAGGCCGTGGCCGTAACCAACGTGGTGGACAGCACCGTGGCCCGCGAGGCCGACTACGTACTGTACACCTGGGCCGGCCCGGAAATAGCAGTGGCCTCCACCAAGGCCTATACCACCCAGCTCATGGCCATGTACCTGCTGGCGCTGTATTTCGCCGAAAGGCGGGGTACTATGCCCCGGGAGGAACTTAAGACCGTGATCAGGGAAATGAAAAAGCTCAGCGACAAAGTGAAAGTCATACTGGACAACTGTCAGGCCATAGACAAATTCGTGGCGGAATACAGCCACTGCGGCAGCGCCTTTTTCATCGGCAGGGGCCTGGACCACACCGTGGCCCAGGAGGGCGCGCTAAAGCTCAAAGAAATTTCCTACATGCACGCCGAGGCCTACGCCGCCGGCGAGCTGAAGCACGGCACCCTGGCCCTGATCATACAGGGCGTGCCGGTAATCGCTCTGGCCACCCAGCAGGCCTTGTTTGAAAAAATGGTCAGCAACATCAAAGAAGTAAAGGCCCGGGACGCCACAGTAATCGCCCTGGCCATGGAAGGCATCAAAGAAGTGGAGAAGGTAGCGGACCACGTCATGCACATCCCCTCCACCCACCCGGTGCTGGCACCGATACTGTCGGTGGTACCACTGCAACTGCTGGCCTACCGTATGGCGGTGGCAAGGGGAAGCGACGTCGATCAGCCAAGAAATTTAGCAAAAAGTGTAACTGTGGAGTAGGGGGGTAACCCCTTGATTAGAAAATTGTTATGGGTTATATTTAATATTGTCACTATTTATATGTAATTTTGTCGTAACCTATGTTTAATATTGTCATAAATAAGTATACGCCATATGGCATTTATACTTGCCATATGGGGGTTTTTAATTCTTGAATAAAGAATAATCAATGGTAAAATTGCAAATAATATGTATTAAGAGGTACAATTATAAGCCAATAATTATAATGTATTTTGACACAAAAATATTTGAATATTGATATTTATTATGGTGAATTGATGACCCTTTATCCTCAAAGTCACCGATAAAAGATAACCTCCTTGTCTTTCAGCTTTACCCGGTAAACCAGATCAACCCCCGGCTATCAAGAGTGGGGGTTTTTTCTTTCCCGGCAGGTCGACTGCAATATTAAACCTCCGGTTCATCAAATTATGGATATCTTCAATTGCGGAATATCATGCTGAACCGTATGCCATAAAGGATTTAAATCATTTGATAAATGTGATTATCGAGAAAGTTTTAATTACATTACATTACTAAAATTACTATTAATGATAATTAATGGCAGTATCGCCCCATAAAAATTAGCATACTAATACCGAATTTATCAATGCACTAAATCAGTAAAGAAAGGATTTTTCACCATGTACGAACAATTCGGGGCGGTTGTCGATCATCAAAATAAAACAGTCCAATTTAAGCTGTTTTTTCCCGATCATACTCTAGATCCCAACCAATATTTCAAAGAATACATCTTACCGGACGGCGAAAAAAACAAAGGAGGGACGCCGGAAATCGCCTCACTCAAAGTGATCGGAGATTTCCAAACCCAAACGATCCCATCAGGCCAAGCTTGGGATGAATCTTCCGCCCCAACGCTCGTTCCCGCTTCTATGGGTAAAGGCTATTTATACCAGTCCAATCCCATTCAGCTCAAAAACGAAGGATTTTATCAATACAAATATGCCGTCACTTTTACCGGCTCGGGGTATCCGACACGTTACTGCAATGATCCATGCACCAAATATCATAGTTACATTCCAATAAAAAACCTGGTGAGCCCCGAGCCTTCAGAAGGTGATCATTCCGGGTTTGTCGTCGGCGGGGTGACGGTACTTCCCAGCGGACAACCGCGTGAAGTCACCCCTCTTAAAGGACCGCGGCTTCCTTTGAGTCAGTTGATCATTTACGAATTATTCCTTGAAGACTTCACCTTGGAATATCGCCGCAATCGCGCTCCCCTGGAAGCGGTCATGGACAAAATCGACTATCTGATCGACCTCGGTGTCAATGCTATAGAGATCATGCCGGTCAACGGTTGTCCCAACGGTGATTTTACATGGGGTTATAATCCCGCTTTCCATTTTGCGGTCACCAACCGGTACGCCAATGATAATGCACGAGAACTGGAGAAGTTATCTCTATTGAAAAACTTTATCAGCAAGCTGCATGAGAATGGAATCCAGGTCATCTTGGACTTGGTTTTAAACCATGCTTCCAAACAGTTTCCGTATTTTGAATTATACAAAGACAAAAGCATGTCCCCCTATGTCAGTGTCAAAGAAGAATGGGGCAGCATGGACCTGGATTTCTATAACAATTGCACCACCGAGTTTATTGTTGACCTGTGCAAATACTGGATCGACGTTTTCAAATTCGACGGTCTTCGTTTAGACTACACCCGCGGTTATTATATCGCCAATGATCCAAACCATGGCCTAAACAAGATCATCGCCGACCTCAATACCTATATCGCCAGCAAGCCGGAGCTTCAAACCATAGCAATCATTCTTGAACATCTGGAAGGCTATCAATGTATCCATACCACCAACATCGTCAATGCCACCGGTTGCTGGTTGGATGATTACATGTGGAATTGCTTCCGCTATATTAATAAATTCAACAAAGTCGACAAGGAGATCATCCGGATTCTCAACTCCAATCTCAACTTTGATCCTGGAAAATGTCCGGTAACCTATATCGGAGATCATGACCATTCCACCACTGTAAAGAAGATCGACGACAACAGCAATTTTACCCGGGGTGAATGGTGGCGGACCCAACCGTGTATGATTGCCCTGATGACTTCAGCGGGTGCGCCGTTGATCTACAACGGCCAGGAATTTGGTGAAGTCTACTGGCTACCGGAGGGGAATGAGGAAGATGCCTCCGGGATTCACCGCGTCATTTCCAGACCGCTTCATTGGGATTATACGAACGACCAAAAAGGTAAGGACCTATTTAATATCTATAAGCTATTAATCCAAATCCGCAAAACGCATCCTGCTTGTTCATCGCCGAATTTTTACCCGGTGGATTATAGCGGTCAATTTAACCCGCAAGGCTATGGCTTCGACTATGACAAACAGGTAGTTATCTATCACAAATGGGTTACCAACGGCGAAAAGCTAATCATCGTAATTAACTTTACCAACGAACTTCGCCAAGTCAATATTCCTTTTTCTTACAACGGAAAATGGCGTGACTTACTCTCCGGCCAAGATTATACCGTTACAAATTATTGGTTATCCAATTTCAATCTTCCGACCAGTTGGGGATGTATCTTTACAAACACGCCGTAAAAAATTCAGGAGTGCAAAAAAGACGCGTCGGGCCACTCATCCAATATTGAAAAAGACTGGGAGGTAACGATTTGAAATCGCTGCAGGTTTTTATTGCTGAAATGAACAACTGTGAAAAGCCTTCTGACGAATGGAAGAGATGTTGAATTTACGCATCAAGCGATGAATGCGATTGCGACCGCAGGGAATATCCCGATGAATTATGGCATAAATGGAGTTTAAGCCATATGCGGGAAATTGCTCGTGCAAAGCTAAAATCCGCCGTCACCTTCGCTGGTACAGGACCTTTAAGGGACACACCTCCAGACAAGGAATGGGGACATTCGGAACAATGAGTGGACAAACACTGGCGGGCGTTGAAGAGACACTGGTTGCCGCCGGAATCGAAACCAGGGGGGCGTTTTGAAGGCTCGGCGTTTGCAGTACCTGGCTCAAATTCCGGTGTATGTAGCTATAAACCGCAGGTTGGTCGGCCTGATCGGGATCAAGCAAGGTCAAGCCGGAGTCATCCGCGGGTTGGTTGAGGGCTTGCGGGCCAGGGGCATTGGCAATATCATTTTAACGGTGACAGGAAGGCTCCGCCATGCATCAGGCCGCAAGCGAAATGGGTATCAACCAGATTTGGCCGGCTTATCAATTGAAGACATGGCCAAGCAGGTGCGGGGCCTGAAGCAGCAGGGGCGAAAGGTTGCCTTGGTGCTGGGGGACACTGGTGCCGCCCCAGTGTTAAAAGAAGCGGATGTGGGCATCTGCACTGTGGCCAATTTGAACCACCATCCTGGCATATTGGGAAGCAAGAAGCAAGGAGACGTAGAGCAGCCGTTAAGGCTGAGAGTCTGAGGATTTAGGACTGAAGCATGAGGTTGTAGTAACGAGGCGGCAGTGTGGAGAGAGATATCGCCACAGTAATTTACTGTGGCGATACATTTACTAATTATTTAGTGTTTACCTCATAGCCTCTAGTTTGTTTTGCTATTCTTCCAGCAGACCTTTTTTCCCTTTGATTTCAATCTGTCTTCTTTAATTTCAATTTTACCGTTTTTGGACTTGTACTCGATTTTCCCGTCCTTGATTTCTAAGCTTTCACCATCATCTGCCTTGATTTCTGTCTTGCCATTCTTATTTCAACTGTCTGTACTGTTATCCTGCGTATCATTATTCTGGGCAGTATCAACGCTTTGGTCGCTGCTATCTTCTCCACCCTGTAACTCGATTACTTTCTCCATTATAGTGGACATTTCAGCCCTGGTGATGGAACTGTTGGGATTAAACTTTCCATCAGGGGTTCCCTTTACTATCCCATTCTGGTAAAGAGCTAAAATGTAACCTGCGTCTTCAGGTGATATTAAGATGCCATCCTTAAAAGGCATGGAGGAAGTGTCTACAGGCTGAAGTCCCATTGCCTTAGCAACCATAACCGCAGTCTGCGCCCTGGTAGCCTGGACCTGAGAATGGAAACGATTGAGATTAATTATGTTTTTGTATACCGCTTCCTGTACCGACTCCTGAGCCCAATCCGGGACACCGTAAACCGCCCCCTGGACAGAGACATTAATATTTGTGGTATCTGTGATCCTCATGACCAGGGAGACAGTTTCTACTTGGGTTATGGGATTGTCAGGGCGGAAGGTAAAGTCTTCGTAACCTTTAAAGACTCCAATAGCCGACATTTTGTCTATATAAGACTTCGCCCAATGACCCTTGACGTCTTTAAAATTAATTTTTTTACTTTCAGCGTTAGTAGTGTCAAGTTTCTGTTTTAATTCTTTTAATTTCTTGCTTTTGGGTGCCTTAGGAGCTTTAGATTCCTTAGGAGCTTTAATTTTTGTAGAGGATTTGTCCAACTTAAATTCAATCTTAGATTTTTCTTTACCCTTTTCCAACTCTGTTTTTGCGTTGTCCTTGGGTTTGGCCCAGGCAATGCCTGTCGCCAGTGAAAGAACCAATGAAAGCGAGACAGCTACCGACAAAAACTTTCTCAAACTTACATCATCCCCCTTAAATTTATTTACCTTGCTAATATACTACGTAATTACAGATTTTTTTTAGGGGATAAACAGGTACTATTTTATTAGAACTAAAGTCTCATTTTTGAAAACGGACCCTCTAGGTTAAGATTATTTGGGCTGAATTGTGCAAGTAAGGGAAGGTAAGCCAAATCAATTTTAACGGGACTGTGCACATTAAGAATGACACATTCCAATCCTGCAGGCTATCCATATGCCAACGAAGACGGCCCACCGGGCGGTGGCACATTATAACCCCGAATCTTTTTTCTGGGAAATTTATGGACCTGACTCTGCTCCGACCGTTGCAATGGGTTGACTCGACCCTTAGGGCAGGGTTTATACTGGTTAGAAAGGTGGGTTAGCGGTGGAGAATCGAGTAAAAATAAGCGATTTTGCTAAATTAACAGGAACTACTTTAAAAACCATTTTCTATTACCACAAAATTGGTTTACTACAAGAACCGGAGCGCTCTCCAGGGGGATACCGTTTATACGGGCCGGTAGAGCTTTCTCGTATGCGGTTAATCAAACGCTTCAAGTCCTTGGGGATGGATCTGACACGTATCAAAGAAATACTGGGAGACATACAAAATAAACGAACTTTACGGGAAGCATGTTTAAATGAGTCAATAATTATGATGGAAAAAATAACATGGATTTGATAAAGACCTCTCTGATGGTCTTATTTTGTTGTTGAGCTAACGGGTGGCGATAGTTTAAGAACTTCTCCCATATTAAGCTCTTTCATAACGTCTGGGTGGCGAAGTTTACCATAAACTCCATAGCTGTCCTGCGGCCTACATCTAGGGAAATGTGGAATTATTTTTAACAAAAGACCTCTTCATTGCCACAGCCAAAACTTTTTAACACTGTAGCTGATATGGCTTATTATCAGGGTAGCGGTCATCCTTTGAGGTAATCATGGAAGCCAGTTTCCAATTTTATTGTTATTTTAGCTTCATCCGGTCAGTTTAGCTGCCGTTTCAGTACCCAACTTTATTTTATAATAGGCCAGAGATCAAAGATCATAGATGGCTTAATATAAGGTATCGCGGCTTTAGTCAGTTCCCAACTTTATTGTGCAACAACAGAAAATAAAGCTGTATACTGAAAAACAAAGTAAATATACTCGAAAATATAGTTATATACTCAAAAAAGAAGTTGTACACTAGGTCACCTTTTTATGGCATTGTTATAACATACTGTGAAAAGGTGGCTTTTATGTCGAAACGAAACACGGGTTGGGATGAGGGAAAGATTGTTCCTCCCAAAAGTGGTCCGGTGCTTCTCAGAATACACTGGCGAAGGGCTGAGCAAAAAGAGAGAGTCCCTAGAGGTTAGTTCCCCCTGAGGACTCCTGATTGTCTGTTATTTCGACAGTTTTAACTCGGGTCAGACCCCTTTGCTTACCATTTTACTAATCAATTTCTATTGTATCGCTTTGCAGATTGCGAGTTCCGTGTATTACGGTTAATACTGTAATTGATTTATTGTGATAATCCTATAATTACGGAATATTATTTCCCTGATGTCGTCACGGTTCATCTCAGGAGTCTTACGTCCCATTTGTGGGAATGTTGCAACCTTTTTAGTTATTGCGAAAATTTTATTTAAGAAGATGTAAGCATAATAAGGGGATCCTTGAATGATATATTCTTTAATTTGCTGCAAATCCTTAATTGATGTTTCGGTCCATTGGATTCTCATAAGCTTAACTAATGCTCTAAGAGTTTTTTCATGGCATTTTCTTGGGAGATTACCTTGCCTTTAGTTATATCCTCTAAACCTGAATAGATTTTCATTTTAACATATAACTCGTACATAATATCTTCCCAAGTAACATGTTCTGATAGCCCTTGGATGACTTTTAAAGCTTCATCTTTTGCAGAATTCATAATTTATTCCCCTTTCATCTTACCCTTGCATGAATTATAACATTTCTTATTAGGAAATCCAATTAGTACTACAGCGTAGTATTACTTATTTCACTATGCCCGCTACGCCATGGGGACTGTTCCATCGTCTCCCCGATTAAGGTATGGGGACACACCTCCATTAGGAGCCTGGCTTTGGGGTCGGAGGCATGTCCCCGATTCTATCGCTGCGCTTCGGGGACATGGGGACATGGCCGGTATATCGGGTTGGTGAGAATGTATGAAAAGCGTCTTAAAGGCTATAGGGCCATTGGATATAATATTCATAACATGGATTTCGCAGGAGTCAAACGGTTACGGGCAAAGAATTAACAAGCGTATAATGAAGTTGCAAAGAGTTGTATGAGGGATGAATGTCTTGTTATAATTGACGCATCAATGGATCTTTGAAAGGTGAGGTTTCTTGAAAAGTTTTTGGTGTTGGGTCAAAAAGCTGCAGTCAGCCGATATATGCTCTGGAATATAATAAAACATGGGATGAAAGGGGTGCCTGGTTTTTTGTTTCCTGAGTGAATTTAACAAAGAGGGTGATCTAGGTGAAAAAATACCATTTCACTGTTATTATCGAAAGAGACGAGGATGATAAATACATTGCTTCTGTACCTGCCCTTCCCGGTTGTCACACACAGGCTGACAATATAGATACGCTTCTTGAATGGTCAGCCGGTTACCTTCGATAATAGTTGAATAGTGGCTGGAACGTATGCATACACGGTTACGAATGACATTTTCAACCGCCGGAGTCAACGGTGTGTATTCCACTGCCACTCGGGCAGCTTCAATTTCCATGAGCGACCTGGCGATATTGGAATTAATAACATATTGGGGTTGCCAAAAATCCGTTTTTCTAGTCATTAGCAGCTCATTCCCGGTTTTTATAATATTATACCCAAAAATAAACAATCGAGGTGGAATCTTATTATATATATTCTTAAAGGAATGCTTAAACCCTTTGAAGTTTTAGTAGAAAATTCTTAAGCATCCAATGGCCTATTTTGGCACAGAGAAGGGAAGATTTATTTATTATTTACTATTGTTACATGGTTGTTTCCGTCGTCAATTACCAAGCTCTTGGGAACATTTACGCAGATGAGTCTCCCCCCGGATTCTCTCCCGTTATTATAGGGCATATTAGACTGTTTAAATTGATTAAGGATAAAGTCGGCCTCAAAACGTTTAAAATTCAACTCTTGTCGCTGACCTGATTTAATAATCAACAAACCATTTGACAGGGACATATCAGGTGGTAAGATTTGTCTGGTATAATCAACTCCGAACATTGAATTAGGAGGCAGCACATAAGTGGATACTTCGATTTCTCCGTCATTAACGTCTTTTCTCCTGATAAAGATTTGGTATTCTCCAGCGCTGTCACCTGCTATATTAAATCCCAAATTGTTCCCCTCAAGTTTAAACTTCAGGCTGTTTTTTTTAAAAACTCCGTTTTGCTGATCTAAATTTCCTTGCGCGACACAATTGGATAATTCCTCGGGATCCGGTTGCCAAACATTCTGATTAATATTCATGAACTGCTTGCTGAAATCATGATCGGGCAGCAAATACAGGAGTGGAACCAATATAAGTAAAACCGCCAGGTATACACCCGCCAGCACAGAGTTCTTTTGCCATGAGAAAAAATTGGCTTTTAGGATGACAACACCGAATCTGATTATAGCTACTATAATTATAATCGACAGAACCGACAGTAATAAGTTCATTATTATTTAACCTCCATTCTGTTGGAAACTACGGTGCTCAATCCAAATATAATAATGGCGGCAATAATAATTTTTAAGGTAAATAGAAGAGGAGAAGTCTCTGCGGTAAAAAAATTGATAATAATTTTAAAAAACCAGAAATTAGTTCTGGCCAATCCGATAATAGCTGCCAAAATAATAATTGTCAAAATGCCCAACAGCTTGCTCACCCCGAATAGATAACCGGCTGCGGCAATGAGCAGCATATAAAGTATTGTTAAAGCCATGCCAAGCAACAAATCGGCAAAAGACGGGTAAAATCCGTTGCTGATTATTTCTGCCCTGTCAAAGGCAAAGTAAATGATAAACCTGAGCAGTACGTTAAAAAGAGATGCTGTAAGGCCGCCAAAAATGCTGGCGGTCAGCAACAAACCGGCATTGGACAAATTGCCGGACAATCTGTTGCTGACAAGAGTTAAGTCCATTTTCAATGTATTTCCTGCAATGCTCGTGGTAATAGCAAACAGCCATATAAATGTCATTACGATAACTATATTAGCGGAATAATTATTAATGGTAACGAACAAGTCCATACCCCCGCTTCCTACACCGCTAACTCCTCCCAGGGAAAGCAACAAGGCAATAATCTGGGCTACGATCAGCCCGGGTACAAAACTCATATGTGCTTTTAGCTTGTAGCCATATTGTTTATAAGTAATTGCCAGCAGGTCAGCTTCTTGAAAAAACATCATCAATACCCCCTTTGGTTTTCGTGGTCAGACAATTACATAAGTCCTCAAGAGAAACCGGCAGCACTTCCAGTCCGTTTTGCATGGCCTGCTCAAGCTGTTCCGGGGAGAAATCCTTTTTTACAATGGCACATAATCCGCTTGAGGCAAATCTTTCTTGGTGAATAGTTTCCTTGTTTTCAATAAATCTAAGCACTGCCTGGATGTTTCCCCTGATGCCGACAGCATAATCCTTTAATTTGATCACAGGTTGATGTAAACATTGTAATCCGTCATTAATCAAAAAAATATCTTCCAACAACTCCTCAATCTCGCTTAACAGATGACTGGACAGGACTATAGTCCGGGGGTAGGCCAGATAATCTTTAAGTAAAGCACGGTAAAAATCTTTGCGGATAGCCGAATCCATGCCCGTTGTCGGCTCGTCGAAAATAGTTATGGGGCAGCGCGAGGCAATGCCGATGATGGTATTAAAAGTGCTTTTCATCCCCTTGGATAACCTATTGTGGCGTTGTTTTAGATTGAGGGTAAAATATTCAACCAATCCCTTGGCTAACTCGTTGTCAAAATTTTGATAAAAAACAACTGCTTCGTTTAATATATCAGCCAGGGTAAAGGCCGCCGGGAACGCCATATTGTCGTCGACAAAAATCAGATTGGCTGAAACAGCCAGGCTGTTAAAGGGATTCTGCCCAAAGATCTTTATCTCACCGCGCGTGGGTCTGAGATATCCCGCAATAATCTTTAATAGAGTTGTTTTTCCTGCCCCGTTGCGGCCAATAAGCCCGGTGATTTTGTTTTCCTCAATGGCCAGGGACAGATCGCTGAGAGCGTTAATTTTACCATATGATTTCGAAAGATTGTTGCTTTCAATTACGATCATCGCGTTTTCTCCTCGCTTTCCTTATTGGTCTGTTTAATCATCCGCATCAACTCGTTTTCCCCGACATCTAACCGTCGTGCTTCTAAAATCAGGTCACTGACCATTTGTCTCAACAGTTGATTCTTGCGCTTACCCAAAATGGACTGCCTGGCAAACGGCGACACATACATGCCAAGGCCACGTTTTTTAAAAACAATATTTGCGTCAGCCAATATATTCAGTCCCTTGGCTGCAGTGGCAGGATTTATATTAAACATCTCGGCAAGCTGGTATTGCGAATATATGCGCTCTTCTTCCTTGATATTTTTGTTGAGTATTTCCGTTTCAAGCCATTCCGCAATTTGCACATATATGGGCTTCACACTATCTGTATTTAAGATCACCATGACACCACCCTACATTACTTAAAGTTAGTACATTAGTGTTGTAATGTACTATATATTATATTTGAAAAATTTGCAAGTGTGGGCGGGTTTGACATTCCAAATTGTACAAAAACGTTCCCGATATGTATCAGGAAAATGAAATGAATACCCCTCCGGTTTAGGCTTAATCTTAAACTATCCTGAAATCATTCTCAAACTATACAAGCCCCTGGCCAAGACAACGGCGGTAGAAGTCATCAATATCTATCGAAGCTGTCCTTTACTTTATTAATCCTATGGTTCATACTTTATTTAATTAATTTTTGGTAATATATAGAGTAGTACTGTAACAGTGCCTGGAGCATTATGATCAAAAAGGCATTTGTCAGTCCTCCCAATGAATTCAGAAAAACTGGTATGAAATGTGATAACTTAACAGATATGAGAGGTGCTGGTAATGCAGGACGGAACACTATCGAGGAGAGAAAGGAAGAGACAGTCTCAAAAGGGGCAGTATATTTTGGCAGCCGACAGGTTATTCAGAGAAAAAGGCTTTGAAAAAACGTCGATTGAAGACATATCGGAAGCGGTAGACATGGGGGTAGGGAGCTTTTACTACTACTTCTTAAGCAAAGAGGATCTGGTGGCAAACATATTATTGCAGATGGTAAAAGATTTGAAAGAGCATTATCAACAGGCCCGGGATATGAGTTGTACATTGAGGGAAAGCGTAACTAAGTGTGCCTGGTTGTACCTGGATTTTCATGTAAAATACGGGCCATATCTGGATATTGTAAACGCTGTCCGGCAGGGCCACAAAAAGGCGAATATTGATGAAACAATAATGGAAGCCATATACCGGGAAATATGGGAGTGTGTGGTTGTTTTTAAAACGATTTACGAAAAATATGGAGCGCCAAGGTTCTGGGAAAAAATTAACCTCGAGGATGTATCAATAGCAAGCTGGGCGCTTATAATTGGCGTTGCGTACATTAAACAGCAGTTTCTATCATCTTTTCCGCAGCTTGATATAGCCAGGATTGTGGAAACCGCACTGGATATGGTCGTTTTGGGACAGGATTAGCGGTTTAAGGATATTCGGGGGAGAGGAAAAATTGAAAAGCAGGTGTTCTGATTTATGGGAGGGGATAAACCCTCCTTTTTTCTTTATATAGCCAGGAAATCATGAGAATACTGTGCCGTCTGGCGGCCTTGTTGCTGTGGATTTTAAAACTTGGAGTAGCGACGTGGAAGTAGCTTGACAATCTGTGAAAAATGAATTACATTCGAATATAGAATCATATACTAATTTAATGCAGTCTAAAAGATGATTCCAGGGGGTTATCGTTTGCGGGTCCCGTGTTAACCACGGTGGCGGGGAAAGTGGACAGATTGAATACGGGTGGGAGGAGGTATGTGTCAGGAATTTTATATGAAATATGGGAGCTTATTATTGTTATAAAACTTATTTGTCAAACGTATCCGGTACAAAAAATTTAACGGTCAACCAATTAATAAACATCCTTTGTAATAGTTGCATTGTTAGTATAAGTGTAATGCTAAAGGGGGTAAAAGAAATGCCAAGATTCAGGGACATGAGCCTGACACATCTTCCTTCGAACAAATCGCCACGGGTTATCGACCCCAAGAACATCAGGCGTTCTGTTGATCCCGCCGTTTTGGAAATGATTGAAATTGCCAAGGAAAACAACTTGACCACCGCCTTTGACCGTGTTCTGGCGCAACAGCCGCAGTGTCAGTTTGGCTATAAAGGGATTTGCTGCCGCTTCTGCTTGATGGGGCCCTGCCGGATCAAGTCTGATGAAGGGCCGGGCAGCCGCGGTATTTGTGGAGCCAATGAGTGGACAATTGTGGCCCGGAGCGTTGGCCTCTTGATTCTCACCGGCTGCGCTTCACACGCCCAGCACGGCAATCACATTGCCCACGTTCTGCACATGATAGCCGATGGGCATGCCCCGGATTACTCAATCAAGGATCCCGAAAAACTGGTCCGCACTTGCAGGAAAGTCGGCATTGAGACAGCAGGCAAAGACAATAACACACTGGCCAGGGAACTGGCGGAAGCAGCCCTGGAAGACTTCAGGAGGCTCAAAGGTGAGGGCGAAGCTGCCTGGATTACCAAAATGGTTACTGAGGACCGGAATGAGCTTTACCGCAGCCACATGGTCATGCCCCACGGAATCCACGCCACCATTTCGGATCTGGTGACCCAGGCCCACGTGGGGATGGACAATGATCCTGTAAACCTGGTATTCAGCGCTATCCGGGTGAGTCTTGCCGATCTGGCCGGAAAGTGGATAGCCACCGACCTTTCCGATATAATCTTCGGCACTCCCCAGCCGGTGATGACCGAGGCCAACATGGGAGTATTGAATCCAAATAAAGTAAATATAATCGTCCACGGACACAATCCGCTGCTAAGTGAAATGATCGTGGCCGCCGCTCGTGAGCTGGAAGGAGAAGCAAAGGCGGCCGGCGCCGCGGGGATCCAGTTGTCCGGTATTTGCTGCACCGGCAATGAGGTTCTAATGCGCCAGGGCGTTCCCATCGTTACTTCCTTCTCCTCGCAGGAACTGGCCATTTGCACCGGGGCCGTGGACGCCATGATTGTGGACGTCCAGTGCATCATGCCGGGCCTTAACACCGTAGCCCAGTGTTTCGGTACAAAGCTAATCACAACTTCCGACATAGTAAAGATTCCCGGCGCCGCCCACCTGGACTATCAGGAAGCCCATGCCGCGGAGACTGCCAGGGATGTAATCCGGCAGGCCATTGAGGCATATAAGGAAAGGGGTTCCAGGCCGGTGCATATCCCCGACGTCAAGAACAAAGTTGTGGCAGGCTGGAGCCTGGAGGCTATTTTTGACCTGTTTAAGACTGTCAATCCGGATAACCCTGTGAGGGTTCTTAACGACGCTATCCTTTCAGGCGAACTGAAGGGTGTTGTGCTGATGGCCGGCTGCAGCAATCTGAAAACCTTCCAGGATCAGGCTCACCTGGAAATCGCCAAAGCGCTGCTTCAGAACGATGTATTCGTAATTTCCACCGGATGCCACGCCCAGGCCTGTGCCAAGGCTGGTCTGATGGACCCAGGCAAAGTGGATGAATACTGCGGGCCCGGACTAAAGAACTTCTATGCCCGCATTACCAGGAACGCTGGCCTGAAATACGGTTTGCCACCGGTTCTGCATATCGGGTCCTGCGTGGACAATTCCCGGGCTGCAGAACTGCTGATGCTTATGGCCGATGACCTTGGCGTCGACACTCCGAAGGTTCCCTTTGCCGCCTCGGCTCCGGAAGCAATGAGTGGAAAGGCCACCAGTATCGGCACCTGGGCGGTATCCATCGGCCTGCCCACCCAGGTAGGCGCCATGCCGCCAGTGGAAGGATCCGACCTGATCTACAGCATTCTCACCCAGATCGCCGGGGACGTCTTCGGAGGCTACTTCATCCTGGAACCGGATATAGAGGTTTCCATACAGAAGTTGCTGAACGCCCTTGAATATCGCGCTTGGAAGCTTAAGGTACACCGGCAGGTGGCCGATGACTTTGAGGCCCCACTGTGCCGTAACTGGTAAAACACCAAGGTCGAAGGAGGATGCGAAATGTCTGAAGCCATTAATTTTGATCAGATTTATGAAAGCGCTGTTGAACCGGGCAAGGAGCCCAAAAAGCTTTTTAAAGAGGCTTATGAGGGCACAATTACAGCCCTGAGTTACGCCGAAATACTTTTGAACCAGGCCATTCGCCGTTACGGCAGCGACCACCCGGCGGGCTACCCGGATACAGCGTACTTCCTGCCGGTAATACGCTGTCTGAGCGGCGAGGAAATCCGCACACTGGGTGACTGCGTCCCTGTTCTGAACAGGATGAGAGCTGCCGTGAAGGAAAAAAGGACTTTTGAAAACGCCAGGAAGTGGGGCGAGGCCACCTGGTATGCTGCTGACATAATCGAAGCTATAAGCTACATTAGGAACATACCTGAAAAGCCGCTCTTCAGCCCGCCCTGGACCGGGTTTATTGGAGACCCGGTGGTACGACAGTACGGCACCAAGCTGGTGGACTGGACTATCCCCGGCATGGCCGTTATTGTTGGCCGGGCCAGGGACGGCCAGTCCGCGAAGAAGATCGTGGACAGTTTTATGGCTAAGGGACTGATGCTGTTCCTCACTGATGAGATCATTGAGCAGCTACTGGAAGAAAACGTCAAGCTGGGTGTTGACTATGCCGCATTCCCCGTGGGCAATTTTACACAAGTGGTGCACGCCGCCAACTTCGCCCTGCGTGCAGGAATGATGTTCGGCGGCGTCAAGCCTGGAGACTATGATGCACAGCGTGACTACCAGCATCGCCGGGTGCTTGTCTTTTTACTGTACCTGGGTGAGCACGACATGGTAAAGACAGCCGCCTGTATGGGTGCTATAAATGTTGGGTTCCCTGTCATCACCGACCAGAAGTTCCCCGAGGACAAGCAAATTAAGGACTGGTTCATATCCCAGCCCGACTATGACAAAATCGTACAGACCTGCCTTGAGGTTCGCGGCATCAAAATCACCGCCATCGACATTGATGTGCCCATTACTGTAGGTCCCGCTTTTGAGGGCGAGTCAATCCGCAAGAAGGACATGTACGTGGAATTTGGCGGGCAAAAAACTCCCGGCTTTGAGCTGGTGCGCATGGTGGGCGAGGATGAGATTGAGGACGGCCAGGTTAACCTGGTAGGGCCTGACATTGATAGCCTGGAGCCCGGCAGCAGGCTGCCCATCGGCATTGTTGTAGATGTGTACGGCCGCAAAATGCAGGAAGACTTTGAGCCTGTACTGGAGCGCCGCATTCACTACTTCACCAACTATGGTGAAGGCTTATGGCATGTTGCCCAGAGGGATATCAACTGGGTGCGTATCTCCAAGGATGCCTATGCCAAGGGCTTCCGTATGAAAGATATAGGCAAGATTCTTTATGCCAAGTTCAAAACTGAATTCTCCGCCATTGTGGACAGGGTTCAGATTACCCTATACACAGACGAGCAAAAAGTGCTTGAAATGCGTGATGTTGCACGCAGTTACTACCAGAAGCGTGATAACAGGCTAAAGGAACTGCAGGACGAGAAAGTGGACACCTTCTACTCCTGCACCTTGTGCCAGTCCTTCGCTCCCACCCACGTCTGCGTGGTGGCTCCCGAGCGCGTGGGCCTGTGCGGAGCGGTCAGCTGGCTGGATGCCAAGGCGGCCTTCGAAATAAACCCGCACGGGGCCAACCAGCCCATTCCCAAGCAGGGTATTATCGATGATGTAAAAGGCCAGTGGGAGTCCTTCAATGAGTTCTGCTTCAACAAATCGCAGAGGAATATCACCAACGTTAACTTCTACACCATCATGGAATACCCGATGACCTCTTGCGGCTGCTTCGAGTGCATACTGGCCATGGTGCCCGAGTGTAACGGATTCATGGTGGTCAACCGTGAGCACGGCGGCATGACTCCCTCCGGAATGACCTTCTCGACACTGGCCGGAACCATAGGCGCCGGCGCCCAGATGCCCGGCTTCATGGGCATCGGTAAATCTTACATGGGCTCCCGCAAGTTTGTTCCCGCCGACGGCGGACTGGGCCGCCTGGTATGGATGCCCAAGGCACTGAAGGACGAGCTTCGCCCATTGCTGGAAGAAGCTGCTGAAAATGCCGGACTGGGCAAGGACTTCGTGGTCAAGATAGCTGATGAGAGCATTGGAACGTCAGGCGATGAAATCATGACTTTCCTCGAGGAGAAGGGGCACCCGGCGATGACTATGGGCCCGCTTCTTTAAAGCACATGTACGGCACATGTATATGTAACAGGGCGCTTATTTTACAATTCTGATGCACAATTCATAAACGTAAAATCGGCTGATTCCGTTGTTTTCAGTATAAGTCTTTATTTTACTTGTACAGCTGTTAATATAAGAGGAGAGCAGTTCTTTGCTCTCCTCTTATATTGTTTTAATAATTATATTGGGGTCTTGTATATGGGAGTTGGCGCTTATTAAAACTGACACCGGAACTTTTACTTTATTGGAAATTGACCATAAGGTATCGCCTGCCTGAACCGTGTACCGGTTATCGTTATCGTTCATAAAAGTACCTCCCATAGTGGTATTTAATTACAGCTTATTATAAGAATCTATAAATAAGTTACTTTTTTCGGGAGACCCCGCTGAGTATATCGCCGGACCAATCCGTGAGTGGCGGTGAATAAAAAGTTCCCGGGCACTCAACGGCTCCAGCAGGCTCAAAATATCACATCAGCCAGTAAATCCAAGTTGTTTAAATACGACTCCTGCTCCACCAGCACTTCTTTGCAAAATTTAAACAGGAAGACATTTCAGTGGAGGAAGTGCAAAAGCGGCTGGTCGCCCTCAATGAAAAGATTGCCTCCCTGAAAGTGCTGCAAGAAGGGCGGGCCGCCCGCCCGGAGGAACTGGGACAAACAAAAAACGCCCTGACAGGAGAAAAAGAATTAAAGAAGGTAAAGCTAAAAACACTGGAAGAGGAGCTCCTAAAGGCAAAATTATCGCTGCAGCAGAACCGGCCCGAGCACGAGTTGACCACGGAAATAGCCGGACTGGAGTCCTCTTTGACCCGGCTCGGGGATGAAGCCCGGGCCAGGGGCGGGGAAAAGGAGCGGCTCTTGCAAAAACTGTCGGCTTACCTTTACCTGCTAAATAAGCACAGCAACCTTTTGGAATCCGAACTGGCTGAAATTGGCGGCAAACTTTCCGCCATGACGGAGGAATTCGAGCGGAACCGGCGGGAATTGGAGCGGCTGGATAAAGACAGGCAAAAAATAGAGTTCAAACTGGAACAGGACCCCCTGGAACAAATCGAGGAGAACATAAAAAAACTGGATAATGAAAAGCAGAAGCTGGAGCATGACAGCCGGGAGGTGGAGCGGCAGCTGGTGAATGGCCGGGAGCCCCTGACAGAGGCCTATCGTGTACTGACGCCGCTGCTGCCGGAAATGGAAAACAGGCTGACAGCTTTGCAGACGCAATTGGGGGAGACCAGGGGGCAAATAAATGCCGGCAACACCATGCTGGCTGGCCGGAGCGAGGAAAAAAGAAAATTGGACGGGCAAATCGCCGCCCATCCTTCCCCGGAAAATTACCGCTTAAAAATAGAAGAAATTAAATCGCAGCTGCAGGAAATGATTGCGGCAAGGTCCGGGCTGCAGGAGGAAGAGCAGCGCCTGGCCCGGCTCGCCGGGAATTTTGAGCGGGCGTTTATGATGAGGAGCAGGAAAAGGCCGGGAGCAGGCAGACCTTTTTTACCTGTAATTTTTCCGATCTATTTTGTCTGGCCGGAGATGATACTGAGCTTGCCCTTGACCAGGAAAGGAAGAAGAAAGAGGATGAAGGAAAAGAGACCGGTATTGCGTGATGCTAAAACCGTTTCCAAAGGAAGTATAGCAGTAATGAGTAAGTCATAATAAATGGAAAAGAAATGCCGGGAATTTTAAATATTGATAACTTTTTTGAATCTGTAAGGAAAAGGGGTATGCACCCACTATTTACATGTATTTGAGGAACTTTTGAATACCACATACCCTGGGAAGATGTAATCAAAGCAGGATGTAAAATAATTGGATTCTTACTGGAAATACATAATAAAAAACATAATTATAGAATTTATTCGGGAACATTTGGAGTTGATATTTCTTGCTGGATTCCTGAATATATCAGCCTGTGGCAAAAATATTTTCCAGGATCAATTTCAAAAGACTTAACAAATTAGCTGGCGGTTGACAAAGATATATCCCATACTGCCAAATTAGCAATAGATAAATGGAAGGCAAAAGAGGAATCAATAGGAAACATAGGCGGGCGGTCAGTGAGGGCAAACTGAAAGCCTATGATTCGGTAGATGAGATGTGGACTGAAATGGAAGCCGAGGATGCGGAACATGATGAAATTTAAATTGGTGCCTACAACCCGATTTAAGCGGTTGTTCCGAAAGCTTCCATCGGAGTTGGAACAGCCTGTCAAAAAAGCCTTGGGGCTATTACAGGAGAATCCTTTATATCCCTCGCTTCGCACAAAGAAATATCAATCCATCGAAGGTGTGTGGGAATCAAGCATAAACATGAATTACCGGATTTTATGGGAGTATGATGAAGCGAAGAAAAATAATATTCCTTGGAATGAACCTACCTAGGTCTTGCTGAACGGGTTAAAATCCCATATAAATCAAGGAATTTGAAGCATAA
>CAZXQO010000026.1:0-64859 GCA_964643075.1 uncultured Peptococcaceae bacterium
TTGGTTCAGGGAAACCCTTGTCCCAACTGGCCCGGCGAATGCCGAGAGGCTATTTGTTTGCGTGGAGGTGTTATTTGTATGGAATATCAAAATATAACATTATCCCTGCCCAAAGATATCCTGCTCAAAGTAAAATATATTGCTGTAGAGAAGCGAACCTCGGTATCAAGCTTGTTGGCCAGGGTTGTGGAAGATATAGTAAAAAAGGATGATTCCTATAAAAAAGCGCGGGAACGTCATTTGACAATATTAAATGGTGCTCCTGACCTTGGAACTAAAGGAAGCATAAGCTGGTCCAGGAGAGATATTTAATCCTTTAGGTGCCAGGCACTTAACTTATTAACTTATTTGTTAAAATAATAGGTACTCCCTGTTACAATTTGTGGCGGGGGGTGATTTTTTTGGGGGAAATTTGTCTATTTCCAAAACCCCGGTATATAATCATGAATGATATAATTCTTGGGGTATGGGAAACATAAGAAGGTGATACTGTTGCAAAAACCAGAGTTATTGGCGCCGGCCGGTGACATGGAGAAGCTCAGGGCGGCGGTTATATACGGTGCCGATGCAGTGTACCTGGGTGGGAAGCGTTTCGGCCTGCGCATGGGCGCTGAAAATTTTGATATCGGTGAAATAGCAGAGGCTGTTGATTTTACCCATACCAGAGGGGTCAGGCTGTATGTAACGGTAAATATTTTTGCCCATAACCGGGATCTTGATGGGTTGCCGGAATATCTTTACCATTTAAGGGAAACCGGGATTGACGGCATAATCGTAGCCGACCCCGGGGTATTTGCTGTGGCGTCGAGGGAGGTGCCTGACTTGCCGGTGCATATCAGCACCCAGGCCAACGTAACCAACCGGGAGTCCGCCGCCCTGTGGGAGAGGCTGGGTGCCCGGCGTCTGGTTCTGGCCAGGGAGCTCTCTCTGGAGGAGATAGACACCATAAGAAAGTCCGTTACCCTTGAGTTGGAGGTTTTTGTACACGGGGCCATGTGCATCTCATACTCGGGCAGGTGTCTTCTGAGCAATTACATGACCGGGCGTGACGCCAATCTTGGCGACTGTGCCCAGGCTTGCCGCTGGCGTTACGCATTACAGGAGGAAAAGCGCCCGGGCCAGTTTTTCCCGGTGGCGGAGGACGGGCGGGGCACCTATATTCTCAGTTCCCGGGATCTCTGCCTGCTGGACCATATTCCCGGTCTGATCCGGGCGGGGGTGTGCAGCTTTAAAATTGAGGGCCGGGTAAAAGGTGTGCATTATGTGGCCACGGTGGTTAAAGTTTACCGGGAGGCCATTGATCGTTACCTGGACAACCCGTCCGGTTACAAAACAGACCCTGCCTGGCTGGAGGAACTGGGTAAGGTAAGCAACCGCGATTACACAACCGGGTTTATCTCCGGGGGCCCTGACACTGCCGGCCAGGGTCATGTGGAAAAAATATACCGGCGCCCGTACTCCTTCGTGGGTATTGTTGTAGACTATAACCCCACCACGGGCATGGCTGAAATACAGCAGCGCAACCGCTTCGGGGCGGGGGAAACATTGGAAGTGCTGGCCCCGCCGGGAGAGCCGGGCGGAACTATCAGGGTGGAAAAAATGTTTGACGGGGAAGGATCACCCATTGAATTGGCCCCTCACCCTTGCCAGACAGTAATGCTGCCGGTGCCCTATCCTCTGTCCCCGCACAGCATGTTAAGGCGTCGGGAAGTATAGTGGTAGTATATAACCCTTTTTCTTGGGTCAAGCTATGATTAAATGGCTAATCCTGGAAGGCGGGGGTGTTATGGATACTCGCATTGCCAACAGGCTGGTGTGGACCTTTTCACTGCTAGCCTTTTTTCTCTTTATACTCACCGCCCGTCTGGGCTACATTCAGGTAGTACAGGGGGATTTATACAGCCGCCGGGCATTAGCGAGGGAGACCGATAGCATCGTTCTGGAGGATTACAGCAGGGGCGAAATACTGGACAGAAACCTTAATTCACTGACCGATTCCTATAGTGCCAACCGGCTGGTGGTTTTTCCTCAGTTGGTGGGTGATATGCGGGAGGTCGCCTCCGGGATAGCCTCAGTGGTTGGAGTAGATGCCGCAGAAATCAGAGGGAAAATATTGGAGGGGCCTGTACGGCTGCCTTACCCCCTTACTCCGGAACAGGCTTTAGCCATAGAAAGCCGGGGGTGGAAGGGGGTGCTGGTGGTGCCAGTTCACTTTCGCTATGGCAGCAGGCCGCTGGCCGCCCAGGTTGTAGGTTACCTGGGCCGGATGAGGGATGCTGCTGAAGCTAAGGAATTGTCGGATAGTAACGACAGGGACTACAAGCTTAGCGACTGGGTCGGTCGCCAGGGTCTGGAAAAATTTTTCGACTCCGAATTGAAGAGTGATTATCCCATAACCAGCGCAAGGCTATATATTGATGCTGCAGGAAATGTGCTTCAGGGGCTGCCTTTGGAGGTGAATGCCAGCGAGGCAGATCCTACCTGCAGCAATTTGGTAACCACCATTGACGTCTCAATACAGTCGAAAGTAGAAGATATTATGGACCACCGGGCGGTCAAAGGTGCGGTGGTGGTCATGTCTCGCAGCGGAGATATTCTGGCCATGGCTGGGCGCCCTTCCTATAAGCCCGAACCGGATAGAATAAAGGAGTATGTTGGTAGCGGGGAGGATGTTTTTCAGGACCAGTGTACGGCACTTTTTCAGCCCGGCTCCATTTTTAAGGTGGTTGTGGCCGCCGCCGCCCTGGAGGAGGGGAAGGTATCCGAGGATACCAAGTTTTTCTGCGACGGACGGAAGGATAAGCTGATACCCTGCTGGAATCCGGCGGGACACGGTAATATATCTTTCGCCCGGGCTTTCGCGGAGTCCTGCAACCCAACATTTGCCCGGGTAGGGCTTAATATTGGCGCTGCCAAAATAATTGAATATGCCAAGCGACTGGGACTAAATAACCAGACTATAACCGGCTACCCGATTCCCCATAACGACAGGCAGAATCTTAATCTTATTGCCCAAAAATATAGCCTCGTGAATAGCAGCGTCGGCCAGGGTCCGGTGCTGGCCAGTCCGGTGCAGATAACGGCCATGATGAACACCATTGTCAACGAAGGAATATACAGGCAGCCTCGCCTGGTAAGTGAAATATCCGGTGCAGGCGGAAAAAAGCAGACTTTTCCTACAGGTGAAGGAAAGAGGGTTTTATCCCGGGACACGGCGGACAGGCTGGTGAAGTTGCTGGGTATGGTTACTTCCGAAGGGGTGGGTCGTGAGGCATACGTCCCCGGTTTCGGCAGCGCCGGCAAAACCGGCTCCGCTCAACTGGGGGATAACATGACTGCTGTTAACGCCTGGTTTTCCGGCTTTGTTCCCCTGCATAATTCGCAATATATCATTACCGTCCTGGTAAGAGACGGAGAAAGCGGGGGAAAGACGGCAGCGCCGCTGTTCCGGGAAATCGCGGAAGAGATTATGAAATTACCGTAGGTCCCGGCTGTTGTAGTTTCTCATAGCGAATGTCAGTAAAATGTATAGCCTGCGGCAGTACAGCAACCACTCGTCATATTGGAGGGTGAGAAGTAGCCGTTCTTATCACTGTCATATGTATTAGAATGACTGTCGATGTATATAACAGGCAGAGCAAGTTGTATATAATGGCAGCGAGTGTATATAGTTTAGCAATAAATAATAAAAATTCAGGAAAATTACGCTGACGATTAAAAGTCTAACAGGCTTTGATTGACTGCCTAGTGAAAGTATAGTAGGATAATAGTATATTTTTCAGCCAGGAGGCAGTGTTAGAGATGATT
This sequence comes from uncultured Peptococcaceae bacterium, assembly GCA_964643075.1. Classification (GTDB taxonomy): domain Bacteria; phylum Bacillota; class Desulfotomaculia; order Desulfotomaculales; family Desulfocucumaceae; genus Desulfocucumis. The sequence continues at coordinate 3,808 of CAZXQO010000026.1, forward strand.
GTTAAGGGAGATCAAATCCGCGCCATGCGTGAAGAACGCGGCTATACGCTGCAGGATCTGGCACGCCGCGCAAGCCTGTCTCTGTCCTATCTCAGCGAAATTGAAAGGGGCTCCAAACGTCCCTCACTGAAAACCATAGATAAGCTGGCATCTGCTCTAAATGTGTCCAAAGCTAATCTCATCGAGGGCGACATTATAGATACCGGCTTATCCCTGGGTGATAAAATCCGCCTCATGCGCGGTGAAAAGAATCTTTCTATACAGGATTTGGCCGTCAAGGCCGGCATATCACTCTCCTATCTCAGTGAAATAGAGAGAGGTACGGTTTACCCGGCCCTTAACACGTTGAAAAGGATTGCTGAGGGGCTCGGGGTGCATCCTTCCGCGGTGATGGGGCACGAGGGCTCTCTTGGTCACAAGCTGAAAGCCCTGCGGGAGGAATACGGGCTTACCCAGGCGCAACTGGCCAATCTGGCCGGGGTTACTGCAGGATTAATCGGGCAGATTGAACAGGGTAAAGTTCAACCTTCGTTGAAGACACTGGAAAAACTAGCCGAGGTGATGGGGGTATCGCCCTGCTATTTCATTATGGAGCCCGGTGCGGTGGACCAGATGCTAAGCCTCATGAACCCGGAACTCAGGGAACTCCTGATGCACCCCAATGTCCAGGCGGTGCTTAACCTGATATGCAATCTGAACGAAAAAGAACTTCAATTTGTACTTAATTTTATCCAGTTGTTTAAAAAATCGGAGTTAAGTTGAAATAACACCGGTTTTACATAATATCAGCGTACGGAGGTCATAATGGCTGCATATGTGGTACCGGAGTTGTGCCTGGGGTGTGGAGCCTGCGCCGAGATTTGTCCTGCCAAGGCTATAACCGTGTTATTGAAAAGGGCCAAGGTGGATGCAAGCTTGTGCGAAGACTGTGAGGAATGTATATTTATCTGCCCCAACGGGGCGATTACCGGCGGCGACGGAGGTGTGAGCAAAGATGCCGATTTATGATTACAGGTGTAAAAAGTGCGGTGACAGGTTCACGGTGATGATCAGCATTAATGACCGTGATAAGGTAACCTGCCTGAAATGCGGCAGTCCCGAGGTGGAACAGCTTATTTCCGCCTGTGCCGTAAAGGTTGGGGGCTGTGGCAGCCCAACCATAAAAACCGGCGGTGGCTGAGGTATATAGTTTGGAGGCCGTTGGCCTTCGTTGATAAATTAGGGGCATTCCTTCGTGAAGGTGTTAAAAAGTAAGAAATTAAAGGAGACCAAGAAGGTGTGTTCCCGTACACTAATTGGGGACATTCCTTTGTGAAGGTGCTAATAAGTAAGGAATTAAGGAAACCAAGAAGGTGTGTCCCCACACCTTAAAAAGGAGAGATGCACGTGGCACTGGAATTAAACGACAGCAACTTTGAAGCGGAAGTAGTGCAATCGAAACAGCCGGTTCTGGTGGATTTCTGGGCACCCTGGTGCGGACCCTGCCGCAGTATGGCCCCTATAATTGAAGAGTTATCCACTGAGTACCAGGGCAAGGTCAAAATCGCCAAGATCAATGTGGATCAAAACCAGGAATTAGCCCGCCGCTTCGGCGTGATGAGTATCCCCACTCTGGTTATGTTTAAAAACGGGCAGAATATAGGTCAGACAGTTGGATTGACACCCAAAGCCCTTCTTGCTAAAAAATTGGATGCGCTTATTGAGGACTAATCATTCATCATTCAGTTGTGTTTTAATCTAGCTTAAAATTTATGTAAAAAAACAGCGCCGGATCACTTACATACAATTGGCAGGCGCTGTTTTTTTATGCAGTTTGTTATATCTAATGAAGGGCTTTTTCCAATTCGGAGGGGTTATATCCCATTATTACCTTGTTTCCCACGGTAACCACCGGAACTGCCAGCCTGCCCGTTTTTTGAACCATTTCATCTCTGGCCTGCTGGTCTGCGGCTACGTCCTGCTCTTTATATTTCACGCCTTTTTGGGAAAGAAACTCTTTCACCGAGTGGCAATGGGGTCAGGTAGGGGTGGTGTAAACAGTTATCTGTTGTTCCTGCATACTGAAACCTCCAATCATATTTTTGTTATTTTTTCAAAACCAGAAAAAAATATGTATTTCAAGAAAGAAAGTTGTGTTATCATATTTCATTCCATATATCATTGTTTTGAAACCGTAACTTTATCTCGCTAATAGCCTGTAAGACCCCGTTCTCGAAGGTCGGGGATCAATAGGCTGTGCGCATGGTTGATGAAAAGAAAAAAGTCATTGTAATGAAAAATAATAAACCCCGATATTTGATTATCGATTTTGAAGACTATGAGGGCCAAAAGAGAGAAGAACAAATGCTTGATAAAATTGCGGTAGAAATATTGGAAAAGAATTTTAATGCGTTCAAGAGGTTGGCTGAATGAAATGGCTGTCTATCGATTATATCCTGAAACTCCACTGTCTAAAGAGTATATTGCCTGCTGGATAAAAGAACACAACATAAAAAGGTAGCTTCGGGCCTGGCCAAGCTTTAAGGCCGTCCAATGTGCCCCTGTCCAGTACCCGGGGCCTTGGATTAAAGCCTGGCTCATTCCAACCTGTCAACCCATACTAAACTTAGCACACTTTACCATGAGATGGTAATCATACCCTATTGTTACAGGGTCAGGTATGCCTGTCCTCTGCCTCCTAGCGAGGGCGGGGGTCTGGGGGTAATTTTAAATTATGATACCAGCCCGGGATGCGAGTCGGTAAGTTCCGTTTCTATGGAAGGGATTTAAGGAACGGTTTTCTATAGTTTTACCGCTCACCCACTTGAGGGGCATATGGGAGACCGTGCGGGTCCAAGTCTCGCCTCCGATACCAAAGTTGTTTTTTAACATAGATTTCAGCAATTAGCTGAAGTTCTTTTTATTCTGCTTTAGCAAGAGGTTGTACTGTTGTGGCTGCGGAAAACTAAAATAGACTACCTCCTACATGTTGGCGATTAATACTAAAATACAATTCTGTTCAGTAGACTTTTACCTCAAAATCAAAATCGCTGCTTAATATATATCAACTAATAAGGGAAGGAGAAAACTTATATTTTTAACTCCGTGTTCTTGACAAGGGGAGCATAATATTCCTCTCTGCAGCACACCTGGAATATCACTACCGTACCTTGAGCCCAAAATATGGCATCAAATTCTGCACAGTTTAACGTCTCACAGTATTTCCACATACCCTTGTGTTCCATTTACACGGATCCTCTGTCCGTTTTTGATGAGCTGCGTAGCATTTTCAACACCCACGACCGCCGGCAGGCCATACTCCCGCGCTATGACAGAACCGTGCGTCATAAGCCCGCCCACCTCGGTCACCAGGCCTTTTACTGATACAAACAGCGGTGTCCAGCCCGGATCAGTGAATGCGGTGACCAGGATATCGTCATCCTCCATGTCGGCCTCATCCATCCTGGAAAGAACACGCGCCCGTCCCTCCACGGTTCCGGATGAAACAGGCAGACCCACCAAAGCACCTTTGGGGATACCATCGGTGGCATATTCCCCGGGTATGACCTCGCCATCGGACGTCATGACCCGCGGCGGCGTTAGCTTCTCAAAAATCGTGTATTCCTCTTTTCTCCTGGTTATGATACTGTAATCCAGCCGGTTTGTTTTAACAACTTCCCTGAATTCTTCAAACTTCAGATAATAAATATCCTCTTTTTCCTTTATCACACCCTTTTCCACCAGCATGGTGGCTTCCCTCATAAGGGCATCCTTATAAATCTGGTAACGCCATATCATAAGATATTTGGGAAATTCCCGAAGGCAGGCAAAATTGCGCAAAATACTGATCATCTTCTTTGTCTTTCTAGCTTTCTGCTTGCCGCGGGGCAATGGCATCAGGCGGGCTAATACATCCTGTTCCTTTTGCTCCGCTTCCAGCCGGCCCTGCTCAAACTTGACGGCATGTGCATTGGGTTCAAAGTTCTTGATATTACTCAATATCGGAGGAATGAGCTGGGTCGGCTTTTCACTCCAACGGGGTTTTGTGATATCTATCTCTCCGGGGCAGCGCATCCCGTACTTTTCCAGGTAGACTCGAATTGAATCGCCCACGGCATCGCCGCCTTCCACCTTGGCGAGGTCTTCAAAAAAAGTTTTATCCGCAGCGTAATGGAAATAATCCATTACCGCCGGATATTGACGCGCTACGTCGGATACATCCAGAAGCGCCAGGCCCATTTCCGAAGTGATATTATTGGATACGGATTTGACAAGCGTGTCCACCGCGTTCTTCTCGCCCAGCCACTTCTCAATATTTTTTCTCAGCCAAGCATCAGCTTTTGCCCAGGCCATACACGCCCCAATACATGGCGGATAAAACACGTTCGCAAACAGTTCCTTCTGATCCCGAAGAATGAATTCAAACAAATCATCATGTGATAAGCCCCTGACCTTTAGCTCTATATTCCTTATTAGTGACTCATTGTGATCATAAATAAATCCAATAAGTGAGGCATCGTTTTTCCGCATTGTCTTTACCATTGTCGTTGCCGCAGATATCAAGCCAATCAGAATCTTTCCGATAGGCGGCGCAGCAGATGTCCGTTTGCGGGACAATGTCTTCATGTAATCTTTACGCATTATTAACCTGGATAAGGCACTTCTCATCAACTCATCAAAATTAGCGTTATTCTTGCTGGAAAGCAAAAACTTTCGCCGTATCGGTGAGGCTAAGTCACCAGTTATGTCAAAGAACAGTCTCCCGCCGGCCTCAACTCCGGAGATGCCATTGACACGACCAACCAATTGCATGAAAGAAATGCCCAACGGTTTCATGGCTTCCGTCATTATCTGGGAATGGCCGAAGGACAGAAATACGTGGCTCTTCCCGTCGTTCACGGCCGGAATGGGGTATAGGGTGGTGATGGGGCGACTCTGAACGATATAGAACCTATCTTCAATAAGGCACCATTCGATGTCCTGGGGACAGGCGAAATGGGCCTCAATATCCTTGCCCAGCTGCGCAAGCCGCAAAATCTGTCCGTCCGTCAGCGTCTGACTGTTTTGCCTTTCCGGCTCAACCTCACGCTCCCTGGTGCCGCCCTCTTCTAATGGAGAGACTTCTACTTTCTTTGCGGCTATTTTTTTATCTATAATTCTTCCGTCCCGCACCTTGTAGAGATCGGAATTCACCGTGCCGGAGACGGCAGCCTCGCCAAGCCCGTAGCTTGCATTGATGGACAGTACATTTCTATTGCCTGTAACAGGGTCAGCCGTAAATAAAATTCCCGAGGCCTGCGGTAATATCATTTGCTGGATTACAACAGCCAGACGGACCTGGCGGTGGTCAAAGCCGTTTTGCATACGGTAGGTCATCGCCCTGTCCGTAAACAGAGAAGCCCAACACTTGACGATGTGTTGTAAAACCGCATTCTTTCCTTTGATATTCAAATAGGTATCATGCTGGCCGGCAAAGGACGTCAGCGGCAGATCTTCCGCCGTGGCGCTGGAACGTATAGCATAGGCCTTCTCCTCGCCCAGCTTGGAGAGACAATGAATGATCTGCTCCTCTATCTCCCCGGGAATCTTTGCCCCTTCGATAATCCTGCGAATCTTCGCACTGATTTCTGCAACCATTTTCTTATCGCCGGCTGTTAGTGCCGTTAGCTGCTCAAGCAGTGTATTAAGCTCTTCGTTATCAGCAATTGTTCTATCGTATGCCTCAGTGGTGACGCAAAAACCCCCGGGAACCTGAATTCCATCAAGTCTTGACAGTTCAGCCAAATTTAGCCCTTTACCTCCAACGGCCATAGGCATGGTGTTCTCGATCTCCTGGAAATCAAGCACATGTTGATTCATATGGGCGCACCTCCTTAATTGAGGAATCTGATAAATCATACATTTAGGACCATCAACCCTGATCATTACCCCCCTCCATCCAGAACTCCAAACGATAATGGTCATCACCCCAAAATAATCACAGCTACTTGTCGTTTCGGCCGCCCATACCTTGCAACAACAAGGTAGTGGCCCTGTGCAACAATGTTTTCCTAGCTTCCTGGTCCATCATTGAAGAATAGCGGCTCAGTCCTAAGTAAATACTGGTCACAATAAAGGTCAACTCTATCAGGTCATGATCTTTAAACTCACCGCTAGCGATCCCCTCCGCGATGAATTCTTTGTGCCTTTCAAAGGAATTGCTGATGATTCTCGAAAGCCTTTGACCAGCTTCCGAATCGATGCCAACAATATTGATAAATTCTCTCTCAACCGAGATTGGCGGCCTTTCCGTCTGGGCGATGAAATTGCTATAAGCATAAAGCTTCTCGGTTGCTGACCCGCATTTAGAAAATATTTCGTCTAACTCTTCCCACCACTTCGCAACATTTTCTTCTGTCAAGCAGAGAAATAAATCTTCCTTGCTCTTGAAATAATAGTAAATGTTACTGATACTGCGTCCAGTAGCCTTGCAAATATCGCCCATGGAGGTGCCAGCGTAACCCTTCTGGGAAAACAGTATTTTCGCCTTGGCAAGAATATCGTTTTTGGTTTGTTCTCCTTCATATCTGCGCTTGCTCATAGATGAATTTCACTCCAAAAAATATTTTATAGAACGATCTATCAAATTAAATATATATTAAGATACTCCTCCGAGTCAAGAACTACCAGGTACTTCTCCAGAAAAAAACTGGTCTGGCATCCCATAATGGGATGTTTTTACCCAACTCTCCAAAAGGTATATTACGTGTTACTCCGAGATACGTATAAAATATTCCCCGAAAGGTCACCTACCATATAAAGAATACCCGGAGTTGCTCCTCCGGGTAAAACAAGGTAATATACTATTAATTCAGTTCCATTTCTGTTGTGAGGCTTTTAGACCGAGTCCCGCCTCCGACACCAAGAAATGCCTAATTTACAAGGGTTAGAGCCGAATGTGAAAATACTTCACGTTCGGCATTTTATTTTTAGAAGTGTTCGAAAAAAGGTTGTCCGGGACAAACGTGTCTGGGTAAACGTGTTCTGAAATGGCTGTAATAATTTACAATGAGAGGTTGTTTATAGCATGTCGTAGACATCTACTGGAACCGGAAAGCATTTCAAAACTAATTTAACAGAAAGGTAATAATTAGCATCTTTGTGTTACGGCATTCCTTGAGAGCATGACGCTAAGAAATCTATCGTGGTACACCAAGAAACACCACCAATAAATTTATTTTATCTTTAAACAAAATCTATAAAAATTACTAATAATTATTATAAAGGATATTTATATTCATTTTATAGAAATATCAACTTGGTTTTATTTGAAAGGTATATTGTTTATGCGGCCAGAGGTAATGAGAATTTAGTTGGTGGTTATATGAGTATGCCATTTAAGAATGAACAAATGACCCCAAGAGAAAGAATGATTGCATTTATCACGGGTGGTGCTGTAGACCGGGTGCCATGTGTTCCCTTTGTGGGCGAGCATGCCTGCCGCCTGATTGGACATTCCTTTTCAGAATGCTGTCACTCTGCAGAGCTGATGACAGAAGCCCAGGTAGCGGCCTTTAAGGCCTACCGCCCGGATTCCATAGGCGCGGGCCCAGGTCTTTTCGGCATAGCGGAGGCCATGGGCACCAGGCTTAATTATCCCGATGACGGCCTGCCCTATGTGAGTGAGCCCATTTTAAAAGATTATGCCGATTTGGACCGGCTGTCTCCTGCTGACCCTTACTGCAACGGCAAGCTACCGCTGTGCCTGGAAGTCCTCAAGTTAATTAACGGGCAAATTGGCGGCCAGGTAGTGGTGGGCACCTCACTGGGGGGCCCCTTTACCACTGCGGCAGCACTGCGGGGAACGGAAAATTTCCTGAGAGATTTGCGCAGAAGGCCGGAAATGGTTCACCAGCTGCTCAATCTGGCTACGCAAAGCGCCTTAAATTATATTGATGCAGTTAGTGATTTGGGGATTAAACCCGGTATTGCGGAACCTACCGCCTCCGGCACCTTGATCAGCGCCGGGCTGTTCAAACAATTCGCTCTTCCTTATTTAAAAAAATGCTCGGACAGAATTACTGAGCGCTGGGGAACCGGACCCATGCTGCATATATGCGGCAATACCAGGCGCATATGGTCCGATATGGCCGATACCGGGGCAACAATTTTAAGCCTCGACAATGAAGTGGATCTGGCCCGGGCCAAGGAAGAAGTGGGAAGCCGGGTATGTCTGGCTGGAAATGTTCGTCCTGTGGAAATCATGATGAAGGGAACCTGCGAGGATGTCTATGCCGAAGTGAAGGATTGTCTGCGCCGGGCCCATGACAATCCGAAAGGGTTTATTCTATGCACCGGTTGCGCTCTGCCGCTGGATACCCCTCCCCAAAATATAATTGCCATGATGGAGGCGGCCAGCATTTTCGGCAAATATCCTGTTGATGCCGGACGCCTCATATAAACGGGTGAAACTTTTTGGGGGTGCAGTTATGAACGTTAATGAAATATTGGACCGGTTGGCCCGGGGAGTCCGGGACATGGATGAGGAGATGACTGTAAATGCGGCCGGGGATGCTCTTGCCCACGGCATTGACTCATTGGTTGCCATTAATGAAGGACTGGTCAAAGGAATGAACGAGGCCGGCAGGCTTTACGAGGAAGAGGAATACTTTGTGCCTGAATTGCTGCTATGCTCAGACGCCATGTACGCAGGGCTGGGTATTCTGTCCCCGCACCTGGAAAGGGCGGAGGAAAGCGCCAGGGTCAGGATTGTAATCGGGGTGATGGAGGGTGACACCCATGATATTGGGAAAAACCTTGTCAAATTAATGCTTGAGGTGGAGGGCACCGAGATTTTTGACCTGGGCCGGGACGTTTCGCCGGATAAGTTTGTCAGCGTGGCAAAAGAGGTAAATGCTCATATGATTTGTCTTTCTACCCTCATGTCAACCACCATGGATGGCATGGAAACTGTAATAAAACTATTGGGAGAGGCGGGTATCAGGGAGCAGGTTGTGGTTCTGGTGGGCGGTGGACCGATTTCACAGTCCTTTGCCAACAGTATCGGGGCAGACGGTTACGCGGCCAGCGCCACCGGTGCTGTGAAGATCGCCAGGCAGCTGCTGGGTCCCAAAGGGGCGTCATTTTAGAGGTATGACTGATAAAGAACGTCTTATTAAATCTTTGCATGGCGGTAAGGTAGACCGACCGCCTTTGATTTGCCCGGGCGGGATGATGAACATGGTAATTACCGAGGTTATGCAGCAGGTTGATGCAGCCTGGCCGGGCGCCCATGCCGACCCGGCGGCTATGGCCAGGCTGGCCCTTGGCGTACAGAAGCTAACCGGAATTGAAAATCTGGGCGTGCCTTTCTGTATGACCGTGGAAGCGGAAGCCATGGGTGCCCGTGTATCACCCGGCACATACACAACCGAGCCCAGGGTGGTAAGTTACCCCTTGACTGGTATCAGTGAGTGGGGGGAGCTTAATGAAATAAGGCCCGGCAGGGATAGGGCCGGTGTTGTAACCGAAGCCATCAGTATTCTGTCCGGTAGCCGCAAAGATCTGCCTGTAATTGCCAATCTCACCGGGCCCGTCAGCCTTGCCACCTCTTTAATTGAACCCATGTCACTATACAAATCCATGGGCAAACAGCCCCAAGAGGTGCATAAATTTTTTGCCTTCATAACGGAAAATTTAATTGCCTTCGGCAGGGCACAGCTTGCCGCCGGAGCTGATATTCTAACCATCGCGGACCCCAGTGGCACAGGGGAAATCTTAGGCCCGCGCAGGTTTAGTGAGTTTGTGGTACCCTATATCAACCGGATACTGGATGAACTCGGCAGGCTGTACCGGGCGAGCATAGTACATATTTGCGGGCGTCTGCACAGTGTTTTTAGAGAGATGGACCAACTGCACACCTCTGCGGTAAGCATAGATTCCGCCACCAGCGTTGTTGGGATTAAAGAGGCCCTGGAGGGTAAAGTGATTGTAGGAAATGTCAGTACGCTGCTGCTCAAGGATGGGACTCCCGAGCGCATTAAGGCCGCCGCCCTGTCAAGCCTCCGGCAGGGGGCGGCGGTGCTTTCCCCTGCCTGCGGGATTAGTCCCAAGACTCCCCTGGTCAACCTGAAGGCGATGGCCCGCGCAGTTAAGGAATTTAACATCTGGGGAAAGCCGGGCAATGCACATGATTGATACTGGGCAGCTATTCAAAAGACAGGTTATTTGGCAGGGAGCACACCGGCGAAGCTTAATGGACTTGTTAAATAACGGGGCTGTGGAACTGGAGACTTCCTGTGGGGGCAAGGGCCAGTGCGGTAAATGCAAGGTCAGGGTCCTTGCGGGCGATTGTTCTCCCCTTACTGATGAGGAAAAATACATTCTGACTGCGGAAGAGCTGGCATTAGGCACCCGGCTGGCCTGCTGCTGTGAAGGCCAGGGGAAGTATTACAATTTTAACTGCAGTCCCGGAAAAAGGAATGTGCATCTTAGAGAACGGCCTATTGCCGGAGATAGAGCCGGAAACCACGGTCCGCAAGAAAGTGATTAATATACCGGAAGAATACGACTGCCGCTCTTTGTGCGAATATGTGGCCAGAGAGGCGGGTGCCGGGGCAGGCAACCCCATACCTCTGCCGGTTATAAGGTGCCTGGGAGACCACAGGGATAAATCCCCAATAACGCTTGTTTTTAACGGTAAAGACTTAATTGGCTTAGAAAGTGCGGATACTGCAGCTTATTGCTATGGGGTGGCTTTAGATATCGGGACCACCACGGTGGCGGCGGGATTACTGGATTTGAACAGCGGCTCAGAGTTGGCAGGTGCATCAGCGCTTAATCCCCAGGTTAAATATGGTCTGGACGTTCTGTCCAGGATAAATAAAGCCCGGCAGGACCCTCTAGCCCTGAAAAATATGCATGATTTAATTAGTGCCTGCCTTGAGCTTTCTACCATACCTGGCTTCGACAGGCATTTTTCTATGCATATGGCCTTTCCGAAGCAGAAATAGCTCTATAACTGAAGGGAGATTGTATGGCCCGGGTTGATTTGCATTCAGTAAGTAAAAATTACAGCTCTTTAGCGGTGATAAGAGATTTTACCCTTACCGTGGAAGATGGAGAATTTGTTGTGCTGGTGGGCCCTTCCGGCTGTGGCAAATCCACCATTCTCAGAATGATCGCGGGACTCACCGATGTTTCAGGGGGGGAAATAATGATTGATGGCTGTAAAGTCAATCACCTGGAGCCGGGAAAACGTGATGTGGCCATGGTGTTTCAAAATTATGCCCTGTACCCGCACATGAATGTTTTTGAGAACATGGCTTTTAGTCTTAAAATCCGAAAAATACCCGCTGCGGACATAAGCAGGGCAATCATGGAAACATCGGAAATACTTGATATATCTGACCTGCTGAAACGTAAGCCGGGACAACTTTCAGGCGGACAGAGGCAGAGAGTGGCCCTGGGCAGGGCAATTGTAAGGAAGCCGAAGGTTTTTTTAATGGATGAGCCTCTGTCAAACCTAGACGCACAGCTCCGGATGCATATGCGCACAGAAATCATAAAGCTTCACCGCCGGCTGAAGTCGACTTTTATCTATGTGACCCACGACCAGGTGGAGGCAATGACTATGGGCGACCGGATTGTAATAATGAAAGACGGCCTTGTCCAGCAGGTGGGCCCCCCTGAGGAAATATACAGGAATCCGGCCAATGCTTTTGTGGCCAAGTTTATCGGGTCGCCACCAATAAACCTGTTTGAGGCTAAGCTTTCCAGTACAAGCAAATCCCTGGTCTCTCCAGACAGTGGACTGAGCCTTGAGCTTGATATCTGCAGGAACGGCTCACTTAATATTATTAACGGTAAAAAACTTTTGCTTGGCATCAGGCCTGAAGATGTGCAGATAAGCTTCCATTCCCCTTCTGCTAAGGCCATCCGGGCCAATGTGGATCTGGTGGAAAATACCGGATCAGAAAAAATTGTGTTTGCGGGTGCGGGGTGTATACAGTTTGTTGCCAAAGCCAGTGCTGATTTTCCTCTAAAAGGAGGTGAAGACATCTGGCTGCATTTTCCTCCTGCTTCAGTTCTTGTATTTGATAGGGATAGCGGCTTAGCCATAACAACGCCAAGCGGAGATAATCACTGACTGATACACTAGTTGCAAAAATTGGGGAAACGGCATTGTTTAAAAATTATATAACACGTTTATTAGGAGGCTTATGTTTATGTTTAAGAGAATAAACAATAGATTATTAAGCATAACACTGTTGGGGATATTAGTTCTTTGTAGTGTTTTACTCTTCTCTGGCTGCGGAAAAAAGGATCAGACAACCAATACCCAAGCCGGTGAAGGGGGAAAAATTGATGTGGCTGCGGGGATTCTACCTCAAAAGTACAAGGGAACTACTATATCAATCTTGACCACCAACCAGGTTATAGAAAAGATTGTGCCTGAATTTGAAAAAGCCACGGGCATTAAAGTACAGGTGTCTACCATGTCCTATACGGACGTACACAATAAACTGGCCCTGGATTTTGCCGGCAAGACAGGTACATACGATGCATTTGCGTATGCTTATCAGTGGTACGGTGAATTTGTGGATGCCAACCATGCTATCGAGCCCCTTGATAATTGGGCCCAAAAGCCGGGCTTTCCGGAATTGAAGCTGGACGATTACATACCCACGGCGCTGAACACCTATGGCAGGCACAATGGCGTTCTGTACGGCCTGCCCATTGTGGGCGATGTTGAGTTCCTGATGTACAACAAGGCGATGTTAGAAAAGGCAGGCTTTAAAGAAGCGCCAAAGACATGGGATGATTTAGCTAAAATGGGCAAATCGTTGACCGTTGACACCAACGGAGACGGAAAACCAGACCAGTACGGATTCGGATTGATGGGCGGCAGGTCGGCCCAGGCAGCCGGAACATTTTTCAATCTTTTCTACGCTCACGGCGGAAAGGTATTTGACAATGAGATGAAACCCCAGTTTGACAGCCCGGCGGGAGTGAAGGCCCTTTCCATAATGGCCGGGGATTTGAAAGCCATTTCGCCCCCCGACTGCAACACCTGGGACTTCCCCGAAAATATGAACGCATTCATGCAAGGGAAAACAGCTATGGCACTTTTCTGGCCCGGTGCTGCCGGACTGGTAAAGGACCCCACAAAATCTAAAGTTGCCGGCCAGGTAGGTTTCGCTCTTTCTCCCAACAACAGCTCACTCTTGGGGGGATGGGCCATGGGGATTAATAAATATTCCCAAAATAAAGAGGCTGCTTATCTGTTTATCAGCTGGCTGACAAGTCCTGAAACACAGATAAAGTATGCCAGAGCCGGTGGAGGGCCGACAAGAAAGTCCGTCCTCTATAACGAAGAACTGGTTAAACAATACCCCTGGTTCCCGATAATCGCCGAAAATATGGCCGTGGCCAAACCCTTCCCGAATATCCCCGAAACCGAGGAAATAATCAGGTACTGCTATGAAGCGGGAAATGATGTGGTCACTGGAGCAAAAGTACCTGCCGAGGCGGCAAAGGAATTAAATGACAGGACATACAAACTGATGGCGGACCACGGATACATTAAAAAATAGTTTAAAACAGGGAGCGGGGGGATTACCCCCGCTCCCTGTCAGGGGGGCAACACGCGTGGCTAAAAAAATTAAGGTAACAGTTTGGTGCCTGCTGCCGGTATCCCTGATAATTATCTCGGTGGTGCTCCTGCCGGTTATATTCGCTCTGTTCGTAAGTTTTCATCAGCTGGATCTGTCCACCGGCTGGCATTTAATATACACCGGACTGAACAACTATTTAGAAACTCTCCGGGATAAATACTTCTGGCAGGCCATTTACCGCTCAATACTGTTTATTCTCGTAACAGTGCCTGTTGAAGTGTTGGCGGGGCTGATGATTGCTTTGCTGCTGCACCGGGATATTATAGGCGGAAGGTTGTGGAGGGTACTGATAACTATTCCGATGATGGTAACCCCGGTTGTGGTAGCCACGCTCTGGAAAATAATTTATAATTCCGATTTTGGTATTTTAAACTGGATCATAGGCTGTGCGGGCATAAGCCCAAAAATATGGCTGGGTAATCAAACCCTGGTGTTTTTTTCCCTGGCGTCAGTGGAAATATGGCAGTATACCCCCTTTCTTGTTCTTTTCTTCCTTGCCGGCCTGCAGGCCATTCCCGGTGAGTTATATGAAGCGGCCCATATTGACGGCGCCTCCGCAAGTCAGATATTCAGATATATAATCCTGCCATATCTAAAAAACACCATTGTGCTGGGTGTGATATTCCGGGTAGTGGATGCATTCAGGATATTTGACATTGTAATAGCTCTAACCAACGGAGGTCCCGGAAGAAGTACAGAATTTGTCAGTGTTTATACATATTCCACCAGCTTCAGGGTCTTTAAGCTGGGTATGGCGTCCGCCCAGAGCTTTATTCTAATGCTTATAACCCTCATCATCGCACTGCCGCTTATATATCACCTTACCCGAGGCTTAAAGGCGAGACAGGAGGCATGAGTTAATGAGTAAAATAAAAAGCATTGCGCTGTCTTTGATAGGCATAACAGTGGTTTTGGTTTATATTGCCCCTATAGTCTGGCTGGTTTTAATTTCGCTGCAGAATGAAGTGGATATTTTTTCTCTGCCGCCTAAAATAGTGTTTAAGCCGCAGCTCATTCATTATCAGAATTTGTTTGCCAGCAGCCAGGTGATTGACTATTTCAAAAACAGTATTATTATATCCCTTTTAACCACGGTTTTGGCTCTTATAGCTGGCTCGCTGGCGGCCTACGTCTGTGCCAGGTTTCCTTCATTTATTACCAGGGGCTTTATTATAAGTTTGTTTTTATTACGCATGCTGCCTGCCATTGCAGTGGCCGTTCCTATATATTTGATTGCCGCAAAAATTGGTCTTTTAGACAGTTATTTAAGCTTAATCATGGTTTATATTTGCGTTGTCATTCCAGTGGTTGTACTGATGATGCAGAATTGTTTTATTGAAATCCCCTCAGCTATGGAGGAATCCGCGATGGTGGACGGATGTACACGTTTGCAAAGCTTTTTTTGGATAACCCTGCCGCTGGCTGCCCCAGGTCTCGTGGCAACGGCTGTTTTTGCATTTATAATGTCCTGGAACGAATTTCTATTTGCCTTAATTCTGACCGGAAGATATACTCAGACGCTGCCGGTGGGGGTAATGCAATTTTTTACAGATAAAGTAACTCAATGGGGCGAGATAGCTGCCATGGGAGTGTTAATGATTTTGCCGGTGGTTGTTTTTACATTTTTTGTGCAGAAATACATAGTGAAAGGACTGACTATGGGAGCGCTGAAAGAGTAAAATTAGTATTTAATTATAGAGAGCAGGAATTGCAAATTATGGAGTGATCCGGGATATATGCCATCACCCCGGCTTAAAAAAATAAAAAAGTTGGGTAGCAGGTCAGGAACTGGCCGAATAAATGCCCTGGGGAGCTTGGTCCGTCGTGGCCTGCGATGAACCAGTATGCTCAGTAACTTTGCTTATGCAAAAGAAGCCCCTTCCTGAGCGTAGCAAAGGGAGGGGTGGTTTGCATTATTGGCATTATGACTGAAGTATCCTGTTGACTTCCGCTATATCGTCCACGGGCTGCCCGCAGGCAAAATTCTGGCAGGCATAATACATGGTTTTGTTCTCCGGTACGGGCATTGCCCGGGTGAAGGGTGCGATGGCCTCCAGTTCACGGTAATCTTCCCCCTGAAGGCGATACAAAAAGACCGCTTCAGGTGAAAAAATACGATTTAAGCTTTGCAATTCCCTGTGAATATCCGCCTTATTCCGGCCGGAAACCACTACCACTTCCCTGCCCGGGGTTGTGGCAAACAGAAAGGACATTAAAAAGTGGGTGTGGCTGGCTGGGTAGCCATTTATGTTGCCGGAGAAACTTTCAAACATGGTTTCGGCCATGGAGGCAAAATCATCGCGTCCGGTAATCCTGGACAGCCGGAGCAGGTTGAGGGCGGACACGGAATTCCCCGAAGGCGTGGCGCCGTCGTAAACTTCCTTGGGCCGGGCCAGGAGTTCCTCACCGTCGCTGCCGTAAAAGAAATACCCCCCGTTTTCAGCGTCCCAAAACAGGCGGTTTTGATCCTCCTGCAGCTCCAGTGCGTGCGTTAGCCAGAACGGTCGCTGGTCGGCCTGGTACAGCTCAATCATAGCCCAGATTAAAAAGGCGTAGTCGTCAATATAGGCCAGGTAGGCCGGTTCGCCGTCCCGGTAGCGGGCCAGCAGGCGGCCATTCTTGTTGCGCAGCCGGGAAAGTATGAATTCTGCGGCCCGGATGGACGTATTGAGGTATTTTTGATCCTGTAATATAGCGTAACCTCTGGCCATAGCCGCTATCATCAGGCCGTTCCAGGAAGTGAGTATTTTGTCGTCCTTGTGGGGATGAATTCTTTTTTCCCTAACGGGAAATAGTTTTTGACTGGCCTCTGCCAGCGTTTTCTCCCATTCCTCCGGACCCATGCCCGGGTCAAAGGCTCTGGTATTTGCGTAGATGCGGTTCAGAATGCTGTGTCCTTCAAAGTTACCTTTTTTCGTTACATCATACCAGCGGCAAAACAGATCTCCGGTTTCTTCTCCCAAAACCTGCTTTATTTCTTCAGGCATCCAGACGTAAAATTTGCCCTCCACACCCTCAGAGTCGGCGTCTTCCGCTGAGTAGAAGCCTCCTTCAGGAGAAGTCATGTCCCGCATAACATAGGTAAAAATCTCCCGGGCCACCCCGGCATAAAGCTCCTTGCCGGTGATCTGGTACGCCTCCAGGTAAACCATGGCCAGTAGCGCGTTGTCGTAGAGCATTTTTTCAAAATGAGGCACCAGCCACTGGCGGTCCACGGAGTAGCGGGCGAATCCGTAGCCCAGGTGGTCGTATATTCCTCCGTCATGCATGGACTGCAGGGTCTTTTCCACCATGGCCAGTGCTTCCTCGTCGCCTGTCTTCTTCCAGTAGCGGAGCAGAAAGGCCATGTTGTGCGGGGTAGGGAATTTGGGAGCGCTGCCGAAGCCGCCATACTCCGGATCGAAATTCTTTCCCAGGGTTAGGCGGGCTTTTTTAAGGGTATCCTCCCCCAGTTTACCGGAGCTGTCAGCGTGGAATTGAGGCTTTATGGCCTCGGAGATTCTTTCCCCGATATTAATTATCTCACTTTTATCACTGTTCCACTTTTCCTGAATCTGTTCCAGTACATCCATCAGCCCGGGCCTGCCGTAGCGGCTGTGCTTGGGGAAATATGTACCGGCAAAAAAAGGCTTTTTGTCCGGAGCCATAATCACCGTCAGTGGCCACCCGCCGCTGCCGGTCATGGCCTGGCACACCGTCATGTATATGTGATCAATATCGGGCCTTTCCTCACGGTCCACTTTAATAGGTATAAAAAATCTGTTCAGCAATGCCGCCACTTCTTCGTCCTCAAAGGATTCCCTTTCCATTACGTGGCACCAATGACAGGTGCTGTAACCTACACTAAGGAATATAGGACAGTCTCGCCTCAGGGCATCCTTAAAGGCTTCTTCCCCCCATGGATACCAGTCAACCGGATTGTTTTTATGCTGAAGCAAATAAGGGCTTTTTTCATTTGCAAGCCTGTTAGCCATAAAAAATAACCTCCCAAAATCTATTTGAGGTTATTATCTCTAAAATAACTTACAAAAATATGAACAGCCCTTTGCAAATTCATTGCAATGCAGTAACGATCAGGACTTACAGGAATTGTTTTGTCCAATTTATTAAGCGTTTACAACTCCCACAGTTGGTCTCCTTGTCAAGTGAATGATGATATAAACTTGAATAGAACTGGGATTATGAGGCTTAAATATATTGGTAGTAGAAGGAGTGATTGCTATAATTTGCCTAAGCAGGTATTTATATTAAAAATAGCGTTGTCAATAACCCCGTTCCCGTGACACCTCCTAAAACAGCTTACTTATTATTATCCAAAGCACAAGAAAGTGTCGACATCTGATTCAATAATTTATTTATCTGATTTAACATATATGCTTGGTGCATTTCAGTAATATTATCCTTGACTAGATTTACAATTTCATCTGTTGTCTTAACTGATAGTCCGTATTCTTTCCTGAGTTTATTTTCCAGCATATCGGGGCTATATTTTCTTTCGCTAACATCAACATATAAACCTTTAATAAAATGCAATACACGATTGCCCATTTCTGCATTTTCGAAACCAGTTAATTTAAGAAATTCATTAAAGGGAATTTGCATATAATCATTGAAAAGTAACATTTTATTTAATATAAATTCAGCTACTTTGCGAATGTTTTCCCTCTCCATACTAGAAAGTAGCTTAGCATCTAAATATGGTATTGCAAGGGCCTTGCAAAAAGAACAAAGAGTGCCGATAACAATTTTATCCAACCCAAAAGAAGTTAGCGTTTTATTTACTGATTCCTTGTCGTCGTTACTTTCAACAATAAGGCCTACAACGCTTTGTATAAAATCAAAGAAATCAGCCTTATCATCATCAGACAATATAAGTTCATTGTTTTTGTTGTTGAGGAAGTCTAATGCATTAATTTGACTGTTTTGCTCTAGTGAGTTAAACCAATCACACATTCTGTGAATTTTATTGGCAGGCACTCCACATTTCAACTCCTATCCTTGGAATTTCTGGACTCTTTCTATAGGTGCTTTTCATGAAGTCGTTCTTTAATACTTTTTGCAAATCAGTTAAGTCTTTCATGTGACCATGATGATGAGATTCAACATGCAAGATAATATGTGGCTTGCTTTTCTTGTTGAC
The DNA here is from genome assembly GCA_964643075.1 of uncultured Peptococcaceae bacterium. GTDB lineage: Bacteria > Bacillota > Desulfotomaculia > Desulfotomaculales > Desulfocucumaceae > Desulfocucumis. The sequence continues at coordinate 22,582 of CAZXQO010000026.1, forward strand.
AGCTTCTGTTAGTAATTTAACCTGATCGGTAAGTTTATTTAAGGCTATTTCCAAATCTACAACCTTATTAATAACATCCTGAGAAGTAATGTATTCCTGTGAATAATTTTTAGGGTAAAAATCGAACTCTGAATCTAAGGCATCGGCTATCTTGTATATGGTGTCAAGCCTGGGTAAGCTACCCTGATTTTCAATTCTTGCGATGGCGGATTGTTTTAATCCTGCTCGATAAGCTAATTCGTTTTGAGTTAGGCTCTTATTTAATCGTGCTTTAATTAATTTAGCCGAAAAATCAGAACCAATTTTAAGTCTATCAAAATCTTCTTCCGTATTCATTGACTTAATTATTGATTCAAAATCATTCCAGGACTTAGGCATCTTAATTTCCTCCCTGTCTCCTTATAAAGTCATCCATTAGTCCCCCTGTTGCCTTAGGGTGTTTACAAACTCGAGCACTGGACAGCATCCCTTTGAATCCTCATGAAATAATAAATCAAATTTTTTCATGAAGGCACCTTATATTATAATTATTACAATAACGTTATTAAATAATACCACATTGGTTATAAAGACATCAAGAAAAAAATGCAGCCAAGGGTGTCAAGGGGGCGGGGTTACTGATAGCAATATCTTTAATCCGCTTCGCCATGCTTGTAATCAAGGGGTTGTCGCCGTTACGGGCGATAATCCCTTGATTTAATTTTTGTCGAAACAAGCATTTGTCGAAGGAAATAGTAAATTAACGTCAAATTTTACTAAATAGGATAATCCGTTCCAGTAAATCTATAAAGGTAATTGGTAGGCGAATGTCCGGATGCATCGTCAAATAATGGAGCCAGCACCGGGTTGGGAGCGCTGGAAGAGTGCTGTACAGTAATGAATTGAACAAGGAGAAGTCAAAGAAAATGAAATTTAACGATAGCCGAACGGGTTTTTTCTTAATTTTACTGACTTTCTTTATTCTTTCTGTGGACGTATTGTTTGGCGCCGGATACCGCTGGGAAATAGTTGGCGCTGGTTTTCTTTTGTGTGTCCAGGCTGCTCTGGTTATCGCCTGGAAAAGGATAGCAAAACGACTCCGGCAAAGCGAAGCGCGTTTTGTGAAAATCATGGACAACCTTCCGGTTGCTTTAACCTATGCTGATAAAAACGGAAACATCATTTTCAATAATGAAAGATATAGGAAGGTTATCGGCTATTCTATAGAAGACACTCCTACTATTCACGCCTGGTTTGAAAAGGCATATCCCGATGAAGAAATCAGGAAGCGCAAGCTCGATCCGTGGCTGGACGTTTTGAATGAATATGAACGGCAAATGAATGGCAAAACCTGGGGTAATACCTTATGTTTCACTTGCCGTGACGGTACAACAAAAGACTTCGATTTCACATATTTTAGGGACGACGAATATTTGTACGCCATATTCAATGAAATCACAGACCGCCTGCAGGCCGAGAAGGCGCTGCGGGACAGCAGGGAAACTCTCTCCGTGGCGGTGGAACTGGCGCACCTGGGGCCATGGAAATATGATTTAAAGACAAACATGTTCGGATTTGGTGATGAGTTCTATGCCATCTACGGTACCGATGTGGCGCGGGAAGGCGCCTTTATGGCCCCGGATGTGTATGCCAGGGAGTTCGTGCACCCGGACGACGCCTGGGTGGTAGGCGCAGAGGTGCGCAGAATGCTTTCGTTCACGGAACGCTGCTATTCTACAAGTTTGGAACACCGCATCATCCGCCGGGACGGTGCGGTGCGCACGATTGTTGTACGCATAAATGCCATCAAGGATGCTGATGGCAAGACTGTGACGGCATACGGGGCGAACCAGGACATCACCGAATACAAGCAATTCGAGAAGGCGCTGCGGGACAGCAGGGAAACTCTCTCCGTGGCGGCGGAACTGGCACGCCTGGGGCCATGGAAATTTAATCTTGATAGAAACCAGTACGAATTCGGAGACGAGTTCTATGCCATCTACGGCACTGACGTGGCGCGGGAAGGCGCTTTTATGGCTCCGGATGTGTACATCAGGGAGTTCGTGCATCCGGACGACGTCTGTATGTTAGAAGATTGCAAGTCGCTTTCGTCCACTGAACGTCACTATTCCGGCAGGATAGAACACCGCATCATTCGCCGGGACGGTGTGGTGCGTATCATTGCTGTACAGGTGAATATAGTCAGGGATGCTGGCGGTAAGATCGTGAAGTGGTACGGGGCGAATCAGGACATCACCGAGCACAAGCAAGCAGAGAAGGCGCTGCGCAAAAAAACAGAAGAGATTCAACGTTTGGCCTATACCGATTCGCTAACCGGCCTGCCAAACCGGACCCATCTAATCGGGCGGCTCGAGGAGGAAATGGAGAAGGTCCGCCGGGGCGAGTCGTCGGGTGCTGTCCTGTTCATCGATTTGGATGATTTTAAGACGGTGAACGACGCCTTCGGGCATACCTATGGCGACGTCCTCATCGTTATGGCTGGGAACCGTATCGTGGAGCAGGCCGGCGGCGGTGCTTTCGTGGGGCGAATCGGCGGTGACGAGTTTATGGCCGTCTTGCCCGGTGAAAACAACCGGCAATATATAAGCAATATTGTCGGCGGGATTATCGCGGCGCTCAGTCAGGATACCGAAGTACTGGGGGTCCGCTTTCATATATCGGCCAGCGCCGGCGCCGCCATCTATCCGGACGACGGCGACACGGTCGAGGAGATCTTCAAGAATGCAGACAACGCAATGTATGCGGCCAAGAAGGCCGGCCGGAATTGCTGGCGGTTCTACGAAGCAATCATGCAGGCGGAAGCCTACGAAAAGGTGTTGCTGACAAACAGCCTGCATCACGCGGTTGAACGGGGGGAACTCTTACTTCATTATCAGCCGCAGGTGGCCGTCGACAGCGGCGCCGCCGCAGGATTTGAAGCGCTGCTGCGCTGGAACAGCCCGGAGCATGGATCTGTATCGCCAGTACAATTTATTCCGCTGGCCGAGCAGAGCGGACTCATTCACGCGATCGGAGAATGGGTACTGCGGGAAGCTTGCCGGTTCGCCCGCCGGTTGGCTGATCAGGGATGGGGGCATGTTCATGTCGCTGTCAACGTGTCGCCATACCAACTGTGCTCTGACAGTTTCATCGACAGTGTCCGCGACGCTTTAAATGACTTTGGTGTCGAACCGTGCCGCCTTGAGCTGGAAATTACTGAAACCGCATTGATTGTCTCACTTGAAGAAAGTACCCGCAGGCTTGGCGAATTGCAAGGGATGGGAGTGCAGTTGACGCTTGACGATTTCGGCACGGGTTATTCGTCACTGACTTACCTGCAGCACTTGCCGGTGAATACTTTAAAAATAGACAAGTCTTTTATAGATATGATACCGGTGGATGGAGCCCATAAGGCGATCATCGGGAATGTTGTGAATATGGCCCACGCAATGGAAATGGCCGTGGTCGCCGAGGGTGTGGAAACACAAGAGCAATTCGATTTTCTGGCCCGGATTTGTTGCGACTGCGTCCAGGGGTACTTTTTCAGCTGGCCGGTGCCGGAGGAGGAGGCAGTTCGTTTTTTGTCCGGGTATCCTCAGGGAGTTAGTTTTACAAGGCATTTCAAGGGGACGGGGTTATTGACAGCACGTCTCTAGTTGTTTATTAACCCGGGCATAATGATATTTATGACTAAAATAAGAGGTACCATTTTAGGTGCTCTGTTTAAAATATACCCATGCCGTAATTGAGTACCATATTAATAATTAAAGAAAAACGGCAGACCGGGTTTTCCCGGACTGCCGGCAAAGGATGCATACTGGAGTATATTTCGGCCATTACTGCTTTGTAGTGATGAAGACGGTATTTGTTTTTTCGTCATATTGAACCTGGCAGCCTAATTCTTCTGCAATAAACCGGACCGGAACCATGGCCCTGTCATATCTTGTATACGGCGGCACATCCAGCTGTTTTTGAACCCCGTTGACCGTGTAGAATGGCTGTTTTAGAGTCATTGTGATGGTTGTATCAGCACGGCTCATGATTAACTGATCGGGGTCTACCCATTTTACTTCAAAGCCCAGTTCTTCCGCCAGACTTCTCACCGGCACCATGGTCCTTCCATTACCGGTGTCTGGAGGCACATCAAATTCAACCGGCTTTCCGTCCAGAAGCACCCTGACCCCGCTTGCGGGCGGAGCGGGCTCTTTCATGTAATTCTCAATATTGGCGCTATTTTGCTGGGTTAAAACTGGAATATTGATCTGAACATCCCGATCGACCTTGGCGCTGGAATCAAGTTGAAGGACTAAGTCAAGCATAGTACCTAAGCCGCTGGTATCCTTAACGTTCAAGGTAAGCAAACCAGTGCAGCTCTCATTGGTTGTAGTTTGCTTAAAGTCGCTGGTTATTTGGCCTTCCAGTTTAAATCCCTGCTCCTTGTTTGCACCGGTCAGGTTTAATATGAAATTACCGCTCTTGTTATCCTTGCTGCCGTTGCTGTTGACATTCAATGTTATTTTTCCGTCAAGTCCGGAATTGTCAGCGATTTTTAGTGTTAGCGCAAAATTATCCTGCTCCGAAGTTGTTAATGATGTTTCTATAATTAAGTTTAACAACGTAAGATCCGCCATTCCTTTTGCAATGGTTTCCCTGCTGTCAGGGAAGGAGCCATCACTGATGCTTTCTTCAAGGCCGGTCAGAATTTGTTTTTTGAGTACTGTAGGGTCCTGACCCGATGAGCGGGCAGCTATTTTTGCGACCAGATCTGCAAATCTTTCTCTCTCTTTTTTCACTTTTTGTAATACTGAAAAAACTACATCAATAAACCCGTCTTTGTCAATATTGATAATTATTTTCTGGTCAGCTAACGAGGTGGTAAAATATTTATCTGGTACAGCCTCCAGGGCAAAAACGAATAGATCCTTCACTTCCGGCGGCATGCTCTGCCCGTTTGATTTAATGATGGTGTCCCATATTTTTGTAAATTCACTGTTATCAGTGTAAATATATTGGGGGATGGTCATTTCTTTGCTAAATTCAGCCGGATTCAGGGCCTTTAATAACGACATGATTCCGGTTGAAAATATAATTCTATTGTCATTCATATAAACCGAGCCGCTGTAATTATTTTCGTTGTAGTGCACCGTATAATTTGCTTCAAGCTTTTTGTCCGGGGAGTTTAGTTTATAATCAACTAATAACTTCGTTCCAGCCAAGTTGTTGAATGGCTCTGTTTTCGGTATGACTGCTGCGTCCAGGGTTTTGATTTCATAGCTGACCATGCCGGAAGATGTTTTGTAAAGTTCACTGGTTACCCCAAAGCTGGTGTCCTGCAATTTTGCTAGCATCAGTTGTTTGGCGGAAAGGGTTGTCTCGGCGTTTGCAGCAGAAGTTAAGCTGGCGTAGAGGACAAAACAGAGCAGAATAAATAAGATCTTGAATTTTTTCACTATAAAAAATACACCCCCTTGAAATATAACTATTTACTTCCACATTTACCTTGATATCCCTCTTTTAATTTTCGGACGTATGAAATGGATATCTATTATTCTTTGCCACTGTCATGCGCAGGCTTAAGAGGGCCATGGATTATTATGCTTTAACCATGCTGACTTTAATCCTAATGTATTCTTCTATAGCCGGAGTCTTTGCCATAAAAAGTGAAACCATAGCCAGGACTCTCAACCGGCTGTTGTGCAGTCCGGTGGGAAAACATGAAATATTAATCGGCAAGATACTGTGAGACCTGACGGTTACGTTCCTGCAGGCGCTGGTACTGATTGTTTTCAGTAAATATATATATGGGGCTTATTGGGGTACTCATATAGGCACCATACTTCTGCTGGTGGCTGCTGAGGTTATCATGTCCGAAAGCATTGGACTGGGTTTAGCCTTTATCATTAAGAGCGAAACAACGGTGCTGAGTTTTTTAAATCTAGTAATTCCCTTGCTTGTATTCCTTGGTGGCGGTTATATACCCATAGATAACTATAACAAAACTGTGCTTATGTTATCCAACCTGTCGCCGGTGAGGTGGATCAATAAAAGCATCTTCCAGGTTATTTACAGTAATGATTTCAGTTCGGTAGCGCCTGCCATATATATTAACCTTGGCCTGGCGGTGGTGTTTCTGGCAATCTCATCATTTGCCATCAGAAAAGAGGTGTTTTAGATGCGCAATGTTGTCTTGCTGGCTCTAAATACATTGAAGTTGGTCTTCAGAAAAAAGGAAACTATTTTGCTTTTTTCCTCTTGCCGGTTATAGGTATACTGCTCTCCATCGGCATTTACAGCAATGCCGGCTCAGGTTCCTTAAACCTGGGTGTTCTAAATAAGGATAACAGTGTTATTGCCAGTGACATGGTCAGGTCGCTGAGCAAGGAAAGCAGGTTTAAAATAACACCTGTTAACGAAAAGGATATAAAGAATGCCGTTGCAACGGGTAAGACTGATTGTGTGTTGGTTATTCCCCGGGGCTTTGGAGATGGTATTCGGAATAGTCATTGGCAGCAAGTGGAGGTTATCTCCATCAAGAGCCAGACTGCCACAGCCTGGGTAAGCAGTTATTTGAATACATATACCAGAAATCTGCTTGATATTGCGGAGGCATCCGGCGGCAATAAGGATATCTTCAATAAAATATACGGCAACTTCAATCAGGAAAAGCGGATGCTTAAGGTCAGCCAGGTCCAGGACCGGACCAAAAGCAGGGTATGACCTCTCAGAGTATAGGTTTTTTAATGTTTATGATGATTGGGGCAGGTAGCACGGCCCAGATGATTCTTAAGGAAAAAAGGAACAGGACATATTTCAGGATATGCGCCGCACCGGTTAATGGTAGGACCTATGTTATGGGAAATGTGCTGGCAAATCTGGTTATTGTAATTATCCAGATACTGCTGACCTTATTTTTCATGTCCAGGGTATTCCATATAGATACCTACGTGCCGTCACCGCAACTTTTCCTGATACTGGCTGCTTTTGTTCCGGCGGCCATAGGCCTGGGCCTGCTGGTGGTGGCCTTTGCCGGTGATTCAAGGCAGGCCAACAACCTGCAGACACTGATTGTCACCCCCACCTGCCTGCTGGCCGGTTGCTTCTGGCCTCTGGAGATAATGCCCGGAGCGGTCCGGCGTGTTACCGATTTCCTGCCCCAGACATGGGCCATTGCGGCTATCCAGAAGCTGCAGGGGGGCGGGCACTTCGACCAGATATTTATGCACCTGTCCATTATCCTGGCCTTCGCCCTGGACTTTTTTCTGGTGGCTGCATACGGCTTTAGCAGAAGTCATTAATTTAACGTAGGGGACTATCTATAATCTTGTTGTAAATAGCCATTCGCACATGAAAAAAGGCACTGACAACAAAATCAGTGCCCCTTCTCATTACATTAAAAAATTAGGAGAGGGTTACATTCGTGGCTTGCAGGCCCCGTTGGCCTTTTTCTATATCAAATTTAACTCTTTGGCCCTCTTCAAGGGATTTGTAGCCTTCTGCTTTTATGGCGGAAAAATGCACAAACACATCTTCCCCACCTTCTCTTTCAATAAACCCAAAGCCTTTCTCCGGGTTAAACCATTTCACTGTACCGAGCATCTAATACTGCACCTCCAAAATGTTCTATGATTATGAGATTTATACGTCTCATGATCTATTATGTTAATACAAATCATAAGTTATACTCAAAAATTATTATGTTAATTGGTATTTTTTATATATTGAAAAAAATTGTTATAAGTGTGTTAAGACAGAACGTATTTTTTTCATTGATAAGCCTGGATAGAAATAAAATGACCGTATAGTAATTCTACACGGTCATTGTCTTATTCTGTATAATTTTAGGATTTACCAGTTATTGCGGGGGCGGTAGCATTCACGGCAATATACAGGTTTGTCGCCACGGGGTTGAAAAGGAACCTGGGTTTCTTTTCCACAGGCTGAACAGGTGACATCATACATTTGACGTTCCTGGCGACCGTAACTGTTATTACCTCTGCTGGCTGCTTTACGGGCAGCACGGCATTCAGGACAACGACCGGGCTCATTGGTGAAACCCTTTTCGGCAAAAAAATCTTGCTCAGAAGCCGAAAAAATAAACTCGCTACCACAGTCTTTACAGGTTAAAGTTTTGTCTTGAAACATAAATAAAAAAACCTCCTCAATTTAAGATTGCCCGGCTAGCTAGGGAATAACAGTTTTTATAATTTTCCCCAAGCAAATGGCAACCAGAGAAAGTTTTTACCGTATATCCAAGCATTGTTCGAGCCTATTTATTATAACCCGGAATAAAGAATAATGCAAGTTGTTTTCTAATTTTTCATATAAATTTATTTGTTTACCCAAAATTCGGGACAAAACTTATAATGGGGTTTTGCAGGGTACGGGTAGTTCGCCTTTTTTGTTATTTAATTGATTTATGCTGAAAAGTTTATATTACTTAATATAAACTTTATGTTCATTTTACACATATGTACGATAATATTGTTGAAATTTATTTTGCGGGGTGCTATATGATAAATGTTACGGTTGCATTCAGTTGGTCCGTTTCCACCGCAACAAAATACATTTCTTCCGTTTCCCTTCCCGTTCAGGGCGTAAAGGGAGCCAGCAGCACGCATACTTTCATCAACGAAAGCGGCAGTCAGATACTGCATAACGACGGTTATTCGAGGGCTGCCCATTTGTTTCGGATGTTCGCCGGTCAGTTGGATGACGGGGTGGTCTGGATCGACAAGGGGTTAATGAGTACTTGTCACCATTACGATCCCGATACGGGGGGAGGAATGTGGCTGTGGCCCAGCGCCGCGGAAAAGTGTCTCGAACTCTTTAACAGGGCACTGGCACTATGGCGGGATAAAAAGCACGCCCGGGCGATGTTTTTCCTGGGCGCTTCCGCTCATCTGGTGCAGGACGTCTGTGTACCGCATCACGCATCCTGCAAGGTGTTCAGCGGACACCGGGACTACGAAAGCTGGGTGGAAAAAAGAAAGGACAATTATAGAGTTGACCGCAACGGCATTTATAATATCGCAGGCAACCCGGAGGAATGGGTGGCGGAAAATGCCCGGCAGGCCAAGGACTGCTATGACCTTGTAAGCAATGGGTCCCCGGAGGAATACCACCGGGCCACGCAGTTGCTGTTGCCCTATGCCCAGCGTACCACGGCAGGTTTTTTGCTGCATTTTTACAAGCAGTTGTAAATCAGCGGAAAAGAGGGAAGAGGGTTGAAGGTAGCTATTTTTACAGATACTTTCATACCCCAGGTAAATGGGGTTGCCCGCACTGTGGTCAGACTGGCCGAAATGCTTACCACTAACGGCGTGAGTTGTATGGTGCTGGCGCCGGATACCGGTCTGGAAGTAGAAATTCCATATGAAGTAAATTTTTCACCCGCTTTCGACCTGCCCGTATACCAGGAATGTAAAGTGGCCCTGCCCGGTTATGCCGCCATATGCAGGGAACTGGAAGAGTTCAAACCGGATGTGGTTCACCTGGTAACCGAATTTTCCATGGGCCTGTGCGGCCTTAAATACGCATCCTCCAGCCGCATACCTGCGGTCAGTTCCTACCACACAAATTTCTCGCAATACCTTTCCTATTACAAACTGTCTTTTCTTTCTAACTGGGTATGGAAATATATGCGCTGGTTTCATAACAATTGCTTGAAAAATTATTGTCCCTCCAAAGCAACCCTGAAATCGCTGGAGAAAAAAGGTATTAAGAACTTGGATATCTGGGGCCGCGGAGTCGATACCACGCTTTTCTCTCCGTTGAAAAAAGATCTCTTTTTCAAGGATCGGCTGGGGATTTCGGATAAGACGGTGCTGCTGTACGTCGGCAGGATTGCCCCGGAAAAGGATCTGGATATATTGATGGAATCGCTAACTGTGATTAACGGTAGACGCCGGGATATACATCTGGTACTCACCGGAGACGGGCCTTTGGCTCCCGTGCTAAGGCGTGACGCTCCACCCAACGTGACTTTTACGGGTTACCTTCACGGTGAGGAACTGGCCGCTGTTTATGCCTCCAGCGACATTTTCGTTTTCCCTTCCACTACTGAAACATACGGCAATGTGGTGCTTGAAGCCATGGCCTCGGGGCTGCCGGTGGCAGGGGCTTTTGCCGGGGGTGTTAGGGAGAATCTGCTGAATCGCGTCAACGGACTGGACTGCCGCCCCCGTAGTGTGAGGGACATGGTGTCTGCCATAATTGAATTGAGTGAAAACGGTGACTTGAGAAAAGATTTAGCTGTTGGTGCCCGGACACATGCCTTGACAAAATCCTGGGATGCAGTTTTTCAAAAGATTGTGGCGGGCTATTATGAAGTGGTCGCCAAATTTGGTTTAAAGTCAAAGGAATGCCCCCGACGTATGAAATTTAATTAGGAAATCTTTTTTAGCCCCTGCTTCAGCGATGTCAGGTATTCCTTAATAAGATTGACCGATGTGTTTAAAACTCTGCTGGGCTTAATACCCGCCTTTTCTGCTGCCTCCAGGGCTTTGTCGAAGCTGCGCACAGCAAAACAGCTGTGCGCGTCACTGTTTATGGAGACTATGGTCTCAGTTTTGGCCACAATGTGGGCCATATGATTGCAGCGGGGGGTGCTGCCTGGGCGGCTTAAAGAAAAGGAACTGTTGTTAATCTCTAATGCTTTGCCGGCCAGTTTGGCGGCCTGGGCAATCTTCTCCAGGTCCACCGGGAATTCGGGGTTGCCGGGGTGGGTTATCATGTGTACATAAGGGTTTTGAATCGCCGCGATGAGCGCTCTGGTATTTTGTTCCACCGAGCCTGTCTGATATCCCGTATCAGTATGGAAACTTGCCAGCACCAGGTCCAGATTGTCCAGTACGCGCTGCGGCATGTCCAGACTGCCGTGCTGGTCGATAATATTCGCCTCGACCCCTTTTAATATCTCAACCCCGTAAATGCTGGATGGCAACCCCATGATCTGGCTAAAGTAATATTCGTGCGGTCCCCCGGGCATTTTTATACCGTGATCCGTTATGGCTATCATTTTTAGTTCCATTATGGATGCGTATTCCGCCATTTCCCTTATAGTGCTGAAGGCGTGTCCACTGGCTATGGTGTGGGTGTGTAAATCGGCTTCCAGTAGCATATTTTTCCCCTTTCATTCTTTAGTCAAATATATCTCAACAATGTTAAAATATTTAATAAGGTTACTTAGAGGATAGTTAACTATTTTTACATAATATGCCAGACATTCTTCCCATGCCGGCGTAGGCATAGCCAAGCGCAGAAAGTTTTTGGGGGTCAAGGCAGTTTCTTCCGTCCAGCACAACTCTGGGAGGAATCATTAATGAATGTGCTTTTTCCCAGTCCAACTCGATAAATTCCCGCCATTCAGTGATAACCACTGCCCCGTGGCAGGACTCTAATGCGTCCATGACATCAGTACACATTATAAATCCTTGCGGTATACCCCTATGTTGCGGTAATCTGGCCATAGGGTCATAGGCGAAAACTTCCGCTCCCTCATCCACGAGCATGCGTATAATGTCCATGGCTGGTGACTCCCGGATGTCGTCGGTGCCGGGTTTAAAAGAAAGCCCCAGCACCGCTATTTTCTTGCCGCATAGGGTTCCTAGCATGCGGGATAATTTTCTTACCGCCACGACGCGCTGCCGGGCGTTTACCTCTATCACCGCTTTGAGCAGGTTGAAGGTGTGACCGTTAAGGGTTGATATGAAATCCAGGCCCTTGGTGTCTTTGGGGAAGCATGAACCCCCGTATCCAAGGCCTGCCTGCAGGAAGTGGCTACCTATACGGCTGTCCATACCGATCGCCCTGGCCACGGGTTCAATATCTGCCCCCACTAGTTCGCAAAGATTGGCAATTTCATTGACAAATGAAATTTTGGTGGCCAGGAAGGCATTGGAGGCGTATTTTACCATCTCGGCGCTGGAAATATCCATGATGCACAGGGGCGCTCCAATATCATTGTACAGTTTTCTCAGAATTTCAATAGCGCCCGGGATTTCAGTCCCTGCAACGATTCTTTCCGGATCGTACCAGTCCTTTATCGCCCTGCCTTCCCTGAGGAACTCGGGATTGGATACATAGGAGATAAGATGGCTATTTCCGTTCAAAAAGCGCTGTTGCAGCTGCAGGCCAAGTCCGGGGGGAACTGTGCTTTTCATGATCAGCGTTACTGGTGTTGAAATCATTTCCGATATTTCTGACATAACCCGGAATATTTGTGATAAATCAACCCTTCCGTCCGGCTGAGATGGGGTGCCCACCGCCACCATAATGACTTCTGAATATTTGGCGTAAGAAATATTGGAATAAAAATTGAGCTTACCGTTTTCTAGTCCCCTGGCCAGAAGTGCTTCCAGCCCATCTTCAAAGAAAGGAACATGTCCGTTAATAAGCATCAGGCATTTCTCACGGTTGTTTTCTATACAGATAACATTGTGCCCTGAATTGGCGAGACAGCAAGCCGCCACCAGACCTACATAGCCCGCCCCTATAACTGAAACATTCATAAGCTATTAATCGCCTCCTGTCGCAGTGATTAAGCTAAAAATATAAAAATAAATTTAAGTTTTATCTGCATGAAGGATAACTTTTAATTAAATTTTCGTTATATAAATATAAATGTAGAAGGCTGCCTTACTGGCAGCCTTCTACATTTAACTCCCTGATCAGCCTGGCCAGGGCCCTCTTTTCTATGCGGGATACGTATGAGCGGGATATGCCGAGCTTTCGGGCGATTTCCCGCTGTGTTTTTTTAATGCCGTCGTCCAGCCCGAAGCGCATTACCAGTATTTTTTTTTCCCGTTTGCCCAGATTGCTCATTTTTTCCAGCAGCAGTTTCTGTTCAAAATTTTGTTCGGCAATTTCCGATACAACCTCGGCGTGAGTTCCGAGTATCTCAATGAGTGTAATTTCATTTCCTTCCCGGTCTACCCCTATGGGATCGTAAAGGGATACCTCGGAGCGCATTTTTTTGGTATAGCGCAGGTGCATAAGTATTTCAATGTTAATGACCGGGCCTTGCGGTAAAACCAGGAACCCGGGGTGATATTTACTGCTGCGGTCCAGTCACCGTTATTTGAATTTCCTCCTGTAATCTTCCCTCCTTTCTCGCTTTGCCTGTAACTACTATTCCGTCAACCATTACCCGCAAAAGGTGTCTTTTAGTATCGGGGTCAAGTTTATCCAGTCCGGAAATTATTTTGGCAGAGGCTGCATAAACTTCCTCCGGCTCCCGGCAGCCGCCCCGGGCAACTGTGGATTCAAGGTCAATAATTTGTTTTTCCAGGTATTCACGGCGTGTTTGCATGCTGGCCAGCCGGTTTCTGGTTTGATTGTCCAGGGTTGCCAGCCCCTCTGCCAGTGCCGCAACCACGGTCGACAGTCCCTTAACCGTTCGTTGTAGTTCTTTTTTGATTTCGGCCAGTTCCCTTTGTGTACCCTCGGCAGTGGGTAACATTTCAGCTGCTTTCAGGGACAGGGTAAGGGGATCGGCCAGTATTTTTTTAATCTGTAGCCAGACAGCTTTTTCCAATGCCCCGGCGTGGAAGTATTTGGCTGGCCGGCAGCCGGGAAAATCGCCGTGGCTTTTTCTGCAGGTGTAGCGGCAATCTGCCTTACCCCACCACATGGTAAAGCATCCGTGCATAGCAGTAGAACAATCACCGCAGGTTAACAGACCTGAAAGCAGGTACTGCCGTTTGCCCCGGCTGGTTCCGGAGCATAATGGCCGGGACAGTTTTTTCCCGGCTGCATCCCAGAGTTCAGGTTCAATTATGGCCGGTACCGGTATTATAATCGACTGCTCACGGCGAGCCTTTCCGTAGTGCCATTCCCCTTTATAAACCGGGTTGCCCAATAGCTGTCGCACTACCTGACGGTGCCATGGTCCCGAACGGCGCCTGGTAGGCATGCCCATCCGGTTTAGCCTTTCGGCCAATCCCAATATGCCGGTGTCTTCACCGGTATACCACTTAAAAATATCTTTTACCACCTTCGCCTCGCTTTCCAGGATGGAAACTTTACCGGTTTTTGGGCAATAGGTATAACCGTAAACGTCAAAATTAACCGGGATGCCACCCAACCTCGCCTTCTGGAGTTTGCCCCTGGACATGCGCTCTCTTATTTTTTCCCGCTCATATTCCGACACGGCTCCTTTAATGGAGTAAAAAAGCCTTCCTTCCGGGGTGTCCTTCCAGTCAAAGTCCAGGAATTCAAGACGAACACCATATTTTTCGAATTCCTCAGTCAAAAGCAACTGGTGGGCCAGCCGGCGGGAGAGGCGGTCCGGGTCCCGGATAACCAGACAGTTGAAATGCCCTGAACGTGCGGCATCTCTCAGTGCGGAGAGACCGGGCCTGTCCAGGGAAGCCCCTGAAAAGCCTTCATCGGTAAATTTCAGAATCCCGCCGGCACCCATTTCCAGTGCCCTGCTGCAGCATGATTCATATTGTTCCGACAGGCTGAAGCCGTGACGGGCCTGTTCTTCCGTGCTTACCCGGATATAGATGGCTGCTCGCATTTTTTACTGTTCTCCATTTCTTTAACTACCTTTTTGGCCAGAAGGCGATATGCTGCCTCCAACCCCTTTTCCTTTAAAAATATGCGAACCGTGGGAATAGAATTTTTTTCGCTTTCTTTAGGCATGATTGACATATTTCCGCCTCCTCTTATAGAATTTATGCGGTTGACTGCCTGACTAAAACGCAAAATTTACGGCCTCGGCTCTGTTGTAAGAGGATTTAATGCAATAGCGAAGAATACAAAAACTGATAAAATTATACGTATTCCATAAATTGGGGACATTCCTTCGTGAAAGTATTAATAAGAAGGTATTTAGACAACCAAAGAAGGTGTGTTACCTTACATAAGTTGGGGACATTCCTCTGACCCAAGAGCCAGGCTCCAAAAAGAGTTGTGTCCCCTAACCTTAAAAGGAGGAAAATGGTGAGCAATCAGCCGCTATTGGCAATTATTGTCAAAGCCCTGTCCGGCGTAGGCTTGTTTAAAGGCATGCACGTAAGTATGCTAGAAAAAATAGCTGAACTGGCAAAGGTTAATCAGCAGAAAAAAGGCGCTATAATTTTTAAAGAAGGGGAAAGCGGCGACAAAATTTACATAGTGGTAACCGGTCGGGTAAAAATAAGGAGAAAGTTATCCGCAGAGAAAGAAACTGTTCTTTATATCGCCGGGTCCCGGGAAGTATTCGGGGACATGTCACTGATGGATGGCCTTCCCAGATCTGCTGATGCCATAGCCGAGGAGGATTCAGTATTATTCTATATTGAGCGGCCGGTATTTCTTCACTTTTTAAGGATGAATCCCGATGCCGCACTGAAACTTTTGGAAACCATGAGCCTTAGGGTGCGGGAAACAAATGAGATGCTGGTAACCGTTAAGGGAAATTATATGCAGGCACCCTCTGCTCCCGACGAGGAGCCGTTAGTGGCCCCGGCAGAGGAAACTGCAGTTACGCCCACATCCGGTGGCGATGCAGCAGCCGGAGAAGTCGCTGGGGACATGGCAAGCATTGCGGAATACAAGGTAGCTACAAAAACTGAAGATTACGTGGAAAACACCGGGAAATGGACATACAGCAGAAAGTTCGTCTGCCCGCTGTGCGGTGGTGAAATCCAATCTCTGGTGGCCAAAACAGATTGTATTCAGGAAGAGAGCGTGGATACGGATATGTGTACACGCTACCGGCTGGTCAATCCCACTTTTTATAATGTGGTGATATGCCGGAATTGTGGGTACGCTTTTCCGGAAAACTCAATGGACAAGTTACGTCCCGCCAAGGTCAAGCTGCTCAAACAGATGTTGATTCCTATTCAGGAGGATTTTTCCGGGGTCAGAACTATAGATGACGCTATTGCCGCATACCGGCTTGCCATTTCCTGTCAGAATCTGGCCGGGGCAAAAAATGTCGTTATAGGCAGGCTCCATATGATTTTAAGCTGTTTATACCGGCAGAAGGGGCTTCCTGAAGAGGAAACCGAGAACATGAAAAAGGCACTGGAATTCTTGGAAAAAGCATATAGTTACGACAGTTCATCTGACGCCAGGGCCGAGATGAACCTGATTTATCTCATCGGTGAGCTATACGGACGCCTGGGCCACCCGGGCAAGGCAGTGGAATGGTTTAGGCAGATAGTCGTTCACCCGGAAAGGGATTCCAATCCTTATATAGTGAACCTGGCCAGGGACAGGTGGCAGGATTGTAAGCTTCAGTGGACGGTCGAAAAAACAGAAGGCAAAAAGTAGTACTACGCCTGTTTCCATTAATTAACGTCCGGATATGGACTTTGATATTTCATTCTCTATGCACCTGGCGGCATATGTTGCCAGTCTGGTTCCCCGGTCCGGCTTGAAGCTGTCAATTCCTTTAATAAGGCCAATGGTCCCGATGGAAATCAGATCATCGGTATCTTCACTGTTGCTGTCAAATTTCTTAACTATATGCGCCACCAGCCGGAGGTTGTGAGCCGCCAATATATCCCTGGCCTTGCTGTCTCCCTGCAATAGCAGGGATATATATTTTGCCTCTTCTTCTTCAGACAGCGGCCGGGGGAAAGTATTGTTGGCCATGTAAGAAACCAGCAATGTTATCCCGTTAATCACCGATATTATTAATAATGACCATAACCCGGATATCATAAGGCATCCTCCCGGATAAGCTGCTATCAATATTATGGGGAGTATAGATATTGGGTGCATGTCCCTTCAAGGCCGGGAAAAAGTTGTAGTGGAGTGAAGAAATGATACTGGTTCTGTATGGTGTGGGTGAATCCCAGAAATTAATTACTACACTGGCCGGGGCGGGCTACCATGTCACCGCGGCGGTACGGACGGAATATGGCGGCACCCTGGCCGGCCGGGGCGGGGCCGTTGATGTGGTATCCCTGCCGGAAAATATTAATGATGTATGTAACATTTTAAAAGATAAAAATATAAAAATGGCTATTGACGCCAGCCACCCCTTTAAAAATCCTGTTTCGGATTTATTGTCCGCAGCATGCAGTAATATAAAAATTCCATACCTGCGGTTTTACCGCAAAGAGACGAAGCTGCCCGAGGACGATCTGATTCATACAGTGTACTCGTGGACGGAGGCGGCTGAAAAGGCAGCGGAACTAGGGGAAACAGTATTTCTTACCACGGGCAGCAATAATCTGGATGTTTTCGTGAACCGCCGGTTGCTGGGTAATAAAAGGGTGGTGGTCCGGGTCCTGCCTGAACACCGGGTGATTAAAAAATGCCAGGAAATGGGCGTTTCACCCCGGGATATAGTTGCCCTGCACGGGCCTTTTTCCGCCAAATTTAACAAAGCCATGTTCCAGGCTTATAAAGCAGGAGTGGTGGTTACCCGGGACGGTGGTCCAGGGAGCGGTACCGATAATAAAATAAAGGCTGCCCTCAGTTTGAAGATCCCGGTGGTGCTGATTAAAAGAGATCAGTCCTGCCGGCCTGGAGCTCCGGAAACCTGTAAGCAAGTACTGGAGTGTGTGCGGGAACTATTACCATTGCAAAACGGTAGCTGATGGGATTGATAACGATGAACCCCGTTCATAATTTCACCGGTGTAGTACTGGCAGGCGGCAGGAGTTGCCGCATGGGCACTAATAAGGCGCTGCTGGATATTGCCGGTCGGAGCATGATTGACCGGGTGGTGCAGGAAATGGCCCGGCTGTTTGATAATATTTTGCTGGTGGCCGGTAAAACGGAGGGCTATGCTTATCTGGGGCTGCCGTTGATTGACGACATTTATCCCGGTTGTGGCCCGCTGGGTGGTATTCACGCCGGGCTAAAAACATCCCGGACCCCATACATTTTTGTGGCGGGTTGCGATATGCCCTTTGTCCGGGTTGAACTAATGGCCTGCCTGTTGCCTCATGCCCGGGATCATGATGTGGTAATACCCAGGGACGGAGACTACCTTGAGCCGCTTTTTGCCGTCTACGGGAAGGGGTGCCTGCAGTCCATGGAGCAAATGCTGAAGGATAAAAGGTGCAAGATTACTGGCTTTTATGATCAGGTACGGGTAAAATATATTAACAGGAATGATCTGGAACGCTGTGCCGGTTCAGACAAATGTTTCATTAATGTCAATACGCCGGACGAATTGGCGGCTGCCAGGCTGGTGGCGGAGGACGGAGAGATATAGTTTGTTACGCAAGTTGTTGTTCCCCAACATGTATGTTGAGTCTGTTCATCATATTGATATTGAGTTTTTAAGCGAAAAGGGCATACGGGGTTTACTTTTCGATCTTGATAACACCGTGATTCCCAGGGATGCCAATGTTTTTTCACCAGAAATTACCAGCTGGTTCGGCAAACTGCTGGCCAGAGGTTTTAAAATGTGCGTGGTTTCCAACAACGGCCCGAGACGGCTGCAGTACCTCGCCGGGCCGCTGGAGTTGCCTTACGTTTGCCGGGCGGTCAAACCCCGGAAAAGGCCCTTTAAAAGGGCCATGGAGATTATAGGGACTTCCCCGGGGGAAACTGCCGTCATTGGCGATCAGATATTCACCGATATACTGGGGGGCAACAGGCTGGGCTTATATACCATTCTGGTAACTCCCATGCCCGGTAAGGAGTACTGGGCCACGGAGCTTATCAACCGCAGGCTGGAAAGATTGGTAATCAGACGTTTAAAAAGGAACACTACTTCCGGTTTTGGGGAGGTTGAGTGAAAAATGGAGGAATATACCGGCGGGGCCATCAGGGTTTGCGGCCTGTACGGCGACCCGGTGGCCCATTCCTTTTCCCCGGCCATGCACAATGCTGCTTTCAGGGAACTGGGTATCGACTGGATTTACCTGCCGTTCCATGTGCAGGGGGAAAAACTGGGCGCTGCCGTAGCGGCAATAAGGGCTCTGGGCATGGCGGGGGTAAATATCACGGTGCCTCATAAGCAGGCTGTGCCCGGGCATCTTGACCACCTGTCGCCGGAAGCCGCCCTGATCGGTGCGGTGAATACCGTGGTGCATAAAGATGGCTTACTATGGGGGTATAACACCGATGGTACGGGGTTTATACGTTCCCTGGCCGAAGATATGGGATATAATGTTAACGGCAGGAAAGTTTTAATGCTGGGGGCCGGGGGGGCGGCCAGGGCGGTGGCTATTTCCCTGGCGCTGGCCGGGGCCACGGAAATCATCATCGCTAACCGTTCCGTGTCTAAGGCGACAGAACTGACTAAACTTATCAGGGACAAAACAAAGTGCTCTTCTTACCCCCTGGATTTCTATGAAACCGGCAATAACGATGCCGGTTTCATAGAAAGGTGGGAGGAAGCGGTTTCCAGAGCCGAACTGGTGGTACATACCACTACCATGGGTATGCATCCCCGCCACAACAGCTGGCCGGATTTCCCCTACCATCTTCTCGGGTCGGGGCACCTGGCGGTGGATTTGGTTTATAACCCGGCCCGTACGGAATTCCTGAAACGTTGCTCCGGCCAGGGCGCCGCTGTTTGCAGCGGCCTGGGCATGCTGTTGTATCAGGGGGTACAGGCACTGGAAATGTGGACCGGGCTGTCGGCCCCGGTGGAAGTTATGAGAAAGGTATTGACAGAGAGGTGTGTTCGATGATTAGATTCCTTACCTCCGGGGAGTCCCACGGCCCGGCACTGACTACAATTGTAGACGGTTTTCCTGCAGGGCTGCCGGTAACTGCCGCATATATCGATGAGCAGTTGAAAAGAAGGCAGGGTGGTTACGGCAGGGGCGGCAGGATGAAAATAGAAAGTGATCGGGTGGCTATCCTCTCGGGGATCAGGGGGGGATATACACTGGGTTCCCCCATTTCCCTGAGTATAGAAAACAGGGACTGGGCCAACTGGCGGGAAATAATGGACCCTGGTCCCGGCGCGCTGTTGGCCGAAAGGGTGGTTACCAGGCCCAGGCCGGGACATGCGGATTTACCGGGCGCCATAAAATACGGTCATAGGGATATGCGCAATGTGCTGGAGCGCTCCAGTGCCCGGGAGACAGCCGCCCGGGTGGCGGCAGGGTCGCTGGCCAGGCGGCTGTTGGAAGAACTGGGGGTACGGGTTGTAGGTCTGGTTACAGCTATCGGGCAGGTACAGGCGAGCCCCGGGGAATTGCCGCCGGAGCAACTGGCGGGAATGGCAGCGGTGTCAGAATTATATTGCCCGGATTCCATCGCGGAAAAAGAGATGATTAAAGCCATTGACAAGGCCAAAGAGGACGGAGACTCTCTGGGCGGGGTGTTTGAAATAAGGGTATACGGACTGCCTCCCGGCGTAGGTGGCTTTACCCAGTGGGACCGAAGACTGGACGGCAGGCTGGCGGGGGCTTTGATGGGTATCCAGGCCATCAAGGGGGTAGAAGTTGGTCTGGGATTTAAAGCTGCAGCCATGCCGGGCTCCCGGGTTCATGACGATATTTTCTACAGTAGGGAAAGGGGCTATTATAGGAAAGACAATGGGGCGGGGGGAATAGAGGGCGGCATGACCAATGGAGAGACTGTTGTGGTCAGGGCGGCCATGAAACCTATTCCTACCCTTTACAAGCCTAAACAGAGTGTAGATATAGAAACCAAAGAGGTGTTCGTGGCCTCTGTGGAAAGGTCGGATGTTTGCGCGGTTCCTGCCGCCTGCGTGGTTGGTGAAGCGGCGGTGGCCTGGGAAATCGCCGGGGCTTGTTTGGAAAAATTCGGCGGGGATACCCTGGCCGAGATAAAGGAAAGATGGTCCCTTTACCTGGCTAAGGTCAGGCAGTTTTAAGGCGGTGGTCCGAATGAAAAATATAGTATTAATAGGCTTTATGGCCACAGGCAAAACCACAGTGGGACGACGGCTGGCCGCCCGGCTGGGCCTTGATTTTGTCGATACCGATGCCGAAATTGAAAAGATAACGGGTAAAACGGTTCAGGAAATTTTCTCCTGTTACGGTGTGGTGCGCTTTCGCTCCGAGGAATCCCTGGCTATTAAAAAGCTCGCCGGGGAGAAGGGCAGGGTTATAGCCACCGGGGGCGGCGTGGTGCTGGATCCTGAAAACATCACCGAGCTAAGACGAAATGGTGTGTTGATCAGGCTCGTGGCGGCGCCGGAGGTTATTGTCAGGAGGGTAGAAAGGAGACGCGACCGTCCTCTTCTAAACCAGAGCGATGTCAGGGGAACGGTAGAAAAATTAATGCGGGAGCGGGAAGATTTCTATCGCAGGGCAGCAGATCATACTGTGGATACCAGCTCTTTGAATAAAGAAGAGGCGGTAGAGCAGATAATTTTCTACCTGAGGGAAAGGAAGTTGTTTAATGGCTGAGGTTAAGGTGGAACTGAAAGAAAGAAGCTATAAAATATATATACGGCCTGGATTTTTGAATAACCTGTCTGGTTTCATGGATAGTTTCAACTTCAGCCGCCGCCTGTTGCTGGTTACTAACCCAACAGTTTTAGGATTGTACGGTGAAAAGGTGATCAAAAGCCTGGAGGCAGGTGGGTTCGAGGTAGTGGTGGGGAACGTGCCGGATGGGGAGGAGTACAAAGCGCTGTCCACGGCGGAAAAGCTCTACGATTTAGCGTTTTCCCGGGAACTGGACAGGCGCTCGCCGGTAATTGCCCTGGGCGGCGGTGTTATTGGAGATCTTGCCGGCTTCGTGGCGTCCACCTATCTCAGGGGGGTACCTTTTATCCAGGTTCCCACCACTTTACTGGCTCAGGTGGACAGCAGCGTGGGCGGCAAAGTGGCGGTAAACCATCCGGCCGGCAAAAACATTATCGGGGCTTTCTATCAGCCGGTGGCGGTGTTTACCGATCCGGAAACTTTGCTAACCCTGGACCCAGGGGAGGTCCGCGCCGGCCTGGCGGAAGTAATTAAATGCGGCGTGATCGCTGATGCCGGATTTTTTAACTGGCTGGAGGATAATCTTGAGAGGGTTCTGGGGGTAGAAGCAGCGGCCATCGAATATTTGGTTGAAAAGTCCTGCCGTATAAAAGCGGAAGTAGTACAGGCCGACGAGACCGAGCAGGGGCAGCGGGCAATTTTGAATTTCGGCCACACGGTGGGACATGCCATAGAGGCACTTACGGAATACAAAGCATACCGCCATGGGGAAGCGGTGGCCATCGGTATGGTCATGGCCGCCAGGCTGGCGGTAGACCTTGGTATGCTGAAAAACAGTGAAGTCGCAAGGATTGAAAAGTTGCTGTCCAGGGCCGGACTGCCGGTAACGCTTCCTGTGAATCTGGACAGAAAAAGAATTATTGCCTTAATGCGCAGGGATAAAAAGGTGATTTCCGGTTCACTGACCTTTGTTCTCCCTACTGCCGTGGGCAGTGTAGAGATTATTAAAGACGTTAAGGAAAAGGATATAGCAAGAGCCATTAATCTATGATTTTGGGTGAGGCCTCATGGCAGCTGATTATTTTAATTTTACTCCCGGGGATTCCGGGATGGGGGAACTATTCCATAAAATAGTGCGCCGGGCGCTGGAGAAAGGCGCTACGGACGTTCACCTGGAGCCCGCAGCTCGTGGCATGGCAGTGCGCTTCAGGGTGGACGGGCTTTTACTGGCAGCTGGGAAATTAACTGCGGAAGTAGCCCTGCCTTTGGTATCGGCAATTAAAATACTGTCCGGCATGGACATAGCCCAGAGCAGGCTGCCCCAGGATGGAAGGGCCACGGTTAGTAATCTTAATCGCGAAATAGATATTAGAGTTTCCACCCAGCCCACCATAGAGGGTGAGCGGATGGTACTGCGCCTGCTGGACAGGCACGGCCCCCTGCTGGATTTGAGCAGCCTGGGGTTTTCTGGCAACAATATGCAGAAAATTTTAAAGATGATGAATGGTAACGGCCTTTTATTAATTACAGGACCTACCGGTAGTGGCAAAACTACCACCATGTATGCCATGCTGAATAATTTGAAAAACGGATATAGGAATATTATGACCGTGGAAGACCCTGTGGAATATGTGCTGGAGGGAATTAGTCAAACCCAGATTAACGTCAGGGCGGGCCTGGATTTTGCCGTTGGCCTGAGGGCTGTGCTCAGGCAGGATCCGGATATTATTATGGTTGGTGAAATCAGGGACAGGGAAACGGCAGACCTGGCTGTCCGGGCGGCCGGAACGGGCCACCTGGTTTTAAGTACCCTGCACACCGGGGATGCCGCCGGGGCGCTCACCCGCCTGCTGGAGATGGGCATTGAGCCCTACCGGGTGGCGTCTTCAGTATTAGGTGCGGTAGCCCAACGTCTTTGCAGGGTTACCTGTAACTCTTGCGGCGGTGTAGTCGGAAAGCAATCAAATACTATACGTTCCCGTTACGACCGGGGAGATTGGGAATCTGCTGATCCGGGTATGTGCGGCAATTGTGGCGGGACCGGCTACCACGGGCAAACCGGGATTCAGGAAGTACTGGTGGTGGCTGACGATATAAGGGACTTGTTGGGGAAAAATTCTTCCTCCCGATTAATTATGGACGCAGCTGTTAAGCAAGGTATGGCAACACTTTTTGAGGACGGTATGGAAAAAGCGGCTCGGGGTCTGATTTCCATAGAGGAAATAAAAAGAGTTACTGGTAAAGAATAAATAAGCATACTGCCCTACAGATGCTTTTAAAAAAACGTAAATTTTTGTTAAAATTTAGTCTCTTCCACCTCAAATAATTTAGCCCAACTGGCAACGGAGCTTGAGAGTATTGCCGGAAAATTTAAGCTCCCGTAGGTCCTCCCCTGTGCCATCTCTGTTTTGGTTAAATTAAATAATATCACGGCAGGCGAAGCCTGGGAATAAGATATAGACATGTCCGGTATGAATATAACTGGAACATGTTATTTTTTTTACCCGGGTAAATAATAAATGTAAACATTTTGCCATGTTGGAGTGTGAAAGCGCATAGTTTTTATTATGTCATTATAGAAAGGGGTGCTGTAAAGGTTGCGTTTTTATATTGTTGACAGGCGTAAGGCCCGGAAAAGGGCTCTTTTGCTGGTTATTGCCGCCCTGCTTTTTGCCGGGGGAATGTACTCCCTGTACAACGGCCGGTCCCAGCCGGTTTTCATGGGGCAGCCGGTATACCACGGGGATAGCCGCTATAATGAAATAGCTCTTACATTCAATGTTTTCTGGGGGGAGGAGTATATACCGGAGCTGTTGGACATTCTAAAGGAAAATAATGTTAAGGCAACATTTTTTATGGGCGGTACCTGGGTCGAGAAATTTCCAGATATAACCAAAAATATACAGCGTGGCGGCAATGAAATAGGCAGTCACGGCTACTCGCACCCGCATCCCGACAGTCTTTCCAAATCAGCTAATTTAAAAGAAATACAAAAGGCCGAGGCACTGATTTATCAGGCTACCGGAACGAGACCTAAATTGTTCGCGCCACCCTACGGCGAGAGGGGTCCCGCTGTTTTACAGGCAGCCGGGGAGGCTGGTTATACCACCATACTCTGGTCCGTTGACACCATTGACTGGCAGCGCCCCGCACCGGAGACAATCGTTAGCCGGGTATTGAATAAAGCTGAAAACGGTACTATTGTCCTGATGCATCCTACCGGGCCCACGGTGCAAGCATTGCCCGTAATGATTAAAAGTTTGCGGGAAAAGGGCTACAATTTTGTGACGGTGTCCGGAATGTTGGAGCATCTGCACACAGAGGACACGGGTTCGCAATAAAAATATATCGAAAATAGAGGAAAAAAGTTTTTTTAAGAGAATTTTTTACGGTTAAAACGTTCTGCAGCTCGATGAGGAGGCTCTTGATGATTCGCAAAACAATTTTTAAAAACGGGGTATCCCTTTTGACGGAAGATGTTCCCCATGTCCGCTCTGTGGCGGTGGGGATTTGGGTAAACGTTGGCTCCAGGTATGAGGATACATCGGTAAGCGGCATATCCCACTTTATAGAACACCTGATGTTCAAGGGGACGGAAAATCGTACAGCCAAACAAATTGCCGAGGCCCTGGATGCGGTAGGTGGACAGCTGAATGCCTTTACCACTAAGGAATATACTTGCTATTACGCCAAGGTGTTGGATGAGCATTTCGATCTGGCCCTGGACGTGCTCACCGATATGCTTTTTCATTCCCGTTTTGCGGCTCAGGACATTGACAGAGAGAAAAATGTCATCATAGAAGAAATTAAAATGTATGAGGATGCCCCGGACGAACTGGTGCACGATATATTTGCCAGCACACTCTGGCAGGGGCATGCCCTGGGCAGACCCATTATCGGCAAGGCTGAAGTGATAGGGAAAATGACGCGGGACGAAATCATGTCTTATTATGCCAAACATTACATACCATCAAATATGGTGGTTTCCGTAGCGGGAAATGTTGATCATCAAGCGGTGGAAGATAAAATAAAACTTGTCTTCGATAATGTAAGAGGTACGGCAAATTCCAGGCCGCTGCTTGCTCCGGCTCCCAAAAGGGAGGTTACCTGCAAGAGCAAGGATACCGAGCAGGTGCATATCTGTGCCGGCGCACCGGGCCTGCCCTTAGACCACGAGAAAATATACGTATTCCAGTTGGTAAATACAATTTTAGGCGGGGGCTTAAGCTCCAGGCTATTTCAGGAAATAAGGGAACAAAGGGGCCTGGTTTATTCAGTATATTCTTACCACAGCTCATATCACGACGCGGGGCTGTTCTGCATTTATGCCGGACTGTCAAAACAAAACGTGGAGCCGGCCATGGAATTGATTTTTAAAGAGGTGCGGGATATACAGAAAAACGGCGTGACTGGTCAGGAGCTTCGCCGGGCTAAGGATCAATTGAAAGGTAATTTACTTTTAAGCCTTGAAAGTGTAAACACCCGCATGAGCAGGCTGGGCAAGTCTCAATTGTATCTGGGGAAGGTGATTCCACCGGAGGAAATTGTAGCCAGAGTGGAAAGGGTAACAGACGAAGATATCATACTTCTTGCCAATGAAATGCTGCGGCCGGAGCTTTTCTCTTTGGCCAGCGTGGGTCCATGGGATGACTGCAAGCTCCTGGAGGCTGCAGCGGGCAGGATAATCCCATAAACATTGAATTACTCAGCCCGGCTTCGAGCCGGGATTTTTTTTTGCGTTCATGTACCCCTTTATATGGTATAGAAGCCATCCCTGACCAATATAATTTTAGAGGGGGGTGGGACAATGTTTGCGGGGACGTTAATTATTGTTATTGCGGTACTGGCTCTGATGCTCATATCCGTCAGAGAAAGGATTAGGATTAAGGAGATCCGGGAGAGGGCGTGGGATGGTTCCGAGACCAAATCATCCCCTCTATCCCAGGCCATCGCTAATCTGATTGGCACCGCAGGAGGGATTTACCTTTCCCTGGTTATGTTGTTTTCCTTTATGGAGGTACAGTTGCCCGGTAAAATAAACCTGCTTAAACTTGAGTTGGAGCCGCTGGCTGCGTTTTCCTTTACCCTGGCTATTGTGCAGCCATTTGTGATCAGGCTTTGGCAAATGAAACACAAATTTTGACCACTAACAGTGTGAGGTGGTAGGAATTGCGCATGGTAGAACTGGCGGGAAAAGAAATAATTAATATTTGTAATGGAGCAAGGTTGGGTGTAGTAGGAGAAAGCGATCTCGCCATAGATGAAGATTCCGGCCAGGTGCGCTCCATAATTATCCCCAGGCGGGGCAATCTCATTAATTTCTGGGTTGAGAAGCAGAATATGATTATTCCCTGGGACTCGGTAAAAAAAATAGGACATGAGGTTATCATAGTGGATCTTGATCAAACAAATTTGAATTTTCACCGCTACTCGCTATAAGCTAAATACTAAAGAAGCTCCCACAGGGTATGACCCTGAGGGAGCTTTCCCGTTTCTGGTCGGTCATAACTAAAAAATGACACTATGCCCTTTTTCCCTTGACATATTAAAATCAATATATGAAAATTAAAGTTGTATTTATTTTTTATGTTAATCAATAATACTGTACGGGTTATTAATCCGGAATAAAATTATATCCCAAGTCCTGGAAGGAGGTAGAAACGGCGTTTCAAATACTTTTAGCGCCGATTGCTGATGATTAAGGTACTGGTAAGCGGAGCCGCTGGCCGAATGGGCCGGGAGGCTCTGAAAACAATATGGAATGCGGATGACACTGAATTGGTGGCAGCGGTTGATCCTCCGGCTGCGGGGGAGGATGCGGGTTCATTGATGGGCATAGGCTCCATCGGGCTGGATGTTAAAGCTAACCTGACTGCCGCCCTGGAAAGCAGCAGACCGGACGTGATGGTGGACTTTACCACGCCCAGGACTGTTTTTGAAAATACCATTGTCGCCCTGGAAAAGGGTGTTCGGGCCGTGGTGGGAACCACCGGTTTAAGCCCGGCGGAAATACAAAAGATTAAGGACACAGCATCAGGGCTAAGGACCGGCTGCATTGTGGCGCCAAACTTTGCCATAGGTGCCCTGCTTATGATACGTTTTGCCGCTGAGGCTTGTAAATACTTTCCCCACGTGGAAATAATAGAGCTGCATCATGACCAGAAGCTGGACGCCCCGTCGGGAACTGCGGTTAAGACAGCGGAGGTAATAGCTTCTAATAGGGGAGATTTCAAGCAGGGTTCACCTCTGGAGGTGGAGAATATTCCTGGGGCCAGGGGAGGGGATTTCAGCGGTGGTATTCGCATACACAGCGTAAGGCTACCAGGTTTCGTTGCTCACCAGGAAGTAATATTCGGAGGCCAGGGGCAGACCCTAAGCCTCAGGCACGATTCCATTTCCCGGGAATCATTCATGCCCGGAGTCTTGCTGGCCGTACGCAAGGTTATGGGGTTGAAAGAGGCTGTTTACGGCCTCGAAAATATTATATTCGAATAAACTGTCGGGTAGCGGAGCCATGGGGACGGTTATAAGGTGCGGGGACACACCTCCTTCATAGGAATGTCCCCATGTCCCCGAAGCACAGCGAAGGGCGAAGGGAAGACGATGGAACCGTCCCGTGGCGTAGCGGGCATAACTCCAGTTTTCATAATTCGTTGCCGAGCGGTATGAACTGTACGCACCTCTCCATATGAAGGTTCATATATTGGTGGTAAATATGAACGAAGGTCAAGAGGAGGGTTTGCCGGTCATGCAGCCAGACCTGAAAGGGTTCAGCGTAGCCGTGATTGGTGGTGACGCCAGGGAGGTCATACTGGCGGAGCGGTTGGCGGTTCTTGGAGCCACTGTTAGGGTAGTGGCATTACCCGTCAGGGAGCAGGTTAATATCAGGCATTGCCTTGACCCGGCTGATGGGCTGGAGGGAGTTGAGGCCGTAATTTTGCCTATGCCCGGTATAAACGACAGGGGACAGGTTTATACGGCTTATCTCGAAAGCCCATTGATTCTTGCAGAGCAGCATTTCAAGCTGCTTTCAGCCGGGACACCGGTTTTTACGGGCATAGCCAAACCGCTGTTGAGAAAAATGGCAGCTGATGCCGGTCTGGTATTAATCGAAATAATGGAACTGGACGAGGTAGCCATACTTAATTCCATTCCTTCAGCTGAAGGCGCTCTGCAAATTGCCATGGAGAATACTCCCATAACCATTCACGGCAGTAATTCCCTGGTAATTGGATTCGGCAGGACGGGTATGACGCTGGCCAGAACTCTTAAAGCCCTGGGAGCCAGAACAATGGTGGTGGCCAGGGGTTCAGCCAGCCGGGCCAGAGCCCTGGAAATGGGCCTGGATGCCGCTGATTTCACCGATTTGCCGGGAGCGGTGCATAGCGCCGACATAGTTTTCAATACGGTCCCAGCTCTGGTGCTAAGCGAAAAGGTGCTTAACCGGATTCCCCGGGAAGCACTAATTGTCGACATAGCTTCGTCACCGGGCGGTACTGATTTTCCGGCGGCTGAAAAATTAGGAATTAAGGCAATCCTTGCGCCGGGTTTACCTGGCAAAGTGGCTCCGAAAACCGCTGGAAAGGTACTGGCCCGTGTAGTACCTGGACTGCTGGCTGAGAGGTTAGCCCTAAAACTCAACTGACCTTCGGCATTACGGAGGTGCTGTCGTTGAGGTTGAAGAATTTGAAAATCGGCTTTGCCTTGACCGGATCCCATTGTACCATTGATGAAGCGCTTGCACAGGTACAAAGAATAGTTGATGAAGGTGCAGATGTTTTTTCCATTATTAGCCAATCCGTGGATTGTATCGACACCAGATTCGGGATGGCGGATAAATGGAAAGAGCGTTTACAAAATATTACCGGTAAAGATATAATTAATTCCGTTACAGGAGCCGAGCCCGTTGGTCCCAATAAAATGTTCGACTTGCTGGTGGTGGCCCCCTGTACAGGAAATACGTTGGCCAAATTGGCCAACGCCATTACAGATACACCGGTATTAATGGCCGTAAAGGCCCATTTGCGCAATCAGAGGCCGGTGGTACTGGCCATCTCTACCAATGACGGTCTTGGCCTGAACGCAAAAAACATAGGGCTGCTGCTCAACACCAAAAATATATACATGGTGCCGTTCGGACAAGATAGCCCTTCCGGTAAGCCCAATTCCCTTAAGGCTAATATGGAATTGATACCGGACACTATTTTGACGGCCCTGCAGGGGCAGCAACTCCAGCCGGTTTTAATAACCTACCAGTAAATAAAGTAAAGCGGGGTACCGGAAGGGATAGTAATTATTTTAATCTGGGAGGGATTGCATTTTGTCGCAAGGTATGAGAAAGGAAGGTATCTCTTTGGCTAACGGGGGTCAAACGGGGATGCCTTCCGTCAATGTTGTAATAGTCGGGGCTTCCGGTGCTGTTGGCCATGAGTTGATTAAAGTACTTGATGAGAGGAACTTTCCGGTGGGAGAGCTAAAGCTGTGCGCCACATCGCGCTCTGCCGGAAAGGTTATGAATTACAGGGATAAATCTATAACCGTGGAGGAAACAACCCCTGATTCTTTTACAGGAATGGATGTTGCCCTTTTCGCCGGTGGTGCGGCCAGCAAGGAATTCGGGACGGCTG
Source organism: uncultured Peptococcaceae bacterium (assembly GCA_964643075.1). Lineage (GTDB taxonomy): Bacteria > Bacillota > Desulfotomaculia > Desulfotomaculales > Desulfocucumaceae > Desulfocucumis. Next base: position 52,496 of record CAZXQO010000026.1, read on the forward strand.
CAGTGGAGCGCGGCTGCGTGGTGATTGACAACAGCAGTAATTTCCGTCTGGACCCGGAGGTGCCCCTGGTGGTGCCGGAGGTGAACCCGGAAGACGTAAAATGGCACAAAGGAATTATCGCCAACCCCAACTGTTCTACCATTATCATGGTGGTGGCGCTGAAACCTATATATGATGCCGCTGGCATAAAAAGGGTGGTTGTGTCCACCTACCAGGCCGTATCCGGGGCCGGGACGGAAGGTATTGAGGAACTATCGGGGCAGACCGGGGCCATTATCAACGGAGGGGAGTATCCCCCTTCCAAGTTCCCATATCAGATTGCTTTTAATCTTATTCCTCATATAGATGTATTCCAGGATATGGATTATACTAAAGAGGAATGGAAGATGGTGAAGGAAACCCACAAAATAATGCACGACAGCAGCATTGGCATTACTGCTACCACCGTGCGGGTGCCGATTTTCCGCAGCCACTCCGAATCGATCAATATAGAGACGAATAAGAAATTGTCCGCCGGGCAGGCCAAAAGGATTCTGGCGGAGGCTCCGGGCATCGTGGTGGCTGACGATCCTGAGGCCAAGAAATATCCTATGCCACTGTTCTGTTCCGACCAGGATGAAGTATTTGTGGGGCGGATTCGTGAGGATAACTCCATCACCAGTGGGTTAAATATATGGGTGGTGGGGGACCAAATCCGCAAGGGGGCTGCCACCAACGCGGTTCAGATTGCCGAATTGCTGGTCCGGTACGGATGCCTGCGGGTTAGATAATTGCGGGTGAGATAATAATGAAATTTTTGATTCAAAAGTTCGGTGGTACCTCACTGGTAACCCAGGAGTTGCGGGAGCAGGTGGCGGCCAAGGCCATTGCTGCCAGGGAGGAGGGGTACACTCCGGTTCTGGTGGTCTCAGCCATCGGCAGAAAAAATGATCCCTTTGCCACTGATACTTTAATTAATTATGTTAGACAGGTGCACCGTGAAATCGAATCCCGGGAAATGGACATGCTAATGGCCTGCGGAGAAATAATTTCCGGTGTAGTTATGGCCGGTACATTTCAGAAACTTGGGTACAGTTCGATTTTTCTCAACGGGGCACAGGCCGGTATAATTACCGATAATAATTTTAATGATGCCAGGATATTAAAGGTACAGCCCGAAAATATAATGAAAAATGCCCGGGAAGGCAAGATTGTTGTGGTGGCGGGCTTCCAGGGGCGAACCGGGGACGGGGATATAACCACCCTGGGACGAGGCGGCAGCGACACTACGGCGGCGGCTCTGGGCGTAGCCCTGGGTGCGGAGTTTGTGGATATATATACTGACGTTGAAGGTATCATGACTGCTGATCCAAGGATAGTCGAAAATGCCCGTTTAAGGGAAATAGTAACCTATGATGAAATCTGCCAACTGGCCCATGAGGGGGCCAAGGTGGTGCATCCCAGAGCCGTGGAAATAGTAATGCAGAAAAATATACCCATGAGGGTAAAATGTACTTTCAGTAATGCGCCGGGAACGCTGGTTACCAGCACCGGTGAAGTATACAGGGGGACGATAGATATTACCCGTGACCGCACTATAACGGGCATAACCCAGATACCAAACCTTACCCAATTCCGGATACCACTGGATAACGGCTCCGGGGGGCTGGTGGTCCAGCGCCGGTTGTTCAAGGCCCTGGCTCTGGCCGGTATCAGCCTCGACTTTATCAATGTTTATCCGGAAATGGTTGTGTTCACCGTAAAAGATGATATGACCTCAAAGGTACTACAGGTCATGGAAACCACTGGCATGAACAACGTTGAATACACAGCCGGGTGTGCCAAGGTGGCTGTGGTGGGGGCCGGTATGACAGGCCTGCCGGGGATTATGGCGGCCATTGTGGAGGCTTTGACCAGGGATGATATTCAGATATTGCAGTCCAATGACTCCTATACCACCATCTGGCTGCTGGTGAAGAAGGAGGATATGGAGAAGGCAGTGCGGGCGCTGCACCGTCAGTTTGCCATGGCGGACTAATAGGTGAGCTCGAAAGGGGTTATTCCCTGCCGAACCCTTAGAGCGAACATCAAGGTATGGGAACACACCTCCAAAAAAAAGGAAAGGGGACACACCTCTCTTTAGGGTATGGTCATAGGGTCAGAGGAATGTCCCCGATTGGAATGGCTATGGGGTCGGAGGAATGTCAACAGAGGTCAGGGGACACACCTCTGTTTGGAGTCTGGATTTAGTGTCAGAGGAATGTCCCCAACTAAACGAGTTATACAGCCTGTTGATCCCCGACCTTCGAGGACGGGGTCTTACAGGCTGTTAGCGAGATAATGACCGGGTTGCCATAGACCGGGTATTACCATCTGATAAGGAAGGTGAAAGTCTTGATCAAAGATTTCGGGCGGGTGCTCACCGCCATGATTACTCCCTTTACCAGAGATTTGACCGTTGATTACGGTGTGGCCGGAAAACTGGCCCGTCACCTGGTGCATTCCGGATCCGAAGGCCTGGTGGTGTGCGGCACCACTGGCGAATCTCCGACGCTATCCAGGGATGAAAAGCTGGAACTTTTCAGAGTGGTGGTGGAAGAGGTCGGTGGTGAGGCTACAGTTATTGCCGGCACCGGAGGCAACAATACCGCCGCCAGCATAGAATTGACCCAGGCTGCAGAGAAGGTCGGGGTTGACGGGGTGATGCTGGTCTGCCCGTATTATAATAAGCCTTCCCAGGAAGGACTTTTTCAGCATTTTAAAGCAATTGCCAAAAGCACGCATTTACCGGTGATGCTATACAATATCCCGGGCCGCACCGGGGTTAATCTACTGCCCGCCACAGTGGCCAGGCTGGCTGAAATAAGCAATATTGTGGCCATCAAGGAGGCAGCGGGCAGTCTTGACCAGGTTAGTGAATTGCGCCTGGCCCTGCCCGATGAATTTTCCATATACAGCGGTGACGATTCCATGACCCTGCCCATGATGGCCCTGGGCGCCAAGGGTGTGGTCAGCGTGGTGGCCCATGTGGTGGGTCCCCAGATGAAACAAATGGTTGACGCCTTTACCTCGGGCAATACCACCCTGGCGACACAGTTGCACCTGCAATTGTTTCCGGTAATTAAGGGGATGTTTATAAACACCAATCCCGTGCCGGTAAAGGCTGCCATGAACCTGCTGGGCTGGCAGGCGGGTGCTCCCCGCTTACCCCTGGCGGAAGCCACAGCGGAAGAAAAAGAATTTATAAAAGGGTTACTGGCTGAAAAAAATCTGCTCTAGCAAGCCAGGAAAAGAAGAGACCCTTTGAGGTCTCTCTTCGGTTAGATGGTTTTTAAGGGTTGAGTTTTACAGTGGTCTAATCAGGCTGCTTTCCGCTTTTTTAAGAATTAATTTGCGGTGCGTGCTACGTCGCAAGTTGTTGAAGACGCTAAAATTTATTATAATATTTTAGCGAAGGTTTTGATCGGATTTTTATGCTTGGTGCAGTCAATAACCGCCTATATTTCCCACCTTCTCCTGGTTTTCTCACCGAGACGTATTATTTTTACCACTATTATAATTTATAGTCGCAGGAGGTGCGGATTTGGCAAAAGAACCGAAGTTAGCCCTCATACCCTTGGGGGGATTGGGGGAAATAGGCAAAAACATGATGGCGGTGAGATTTGGGGAAAATATTCTGGTTATTGATTGCGGCCTGATGTTTCCGGAAGAAGAGATGCTGGGTATAGACGTGGTAATACCTGATATTACCTTTCTACTGGAAAACAGGGAGCAGGTACGGGGCATTGTGCTTACCCACGGCCATGAAGATCATATAGGCGCCCTCCCCTACGTGCTAAAACAGTTAAATGTTCCGGTATACGGAACAAGGCTCACCCTTGGCTTGCTGCTTGGCAAACTAAAAGAACGGGGTATGGAGCGGGAAATTGAACTAAATACCGTAAAGCCCAGGGATATGGTGCAGGTAGGCCCGTTTAAGGTGGAATTTATCAGGGTTTCTCACAGCGTTCCTGATGCCGTGTCCATTGCTATACATACCCCGGTGGGGACGATAGTGCATACCGGGGATTTCAAGTTAGATCTCACACCGGTGGACGGCGAGGTTACGGATTTTCACCGTTTCACCCAACTGGGGGAGAAGGGTGTGCTGGTTCTTATGTCGGACAGCACTAATGTGGAACGTCCCGGTTTTACTTTGTCCGAGCGAGTTGTTGGACAAACCTTCGACGAGACTTTCCGGGAGGCCAGGGAACGTATAATAGTTGCTACCTTTGCCTCCAATGTGCACCGACTTCAGCAAGCTATCACCACGGCCCACAAATATGACCGCAAAGTGGCGGTGGTGGGGAGAAGCATGGTAAACGTTGTCGGCGTGGCATGCGAACTTGGTTATCTCAATATTCCCCCGGGAACCCTGGTTGAGCCGGAAGAGGCAGCCCGCCTGCCCAAAAACAGGCTGGTTTACCTTACCACCGGGAGTCAGGGGGAGCCAATGTCGGCCCTGACCAGGATGGCCATGTCCGATCACCGCCAAGTGGATATTGTCCCTGGAGATACCATCATAATTTCTGCCACCCCCATACCGGGGAACGAAAAGCTGGTGGCCCGGATTATTGATCAGCTTTTCAAACAGGGAGCCCATGTCATTTATGAGGCAGTCTCCGGCATTCATGTAAGCGGACACCCCAGTCAGGAAGAATTAAAACTAATGATTAACCTTACCAAGCCCCGCTTTTTTGTGCCGGTACACGGTGAATACCGTATGTTGGTTAAACACGCCCAGTTGGCTAAGGATATGGGAATTCCTTCGAATCATGTTTTTGTGGCCGAAAACGGTCATATACTGGAATTCAACCGGCGGTCCGGACGTATGGCCGGAAGGGTGACCGCCGGCAGAGTTCTGGTGGACGGGCTTGGTGTGGGTGATGTGGGAAATATAGTGCTGCGGGACAGGAAACAACTCTCCCAGGACGGTATATTAATCGTGGTGGTCACCATAAATAGGGAGGCAGGCTTAATTATGGCAGGCCCCGATATTGTTTCCAGGGGGTTTGTCTATGTCAGGGAATCGGAAATATTGTTGGAAGAAGCCAGGGAAAAGGTTAGAAACGCCCTGGAAAGGTGTCATGAGCGGGGTATTACCGAATGGTCAGCCATGAAGTCCCAGGTAAGAGACGCCCTGGGGAAATTTTTATACGAAAAAACCAGGAGAAGGCCGATGATATTGCCAATCATCATGGAAATTTAATGTAGGTTACATGATATACACGGGCTAATAAAAGCCCGTGTATTTTTTTGCTTTTTAAGCATACTAAGGTAAACTGCTGCGATGCACGATAGCACCGATCACTACGTGCCCCACAACGATAGCCGCCGACAAAATTAAATGTATTATTTCAGGATGGGAGATTGCTGAATTATGTCTGACAGAACAAATAATGAAAAGCAAAAATTTCATGACCAGTCACCGGAGATCGAACCGGATCCCGCTACCATACCGGAGCACGACCCGGAATGCCCCGTAGATCCCGATAATCCCAACGACGAAGGATGCCCCAGGGCCCCCCGCCGGGTGCAGGGGCGGTCCAAGGGAGGTAGTTTGGAAGCCATCAAGGAACTGGGCACCAGTCCGCTGCCGGAAATAAAAAGCAATATACACTGTTTGAGTATAGTTGGGCAAATTGAAGGACATCTGGTGCTGCCACCTCAGAATAAAACCACCAAATACGAACATGTCATCCCTCAACTGGTGGCCCTGGAACAGGCCAATGAGATAGAGGGCGTGCTGATTATATTAAACACTGTAGGCGGGGATGTTGAGGCCGGCCTTGCCATAGCCGAGATGATTGCCAGCATGTCCAAGCCGACGGTTTCCATTGTGCTGGGGGGAGGGCATAGTATCGGCGTACCCGTAGCCTGTGCTGCGGGATTCAGCTTTATTGCCGAAACGGCCAGTATGACTATTCATCCCATTCGTTTAAACGGTCTGGTCATAGGCGTTCCGCAGACATACGAATATCTTGATAAAATGCAGGACCGGGTGGTGCGCTTTGTAACCCGTCACTCAAAGGTTACGGAAGAAACTTTCCGGGAACTTATGTTTAGAACGGGTGAACTGGCCCGGGATATTGGAACGGTTTTAATTGGCAAAGAGGCTGTGGAGAAGGGCTTGATCGACGAGGTAGGCGCACTGGGCCAGGCGGTCGCCAAACTAAAACATATGATCGAGGAATGGAAGAAAGGGAAAGAGGTGCCCCTGCAATGATTCTTTATACACCCATGCAACTGGAGCTGGTGGTGGAAGGTATGGAAAAAATGTGCGCACAGGCTACCCGGGAATTGTATGTAGGGGATGTGCATGTGCTGGTGGAAGATAGCGGCCCGGGGGCATTTAGGGTGGTGAAGCTTTTGTCCACAGATCCTGAGCATTATCTTATCCCTGGTTTTAGCCCCGGGCAAATAATAAACGTAAATCAAATAAACTGCAGGGAATTCGCTTCTGTGTGAATCAGTTAAATTTTTTTAAATTATAAGTAATATAAAGATTAATCTTATTACCTTACGCCAGTTGTCGAAATTGGCGTTTTTTTCATATTTGTAGTGAGGGGACGGAGTCTTCTTTCCAGGGGGACGGCATATAATGTAGTATTCTTTTGGCATGGGGGTATAACCGTGGTGTTTAGTGGATTTAATTTGTTGCCAAAGAAAGGAGTGAGTGGTGTTGAATTTTTTCAAAAGGCTTGAAGTACATCGTTCGCTGGAAAAACAATTGGCCTGGGAGGGGACCTTCCAGGATTATTTGGAAATCGTCAGGGAAAAGCCATATGTATGTCAGTTAGCCCACTCCAGAATATACGAGATGATCAAAGACGCAGGGGCTGAGCAACTGGAAGACGGGGGCAAGAGGTACAAATTTTTTGTTAATGAAATCTTTGGCCTGGATAAAACCCTGGAAAAGCTGGTTGAGGAATATTTCCACCCTGCAGCCAGACGGCTTGATGTGCGCAAGCGGATCCTTCTGTTAATGGGTCCCGTCAGCGGGGGGAAATCCACCCTGGTGGCAATGCTGAAAAGAGGTTTGGAAAAGTTCAGCTATACCGATGCCGGTGCGATATATGCCATAAAGGGCTGTCCCATGCACGAAGAACCCCTGCACTTGATTCCAAAAGACTTGAGACAAGAAATAAGTGATGAATACGGAATTTACATCGAAGGTGAACTCTGTCCCTCCTGCAGAATGATGGTGGAAGCGGAGTACGGTGGTAAAATTGAAAATGTTATAGTAGAAAGGGTATTTCTTTCCGAGGATAACCGGGCAGGTATCGGAACCTTTACTCCCTCGGATCCCAAGTCGCAGGATATAGCAGATTTGACGGGGAGTGTGGACTTTTCCACCATAACCGAGTATGGTGCCGAATCAGATCCCAGGGCTTACCGCTTTGACGGCGAGCTGAACATTGCCAACCGTGGGTTAATGGAATTTCAAGAGATGCTCAAATGCGACGAAAAGTTTCTCTGGAATCTTCTTTCATTATCCCAGGAAGGTAATTTCAAGGCCGGACGATTTGCCCTCATTTATGCCGATGAAATGATAATTGCCCATACCAATGAGAATGAATACAAGTCATTTATTGGTAATAAGAAAAATGAAGCTCTGCAGTCCAGGATTATTGTTCTGAAAATTCCGTATAACCTCAAAGTATCGGAAGAAATAAAAATATATGAAAAGCTGATCAAACAGGGGGATTTAAAGGATATTCACATTGCCCCGCATGCTCTTAAGGTAGCCAGTATTTTTTCGGTGCTCTCCCGTCTGAAAGAAAGTAAGAAGCAGGGCATGGACGTGGTTAAGAAGATGAAGCTATATGACGGCCAGGATGTGGAAGGATTTAAACAAAAAGATCTGCATGAGCTGCATAATGAATTTGAGAATGAAGGAATGAGCGGGGTTGATCCCCGTTACGTAATCAACAGGTTGTCATCCGCGCTGATTAGAACAACCACCAGATGTATCAACCCGCTGGACGTTTTGAGGGCCTTAAAGGATGGGTTGGACCAGCATGCTTCCGTCAATAAGGATGAAAAAGACCGTTTGCTCAACTACATTTCCGTAGCCCGTAAGGAAATGAACGTAACAGTGGAGATAAAAAATATACTATGTTGGAAATTGAAATTAAAGCCGTATAATCTTTGGACGAGCTTTTTGCGGGAGGTTACCATGGGAGAGAAAACTTTGGTGATTTGAGATCCCACGCTATGGCGTGGGTTTACTTCTGTTCCCAATAAGGTTCTTTTTGCCTCGGGCCTATCGATGGCCGCGAAATGTTTGTATTCAATCCTGCTGGCATTCAGGCAGATGAATGCTTTACATACGGGCCAGAAATATTGGCTGAGGCGGATTGCTGCATGGATTATGCCGGACAGGTAAGTTAAAAAAGGCTTTCGGTTAAATTCCGAAAGCCTTGGTATAATGGTTTTTAAATGGTGTCGGAGGCAGGAACCGATAAGGTGGAGTATGGGAAGCGATCGAGTATGCCCCTTTTATTAAGGCCTTGTGGGGCACCAAACCACACCTGTTATAACACTGTCCCGCTTTGCGGCTAGAGGTCCGGGTATGGTGGGAATTTGCTCCTGACAGGCAGCTGGCCAGATCCGTTCAAAACATATGGCTTCAAAATCGTAGTACATGCCGCTGAGACATTCGGTTTACTTTCAGAGATGGTACGGTAATCAAAGCTTAATATGCATAAAACAGCTACCCGCAGGGCTGGCAGCGATACCGGCCTTGCGGTTTTTTGCTTAGGCGGAAGTGCACAGTTTTACGGAATAATTTATAATATTTGTATGATTTAATTTACTTAGATTTATAAGGGGGTGATTAACGTGCTGACCATCGATGAGTATATTGCCAAAATGAAGAGGGCCGACAAAATGGATGAATTTGATTATTTAAAGCAGTCGGAGAACATGGCCGCTGTTATCAAATATGTTATGACCTACTTCAATGAGTACTTGACCTTGGAGACTTGTGATGCTGAAATGATAAAATTGAAGCATAAGATGGACAAGTTGGAGGGAGAGATAGAAAGTAAATACCCAAGGAGCAAAGAGTTCATATTGAATTTTTATCTGCAATACAGGATTGGAATCCACAAAGAGGTAAAAAAGTGGCTTGAGGGCATATTGTACTTTCCGTTTTTCCATACGGAAGACGACTTTTCGTCTGCAGCAGATGACTTCTGCACAGGCTATAAGCTTAAGAATGCAATTATGAACGAATACCGCAGTAACATTCAGATTCTCATTGCTGAAATTAAACAATATGATACTGAAGAGCCGAGTCCCTCGGAGATGATTCACCTGGACAGCAACCTGGTTACATGGGTGCGGGATACTTATAGACAGTATGGCGTCAATTTATCTTCCTTTGCTTATGACCATGCATATTCATATTACCAGCGGTATGTAAAATATGAGCGTGGTATTTATGGTGAAGGATCTTACTATGTGAACAACTACAATCATCGTTATAATAACAATCCCTTTGATCTCGACCGGATCTATGATGATAACAAACACAGGCCGTTCTTGAAAGACAGGCGGGGAGAACTGGAAATCCTAGTTATGCATGAATGGCTGATTAGCATGGTCTATGATGACGACTATTGGCCTGAATACGTTAATCTTTGTGTAGCTAGGGGAAGGGTAAGTATAGTTAAGAATATAAACGCCTTATTGCCGGTGACCTATGCGGGGCTAAAATACCCGGAGGATGTTCAATGTACGACTGAGCACATTATATCAGCTGACGGCTCACTAAAGAAGGAACCCCAGGGAGCATATATCCTGAGGGTAGATGTTTCCTCAAATAAATCCGGTGTATGGCAAAATACTGAGGACATGACATCGCTGATAACGACTTTAAACGAAACATTCAAGATATATGGAACTCCAAAAGTATTGGAGTTGGCTGCTCCTTTAAAAACAGAGACATTTGACGACGAATTATTTCTTGCCTGTTGCAGCAAAATCGAAAAAAAGATGAAAAAGTATTCCGGTATGAAAATAGCTATCGTAAACGGAGTTGGTAATCAGAAGTCGAAGCTGAACAGCTATATCTGCACAATGGAAAACTTGATAAAATTAAAAGTTCAGCTGCGAGAAAGAAATATTCGGCTTCAATTCTCAATAGATTTTCCTGCTTTATTGGCAGGCAAAAGGAACACCAACTATAGTCAAGGAGAAATATTCGACGCGCTAACAAAAATAAAAAATTCAATCGTATGCATGCACATCACAAATATCCAGAACCGGCCTACCTTTAGTCCGAAATACAAAAAAATCAGTGAGGATCTGTTCGCCTATTACCTGCATAAATATAAATATCCGACTTACGATGATTTCTATACCATGCTTAGTACGGTTTTCAATGATAATCAGCAGCGATATTTCATTCCAAAGAACATTGCCAATGATGCCCAGTTGGAAGAATTAGTTGACAACCTGATGCGCGCCGGCTTTGCTTTTTGTGGTGGAGGAAGTCAGAATGAATGAGTCGCAAAATATAGAGCAGATGAGAATGACACTGTATGAAGAAGTATGGTCTGAGCCTGTGACGACTGTGGCTGCAAGGTATGGGCTTTCAGATAATGGCTTACGCAAAAGATGTAAAGCGCTGAATATACCGCTACCGCCAGCTGGGTATTGGGCAAAAGTCAAAGCCGGCAAGCCTGTCCCGGACCGAACTCCTCTTCCGTCAACTGTTTTTAATAATGATAATCAAATCGACAAATCTGATGGAACAAAGTCACAGCCGCAAAAGAAAGAAAGAGTTTTCCATTTGATCGATTCCGAGGAACTATCCCTTGAACAGCTAACTACTATGCACGATTTCGACTTGCTGGTGCCCGGGTCATTGGAGACTTTTTTAAATTGGTGCAAAAGTCTTACGGTACCAAGTCGGATACACAACTACCATGATTTAGTTTCCAGGCACCAATCGGAAATGGAGTACCGGGAGGCAAGGGATAAGGAGCATCCTCTCAGGGACGAAGGTATCCGGTTATGGAGACCGGTTGAAAAAGTAAAATACCGTGACAATGAAGCAGTAATCCCGATCGATGTGTCAAGTAGGCAGTATAACCGTGAGTGCAGAATCGTTGATACTATTTTAAAAGCTTTCCAGGAGCTAAAAGCTAGATTTTCGGTTGAACGTGGTAATAAGGATAATATTACCATAACGATTTTGAGTTCCGAGGTATCCTTTGAATTACTTGAGTGCAAAACAAAGCTGCGACACATCATTGATCAAAGATCATCACAAGACTTTAGACCTTTATACGAAAAGATTTTTAACGGGAAGTTCCAGATCAATTGGACAACTCGTAAAGTGGGATATTATTCTTCCGATAATTCCCCTACCATTCGCTTGTCGTTTAGCGATGAGAGTGATAATCCGTTGGAGAATCAAATTCCAGCTATGGTTCTTGAGGTATGCAGGCTATGTTGTAATAACGAGATATTAAACATGCTTGAGCAGAAAGAACGGGCGGTACAGTTTGAACAAGAGAAAAACAAGCGACTCGAGAAAGAACATGCCGAAAAGCAGAAGAAACTAGAAGAAAAAAGGCAAGCACATAAAGATAATCTGATCAACGACCTCACTAAGCATGCGGAAAGCTGGTTTACGCGTGAAATGCTATTAAGATATGCCGATGAACTGGAGAATTATCTAATTACTTGCAAAAAGGATGAAACAGTTCAGCTGCTGCAAAAATACATTCAGTTGGTAAGGGAGAATGCCGATAAGTGCAATCCTCTCAACCATATACTTGTTGAAATGCGGGCTATTGAATTGCCAGAAGATGGTTGAAGGTTTTCTTTTCGTGCAATTCACGGTGCTATCATGAGGCATTGGGTACTACCTGCAGCAAAATATAAAGCGCGGGAACGATGTTCCACGCCCCATTTCTATTGGTCAAGAAGTGGATTTTGAGTTTTATCCGGGGTTAGATCGGCATTAATAGAAATATCGCTGAGTTCATATTTTACACGGTTTGGACGACTCAGTGATATTTTATTTAACACGGTAAAATTGGGTTATAAAAGCCTGATGGTAAAAAAAACAGTAGAAAGAATACTCAATATGGGGGCCTGAAAACTTGTTCGTGAGTGCCAACGTTTCTTAGTTGAATGATATTTTCTGAAATAGTTAAATTTCTTATGGGGTTTCAATCTAACACCAGGGTCCTTTTTATCCTTTGCTTTAACCCGCATGGTTTTAACCTTGATAATAGTGATTTTGAATGGTTATCTAGTTGAGCGGGCGATGCTGTAACTGATAAAATATAGTCAACAGATTTCAACAAATAAGGATGAACACTAT
>CAZXQO010000027.1:0-63070 GCA_964643075.1 uncultured Peptococcaceae bacterium
TTACCGCCTTATTTTACATCTATTTGGATTTTACACAGAATCCGGGATACACCCGTTTATTATGTCTTTTTGCATCCATATAACATCAAAGTGTCTTCCCATTTTCTTTCCTATCATGGAGAATCTCCCGCATTCCTTAAATCCGTTCTTTTGATGAAAATTAATACTCTGGGCGTTTTCCGAAGAAATGTTTACTAATAGTGTTTTTATACCAACCCTCTTTGCATCTTCTTCAAGTATGCATAATGCTTTTTTGCCTATTCCTTTCCCAACTTCGTCTTTTTCCAAAAAGCAACTGAGTTCTGCTGTTTCTTTGAATACAGGAAAAGGATTGTGTGCTCGTAAAAAGCAAAAACCTGCAACTTTACCGGAATCCTTATCCTTAATAACATATGCCGGATAATTATTTATCATTTCCAGTAACTTGCCATAAAACTCATATGGCAGTTTTGACTCAGGATAGGCAGAAAAACTATTTTCCACATAGTAATTAAAAATGTCCATAACCTCTTTTGCATAATCCTCAGTCATTCGTTCAAACTCGAGATTCATCATGCATTTCCTCCTCATGTTATGCTTATAAGTAAGTATGCAAAAAGTCTTTCGCAACCCTGTCACACGAACTCGCGCAAAACTCCTGCAAGGCATTTAAGTCCTTCTACAATCCTGTCCTCAGGCATGTTTGAGAAGTTAATTCTGAGGGTGTTTTCATTGCCGCCGTTGGGGAAGAATGAACCACCCGGAACAAAGGCTACATTTTTTTCAAGACTTTTTTCCTGAACATCTCTTGCATTTACATGCTCAGGAAGCTCAATCCAGGCAAATAAACCTCCATGAGGTCTTGTAAAGGCTACTCCTTCCGGAAATTCCTCCTCCATGGTCTTAACCGCTAAATCCCTGCGCCGCCTGTATACTTCACGTATTTTGGCAATGTGCTCATCTATTTCATACAATTCGAGATACTTGGCTATTTCCAGCTGTGCAATTGTATTGCACTGCAAATCTGTCCCCTGCTTTACAAGTACGTATTTTTGGATTGCCCTTTGATCCCCTGCCACCCATCCTATTCTGTAACCAGGACAAAAGGTTTTGGAGAAGGTCCCCAAACAAAGCACGCACCCCGTCTGATCAAACGACTTTACCGAAGGTAAAGCTTCACCGTCAAACCTTAGCTCTCCATAGGGGTTATCCTCAATAACCACAACCCCGTATTTCATTGCCGCTAGCGCTAGCCGTTTCCTTCTTTCAAGGCTCCATGTCCTTCCTGTTGGATTCTGAAAGTCAGGGATGACGTATATTATTTTTACCCTTGCGGTATTTTTGAGAAGTCTTTCCAACTCATCCGGTATCATGCCGTCATTGTCAGTGGGCACTTCTACGAATTCACAGCCATAAGCCCTGAACGCGCTTATGGCGGCAAGATATGTAGGACTTTCGCACAGTACAACATCACCCTCATCCAGAAACACTTTTCCTGAAAGGTCCAGCGCCTGTTGCGAACCATGGGTTAAAAGTATATTTTCAAACTGAAAAGAGGTTCCAAGCCTTGAGTTCATTCTGTTTGCAATCCATTCCCGCAAGGGAGCAAATCCCTCGGTGGTTGTGTACTGCAAAGCCTTTGAACCTTCTTCCTCAAGTACAATTCTGCTAACTTCTTTTATCTCCTCAAGCGGGAAAAGCTCAGGGGCAGGCAGGCCCCCGGCAAACGAAATTACCTCGGGCCTTTCGGTTACCTTTAAAATCTCTCTTATCTCAGAGGCTTTCAAATGTGCCATTCTCCTGGCAAAATTAAACTCCATGCCAACACCTCCATCATATATTCAGGTATTCAGGATTCAGGAGTCAGAATTCAGAATACTTCGAGACGATAAACCGTTCTCTCATTCTGACTCCTGAATCCTGAGTAGTTACACCATTTTAAAAGCTTTAAACAACCGGATTCATCTCTAGCATAGTATAGTTTTCAGAGTCGTCGCTATCATCTATTAGCTCTTTCATTGCTGCACATAATCTTTTTATGCCTTCCTCCATATCCTCCAAGGCAGCGAAGGTGAAATTTAACCGTATAAAATCGTCGCCCCGATCTGTTGTAAAAAAGGGGGTTCCCGGAACAAAAACCACTTTCTGCTCTGCAGCTTTTGGGATAAGCTTTGCTGCCGACACTTTTTCCGGAAGCTTGCACCATATATAGTAACCTCCACTTGGTCTGTTCCATATCAAGCCTGACGGTGCATATTTTGAAAGTGCTTCGAACATTGCATCCCTTTTCACCCTGTATTCCCTGCAAACCTTGGGTATATGTCTGGCAAGCCCTCCATTTATTATAAACTTTTCGATTATCCATTGAGACAGGCTGCCCGAATGCAAATCCATGATCTGCTTCGCGGCTGCAAATCTTTTTACAATCTTCTTATGCGCTACCATCCATCCCAATCTTAAGCCGGAATATACAATTTTTGAAAATGTACTCAAATATATAACATATCCTTCAATATCCATTGATTTCAGAGTAGGAGGCGGCTGTCCATCATAGCAAAGATCTCCATAAGCATCATCTTCAAGAATAAGCACTCTATATTTGTAGGCCAATTCCACCAACCGTTTGCGTCTCTTGAGCTCCATTTCGGTACCTGAAGGGTTCTGGAATGTTGGCACTGTATATATCAATTTTGGCCTGTATCTTTGCAAAAGCTGTTCAAGTATATCAACCCTCATGCCTGCTTCATCAATCGGAATTCCTATTACTTTGGCCCCAATGGCTTTAAAGGCTTGGATCGCCGGGAAAAACGAGGGCTCCTCTACAACAACTATATCGCCAGGGTCAAGAAATATCCTTGCCGCCAGATCTATTCCCTGCTGTGAACCTGATAGCAGCATTACCTCATCGATTTGGCAATACACACCCCGTTTCTGCATTAAACCACGTATAGCCTCGCGGAGTGAAGTAAAGCCTTCTGTAGGTGAATGCAGCAAAGCCCTGTAATTCCTTCTCTCAACCAGTTCTTGTTCAATTCCTTCCAATGCCTCTATGGGACCAGTTTCAGGGGAAGCCATTCCAGTAGCAAAAGAAATTACATCTTTTCTGTTTGCTAATGTAAGTAGATCCTGAACTATAAGAGAATCAAACCCGTTTGAATACTGGCTGAAAATCTGATTCCAGAAAGGCTCCTGCAAACTGCCGCCTGGTGAAGTCAACTCCTCCTGTAAACATGAAAGCACGATAGTGCCTTGTCCCACGTGTGACCCAACCAGACCATCAGCCTTCAATTCCCGGTATGCATTTAAGACAGTGCTTCTATTAACGCCAAGGCTCCCGGCCAGCTTCCTTTCCGGTGGAAGCCGGAAGCCGGGTAAAAGTTCACCTGATAAAATCAGTTGTCGCACCTGTTCAAAAATCTGAATATAAATAGGCGTATCATTTTTTCTGTTAATTGTTATTCTCATGCCAATTCACCTCATTGGATTAAACCAATTTTATTGTATTCCCAAAATATATTCTCAACAACCACCAATTGGTATATTTTTTAACCATCCAATTTGCTATATGGTATAATATGTGAATATACCATTTACATGGAGGGGATTCAGATGATTAAACTGAATGAATGTTTGGCCTGTGAACATAAGAGTTGTGCAGACATTAATATTAGAAACTTTGTTATCCCGTATAGAGAGATTGACCCGGATAGAATCAAAGTTATTATGGTTTCAGAAGCGCCTCCCGAAGATTTAAGTGACTATTATTATTCAAAAGGCAATCCAGCTTATGTGCAAACAACTTTGCAAGCATTCAATGATGCAGGAATTGTAGTATCTAATATTGATGATATTATAGATTTAGGCATATACATTACTACAGCAGTAAAATGCGGAAAGATAAAATATTCCATTGGCACCAACACTATTAAAGAATGTACATATATACTGGAGAAAGAAATAAGCTATTTTAACAACATAAAAATATACATGCTGATGGGTGACGTGGCGATAAAGGCCATGAATTATATATGGAAAAGGCAGACTGGTAAAAAAGTAATACCATCAGGTTCAACGTATAAGATTCGGAAAGAAAAGTTCTACATAGGTGATAAAAGAGTTTTTCCAACGTATCTTCAGACTGGGGGCAACTATTTAATTGAGAAAAGCAAAAGGGTTATGATAGCAGAGGATTTGAAAGAAGCATTTGAAATAATAAAAGGAGAATAATGCAAGTGACGGTTCTCCCTTGTCACATTTATACTAACGTATGCCTTGACATGGGGAATCTTTGCCACCCTAGACCTCAGGACAGACCTCAGGTGACCCGTATCGATAATGTAATGGTAGAAAGTACCATGCATTTTGATTGTTGGGCGATTTTGAAAATGCCAAGGGGTTTTGGGCATTTTTTGAAATTTTTTGGTACTAATTTACTGCAAGTGCATAACTACTGTTATATAATAGACAGTGGAAAGAAGAATACAGTTTAAGGCGAGAGGGATTTCGCCAAAACGGAAAATTCAGGGAGGTGTACAAATGTCTTGTCCTAATTGCGGTGTCGATAACGCTGCCGGTGCCCGGTTCTGCGAGCAGTGCGGGGCTTCTCTGAGCGCGGCGGAAAGCACCCCGGCCGCGCCGGCCGGGACGGGTTTGCAGAAGAACGTAGCAGGGCTGCTGTGCTATCTGCTCGGGTGGCTCACCGGGATCGTCTTTTTCATCATTGAGAAGGACCCCTTCGTGCGGTTCCACGCTATGCAGTCGATCATCACTTTCGGCGGCCTGACGGGAATCAGCATAATTCTTTCGATCCTGACCCCACTGGGCCTGTGGAGGCTGTGGGCCTTGGTCCAGGTAATCAACTTTCTACTGACGTCGGTATCCATTGTCCTTTGGGTCTTGTTGATGGTCAAAGCCTACCAGGGTGAACGCTTCAAGCTCCCCGTGGCGGGTGACCTGGCCGAAAGGTATGCCGGCCGGTAACAAACGAAACCAACAGGAAAGTTATCATCTTTTTGCTCCCGGCGTAGACAGACTTATGAAAGAGAAATGCAGTCCCGGTTGAAACCAGAAAGGATGAAAACATGAATCAATCAGGCCGTATAACATTTTGTCTTCTGCCAATTCTTCTCCAGGTTAGTAGGTTTGGTTTATGAAGAAATCCTATATTCCTCTTTTAATATTAATTATTATCTTTTCCATTTTTGGAGCTTCCGGGTGCTGGGACGGAAAAAAGGATAATAATGATGCAAAGAAATCGACGGGAACAAACCTGTCCGGGAAAGCCGGGCAGGTTTTGCAAAACAAAGACCTCGACCAGGACCTGCGGGAAATCATCGAATCGGCTGCACAGGCGCCGGTACCCGAAAACAGCTACGATAAGATATACAGCGCGCTGCTTTCCGGCAAAATATCCGAAGAGAAGGCAGTGGCCCTTAGTCTCCAGGCGGCCTTTGCCCCTGACGGCCTGCCGGGCGAATACAAAGGCGTTTCCACAGCAGAGGGTATAGAACTAAATGCCGAGCTGCAGTGGATTTATGACAACTGTGACTCTTTAAGTACAGAGGCCAGGAAAAAATTCGAACCTTTTATTCTGGAACCTGACCAGCCCGGCAGTTTCTTCAATCCGGAAAACAAAGGCGATAATAAAGGCATACTCACACAGCTGTCTTATGTACCTCCCGCCTATGCTGCGGAGGGACCCTGGGAGTCCATCACCTTCAGCCCTGCCGGGCAGGAAGAAATGGTCAGGATTTACTATGCTTCCCCCGGTGCGACTGCTGCCGAAAAAGAAAACATGAGGAGCAAGGCAATTAAAGTTAAAGAGGCTTTTGCCAAAGCCTGGCCCATGTATAAAGATCTTCTTCTCGTTGAACCTACCGCCCCTTTCAAAGTCTGGCTGATTAATCTGGAGGGGGGTCTAGACGGCGGCGCCATCTGGCATAAAAATGAAAACAACTGCAGCGTCCTGTTGAAAAAGACCCTGGACGATAAAAAGCTTCAGTCTACGGCTGTGCATGAACTCTTCCACTGTTTCCAGTTTTACATAGGACACAAGTTTCGTATGGATGACTATGACGTCAACTGGCTCATGGAAGCCACGGCCAAGTGGTCGGAGAACTATGTCTATCCTGACTATAATGTTGAACATGCCTGGCTCAACCTTTTCTTCAATACCCTGGATAAAGAACGTGTTTGTTACAACAATAAAAGAGAATACAGCAGCTACATGCTCTTCTTTTTCCTGAGCCAGTATCTAGGCGATGACCAGTATATATCCAATATTCTAAACAATGCCAAGAATGGCAAGGTGCGCGAGGCTGTGATGAACTGTGTGGGAAATTTTGCAGACGTCTATGCCGAGTTTGCCCTTTACAACTGGAACCGTGAACCCTGGCAGGCCTACCAGGACATACCCAAGTTTCCTGATGAATCACCGGCGGGTGAAGCAATAGAAGAGATATTCCTGGATGAACCGGATATGATGGATTATACTGTCCCCAATATAAACATGGGCGGTATAAAATACATCTACCACCATTTTGATAGCGACAAAGTTAAAAAAGTTGAATTTGATTTCCTGACGAAATCCACAGATAGTAACCTTAAACGTCAGGCTTTAATTAAAATAGGCGACACCTGGCACCTGGAGGACTGGAATGATCTTACCAAGAGGGAGTTTTGCCGGAGAAATCCCGCCGAAAAGGTTAAGGCAGTGGTCCTTATTTTTTCCAACGCCGATTTGCAAAACATAAATACGGCCACTTATTTTATTCGAACCGACGGTGACTGCGAGCTTGCTGCGGGCGGCTACACCAGGATAACGGAAACACTCACCATCCCCGGGACCAAGACAATCCAAAACGAATTTATATCCCGTGATGAAATCAAATATTACGACCTTGATTATATAAAAGGCGATGCTTTTGTCCTGACCAAAAGGACCATGAATTATTCATACAACGATCATACCAAGACTGTCTGGCCGGGCGTCGGGCCCATTACAGGCACAACAACGGGTACTGGAGGCCTGACGGAAACATATGAGTTAAACGAAGATGCGCCTGTCAGGCTGGTGCTTAATAGGGAAAGGACAAAAGGATATATCCTTATCGACCCCGATAGGAAAAATACCGAATGGGTTACTTTTAACCATACATTAACAGGCGCCGATCCTTATACGGAAAAAGGGGATATCATCGGCGCATTAGGCGTACTGTCCAGGTACGATCTGGAAAAAAATGAGATCAACCCCCGGGGAGTCAAGGGTAAAAGGGTCTTTGAGGGCTCCTCCGAAGGTGGGACGGTCAAGACGGTCGTGGAATTCGAGTATGTGCTTCCGGAGTAAAATTTAGTGCTGGCTAATACACCCTTGCTAACACTATAGCGTAATATTGCTTATTTCACTCATTCCCGCTATGCCAAGGGGACGTTTCCATTGTCTTCCTCTTTGCATGCTTTTCCTGGGGAGCTTTGGACATCGGGAATAACTCCCAAAGGTATCTTTTGGGTTGCATACTGGCCACTCATATTTCTGCTTCAGCTCACCTTTTTCACGATCTTGCTTACAAGTTGACAAAACGTAAAAACAAAAACCGCCGTTCAGGCGGTTTTATGTTGATAATGATCCCCTATTCCGGGCCACGGGCCCAGCACGGGTAGAAGGTTAACTCAATTAAGCAGCTTAAGCGTATTATTCGTTGGTATGTCCTAAGGCAGTAAAGGAATTTAATCTGTTAAAGCTTTAACTGCATTTAAGCGGCCACTTCCAAAATAAGCTTGTTCTTTTCCATCTACTGGTTCAACACTCTTTTTATAGAGCATTTCTGCTACCTTACGAGGCCCTATTTTACCATACTTATCAATAATTAAGGCGGCAACAGCAGATACTTTAGGAACTGCCATAGATGTACCTACGTTGTAGAAATAACCTCCTTGATTATCTGTGCTTAAACAAAATTCGTTTTTATAGAGTTCATTCGCAAAGTATTCATCAAGCTTGTCATTCTGTTGATATTCAAGTAACAAGGATATATTTCCACCCGGGGCAGCTATATCAATTAAACCTGGTCCGAAATTAGAGAATAGAGCTAATGTATCATCAGGCCCTGTTGCGGATACTGTCACTGCGCCGGGAATAGTGCCGGGCACTTCAAATCCTGCCCCCACAAATTTTAAACCATTGCCACCGTATACAGAGTTCAGGTAGTCAGTCACCTTTCCTTTCGCTGTTATATTAATACCTTCATTACCAGCTGCTGAGACCACTAAACTACCTTTATTTATTGCATATTGGATAGCCCTTTTATAAGCTAAGAAATCAGCAACATCATTTCCTAATGCAACTTTCTCTCCGGTTAAAGGGTTGGTGTAAAAAGCCTGACCTTTTATATCATAACCGCCCAGACTCATTGAAATAACATCGACCCCATCATTTGCTGCAGTCACAATGGCGTCAGTGATCCAGGCAGTCTCCGCATAGGATTCCCCAAATACACGATAAGCACGGATTCCTGTGTCCGGTGCTACACCTAACATTTTTCCATGTGCTGCAATGGTTCCGGCGATGTGACTACCATGCCCCATTTTATCATCAAATTCATCGATATTACCTGTTTCATTTGGTTCAGTATTCTGGAATCCACCTGCTGGGACAAAGTTCTTCGAGCCCGGCAACAGGTTTGCAACCAAATCAGGGTGATCAGGATCAATACCACTGTCAATAATCCCTACTACAACGTTATGGGAACCGGTTCCTAAATTATAACTTGTACCATTTTCAGTAACACGTTTAATATCCCATTCGAGGTCCCATAAGGAAGATGGAGCTGTATCTAGAGTTAATTCACTTTTCAATTCGTTTTCTTTAACTTTAGGCATGGACCAAGAAATTGAAGGATTAACTAGGTTTACAGATGGCAAGCTCTTCAGTTCTGAAAAGATATTATTATCTCCTTTTACCTGTGCAAATCCTATTTCAGGAACAGTATAGGTAATTTCCCCTCCATAAGTGGCCAGCTGTACACTAAAATCACTGGGAATCTTATCTTCGTTAAAGAGCACAGAATAGTAGTATGTTTTTTCTTGGACGCCTGCTTGAGCCATGTTGGGTAAAATTATTCCAATTACAAAAGCTACCGACAAAATCAAGGCAGTTATTTTTTTCACTAAATACCCTCCTTATTTTTCATTAATTAACTTGATTTGGATATTTCAACAAAAAGTATAAAAATCCTCCTGAAATGAAAAAATTTATAAGGTTCACCTGTAGAAGGGTATAATTCCCCGTACCCCAAATCAGGCATGGTTATAAGCGGTATTCAGTTTCTTCAGTATAGCCGGTTTGAACATTAGGAGAACTGGCTTTTTCCATATAAGGGCATGTAAACGACGCATATATTTTATAGCGTGAAATCCTTTGGCAATAGTGATAAACTGGAAGTGCGGAGGTGGTATTTTGCTGAAAGCGGTATTGTTTGACCTTGACGGAACTCTTCTCCCGGTGGATACCGGGAAATTTATGAGCGAATATTTAAAAGAGATAGCCGGTGCCGTGCGGCAGGCGGTGGAGCCCCAACGCTTTGTCCATTCACTGCTGGCAAGTACCGCCAAAATGGTGGCGGACAGAAGCCCTGCGGCTACCAATGCGGATGTGTTCTGGGCTGATTTTAATGTCCGCCTGGGGGATTGCATAGAGGATCTGAAACCACTGATAGAAAAATTTTACTCCGAGAAGTTCTCCGAATTGGCCCGGGTGGCCAGGCCCCGCCCGCAGTTATCTCGCCGGGTGGTACAAACTGCACTGGACAGAGGTCTGCGCATAGCCCTGGCCACCAACCCCGTATTCCCGCTAACAGCGGTTCGTCAGCGTATGGCCTGGGCGGGTATAGATGATCAGCCCTGGGGAGTGGTCGCCTGTTACGAGGAAATGCATTTCTGCAAGCCCAACCCGGACATTTACCTGGAAATTGCCGAAAAGCTCGGGGTGCGGCCGGAGGAATGTCTTATGGCCGGTAACGATGCGGAGGAGGATATGGTGGCGGGCAGTGTGGGTATGAAGACTTATCTTGTTACCGATTATTTAATCGGCGCTTCTCATGGTAATCTTAAAGTGGACTGGACGGGCTCCCTTGACGGTTTGGCTGACTGGCTAAGAAGCGGTCAGGCGCAGCTTTAGGAGTGGTCTCCCAGAAGGTGAGGACATGGAGCCGGTAAATTTTTACCCTGTGGACATTTACCTGCATAAAAAACAGCCCAATATTAAATAATACTATTGAATTTTTACATATTGGGAGGCATGAATAATGAACGTAAAGGTAACTGAAATGGTTGGCCATTCCGACAGCGGCTGGAAGGATGCCGTGCAGTCGGCGGTAACAGACGCATCAAGAAGTATAAATGAAATTGTGGCAGTAGAGGTCGTTAATTTTACCGCCAATGTGGAAAACGGCAGAGTAACGAATTACAAGGCAAACTTGAAACTTGCGCACAAGGCGTAAGCTCGAAAGAAGGGCACCGGACGGTGCCCTTCTTTCGTATAATCTCCCGGCAGGGTGGAATCATAATAGATGTGCTGAAACCGTACTACTTGCGGAGGAAGAGATGAAAAGAAGTGTAATATTAGTTACGGATGGTGACCGGGTGGCCAAGAGGGCAGTAGAAAGGGCAGCCGGGAATATAGGGGCACGCTGCATTTCCACGTCGGCGGGAAACCCGACCAGACTTAGCGGGGAGCAAATAGTAAACATGATAAAGTCGGCTCCGCATGACCCGGTGGTGGTGATGCTGGATGACCGGGGGAAGCAGGGCACCGGGAAAGGGGAAAGGGCGCTGGAATATATAGCCGCCCACCCGGATATTAACGTGCTGGGGGCATTGGCGGTGGCCTCCAATACACTGTATACAGCGGGCACTACTGTGGATGAATCCGTTACCTGTGAAGGCAGTATAGTTTCCGGGCCGGTGGACAAACTGGGCCACCAGAGGCCCGGCACGGATCATTACCTGGAGGGCGATACGGTGGAAATACTGGACAGGCTAAACATACCGGTGGTGGTGGGTATCGGTGATATCGGCAAAATGGACGGGGTGGACGATCCCGACCGGGGTTCTCCCCTTACCACCAAGGCGCTGCGAGAAATTATGGACAGGAGTGGTTATGTTGAAAACTCCCGTTAGCAAAAGGCTTGAACAGAATATAGCCTATCTTAAGGAAAATATGGCTGTAGAGCAAAATTTTGACGTTATCATAAGGGAGTTGAAATTTGGTAACGTAAACGCCGCCCTATTATTCATTGACGGCCTTACCAACGACCAGATTGTGACCATGTTGCTGGAAAATCTAACGAGAATCAATCCCGAAGAGATAGGAATACATACCTTTGATAAAATATTCCACCGCTTCGTCGATTATACCGAGGTAAACCAGGTAGATAACCTGGAGGATGTTGTTCAAAAAGTACACATGGGTCCTCAGGCACTATTAATTGACGGTCAGGACCGGGCCATAATTATTGACGCCAGGACGTACCCGGCCCGCATGCCAGCCGAGCCCGATTTGGAGAAGGTGGTGCGGGGCTCCAGGGACGGTTTCGTGGAGACGCTGGTTTTCAACACCGCTCTGATACGCAGGAGGATCAGGGATCCCAGGCTGCGTATGGAGGTAATGCAGGCGGGGTTTCGTTCCAAAACGGATGTGGTTATGTGTTATATAGAGGATGTAGCTAACCCGCAGCTAGTGAAAAACGTCAAAAAGAATATCGATCAAATCAAGATTGATGGTCTTCCCATGGCCGAGAAAGCCGTGGAGGAACTAATCTCTCCCGGTTCCTACTGGAACCCTTTCCCTAAGGTGAGATATACCGAAAGGCCGGATGTAGCTGCCACACATTTGCTGGACGGACATGTGCTGGTGTTGGTGGATACCTCTCCCAGCGTGATGATAACTCCCACAACATTCTGGCACCATTTGCAGCATGCCGAGGAATTCCGGCAAAACCCCACGGTGGGCGTTTACCTGCGCTGGATCAGATATATTGGGGTGGCTATATCCCTTTTTCTTCTGCCCCTATGGCTACTGGCGGTGCTGCACCCTAATCTGCTACCTCCGGCGCTTAAATTTATCGGACCGGCCAAGGCCGCAGCCGTACCAATATTTTTTCAGTTAATTGTTGCCGAGGTTGCCATCGACATGGTGAGGATGGCCACCATTCACACACCAACGGCTCTGGCGACGGCCACAGGCCTTATCGCCGCCTTGCTGATAGGGCAAATAGCCACCACCGTGGGACTGTTCAGTCCGGAAGTGATTATGTATGCAGCTACCGCCGCAGTAGGCACGTTCCTAACCCCCAGTTATGAGCTTTCTCTGGCCAACAGGCTGGCGCGCATCTTCCTGCTGGTAATGGTGGCGGTTTTTGGACTGGCCGGGTTTATCGTAGGCGTCGCGGCTTTCATAATTCTCCTGGCTACCACCCGGTCCTTTGGTGTTCCTTACCTCTGGCCGGTTATACCCTTTAACAGCGGGGCCATTAAAGGAGTGCTGATTAGAACCCCTGTGGCCATGAATAATATCCGCCCCAGCGCGTTAAAAACTAAAGATCCGATCAAACAGCACGTTCCCGCACCGGCAGGCAAGCCCCTGGGCAGGCGGCGGGGGGATAATAAAAAATAAAAAAAGCCATACCAAAATTTATCCCTGCCAAAAAAGCCTGCCCCCAAAGCAGGCTTTTTTGGCAGGGATAACCAGCATTTTATTTGTCCATAATATATTAGCGGAGGGGTTCTATTGACAGTAAAAATTGGCATACCCAGAGCTTTATTGTTTTATCAGTATTTCCCCATGTGGAAGACTTTTTTTGAAAAACTGGGCTTGCAGGTGGTGGTATCCGGTCATACCACTAAAGGCATTCTGGAAAAGGGCGCCAGGCTTTGCGTGGACGAGGCCTGCCTGCCGGTTAAAGTGGCCTTCGGCCACGTAGCCGAATTAAAAGAAGCGGACTCTATATTCCTGCCCAGGCTGGTGAGCGTTTCCCCGGGGGAATATATATGCCCTAAATTTCTGGGCTTTCCGGATATGGTGAAGCAGTGTGCACAGGATTTGCCCCCGCTGATTATGACAAATTTCAATCAGTACCGGCGGGAGGGGGATCTTTTTACCGCTTTTAGCGAAACAGGCAGAGTATTAGGAAGTAACCCGGCCAAGGTTTATTTTGCTTACCGGGAGGCCCTTCGGGCACATAGAAGGCATATCTCCCTGCTGCAAAGGGGGTATATGCCTGAAGACGCCATTAAGCTGGCAGTAGAGTCGCCGGAAAAGGCCGCCCTGGAGCAAGATGATGTTCGCAGCAGGCCTGTGGTGGCTGTTATAGGCCACCCCTATAACATTTACGACGGTTTTATAAGCATGAATCTGATCAAAAGGCTGGAAAAAGCAGGTTTCAGGGTGGTAACACAGGATCATTTAAGTGAGGAGACGTTGCGCCACCATGCGGGAAGGCTGCCCAAAAAACTTTTTTGGACCTTGGGCCGCAATATGACCGGCGGAGCCCTGCACTATCTTTCCGATCCCGGTATAAAAGGGCTGGTGCACGTGGCTTCCTTCGCCTGCGGGCCGGACTCTATGACCGGCGAATTGATCGAGAGGTTTGTAAGTAGAATGGGCGGCAAGCCTTTCCTGAATCTGACCCTGGATGAACATACCGGTGAGGCGGGGGTTGTCACCAGACTGGAGGCCTTTACCGACATGATTAACTTGCGCCTGGCCAGCGGCAGTTAAAATATTGCGGAGGATTTAGTAGATGAAGGTAACCTTTCCCCACATGGGACACATGTGGATTTGTCTTCAGGCCATGCTGGAATACCTGGGGGTGGAAGTGGTGGTGCCCCCGCCCTCGAGCAAAAGGACTCTTTCCCTGGGCTCGAAACACTCGCCTGAATTCGCCTGCATGCCCATGAAACTTAACCTGGGCAACTTTATGGAGGCGGCGGAACACGGCGCCGACACCATAGTTATGGCTGGCGGCTGCGGACCCTGCCGCTTCGGTTACTATGCCCAAGTAGAGCACGAGATTCTTAAAGACCTGGGCTATAATTATCATCTGGTGGTGATGGAGCCGCCGGAAAAGCATATCGGGGAACTTCTGGCCAAAATAAGGTACATAACCGGGAAAAGCTCCTGGCTGGAGGTAATCAGGGGCATACGCTTCGGCTACCGCAAAGCCTTGGCGGTGGACGAACTGGAAAGATTGGCTATGGTCAGAAGGCCCAGGGAAATTAAGATGGGCAGCACTGACGGGGCATTGCAGCAAGCGCTGGCTGAGGTGGTCAGGGCAACTGATTTCAGGGAACTGGAAAAAGCCTCCGCCGGGGGGGTTGAAATAATGGGGGAAGTCCGGACGGAGGAAAGGCCGGTACTCAGGGTTGCTCTGGTGGGCGAAATATACACCCTCCTGGAACCTTTCGCCAACCAGGACATAGAGAGGCGGCTGGGCAGCATGGGTATAGAGGTGGACCGCTCCATATACCTCAGTGAATGGGTCAACGACCACCTGTTCATGGGATTTATCAGGGGGCTGAGAAGCAGTAAGGAGTACTGCCGCTCCGCCTCCCCGTATCTAAACCACTTCGTGGGCGGGCACGGTCAAGAAACGGTGGGCAGCGCCGTGTTCTATGCCAGGTCCGGTTACCACGGCATTATACAGTTATTGCCCTTTACCTGTATGCCTGAAATAGTGGCCCAGAGCATTCTGCCGGGCGTCAGCAACGACCTGGATATACCCATTATGACCCTGATTGTGGACGAACAGTCCGGTGAGGCCGGCATGACCACCAGGCTGGAGGCTTTTACCGATTTATTGTACAGAAAAAGCAGCGCAAAGGAGGTACTGGCCTGATGAAAGGCTATTTGGGGATAGATGTTGGCTCTGTGAGTACAAATCTGGTATTTCTTGATGAGGGTGGTACGGTGCGGGAGGCTCTGTACCTGCGTACCAACGGCAGGCCTATAGCCACCGTGCAGCAGGGTTTGAGCGAAATGTCCGGGTGTCTTCCCGCCAGGACGGTAATCAGGGGCGTTGGCACTACGGGCAGCGGAAGGCACCTGGCGGGGGTTATTACCGGGGCTGATGTGATTAAAAATGAAATAACCACCCATGCTGTGGCATCCTCCACCCTGGTGCCCGGAGTCCGTACGGTACTGGAAATCGGGGGCCAGGATTCAAAAATTATATTACTCCGGGAAGGTATGGTGGCTGATTTCGCCATGAATACTGTATGTGCCGCCGGGACCGGCTCATTTCTGGATCAGCAGGCGGCCAGACTTACTATACCCATAGACAGCTTTGGTGAACTAGCCTTGCAATCAACCCTGCCGGTACGCATAGCCGGGCGCTGTGCGGTTTTCGCGGAATCAGACATGATTCACAAGCAGCAGATGGGCTACAATCTGGCTGATATACTGGCGGGTCTATGTGAGGCGCTGGTGCGCAACTATCTCAACAACCTGGCCAAGGGCAAGGAAATATTGCCTCCGGTTGTGTTCCAGGGAGGGGTGGCGGCCAATTCCGGCATGAAAAAGGCCTTTGAAAAGGAACTGGGGTTTGAGGTGATAGTGCCGCCTCACTACAATGTGATGGGGGCGGTTGGCGCAGGCCTGCTGGCCAGGGAAAAAATGTCCGGGAGCATGCTCACGGGGTTCAAGGGCTTTAGAGTTGCCGGGACGGAATTTAAAGCCGGAGGATTTGAATGTGACGGTTGTCCCAATCTCTGCGAGGTGGTGGAGATATACGAGGAATCCGATGTTATTGCCCGCTGGGGGGATCGTTGCGGCAAATGGTCCGGCAGCCTGGCCAGAGAGGAAAAAATAAGCTGAGGGAGTGTTTCATGGTGCGCGACATGCCTGTTCATATAACCCATGATAAAAGTCCGGAAATCCAGCTGGTTCAAAGGGATAACAGGGAATTTATCCGCTGCCGGACGCAGGAAAACCTGCGGGATTACCTGGCGGGGTCCGGCCAGGGAGGGCTAAACTTCAGCGCTTACCCCATAGCGGGCGACCTGGAAAGATTTTATTATGATCCCGGTAACGAAATTGTGATCCAAAAAAATGACGGGCGCACATTTGAGCTGGACGAATTTTTATGCTACGCCTTTCAGTGTGATGTAGAAGGGTATAGCCACACGGAGTACGTGGATATAGCCCCGGGCGGATAGGGGAAGTTATTTTTACTGTGCAGCCTTTCTTGCGTCGGTATTTTTTTTGTACGGCAGGAAGCTTTTGAATTTTAAATAATAATCGTAAAAATTCCTGGAGTTTTTAGCCAGCACAGGGCTGATAAAGGCCAGTACCAGCACATACAGCGCGGCAATGCTGGGAAGTTGCGGGCTCGCCCCGGCGGAAACCGCAAGGCTGGCCAGAATTACCGAAAATTCCCCCCGGGCCATCATAGTAAAAGCTACATTAAAGGCCCTTCTTTGTTTGTAGCCGGAAAGCCAGGCCGCCAGCAGGCCGGATACTATATTTCCCGCCACCGTTACCACCACTGCAGTCAGAGCGATAAGGACTACCTCCTGAAAAAGCCTGTAATCAATGGCCATGCCAAAGGAAAAGAAAAACACCGACCCGAAAAGATCCCGCATGGGTGTAATAATTTGTATAGCCTTTTTATTGTGGGTGGTTTCCGCCAGTATTAGACCCAACAGTAGTGCCCCGATGGCCTCGGCCACATTGATTTTTTCCACCCCTATGGCTGTAAAGAGCAGCAGTGTGAAAACGGCCACGGTGAAGCATTCAATATTTTTAAACTTCAGTAGCGGGTCCAGTAACCCGGCCATGTGCCGGCCCAGGGTGAACACCACCAGGATTAGCGCCAGTATGGCCAGTATGCCGGGCAGCAGCAGCCACGGGTTTATGGTTCCTGTGAGCAAAACTCCGGACATTACGGAAAGGTAGATGGCGATGAATAGATCCTCGTAAACCATAATACCAAGAATCAGTTCCGTTTCGGGGTTGGCAGTTCTTTTTAAATCTACCAGCAGTTTGGTGATGATGGTGCTGCTGGAAATGCCGGTGATGCCTGCCATAATCAGGGCTTCGGTCCAGGACTGAAAGATTATCCAGCCCAGTAATACACCCCGTAAAAAATTCAGGCCGACATATACGGTTCCGCTTTTAGCCAGGGATTTACCGGAGGCGGCCAGCTTGCCGGCAGAGAACTCCAGTCCCAGGTAAAAGAGCATCAGTAAAACTCCCAGACGGGAGAGCAACTCTACCGATTCGCCGGGGGATACCAGTTGCAGGGACAAGCTGCCGGTAGCGGGGGCGTGGGGCCCTACCAGCATACCAAGAATGATTAGAAAAGGTATGGATGAAAAGTTGAAACGTGCGGAAACGATGGTGGCCAGCGCAATAAACAAAAAGACGGTGGCAATATTAGACAGGTCTACATGGGTCATTTTTACCCCCCTGGTTGAAACATATCCTTTTTAAACTGCTTCATTTTCTCAGTGTTGCCGGCTACAATTATCATCTGGCCGGGGTTAAACAAAAAGCCGGGGCCGGGGTTGATGCGGCATGCCTCGGTCCTGTTCCGGCATTTGTCGTCAATAACGGAAATAACGTTGATGCCGAAATTTTTTCTCAGGGCCAGATCGCCGATATTTTTGCCGTTTATAGGTGAATTTTCTTTCACTCTAAGCCATTCAATCCTGAGATCAGCGATGTCCGTTTCCAGCTTCTCCAGAGCTTTAGGTTCGTAATAGGCGCCGCTGATAATGGAGCCTATGCGTCTAGCTTCCTGGTCGGAGAATACAAACTGGCCGGAGGGTTCGTCTTCATTCTCCGGAAAGTGATAAACCTCTCTGGTACCGTCGTCATGGATGACAACCACTACCTTATCCCCGTTTTCC
This sequence comes from uncultured Peptococcaceae bacterium, assembly GCA_964643075.1. Taxonomy (GTDB): domain Bacteria; phylum Bacillota; class Desulfotomaculia; order Desulfotomaculales; family Desulfocucumaceae; genus Desulfocucumis. The sequence goes on from CAZXQO010000027.1 coordinate 17,884, forward strand.
AGGGCAACCTCAAATTTTTTGCCCAGGCCGGGCAGTTCGGCCTCACGAACCAGTGACATAATCCAAACCTCCAAAAACAATAATATAAATTAAGTATTAATTATAAAAAAATTATATCATTGTTATATAATGATTCCAACTTTATAATAGGATATTATACATGGGCGGTCTGGGTGCTAAAGAATTATTATGCTTTGAGTATTATGCAAATGAAAAATTTAATTGAAAAAACTATAAAAGAAAAAACGCGTGCCGCAGGTCCTTTTCCCGGTTACAGGGAGCCGCTGGTGGGTTATGCCCGGGCTTCGGATGCCGGTTTTAATAGTTTAAAGGAACTGGTGGGGCCGGGCCACCTACTGCCGGAGGATATCCTGCCCGGTGCCAGGACGGTGATGGCTTTTTTTCTGCCATTCAGGGCTGAGTTGTCCCGGCTGAACCGGGAGCATGAATATGTCGCCAGAGAGTGGGCGGAGGCTTACATAATAACCAACAGTTTAATTAGTTCCATATGTGAAGAAATAGCTGCCGGGCTGGCGGGGATCGGGGTCAAAGCGGCCTGGCAATACCCCACCCACAACTTTGACCCGGTAGCGCTGGTCTCCTTCTGGTCTCATAAACATGTGGCCTACATGTGCGGACTGGGCACCTTTGGTGTTCATCATATGCTCATTACATCGGCCGGGTGTTCCGGCAGGTTGGGTAGCCTGGTGCTGGATGCTGAACTGGATCCCTCGCCACGCCCGGAGAGGGAGTTATGTTTGTACAAGCGCAGCGGTAGCTGTTTGTACTGTGTCAAGGCCTGCCCCACCGGAGCCCTGACCGTGGAAGGGCTGGACAAACCTGCCTGCTACCGCAGGCTGCTGGAGGTGGACGCCCGCTATGATGATCTAGGGGTCTGCGATGTATGCGGGAAATGCGCCACCGGTCCGTGCGCGGTGATGCCCGGCGATTTATAGTGAGTCTTTACAAACAGGTGTTTGCTGTATATAATTGACACAGTAAATAAATAGTGGGAAGTGAAAATTCATGAAAAATATTTTTACGGAAATTTTACATTCCATACACACGGTGGAATCGCGCTTAAATCATGTAGAGTGTAAATATAACCATATCGTCAGGGAAGATGATTTTGGCAAGGTATACGGGCTGCTGTCCGACCTTTGCCACGAAACAGTTGCTGTGAAAGAGTGGATTGATATATTTATGAAGTGTGATTCTTCCACATTACAGGTCTTCCGGAATATACTGGCTGAACATTTGAATAATGAAAGCAGCCCGGTGGTAATCACTGAATTTACAAATCTGAAAAGAATTGTGGAGACTGTGATAAATATAAAGAAATAAGGGGATAAATATGCACAGCGGGTCCATGGAACAAATTTTAAGCATACTGCAAAGGATCAAGCAAGCCCTTGGAGATCTGAATAGGGAGTACGGCTTTGCGGGTAAATATTTCGCTGAAATGTATAAAGAAATCGACAGGCTTACAGGAAACATACAAAAACTAGATATTTTCTGCAAACTAAATATAGAGTCGCTGGAAAAACTGATAGATTTATTGAGAAAACATGTGGAAAACGAAGCGGATCAGGTTATCAAAAACGATCTCACTAACCTCATCAGCGACCTGGAAAAGGAACTGTCCGAAAAGCTGAAGATTCTGAATTGAGGGCGGGTATTTTGCCATGAAAGCCAAGAGACCGCGGGGAGTTAAAACCCTGTGGTCTTAGTTGTTTGTGACACTAAAAACAACTCCTTTTTCTGGATAAATTCAACCGGAAAGGACTTCAAACTTATCAATAGGTGAGATAGCCGGGATTATAGGCATTGACAGAAACAACATTCAGCGGGCCAAAATGAGTCGAGGAACCGTTCCCTGACTCACTTGACAAAAGGGTAAAGTAGGAATACTATAATTCTAATAGTATCGAAATGGTGGTTTGTATGGAGGAACTGGCCGACATTTTTAAAGCCCTTTCCAATTCCCACAGGCTTTTCATATTTCAGGAACTGCTGCACAGGGAGGGCTTCCGTGTACGTGAGGGGCATAGCTGCTGCGGCCGGCATGATGGCCGCTGCTGTGTGGGTGAGTTGGGCAGGGTGGTGGACCTGGCGCCCTCTACCATATCCCACCACATAAAGGAGCTTAAAAACGCAGGGCTGATCAATATCGATAAGCAGGGCAGCTTTTTATACTGCACGGTGAACTGGGATATCTGGCAGAAGGTGGTAGATTTTTTTGGGCAGTAATTTTTATGCCCAGCTATTTCGGTTGTATTACCGGTTGTAGTTGTATTAGAAGTATAAAAACTACCCCGGAAAGGAGGTTTATATATGTGCTGTGAAGATGCCAAGGGCAGCGGCAAGGATTGCTGCCAGCCCGTCAAAAAGGAAGAAAGCAAGCAATCCTGCTGCACCACGAACCAGCAGGGTCACGGCCATGGTCATGGCAACTGCTGCTCCGGCCAGCCGAACAAAAATAGCTGCTGCGGCAAATAGTAATTTATTAACCAGCTTAAACAGCCTTCGCAAAAAACCGGGGACAGGAACTGACCCCGGTTTTTTGCTTGTTCAGCGAGATGCGGATTTAAAGTTAGGCGGTCTAATGATTTATTATTTAAATAATCCTGGAAAATTATACCCCAGTTAATGTTGGACTATATTACCTTTATAGCCATAAAATATGAATTGTGGGTATAATATACCATTAGGGGGGATGAGCCGGTGAAAATGGATCCCGAAAAGTTTCTCAAGGCGGCTGGATGGTATGAGCAGGGATTGGAGAAATGCCTGGAGGAAGGCGTCATATCTGCAGGAGAAGTAGACGGGGTAAGACTGAACCAGTACCGGAAGGATTTGCAGCAGGGGCAGGTTGCTCACGAAACAATTGCCTTATCTAAAGCAGAAGAGGTTTTTGGCAGGCGTCCCGGAAAAGGATCTGCCGACAGTTGGGGTATGGCCATGGAAAAATACAAATCTGTCGTTTATGACGGACTTGAGTCGGCTGTTAAATTGCACCGCATTATGAAACTGTATGATACTTTATCTTAATCCCGGTTCAGCACTGCCGGGTTCAGGGTGAATAAATGCAAAAAAGGAGATACGGCTGCAGCTATCTTTATATTAATCTGTTTTAAAGCGTCCCGATAATAAGACATATGTCTTATTATCGGGACGCTTTTCTATTAGAAAATCCCTGAAAAAATTATGGTTTGACACATTCTATTTTTGTGTTGATCCCTGGTTTTTTCATAGCAACTGAAGACTTTACAAAAACCTGTTTGTGACATTCGAAACGCTGGCATAAACCTTGCGTGTAATTTTATGCGGTAGAATTAACTATAACAATGGGGGGAGTGACTAAATGGAAACCATACTTGTTGAGCGCCGTGGACCGGTAGGTATTATCACCCTGAACAGACCGGAAAAAATGAATGCGCTGAACAAGACAGTAGTAGATGAATTAACCAGAGTAATTATTGAATTCCAAAAGGATGAAGAAATCAGGGCTGTAATTGTAACCGGTGGAGAAAGAGTTTTTGGCGCCGGGGCGGATATTGATGAAATAGCTGCTTTGGCGGGCGTTTTTGACGGTTACAACTTCAGCAGGGAGATCCAAGATTTATTTTCTATGATAGAAAATTTGTCCAAGCCGGTGATCGCAGCCATCGCAGGGGTTGCTCTTGGTGGCTGCCTGGAACTGGCACTGGCCTGTGACATCCGTATCGCTTCTGATAACGCCAGGATGGGCCTGCCGGAGATAAACCTGGGACTGCTGCCAGGGGCCGGAGGGACACAGCGCCTACCCCGCCTGGTCGGGCCCGGCCAGGCCAAGTGGATGTTGTTTTCCGGTCGGACCGTAAAAGCTTTGGAAGCTCTCCAGATAGGCTTAGTCCAACAGGTAGTACCCCCGGAAGAGCTTTTCAACACCACTTTGAAAATGGCTGAAGAATTAGCCGGCAAGCCGGCACTGGCTCTTGCTACCATAAAAGATCTGGTAAACACAGGTTTTGAGCTGGATATGGCCAGGGCATTGCAGTACGAGTCAAGGGGGTTTGGCCTGCTGTTTGATACCGAGGACCGCCTGGAGGGTATACAGGCCTTTACCGAAAAACGTAGGCCCGACTTCAAGCATCGCTGAGATTTACCTGTTTGAATAAGGGACTAGTATTATATGGCGATGTTACCCCTAGAGTGTGCAGGTTGTAACTACCGGCTTAATGGTAAAATAATTGTATAATTCTGAGAAATTAATCTTTTTACAAGTTCGTTTTCTTGGAATATGAAGGGGGTTCTCATAATATGCGTAAAGTCGCCGTTGTAGGCGTTGGTATGACTAAATTCGGCCCGTCCGCCAAGAGTCAGGTGGAGATGTTTGCGGAAGCCGCCATGGAAGCCATTGAAGGGTCAGACATCAGGGCGAAAGATGTACAAGCACTTTTTATGGGTAATGGGTTGGGAGATTTTGAAGAAGGTCAATTTAACATAGCCCCGTTTTGTGCCAATGAAATAGGCATGCCTGTAGACGCGCCGTCAACCCGGGTGGAGGGGGCCTGCGCCTCGGCCAGCGTGGCCATCAGGGACGCTTTCATGTGGGTAGCCTCGGGGTTTTACGACATTGTCCTGGCGGGCGGCGCGGAAAAGGCGACGGCCATGGGCACACCGCTGGCCACGCGTACTTTTGCCATGGGGACCGACAGCAGGTACGAGGAGTTTAGCGGGATTACCTTTCCGGGAGCTTTCGCCATGGTGGCGCGGATGTATGCCGAAAAATACGGTATTCCTTTAGAAAAATTAAAGGAGCGCATGGCCATGGTGGCTGTGAAGAACCACAAACACGGGGTAAAGAATCCGCTGGCCCAGTTTCAAAAAGAAATAACTGTTGAAAAGGTGTTGAGCGGCATGATGGTAGCCGATCCGCTGCAGCTTTTAGACTGCTGTCCCTTTTCCGACGGGGCTGCCGCTATCGTGCTGGCCTCCGAAGAAGCTGCGAAAAAGCTGACCGACAAGCCGGTGTACATTCTTGGGGTGGGGCAGGGATCAAACGGCCCACTGCACAGGCAGAAGGATGTTACCAGGATAAGGGTCAGAGAGGCCGCTGCGGCACAGTCCTATAAGATGGCCGGCCTGACCCCCGCGGATATAGATGTCTGCGAACTGCACGACTGCTTCACCATAGCTGAAATAGTGGCCAGCGAAGGGCTGGGCTTTTTTGAATTTGGCAAGGGGAGCGAAGCCGCGGAAAAGGGTGAAACCACCTACGGAGGAAAGATAGTGATTAATCCCTCCGGCGGCCTTAAGGCCAAGGGGCATCCCATCGGCGCCACAGGAGCCGCCCAGGCTTATGAAATTGTCAAGCAACTAAGGGGAGAATGTGGAGAGCGGCAGGTTGAGGGAGCAAGGGTAGGCATGACCGATACCCTGGGAGGCGACCTGGCTACTGTGGTGAATATAATTTACGGCATATAAGGAGGGAAATATAATGGCCTATCCGCTGACATACATTGAATTTTACGAAGGATTAAAAGAAGGGAAGCTCCTGGGGCTGAAATGTAAACAATGCGGCTCTTATACTGCGCCGCCGAAAATCTGTTGCGCAGAATGCGGCAGTACCGAAGTAGAGGTAGTGCAGCTAAGCGGGAAAGGTGAAATCAAAACCTTCACCGTGATCAGAGTGGCGCCCGATGGTTTCAATCCGCCGTATATCGTTGCCATGGCCGAGATGGAAGAGGGTCCCTGGCTGATGGGTAATCTGGAAGGCGTTGATCCGGACAATTTACCGGATAAAATTATCGGCTGTAAAGTTAAAACCGGCCACAAGGTAATCGAGCCCGCTCTTTATACTTCAGGTGAGGGAGTGGCCATTACCTTTTCGCTTTTGTAAAATATAAAATAGTATGACAATGCAATGAAATCGGTGTATACTTAATCGTGTATACTAATATACTAATATAATTGAAGAAAGGTGGTACATAATGGAAATTAAAGCTTCTGTTGCTTTGATAACAGGAGGAGCGTCAGGGCTGGGTGAGGCGGTAGCCAGAAACTTCGTCGCGCAAGGAGCAAAGGTTGCCTTATTGGACATGGCGGAAGAGAAAGGCAATAAGCTGGCCGCTGAATTGGGTGAGCAGGCAATCTTTATCAACACAAACGTGGCGGATGAAGCAAGTGTGCAAAATGCCGTAAATACAACCGTGGAAAAATTCGGAGGCATTCATATTGTTGTCAATTGCGCGGGTATCGTTACCGCGCAAAAGGTGTTGGGGAAAAAAGGCGTCATGCCTCTGGAGAACTTTAGTAAGATCATTCAAGTTAACCTTATCGGCACCTTTAATGTAATACGTCTTGCCCTTGAAAAGATGGCTGAAAATGCTCCCAACGATGGTGGGGAGAGAGGGGTTATTATCAATACCGCCTCAGTGGCTGCATTTGAGGGACAAATTGGTCAGTCGGCTTACAGCGCCTCCAAGGGAGGGATTGTAGGCATGATCCTGCCTTTGGCCCGTGAACTGGCTGCAATCGGAATTCGTGTGCTGGGGATCGCCCCGGGGGTTTTCGAAACTCCTATGTTTGACGTGTTGCCTGAAAGCGCAAAAGAGGCTTTGGGTAAAATGACCCCGTTCCCCCCACGTCTGGGAAAATCCTCCGAGTTTGCCATGCTTGTAGAGCAGATTGTACGCAACCCCATGCTGAACGGTACTACTATACGGCTTGATGGAGCAATCCGGATGCAGCCGAAATAGTATGTTTTTCCCGGAAGCTGTGCGGTGGATATGCCAAGGCAAAAATACAACAATAACCAAAGGGCCGGAAATCTTTAAACAGGTGTCCGGCCCTTTATTTAAAGAGAAATTATATAAGTGATTATCTTCTAATGGTATAAAAAAAGGATAGAATCACCAATTGCCCGCAGAGCGGCAGTTATGATAAGGTAATTACATATAACACCGGACAATGCGATTTTGAATTTAAACTGCATTCGGCAGTCGGGCGAGGTGACTATTTTGCTTCTAAAAGATATAATCAGCAACCAGGTGGTATACCTTCGTCTTGGAGAAACACTTGAAAAAGCCGTGCGAGATTTCAGGCATAATAAAATTGACATTATTCCGGTGGTTGACTCCGATATGAAACTACTGGGCATTTTTACCAGGACAAACCTTTACGACGCGCTGTTAAACGGCGCTTCCTTAAACATGGCCATAGATCAGTACATGAATAAAACCCCATATTTCTTGAGTGACGACCTTCCTTACGACGAGGTCGCGGTGATTGTTAAAAATAGCATGGTTGGCGCAGCTCCTGTAATTGATGCGGAGGAAAGAGTGGTAGGGGTTTTCAATAAAGCCGATATGGTTTTAGCTCTGCTTGAGAGATCGGAACTGCTTAACACAAAATTTCAGGCAATCCTTAATTCAATGCATAACGGGGTCATCGCCATCAATTGTAAGGGTTTTATTACTCTGGTAAACACCGGGGCAGAGAGAATTTTCAGCATCCGGGAGGAGAACTGTCTTGGTCTGCCGTTAAGTGATGTGCTGCCGGATTTGGATCTGACTGCGGCCCTGGAGCACAGCGAGGATAATGTCATGCTTAAATACAGGCGCGGGGAGATTTCAACTGTTGTAAATATTACACCGTTAACGCATATGGGTAAGGTTGTAGGGGCCATTGCCATCTTCCAAGACCTTACCGAACTGAATTTTGTGGGCAGGGAACTGGAAGCCGTTAAGGAGATCAACCGTACTCTGGATACTGTCCTCAATATCATAGGTGACGGGATAATTGTGGTTGACGAAAAGGGTAATGTTACACTTTCCAACCGTATTTTTGACGATTTTATGGACGTATCTCCTGAAAATATTATCGACAGGCACGTAACGGAAGTAATTAGCGGCAGCAGGCTGCACATTGTGGCGAAGACAGGCATTCCCGAGACTAGTGATATTCAAAATATCCGGGGCAAGTCTCTTATTGTTTCAAGGCTACCTATTATTAAAGAGGGCAGGGTTGTAGGGGCGGTAGGAAGAATAATTTTCCCCCAGTTGCCTGAAATCAAGGAACTGGCTGAAAAACTGGTATCTTTACAGAACAAGGTTGCCTATTATGAGGAAGAGCTTCAAAAAACCAAAACAGCCTGGGACGTAATGGATGGCATAATTGGAGAAAGCACTGCTATTAAGAGCATAAAACAGGAAATCGCCCGGGTGTCAAAAAGCACGTCAACTGTCCTGATTACCGGCGAAAGCGGCACCGGTAAAGAACTGGCAGCCAAGGCCATTCATATGTGCAGCGACAGGAGCGACGGCCCATTTATTAAAATCAATTGCGCTGCAATTTCAGAAAGCTTATTGGAAGCGGAGATTTTCGGTTATGCGCCCGGGGCCTTCACGGGAGCGTTAAAAAACGGGAAGCCGGGCCGTTTTGAACTGGCCGATGGGGGAACTATTTTGTTGGATGAGATTGCCGACATGTCACTGGCCCTCCAGGCCAAGATACTGAGGGTAATACAGGAGCGGGAATTTGAGCGGGTGGGCGGTACCAGGAGTATCAGAGTCAATGTCCGCATTTTGGCGGCTACAAATAAAGAACTTGAAAAGGGGATTGCTGAAGGCACTTTCCGGGAAGATCTATATTACCGTTTGAATGTAATAAATATACACTTGCCCCCGTTATGGGAACACCGAGAGGATATCGAATTCCTGGCAAAAAGTTTTTTCAAAAAATATAACAGAATCCTTGGCGCCGACGTAAGAGGGTTTGAGAGAGAAGTCCTGGATATGCTGTGCCGGCACAGGTGGCCTGGGAATGTAAGGGAACTGGAAAATGTCGTAGAAAGGGCAGTTAATTACGCCCGCTCAGGCAATATAAGAATTGAACACTTGCCGCCTTATATGCTTGGCGAGGGTGAAAGGTCCGGAAGTGAGATTAAAATACCAAAGGAATCCGACAGTTATCGTGAAAAGATGCATGAAGTAGAAAGGGATTTGATTTTGGAGGCCCTTGAAAAAGCGGGTGGAAACAAGACCAGGGCAGCCAAAATACTTAACTTAAGCCGCTCCAGGCTTTATGTCAAAATGAAAAAATATAATATGAATATTTAAGTCAGGCCAATTATTATTTAACAGCAATAAGCAATCAACGGCATCCTAGAAAGTCCATTGTTATTACTTCATCATAGCCTGTAATCAGTAGAATAAAAATAATTTTGCCCACGAATAGTCCTGTATGACAAGGATATTTTCGTGGGTTTTTATGTAAAATTAGTAAACCGAGACCATCTTAGAACCAGCTTCTACGCTTGAACCATAAAACCATAGCCCAGGCAATTAATCCCATCAGCGCAAGAACTAAATAATAACCGTATCTCCAATGAAGTTCAGGCATATACTCAAAATTCATGCCGTATATGCCTGCAATAAATGTCAAGGGCATAAAAATTGTCGTGATTACAGTCAGTATTATGATCACCCGATTCATCCTCTGTGAATTAAAAGACACATGTCCCTCTATTAAATCCAATCCCATCTGGCGATAGACCTCTGTCAATTCCACCAATCTTATAGAATCATCGTGGATATCACTAAATAAAACCCGGTATCTGGTTCTCCATTTGTCATCCTCCGGGTGCAGAATTGCCTTTATCACGTCCCTTAACGGTTCCAAGGAACTACGTAAAGTAAATAACTCTCTGCGAATCTGAAAAATGCGGTTCATCATGGGTTGAGTAAGATTGAAAAAATGTTTAGACTCCAGTTGTTCCAGTTCCTTGCCAAACCTGCAGAATAAAGGAGAGTACTGTGCTAAAAGACCATTCATCAACAAATACAATAAATAGTCCTGACCTTTTTCAATTCGTTGGGGGGACTCCTTTAGTTGGTTCCATATTTCCTGGATCATACGGTTTGGATGCCTGTGAAATGTTATGATATAGTTTTTACCTTCAAACAAATACACCACTAATGGCTGGGTGCTCGAATTGGACAAAGCGTGTAAAATATAGAAGCGATAGTTTCCATAATCATTCACTTTTGGCCGCCGAACCCCATGAAGTCCTTTTTCAATTAATAAATGTTGAAACCCAAAATAGTCTGACAAGTATTGTATTTCTTTTTCCGTGGGCTGTGAAAAATCGACCCAATACCATTTCACATGGTCAGAATGTACCTCCTCAAATGAGTCATGAAATAGGGCCTCCCCATTCTCGAATAATAGCAATGTTCGAATCATTTTAACCTCCATAAGAGTTGCATCGTTAAAAGAAGAGCAATAGTACAACGCCTTTCATGAAAAGATTTATTGAATTGAAGACTCTTTTGCTGGCTCAGATATTGAAGAAGGTAATTAGAATCAAGGAAACATTATCTAGTAATCTTTATGTTTATTTTATACTCTCGCCTGATTTTTTACACTAAATTTATCGGCCATGCGCCTATAATGAAACCGTATTGTATTAATGTTTTACAGGGGGGGAAAATAAGGGTATCAAAGACAGGTATTCAAACCTTCCAAAACAGGAAAATGGAGGCTAAACTATGGCGGACATGATCTTGGGCGGTCTTGTCACCGTCGGACTCTTGATCTATCTCGGCTATGCATTGATTAAGGCGGAGGAATTGTAATGAAACAGACGGACATTTTTCAGATTTTGCTTTTTCTTGTTTTATTGATTGCGCTCGCCGTTCCTTTAGGCCGCTACATGTTCAAGGTTTATACTGGTGAGCGTACTCTGCTGGATTTTGTATTGCGTCCGCTGGAGCGGTTAATTTACCGTCTGGCCGGGGTTGACGCTGTAAAAGAAATGGGCTGGCGCGAATATACCGTTACCTTCCTGGTGTTTCACGTCATGGGCATTGCTTTACTTTTCTTAATAGAGCTAGCGCAGGGATACCTGCCCTTCAATCCCCAGCACTTCGGGGCAGTGAGCCCTGTGCATCTGGCCTTTAACACTGCGGTCAGCTTTAATACCAATACCAACTGGCAGGCCTACAGCGGCGAATCCACCATGAGTTACTTTACCCAGATGGCCGGCTTGACAGTACATAACTTTCTTTCCGCAGCCGCCGGCATGGTGGTGGTAATTGCTCTCACCCGTGGTCTGGCCCGGCACACAGCCGACACCATCGGCAACTTCTGGGTTGACCTGACCCGCACCGTTCTCTGGATTTTGCTGCCCTTTTGCGTGGTGGGAGCGCTGCTGCTGGTTTCCCAGGGCGTCATCCAGAACCTGAGTCCATATCTGGACGTGCACACTCTGGCAGGAGCCAAACAAACCATAGCGATGGGTCCGGTGGCCTCCCAGGAGATCATCAAAGAATTCGGCACCAACGGTGGCGGCTTCTTTAACGCCAACTCCGCCCACCCCTTTGAGAACCCGACGCCCCTGACAAACTTATTAGAGATGCTGGCGCTTCTGGTCATTCCCGTTGCTTTGCCTTTCACCTTCGGGCATATGGTGGGCAACATAAAACAGGGACGGGCTATATTTGCAGCCATGCTTGTTTTATTCGTCGTGCTCCTGAGCGTTTGTTTTGCCAGTGAAATAGCCGGCAACCCGCAAATAGCGGCCCTTGGCGTCAGCGGGCCGTCCGCCATGGAAGGAAAAGAGTTGCGCTTCGGTGTGGTCAACTCTGCCCTCTGGGCCACGGCCACTACCGCCACTTCCTGTGGCGCAGTCAACGCCATGCATGATAGCCTTACTCCCCTGGCTGGCCTGGTACCGCTGCTGCTGATAATGCTGGGTGAAGTGGTGTTCGGCGGCGTGGGCTCAGGTCTGTACGCCATGTTGGTTTTTGTGATCCTGACGGTGTTTATAGTCGGCCTGATGGTGGGCCGCACGCCAGAGTACTTGGGTAAAAAGATCGAATCCCGGGAAATGAAGATGGCCACCCTGGCGATTCTTATTCCGTCGGCCGCGATCTTGGTGGGCACCGCCCTGGCTTCGGTAACGTATGCGGGCACGTCATCAGTTTTAAACTCCGGACCTCACGGTTTGAGCGAGATGCTTTATGCTTTTGCTTCTCCGGCGGCGAACAACGGCAGCGCCTTTGCTGGTTTAACCGCCAATACTCCTTTTTATGACTGGGGTGGTGCCATCGCCATGCTGATTGGCCGCTTCGGTGTGATTGTACCGGTGCTGGCTATTGCCGGGAGCATGGTCGGCAAAAAAACGGTAGCTCCCGGTCCGGGCACCTTTGAGACCACCAGCCCCTTGTTTACCGTGATGCTGGCGGTCACGGTGATGATTGTCGGAGCGCTGACCTTTTTCCCCTCCCTGGCCTTGGGTCCCATTGTTGAGCAACTTGTGATGCTGGCTGGAAAAGCTTTTTAGGGAGGAGCATAAGAGGATGCAAAAAATGAAAGTTCGTGAAAAATTCGCATCTAAAAGGAATGGGGGCACACCCTTTCTAAGGAAAGGGGACACACCTCCATCGGAGGAAAGTCCCCCAATAAGCCTGGAAAGCGCCAGCAGCACTCAAGGTTCTGCCAAAGATAAGGGCAGCTTTAATAGTGCCATACTGTCCCGTGCGGTGATAGATTCATTTGTTAAATTGAACCCTATGGTTTTGTGGAAAAACCCGGTGATGTTCGTGGTGGAAATCACTGCCGTCTTAACGACCTACTTCAGTGTCAGGGATATTGTAAGCGGACATGCCGCTTCCCTCTGGTTTGACGTGCAGATTGCTGCCTGGCTCTGGGTCACAGTACTGTTTGCCAACTTTGCCGAGGCCATTGCTGAAGGAAGGGGCAAGGCCCAGGCGGATACCCTGCGCCGCGCCCGCAGTGATACCCAGGCCAAAAAGCTGACGGGTGACAGGACGGAAAAAATCCCTTCCTCTCAACTGCGCAAGGGAGATATCGTGCTGGTGGAAATCGGGGACTTTATTCCCGGCGACGGAGAAGTAATTGAAGGGATTGCCTCGGTGGACGAAAGCGCCATCACCGGTGAATCCGCGCCGGTGATTCGTGAATCTGGCGGAGACCGCAGCTCTGTGACCGGCGGCACCAGGGTGCTCTCCGACTGGATTAAGGTGCGCATTACCGCCAATCCCGGGGAAACGTTCCTGGATCGAATGATTCACCTGGTAGAGGGGGCCAAGCGGCAAAAAACACCCAATGAAATTGCCTTAACCATACTGCTGGTTGGTTTAACCATTATCTTTCTGCTGGCTGTGGCTACATTGGAGCCCTTTGCGATATACTCCGGTGCCCGGGCTTCCGTGCCTGTGCTTGCAGCGCTTTTGGTTTGCCTGATCCCCACCACCATCGGCGGCCTTTTGAGCGCCATCGGTATTGCCGGAATGGACCGCCTTTTAAAGGGCAATGTGCTGGCCATGTCCGGCCGGGCGGTGGAGGCGGCTGGTGACGTGGATGTGCTTTTATTGGACAAAACTGGCACCATCACCCTGGGCAACCGCATGGCCACGGAGTTTGTGGCGGCTCCGGACGTCTCTCCGGAAAGGCTGGCTGATGCGGTTCAACTGGCCTCCCTGGCCGATGAAACACCCGAAGGCCGGAGTATCGTGGTCCTAGCCAAGGAAAAGTTTAACTTGGGAGAGCGGGACATGTCCGGATTAAAGGCGGAATTTGTGCCTTTCAGCGCCCATCACCGCATGAGCGGCGTCAACCTGGATGGCAGGGAAATTCGCAAGGGCGCTGCCGATGCTATTGAAAAGTACATGCGGGAGCAGGGCGGGGCGATCCCGCGCGAAGTTAAGTCAGCGGTGGAAGACATCGCCAAAAAAGGCGGTACGCCCCTGGTGGTGGCCGAAGGCGCCCAGGCGCTGGGAGTAATATATTTGAAAGACGTGGTGAAGGGCGGTATTAACGAGCGCTTTGCGCAGTTGCGTCGCATGGGCATCAAGACAGTAATGATTACTGGCGATAATCCTTTAACCGCCGCAGCCATCGCAGCCGAGGCAGGGGTTGACGACTTTCTGGCCGAGGCCACGCCGGAAGCTAAGTTAAAATTAATTAGAGAATATCAGTCCCAGGGGCACATGGTGGCCATGACCGGTGACGGCACCAATGATGCGCCGGCTCTGGCCCAGGCAGACGTGGGTGTGGCCATGAACAGCGGCACCCAGGCGGCCAAGGAGGCCGGCAACATGGTGGACCTGGACAGCAACCCTACCAAGCTGATCGAAGTTGTGGAAACCGGCAAGCAGCTATTGATGACCAGAGGGTCCCTTACCACCTTCAGCATTGCTAATGACGTGGCTAAATACTTTGCCATTATTCCGGCCTTGTTTGTCGTCACCTATCCAGAACTGGGAATAATGAATATCATGAGGCTGGCCACGCCGCAAAGCGCCATCCTCTCGGCAGTAATCTTTAATGCCCTGATTATCGTAGCGCTGGTTCCTCTGGCTTTGCGGGGCGTTCGATACAGGCCGCTGGGAGCCAATGTAATCATGCGCCGCAATATGCTGATTTACGGAGTGGGAGGTTTAATCATTCCCTTTATCGGAATTAAGGCGATTGACATGCTCCTGGCGGCCATCGGTCTGGCGTGATTTTAAAAAGGAAGAGTGATTCTAGCATGCTAAAACAAATAAGCAGGGCGTTTCTTTTATTGCTGCTGATGACATTGCTGACGGGCTTCGTTTACCCCCTGACGGTGACCGGCCTGGCCCAGGTACTTTTTCCCCACCAGGCCAACGGCTCGCTGGTTTACCGGGACGGTGAACCGGTGGGATCGGCCTTGATTGGGCAGAACTTTACCGGTCCCGGATATTTCCACGGACGGCCGTCGGCTGCCGGGAAAGATGGCTATGATGCCACTGCATCATCAGGCTCCAATCTCGGCCCGACCAACAAGAAACTTCTGGATGGTGTGGCTAAACAGGCGGATCTAATACGCTCCGAAAATGGCCTGAGCAAGGACAGCCCCGTACCTGCCGATATGGTTACGGCATCGGCCAGTGGGCTGGATCCCCATATCAGCCCGGAGTCCGCCCTGCTGCAGGTACCCAGAGTGGCCAGAGAAAGGAAATTATCTGAGCAAGCAGTGCGCCAGTTGGTGGAACGGCACACTGAAAGTCCGCAGTTGGGTTTACTGGGTGAGGCCAGGGTAAATGTATTGCTACTTAATTTGGATCTAGATAAAATGAACAAATACTATACTAAAAAACATAATTCAAAAACAGTTTCAGGCGATGAGGCCAATTAATGTTTTGATGTTATACAAGACAGGTGATTGCAAATGGCAAAAGAAAAACGAGTCGATCCTGATGCTCTTCTGGCCAGTTTAGAGGAAGAAGGTCGCGGTAAACTGACCATTTTTCTCGGGGCTGCGGCAGGTGTGGGTAAGACCTATGCCATGCTGGAAGCAGCCCGGGAGAGGTTGGCCGAAGGAGTGGACGTGGTGGCGGGGTGGGTGGAAACCCATGGCCGGCTGGAGACAGAGGTCTTAGTGAAGGGTCTTCCCACCGTTCCTCTCCGTCGTCTGAATTACCGGGGTAAGGAATTTGATGAAATGGACCTGGACGCCCTGCTGGCCCGCCGACCCACACTGGTCTTGGTGGATGAACTGGCGCACACCAATATGCCTGGCTCACGTCACGCCCGCCGCTTTCAGGACGTGAAGGAATTACTGGCGGCCGGGATCAATGTGTACACCACCTTAAACATACAACACCTTGAGACTCTAAATGACATTGTGGCCCAAATCACTGGGGTGACCGTGCGGGAGACGGTGCCGGATCAGGTATTGGAAGCAGCTTCTCAGATCCAACTGGTTGATGTACCACCTGAAGAATTGATCCAGCGGCTTAAAGACGGCAAGGTTTATGTTCCCGGGCAGGCAGAGGAGGCGCTGCGCAAATTTTTCCGTCCTGGTAACATTAATGCCCTGCGGGAGTTGGCATTGCGTTACACGGCCCGCCGGGTGGACCGTCAGGTGGAAAGCTATATGCGTCTGCACGGCATACCGGGACCCTGGCCCACCGGGGAGCGGGTTATGGTCTGTGTCAGCCCCAGTCCTTTTTCTTCACAATTGATTCGCGTTGGCCGACGCATGGCAGAGGGATTGCAGGCCGAGTGGCTGGTAGTGTATGTGGAAGCCCCACGCCGCTACCCCGGGGGTGAGGCGGAAAAAGATCGTCTGGCCAAAAACCTCAGGCTGGCCGAGGAATTGGGGGCCGAAACCATCAATATTACCGGCCATGACGTAGCTGAGGAATTGCTGGAAATGGCCCGGAAGCACAACGTATCGCAAATTATTATTGGCAAACCCCTTTATTCAAAGTTTTGGGAGTGGCTGCACGGCTCGGTGGTTGATAAGGTTATACGGCAAAGCCATGGCATAAGCGTGCACGTTATCCCAGGCAAACCCAGACAGGAACCTGAACAGCATATTCCCCGGCGGGTGCGCCCAACCATTTCATTGCTTCCATATATAGGGTCGCTACTCGTAATGATTGTTATTACCGTTATAGCCGCCTTGTTAAACCCGTTTCTGGGGTTGGTCAATATTTCCATGGTATTTATTTTGCCCGTTTTATTCAGCGCTGTGAAATGGGGAACGGGACCGGCAGTGGCTGCCGCAGTCCTTGGAGTGATTACTTTTGACTTTTTTTTCGTTCCGCCCGTCATCAGCTTTACGGTGGGCGACGTACGTTATCTTATAAGTTTTGCCATATTCCTGCTGGTAGCAGTATTCACCGGCACCCTGTCCACCCGTTTGCAGCAGCAGGCAAGCAATTCCCGGCGTAGGGAAGAAAAGGTGGCCGCACTTTATGCCCTGAGCCGGGAAATTGCTGCAGTGGCTGAATTGGAGCCGGTTTTAGAAAGTATAGCCCGGAAAGTTGCCGACACTTTTGAAGGTCAGGTGGTGGTACTGCTGCCGGATAAAAACGGCAGGCTGGCGCTGCAAGCCAGCTCAACGTCCGGGGAGGAGAGTTCTTTGGATGATAGCGAGTGGGCGGTGGCCACCTGGGTCTATGAACGGGGTCAGAAGGCAGGCAGGGGAACGGACACCCTGGGTGCCGCTGCCGGGCTTTACCTCCCCCTGCGCACGGACGAGGGGATAAGGGGCGTACTGGGCATCAGCTCAAACGGCCCGGAAGGAGATTTCCAACCGGCACAGCTACGCCTGCTGGAAGCCTTTGCCGGGCTGGCTGCCATGGCCGTTGCCCGGATTCAGCTTGCGGAGCAGGCCAGGGAAGCGCACCTGCTGGCTGAGTCGGAACGGCTCCGGACGGCTTTGTTTAATTCAATATCCCACGACTTGCGCACGCCTTTGGCGTCCATTATAGGGGCGGTTACAAGCCTGCTGGAGGAAAACAACATATACAGTCCGGACGCCCGCCGGGATCTTCTGCAGACAATTCAACAAGGGGCTACCAGAATGAACAGATTTGTCAGCAATCTCCTGGATATGGCCAGGCTGGAAAGCGGCATGCTGCAATTAATAAAGGAATGGTGCGATGTTCAAGATATCATTGGTGTGGCGGTAGGCCGAATGGAACTCTCTTTGGCTGGCCGCCCGTTAAAAATTTCAATCCAGCCAAATATTCCATTAATTCAGGCAGATTTTGTGTTGCTTGAACAGGTGATGGTAAATTTACTAGACAATGCCCTAAAGTATTCTGAGTCTGGAAGTGAAATAGATATCTCCGCCCGCTATATTAATAAAAATATAGAAGTGACCGTGACTGACCGGGGTTTGGCCATACCGGAGGAGGATCTGGAACGGATTTTCGATAAATTCTACAGGTTAAAGTCTCCCCGCCTGGTGAGTGGCACCGGCCTGGGGCTGGCCATATGCAAGGGCATTATCGAAGCCCACGGCGGTCGGATATGGGCAGCCAACAATCCCGGGGGGGGAGTTGTAATCACATTTATTTTGCCCCTGGGAGATGATGTTCCGGCGAAAGTTCCCGCCATGTGTGAGAGGGATGAATATGGTTACTAAAGGAATGCGTATACTGGTCGTCGATGACGAAAAGCAGATTAGAAAGCTGTTAAAGGTAGCCCTGACCGGTTACGGCTATGAGGTTGAAGAAGCTTCCTGCGCTAGTGAGGGCCTGAATAAAGCTATCACTTACAAGCCGGATCTGATCATACTTGATTTGGGCCTGCCGGACAAGGATGGGCTGGAAGTGCTCCGTATAATCCGGGAGTGGTCCAGGGTACCGGTTATAATACTGTCCGTAAAAGAACAGGAGAACGACAAAATAAGTGCTCTTGATGCCGGCGCCGACGATTACGTTACTAAGCCCTTCAGCATGGGGGAGTTGCTGGCCCGTATCCGGGCTGCCATGCGCCACGCTGCCGCCCCGGGCGGGGAGCCGGTATTGCTATTTGATGATCTGGTGGTTGACCTGACCATACGAAGGGTCACGGTAGAAGACGCGGAGGTTAAGTTGACCCCCACGGAATATGAATTGTTGAAAAATCTGGCCGTAAATGCCGGCAAGGTGCTGACACACAGGCAATTGTTGCGGGCTGTCTGGGGAATATCCAATGAATACGATACTCACTATCTGAGGGTTTATATCGGTCAGTTGCGCCGTAAAATAGAAGCCGATCCATCGCGCCCCAGGCACATAATCACAGAACCGGGTGTGGGGTACAGGTTATTATAAAGTTTTATAAAGTAAAGCTACACTGGAGAGGATGCGGAGGATAATATGAATATCAATCAATCATTTAATGGGAAAGAAGTGGCTGACGATTTATCCTGCCCCTCAAATCACAAAGAAGCGCTTTTGGGTTGGCATAATGAGTTGCTGGAGGATATAGAATGTATTGAGAAGGAATTATGTAAATTAATCAATAAGAGGGACATATTAAAGATTCAAATTGAGTGCTTTAAAAAGTGGAACATATCAACATATTCCCAACTGAGGCTCAAAGTTAGTATCGAGATGGAAAAGATAATAAGTGATATAGATAAGATTAGAAAGAAAATAATTTTTATGAAAGAGCTTTTTGATAAGGTGGGAAATGAAATAAAAGCGCTGAAGGATCAGCCTTTCTCTACTTGACAATTATAGTAACCGTTATTCATGAGAAATTTTATTTTCAATTTGAAATAAAGAAGGAATTTTAAAACCAGCATAGAATGATGTATATAACAAAGAACGGCTTGGAGTCGTTCCAATCAACGGGTGTATTACACAGGCACATACCACGAAGGTATTGCTCCGTACGAAACGGGGGCTCTTCGTGGTTTTTATTTTTCAGGAGAAGGTGGTATATGAGAATAGCAGTAGTAGACGGACAGGGAGGCGGTATAGGAAAGCTGATCACAGAAAAGCTCAGAAAATCCATGGGGGAAAGGATTGAGATAACCGCCCTGGGAACAAATGCCCTGGCCACAGCACAGATGTTAAAGGCAGGGGCTGATCAGGGAGCCAGCGGGGAAAACGCTATCTGTGTGACTGCCAGAAAAGTAGACATAATCATGGGGCCTATCGCCATCATTTTAGCCAATTCCATGCTGGGTGAGGTTACCCCCAAAATAGCCATAACTATTGCCGGGGCTGATGCTGAAAAAATATTAATGCCCTTGAATAAAAGTAATATAAATATTGTGGGGTTAAAAAACGAACCTTTGCCGCACCTGGTGGAGATGATGGTGGAAATGGTCCGGGAAAAAATGGCTACAACTTAAGTATTAGTACTACAGCGTAAACTAAAAGTTAGCGGAGCCATAGGGAGCGGATATAAGGTACGGGGACACACCCCTGCGGGGAATGTCCCCAACGTATGCTTCCGAAGCGCAGCGAAGTAGAATCGGGGACATTCCTCCAACCCCAAAGTCTAGCCCTAAATAGAGGTGTGTCCCCATACCTTAATCGGGAAAGCGATGGAACCGTCCCCATGGCGTAGCTGGCATAGCGAAATAAGCAATATTACGCTGTAGTATTAGCAACAAAAACAAGACCATGAAGGTCCTATCCGGTAATAGCCGGGGATCCTCATGCTCTTATGTGTTGTTAAAAGCTTCCTTGGCAGGGCTTTTAACCTCCTTAAAAACCGGTGCTGTGGTTGCTCAGACTCACAATGCCGGTGGTTTTCTCCTTATGAACTGGGGTATGCGGGAAATGGTCAACCCGCATACCCCATTCCTTTAATCAATAGCAGGAGCATATTAAATGAAAAGAAAATATATTGGGTGGGCTTCAAATTATGACAATCAATACGCTCACGGGTTAAAGACGGAGAGGGAAAAAAACATTAGCGGGGAATTGCCGCTAATGCATAAAGTTAAACCAGACATGATCATGGACATGCTGGCTGGGGCGGGTTTGAAAAATGTAAGCTGCGTAAGCATGAAAGAAGTTGTTGAGGCGGAGTTTGACGCGATGCCCCTGCGCTATCGCCTGGCCTACAGGCATGAGAGGTATACCGTTACCGGTGTTAAAAAAAGGTAATATTGCGCCGGCAAAAAGCAGCCGGAGGTGATATAATACTTTTGGTCATGCTGTAGTACTTGGATGGCAGGAAAGGGTTGAGAATAATTAATAGGGAGAGATGATTATGTGCATGGAAAAAACACCCTGGGAAAGGGCCATTGAATTTCATGGGCATTCCTGCCCGGGCCAGGGTAAAGGATGGGCAGTTTGTTTGTATACCCTGCGCTGACAACTATACCCGGGGCTGGTAATGCAGTTGCTTTTCCATGCTTGTTTGATGATAGGTTTTAGAATATGCTTTCCCTTCATAGAATATAGCTATTATAGCCATATTCTATTATAATGGGGGTAAGGAGTTTGCGAAGGAGTGACTCGCTTATGCCTAGCGTTCCTGTTCACGAGGCAAAAAACAAATTGACCGCATTAAGGCGGGAAGCCGTTATAGGGAAAGAATTCTTATTGGCAGATGCCAAAAGGAAAGACGACCAGCCTGTATCCCTCATTTCAACGGTTCTGCTTGACGAACTGTGTGAGACTAAGACTTTTTCATATGAATGGATTGATGGGCCTGGGAAGGAAAACGACCATTATTCCCTGTACAACCTGGAAACCGGAGTTTACGGCGTAGGTCCTACTAAAATGGAAGCTGTGGAGGACTTCATTGACAATATTATCGACTATGCCGGGGTTTACTTTGATGACTTACCGTTTTATTTAAGTTCATCCGGTGGCCGCCGGGAGCATTATTGGTACTTAAGGCGCGTTCTCCGGTGTGAAGGGGACAGGGAGAGAATTTACCGGATTTTAGATTTAGATAAGGTGCTGGCTGCCTAATGGGGTATACGTTCAGCTGGGATGACATTGAAAAGATTTGCAGGAAGTTGGGGATGAAGAGGCAGGGAAAGACTGCTGTTTGGAAAGGCGACGGGCTGGATGGGGTGAAACGTTCTTGTATTATCCACGCAAAGCATAAGGGAAATGTGGGGAGCGGATTGGCACAGAAGATTGCCATAAAAGAATTGAAATTTGCTTCAGTTGAGGAAATGTACCGGTTTTTGAAGGGGGAGTAGACACATCGGGTAGTCTGGCTCTGCCTGTTTTTATAGTTTATCAGTTGACTTTTTGTAATTTCAAGAGTAATATGTTAAAAATTGAACACACAGGGCAAGTGGTTCTACCGATGCGGTAGAACTGAAAAGGGAAGCCGGTTAAAATCCGGCGCGGTCCCGCCACTGTAATGGGGAGTTCTTTGCATTATGCCACTGGGTAAACATCCCGGGAAGGCGTAAAGAACGGTGAACCTGAGCCAGGAAACCTGCTTGCCCGGTAAATCATTAATGTGCCCACGCAGGATGGGTAGTATTATAGCTTTTATTAATGGATAGTGAAGCTCCTGCGTGATTTTGTGCAGGGGCTTTATTTTATTAAAGTTGGTCGCTTTGCCCCGAGGGGACATGGCGTAAACGGAATCGGTGTTTAGTAAACATTTAGCGAACTCAAACGGGGTAAGTTACTTGGGCTCGCGATGATTGGTTCTACAACCGGCCGGCCAAGACACCATTTGTTTTTACGGGAGGTGTTTGGATGAGGCCGTTTTTTGTTTATAGCTGATATTTTATGAATCATCATAGTTGCATAAAACAAAATAAATAATAACGGGTGCCTTTTATATAGATAAAGGCTGAAAAGGGAAGCCGGTTAAAATCCGGCGCGGTCCCGCCACTGTATGGGGGAGGAACTTTACTAAGGAAAGGGGACACACCTTCTGGGTGTTGGCAAAATTCCTTGCTTTTAACAATCTTCACGAAGGAATGTCCCCAATCATATGTCACTGGGCGTAAATCCCGGGAAGACGTGAAGTATCCGATAATCCCGAGCCAGGAGACCTGCCCGTTATTGTTTTAGCCATTAGCTACGGGTCATAGTGGGTGGTTCTTTTGGTTACCGCTCATAACCCCCGGCTAAAAAAACCGGGAGTTTTTTATTTATTCCAACAATATCATGAAGGCGATAGGAAAAATCAATGGAGGAATGATAAATGTATTTTCCTAAAAAACTGCTTCAAAAGTTTAGTTTACTACTTACGGTGCTGGTTACTATTTTGTTTTTCATGTCGGCGTCAGTAGCCAATGCCGGCGTGGCCGACTCATTGGACAGTATTGCAGTGGAATTTTTACATGATGATTTCACAGACAATGGGGTGCAGAATAACGAAAACGGAGTAGGTTCTTATGCTTTACATGTCTTAACCAAGTCAGGTGTTGATATCAGCGCCTGGGAATATAATGGAGAAACCTTTGAGGAGTCGGTAACAAGCGCGATATATGATGACATGTCAAATGCAGGAGAAAAATCTGCTAAGCTATTGGCTCAAGATTTGGCGGCTGCGATAGCTTTGAACCAAAATGATTATAAGAACCAGTTGATTGATATACTGAAAAATAGGCAAACTGCCACAGGGTTTGACGAGAGTCTTTTTGATAACTTGCCGGCTTTTGACCTGATAGGCGAGGTGGGTTTGATGAATGAAATAAATACAAACCTCGCCAGGGACTACATTCTAGGCCAGCAAAATACGACAGTCGCTAACGATATATATAGCTGGGGCTTCACATATGGTGGTACATATTATCCCGATTTTATAACCACGGCCAAAGCTATCAGAGCGCTTCACTATCTGGATCCCGGGCAAAGCGAGCCGGAAATTCAGGGTGCCATTGATAACGGGCTGGACTGGATGGAAAATCAGCAACAAGGCGATGGAAGTTTTGTAGCGGGGTATCCAGGGATGGATGACCCGCTCAAAGACACTGCGGAAGTAATCGTGACACTGGCAACATTGGACAAGGGTCTTGAATCCTGGACCAGCAGCGAAGGCAACAGTGCGGTTGATTATTTGCTGAATGATGCTCTCAATGAGGACGGGAGCTTCGGAGCAAACGAAGACGTGCAGGATGCCATTTTAGTCCTTTGTGCGTATGGTTTGGTAGATAATGGGTTTTATATATACCCGTCCAGCGCAACAATTGCCAAAGATGATACCCGGCAGTTAAAAGCGATGTGGAAGACTATTGCCGGAACGACCGATGTAACAAATGCTGCCGCATGGTCTGTGACCGACAGCAGCATTGTGAATGTTGACAACAACGGACTGGTCAGTGCTTTAAAAGTCGGTGAGACGGTAGTACAGGCTGTTTATGAAGGACTTACGGCGACGGCCGACTTGAAAGTTTCGACGGAAGGCAGCAATCCGGACGTCGGTTCGACCGAAGTGGCTTTGGCTGTGGTAGACCAGAACGGAGAGATTTTGTTTGGCCCGAGGGAATTTACGGTAGATGGCACCAATAAATTCGGCCTTACCGTACTGGGCGCCCTTGACGCTTCCGGGGCCAATTACACAACCGGTTATTGGGATAGTTGGGGTTATTACGTGGATTCAATTGAGGGGTTGGCAGGCACTGGATCAGCTGGTTGGATGTATGCCGTCAACGGTACGCCCGGGACAAAAATGTGTGGCGATTACAAAATAAAAGGCGGCGAAAAAATCGTTTGGTACTATGCTTCCAGTATGGACGCCCAACCTCCTCTATGGAGCGATTTGGAGAATAAAAGTCCTGCTGTAGTTGATACTGTTAATCTTACAGAGTCGGGTACGGTCAGTGATACCGATTTGAATACGGCTATTCAGAATGCAGAGTCTGCGGGTGAGATTGTACTCCAGGCCGACGATGCGAAAACCTCGTTAGCCTTATCCAACGAACAATGGACCAAAATATTAAACACCGGCAAACCGCTGGCTGTGACTATCCAGGGCGTGCAGTTTGTTTTTTCGCCGGAAAGTCTGAAAATACCGGAGATTACCGGAGGAAACGCAGCACAACTCGTCATCAGCGCGGATAAACTGAGTGACTGGGAAATCCAAACCAAAATTAAATCTTCTTATAATGAAAAATTAAAACCTGCGGGAGATATCTATGAACTGAATGTGCTGGTGGTAGACAAAGATAATAACCAGCAAAAAGTCAAACAAATTCCCGGCTGCAAGATCACCTTGCAGGTCCCCGAAGGTTTCCGGGAAACAGCCGGGACCGGTATGGTTCTGGCCTACCGGTATAATGAAACAGGTCAAACCTGGGAATACCTGGGCGGCACCTATGATCAACAAAATAATACCGTCAGTTTTTACACGAATCATTTCAGCAAGTATGCTTTGCTGGCAGCCACCAGATCCTTTGATGATCTTGATGGTCACTGGGCGCAAAAGGAAATCGAGATTATGGCTGCCAATGGATTTATTGCCGGTATGGGTGACGGTGTTTTTGCACCGGATGCCACTGTTTCCAGGGCAGAGTTTGTCACTATCCTGACCAAGATCGCCGGTTTGACGGCCAATTCCGGCGAGGCAGCGCAATTTAGCGATGTGCCTGCCGATGCATGGTATCACGACGCAGTAAATGCCGCTGTTGATAATGGTATTGTTTACGGGACCAGTACCGGCCATTTTACCCCGGATGGACCAATCTCAAGAGAGCAGATGGCTGCTATGATTGGACGGTTGTTCGCTAAGAAAAAACTGGATCAATCTTTAAGCAATGATGAAATCAAAAAAATACTTGCCGGTTTTACTGATACTGCGGCTATCCACTCGTGGGCGCGGACACCGGTTGCATTGGCAGCTCAAGAAAAGTTGATGAGCGGGCGCGGAAACGGGCAGTTTGTGCCCCAGGGGAACGCTACCCGGGCCGAAGCTGCAGTAGTTCTTTACTTGGTGCTGCAGAAATTGATATAACGCGGTTTTTCCAGGTTTATGAATAAATTTGGCTGGGGTGACCGCCCCAGCCAAACCCGTGCAAGATGTGCGGCACATAATAACAAATATGAAAAAAGTAGCAAGTGTTTCGCGGCAGGCCGCTAGTACTACAGCGCAATGTAAAAGATTAGCGGAGCCATGGGGACGGTTCGAGCGTCCCCGAAGCGGAGCGAAGGGCCGAAGGGAAGACGATGGAACCGTCCCCGTGGCGTAGCGGCATAGTTAAACAAACGCTTTTACACTATAGTACCATGGAGGTTTTTATGAGGAAGCGTTTTTTATTTGTATTCGGTTTGTTACTGGCTGCAATATTGATTTTAGGAGCATGTGGTCCGAAAAGCACGGAGACAAAAGAAAACCCTGTACCTGGGAATCAGGCGGCAGGCCGGGGATTTCCTTTGATTATAGATGACGCGTTAGGTACCTCGGTAACGCTTGCTAAAAAACCGGAAAAAATAGCTGTAATATCCGGCCCGTTACTGGACGAGTTTTATTCTCTCGGGGGCAAATCAATATGCACTGTAACACCCGATGAATTTACGACTAAAAAGGATACTGCCGGGCAAGTACCGGTTATCGGTACTACGTCCAATCCGGACATGGTAAAGATTATGGAACTTCAACCAGATCTTGTTATTGCTGAATACGGGTTGCAAAATGATGTGATCTTTATGCTTCGGCAGGGCAATATTCCGGTTATTGCCCTGCGGTCCGGCGAACAAGACATGAAAGAAACATTAGATATTATGAAGAAAGTAGCGGGTATTAAGTAATGAAGTTAAGGAGGTATTCGCTATGTTAAAAACGATGTTCAAAAAAAGGAGACTTATTTCTCTTTTCATAATCGTTACCTTTATCATTTTGTTATTACCGATCATTTCATATGCCGCCCCGGCAATTCAAGTAAATATTAACGGCAAGCCGGTAACACTCAGCGCCACTCAACCATATATCTTTGAAAATGTTGTCATGCTGCCGGTGAAAGCAATATCGGAAGCTCTTGGCGCCAATGTGACATGGGACGCGGCGAATAACAACGTTATTATCCGGAGAGGCAACAATATTTACATACTGAAGAAGGGCAGTTCTACGGTATATGTAAACGGTAAGGCATTTTCACTACTGGCTGCCTCCACGGTAAAAAACGACTCTATTTATGTGCCTCAGGATTTTATAACTGATGTCTTCGGCTTTCAGATTGCTTACAACACAAAGACCGCCAGGTTCAGTATAACCATCAAAGAACTTCCGCTGTATTATACCAATAAATTCCGGATCGAGTACCTTGATAACGGCTGTAAATTGGTCACAGACGGTGAAAATTACAGAATTCTATTGGTACCGCGGGGGAAAACCGCTCCTAAAGGGGTAGTTGCCGATAAGACAGTGTATATTCCACTACAAAGAGTAATGACGGGTTCATCCACTTTTACGGGTGCAATGGCCAAGCTGAATGTTCTGGACAGCCTGAAAGCTGTAACCACATCGGCAAATTACTGGTATATTCCCAGGGTAAAAGAGATGGTGAACCAGGGGAAAGTTAAATATGTGGGCGGCGATAATATGGAGGCGCCGGACTATGAACTGGTTAAATCCATCAATCCCGAGCTGGTATTCGTCTATACCGGAACCACCGGCCAACAGTATGTTATGAGAAAACTTTCTGAACTGGGAATTCGTTATGCGGTAAATAATGAATACCTGGAGCCTGATTGCCTGGGCCGGCTGGAGTGGATCAAATTTACCGCCGCTTTTTACGACAAAGAGCTGGTAGCTGAAAAGATACTTAATGATGCCGTGAGAAATATCAACACCGTCACCGCCGGGGTGGCGGGTTTGCAAAAACCGAAGGTGGCCTGGGGACTATCATGGGCGGGTAAGATATATATTACCAATCCCGGCTCATATGTGGGCAAATGGATTAATATGTGCGGGGGAGATTATGTATTTAAAAACCATGCAATAAAAGCCGATACTCAGGTCAGTGCGGAGTATTTCTATGCCCAGGCCAAAGATGCCGATGTATTCATTTTCTCGTCAACGACTAATTATATGAAGAGTCCCACCATCAACCAAATAATCAAAGAGAATCCGTTATTTGCCAACATCAAGGCGGTAAAAAGCGGGAATGTGTGGGCCTATGCGCCTGACTGGTGGCAGACCATTCCGGAAACCGATGTTTTTGTGAAAGATATTGCCGCGGTATTCCATCCGGGAGCTTTCAGCGGGTATAAACCAGTCAAGCTGGTCAAGCTTTCGAGAAGTTAGATATAAGGTAAATTGTTGTATTTGCAGGAGGTAAAGCATTGATGTCTCTTTCGCCTACGTGGAAAGTCACTACGCAGCAACAACGATTGTTTTCCGGCAACAATGTATTGATTTTTGGCCTTTTGCTGACCGCTCTAGTGCTTGTATTCTTGCTGAATATTGGTATCGGTTCAATAAAAATCAGCCTGCCGGAGGTTGACAGTATTATTATCCATAGAATCCAGGATGATTCTGTTAATTCCACCATCGTATGGCAAATTAGATTGCCAAGATCTATTTCCGCGGTTTTGGGAGGATCTGCAATTGCTGTTGCAGGGCTCATGTTTCAAATCTTTTTCCGAAATCCTATTGTTGATCCATATGTACTCGGGGTTTCTTCAGGGTCAACGCTATTTATGGCTTTATTTCTGCTTGGTGGATTTACCATGGGTATTTCTACTTTATTACCTTATTTCATGTTTTTGGGAGCGTTCTTTGGAGCACTGATTATTACCGCGGTCATCCTATTGTTTGCATACAAGGCTCGAAGTGCCGTGACCTTGCTTGTCATAGGGTTAATGATCGGCTATCTGTGTTCGGCCGCCACCGGAGTATTAATGACTTTTGCCGATAATGAAAAAGTAAAAGGCTTTATGATTTGGTCAATGGGAAGCTTTGCGGGCTTTACCTGGGAACAGGTACGGCTATTGATATTTCTCGGTATTCCGTTTCTCTTGCTTGCTTTAGCAATTTCCAAGCCCCTGAATGCTTTTCTATTGGGTGAAGACTATGCGAAAAGCATGGGAGTCAACATTAAATTATTCAGGATATTTATTATTATGGTTTCCAGTGTCTTAACTGCTGCGGTTACAGCTTTTGCAGGCCCGGTGGCTTTTATCGGGATGGCGGTGCCGCATATCGCCAGGCTTGTTTTGCGTACTTCCGATAACCGGGTTCTGATACCTGCTACCATTTTGTTTGGTGGTATCATCACTGCTATATGCGACCTTATAGCCCGAACGATAGTTGCCCCGACGGAACTGACCATTAGTTCCGTCACCTCGTTTTTCGGTGTACCCATCGTGATCTGGTTACTATTAAACAGGAGGACAGTATTATGAAAATGCTGGAAACCATTAATCTGACAGTAGGACACGAAAAAAACAAGGCAGTCGTTGAGGGTATTAACCTGGAAATACTGCAAGGTCAGATTATTTGCCTGTTAGGGCCAAATGGCGCCGGAAAATCAACCATTCTGAAATCTATCTCCGCCTTGCTCGCGCCGTTAAAGGGGGCCATTTACATTCAGGGCCAAGATCTTTCGCGCATTAAGCGGAAACATCTTTCTAAAATACTGGCGGTGGTTTTAACTGAACAACTGAATGGAGGTTTTTTAACTGTATTTGATGTAACTGCCATGGGCAGGTACCCCCATACCGGTTTCCTTGGCAAGTTGTCGGCGGAGGATAAAGAGAAAGTTTTTGAATGCTTGCGGATAGTCAATGCGGAAAACCTTGCCCAAAGATATTATAACGAACTTAGTGACGGGGAAAAACAAAAAATCCTCCTGGCCCGGGCCCTGGCACAGGAGCCGGAAATGATTATCCTGGATGAACCAACTTCACACCTGGATATCCGGCATAAACTGGAAGTAATGGCTATTTTGAAAAGGCTGAGCAGGGAAAAGGGCATAACAGTCATTTTTTCTCTCCACGAGATAGATCTGGCGCTGAAAAGCTGCGATATTGCTGTGCTGGTAAAAGAGGGCAAAATTGTGAATTGCGGTCCGCCGGAGAAGGTGGGAAACACTAAAGCGGTTGCTGCTCTTTACGATATTAATTGCGCAGGTTTTAACGCTTTCATGGGAACCATCGAGATTTCCAACAGCGGTGAGCCTTCCGTGTTTGTTGTGGGCGGGGCCGGCAAAGCAACCGGGATATACAGGATGCTGACCAGGAACAATGTAGGTTTTTGTACTGGAATACTGCATGAAAACGATGTTGACTGCCATATTGCCGAAACCATAGGGGTGGTGACAGTCAAGGAAAAACCTTTTCAGAATATTGGACTGCAGGCTTACCGGGAAGCGAAAAACCTTCTTCAAGAAACTTCGCTGGTGGTGGATACCGGATTCCCCATCGCCGAATCGAATAGTTCCAACCGGAAGTTGGTGCTGGAAGCGTTGCAGGATGGACAGCGGGTGTGTACGATGCGGGATGAAAAGGAGAACAAACTGGTCTATGGGGATTGGGCGGATAAAATGATCTATTGTCAAACAGCGACGGAAATTCTCCAGCATTGTAACGGTGCACAGACGTTTCATGAGCGTAAAAAACGGATTAGAAGTGTTAATTCTTAGTAACTGTTCAGTTTTAAAACTGTGCAGATGGGGGAGAGATTATTGCTTGTTTTTGACAGCGTGACCAAAAAATACGGAGCCATAACGGCAGTGGACAACCTGAACCTGGAGATACCCAAAGGGGAATTCTTCGGGCTGTTGGGGCCCAACGGAGCCGGAAAAACCACCACCGTAAGGATGTTAAGCACATTGACTGCGCCGACGGGCGGCAGTATTTTTGTCGACGGCAGGCAGGTGGACAGGAATCTTACTGAAATAAAGGCTAAAATAGGTGTCGTTCCCCAGCATATGAACCTGGAAATAGAAATGACTGCCTGGCAAAATCTTGAGCTCCACGGACGTCTTTATGGTTTAAAAAAAGACATCCGCCGGAAACGAATCGATGAGCTGCTGGAATTCACCGATTTGTTCGATCGGGCCAAAGGGATGGTGAAAAGTTTTTCCGGGGGCATGAAAAGAAAGCTGATGATTGCCCGGGCGATGATGCACGAACCGGAAATACTGCTGATGGATGAACCTACAGTGGGGCTTGATGCCGCTGTAAGGCGAAAAATGTGGGACTTGATGAAAGGATTGAACAAGAATGGCCTGACCGTAGTGCTGACAACCCATTATATAGAAGAAGCAGAAATACTGTGCGACCGGGTTGGGCTTATGCATGGCGGAAAGCTGGTTGAACTGGATACTCCGCAAAAACTTATCCAAAAAACAGGGGAATTTGTTCTGGAATATTTTGAAAACGGCGGAACCAGAAGCAGGTTTTTCAATACCAGGCAGGAGGCAATCGAAAGTGCGGCGGGGATGGAAGGAAGTGTTAATATCCGGCCGGCCAACCTGGAAGATACATTCATCAAACTGACCAATCGAAAGGTGGAAGGCTAAATATGCAGTTTATGACCATATTGTGGCAGGAGTACGTGCTTTTTAAAGGCAAATTCTGGAGCATTACCACCGGTTCCATGATTGCGCCTGTTTTGTATCTGATCGTGTTTGGCTGGGGGCTTGGCAGCGGAATCAAGGTAGGCGGCGGCTCTTATATTAATTTTGTGATACCCGGAATCATTGCGCTTACTACGATGACCTTGAGCTTCAGCACTGTGGCCAACGATATCAATATCGCCAGGACTTATACCAAGACTTTTGAGGAGTTTATGGTTGCCCCGGTGAGCATGCTGGTTTATGCGGCCGGAAAAATAACGGCCGGCGCTTTGCGGGGATTGTACTCAGCCTTCATCATTATTCTGTTGGCCGTCGTCTTTCGGGCCGGCCTGCGGCTTGATTTATATTTCATTATGATAACCATATTAAATTGTTTTGTCTTTTCGGCCCTGGGCCTTACTGCTGGTTTAATCATCGATTCGCATGGAGATATGGCGAAGTTTTCGAACTTTGTGATCACTCCCATGTCTTTCCTCTGCGGCACATTTTTTCCGCTGGACAAAATGCCGGTTGGATTAAAAGAAGTTATCTGGATATTACCGCTGACCCAAACCAGCCTGGCTTTAAGAAGCCAGGGAGAAAGTAATTTTCAAATGTTCCTGCACCCTGCCATATTGGCAATTTATTTGATCACTTTTATCATCATTGGAGTCAAATTATGTAAAAAAGCGGAGTAAGCGGAGCCATGGGGACGGTTATAAGGTGCGGGGACACACCTCATCTAAGGAAAGGGGACACACCTTTTACGGAGGAATGTCCCCAACGTATGAATGTCCCCATGTCCCCGAAGCGTAGCGATAGAATCGGGGACATTCCCCGAAGGGGTGTGTCCCCATACCTTAATCGGGAAGACGATGGAACCGTCCCCGTGGCGTAGTGCTAAATCGATATTTTTTGGAGAGGAGTCTACCCTATGGAAAACCATAATAAGAACTATCCTTTTACGGCCATTGTGGGTCAGGAGAAAATGAAAAAAGCCCTTATTTTAAATATTATCAATCCGTTACTGGCTGGTGTCCTGATCAGGGGGGAAAAAGGCACCGCCAAGTCAACGGCAGTCCGGGCCCTGGCCGAACTGCTGCCTGAACGGGAGCAGGTGGAAGGGTGCATTTTCGGATGTGATCCGGCAGATGCAAGCTTGATGTGCAGTAGTTGTGCGGAAAAAAAAGATCAAGGCATAAACCCGGAAGTTATTTTCGCCAAAATGAAGGTTATCGACCTGCCCGTAAGTGCTACCGAAGACAGGGTCGTAGGAACCCTTGACATAGAGCATGCCATAAAAAAAGGCGAAAAGAAGTTTGAACCGGGTATCCTGGCCCAGGCGAACAGAAACATCCTTTACGTCGACGAGGTCAACCTTTTGGACGACCATGTGGTGGATGTGCTGCTGGATTCAGCCGCGATGGGGGTCAATACTATTGAAAGGGAAGGGGTTTCCTTTTCCCACCCGGCCAGATTCATACTGGTCGGCACCATGAACCCCGAGGAAGGGGATTTAAGGCCGCAGCTTCTGGACCGGTTTGGCCTGGTTGTGGATGTAGCCGGTGAAAAAGATACCGGTAAAAGAGTTGAAGTAATTAGAAGAAGGCTGGAATTTGAGCATGACCCTGCTGCTTTTTCCCGCAAATATGAAGAATTACAGAAAGAGCTGTGTGACAAAATCTCCCGGGCGGAACTTCTTCTAAAACAAGTACGTTATGATGATCAAATACTTGAGTTTGCTGCAAAAATATCTATTGAAACGGGTGTTGACGGACACCGGGCCGATATCGGCATGATTAAAACTGCCATGACCATTGCCGCCTATAATTTAAGGGAAAACGTCGTGACAAGCGACATGTTGGAAGCCGCCGAGCTGGTACTTCCCCACAGAATGAGAAGAAGACCTTTTGAAGAAGGTGTTTTGGATTTTTCCAAAGTGGAGGAGATCATTTGTGCTGCCGGTACAGGCAGATAAGTTGGAGGAAGAGAGAAGGATGGGAGAGGTAAAAAATGGGACGTATTGTTTTTCTGACTAACATGGAACGGCAGTATGCCATGCTTGAGAGGGCCAGAAAACAGCTGATAGAGGAAAAACTTATGCCGGTGGAGGGGCGGGCAGTCCTGCTGTTTGATGACATTCCCCTGGGAGCGGAGTGGCAAAAGACCTTTTTAGAAAGTGATATCGTCATTTTTTCCTGGATGGGAACGGCAAACGATACCGACTTTTTGAAAAAAGCAGCAATTTTTTTGCAGCACAATAAAATTAACCATCTGATGATGGCAAGCGATCCTTATGCGGAAGATACCCGGTATGGGGTTACGCCGGAGGCACAAGAAACCATGCGCAAGTATTTAATGTATGGCGGGATGGAGAATTACCGCAATTTTTGGCTGTGGTTGTGCCATACCTATTGCCGGGAGAATTGTGTCTGCAAAATGCCCCAGCCCCTGGTATGGAACGGTATTTTTCATCCCAAAGCCGATCAGCCGTTTACGGACAGCAGGGAATACCTGCGTTTGCATTGTCGGCCGGACCGTCCAACTGTAGGGCTCATTTTTTACCGTGATGAGTGGGTATGGTCTGATTTGGCGTATCAGACGGCGCTGGTGGAAGAAATCGAGGAGCAGGGTATGAATGCCATGGCTGTCTTCACCCAGGGTGTGCCCAATCCCGAATTTAATGCGCCAGGAGTGGATGAAACGGTAGGCACCTATTTTTATAATCACGGAAAACCGGTAATTGATGTGTTGATTAATACAATTAAATTTTCTCTGACATCAAGCAAGGAGATCGATCAGAAATTTTTGGAGAAGCTGGGTGTACCGGTGTTACAGGCGAATACACTCATCCGATCTCATGAGGAATGGGAAAAGTGTATCGAAGGCATGACTGCGATGGAAATTGGGGTAAGCGTCACCATGCCGGAATTTGACGGCATTATCCATGCCGTACCGGTGGCCGGCAAAGAATATTTGCCGGACTGCAGCACCCGGTATACGGCAATCAAGGAACGGATCGGCATGGTAGTGCGGAAAGCCGGGAAGTGGGCCCGGCTGCGCCATAAGGCCAACAGCGAGAAAAAAATCGCTATTATCTTTCATAATTATCCGGCCACCAATTCCAATATCGGCAGCGCGGCGGGATTGGATTCCCCGGCCAGCATCCGTCTTTTGCTGCAAGAGATGGTTGAATGCGGGTACCGGGTAGATCATATTCCCCCCGACAGCCAGACCCTGATGAATGAGCTGGTGGCTCAGGTTACAAATGACCGCCGTTTTTTGACTGAAGAACAAATTAAGCGGGCAGCCGGAAAAGTAAGCGCAGCACAATATGAGCAGTGGTTTGACACATTAGCGCCGGAAACACAAGAACAGCTGACGCGAGACTGGGGGCCGGCCCCGGGGGACGTATTTCATTATGACGAGCATTTACTGGTAGCGGGTATGGAAAACGGCAATATCTTTATTACCGTCCAGCCGCCCCGCGGCTTTGGCGAAGATCCGGCGAAGATCTATCACTCGCCGGACTGTGCGCCTACCCATCACTATCTGGCCTATTATCATTGGGTGCGGGATATTTGGCAGGCTGATGCCGTGATTCATGTGGGTACCCATGGTTCTTTAGAATGGCTGCCCGGCAAAGCGGCAGGGCTGTCCCGGAGGTGCTATCCCGATTTGGCCATTGGCGACTTGCCCAATGTATATCCCTATTGGATTACCGTTGTCGGCGAAGGTGTCCAGGCCAAGCGGCGGGGCGCGGCCTGCCTGATTAGCTATTTGACGCCCCCCATGAGCCATGCCGGCACCTATGATGAACTGGCCGAACTGGAAAAACTGCTGGACGAGTACTGCCATTTTAAACAAAACCAGCCCGGCAATCTGGAAACAATTATTACTATGATCCGGGAGAAAGCGGCGGAAGCCAATTTGCAGAACGATGTGCCTGAGCAGCCGGAGCAGTCCTTTGACGAATATGTCCAGCGCTTACATGTATATATTACGGATATTAAAAACATGCAGATCCGGGTAGGACTGCATGTTTTGGGCTGCCCGCCCCAGGATGAGAATCTGGTGGAGTATTTGCTGGCGCTGACACGCCTGGACAATGGCGATGTGCCGTCCCTCGCCCAGACCATTGCCGCAATTTACGGATACGACTATTATGAATTGCTGGAGCAGAGCGGCAAAATGCTGCCGGACGGCAGCAAGACTTATGGGGTCCTGGTAGACGATATCCGCGAGCACTCCCGGGAAGTCATTCTTTTGTTGGCTGAGCATAATTTTGCTGTGGCCCGGGCTGAATGTGTTTTGAATCTGCCGTGGGCAAAAGAGATTGCCCAGCCGCTATCAGAACGGCTATTGCACGCAGCCCGGTTTATTTGTCAAACCCTGGCGCCTAATTTAGATAAAACAAAGCAGGAGATCACCAACATACTGGCGGCGCTGGAAGGCCTGTATGTTGAGCCGGGACCGGCCGGAGCGCCCACCAGCGGTATGGCGGATATATTGCCTACCGGACGAAATTTTTACGGTGTCGATCCCCGCACCCTGCCAACGCCGGCGGCCTGGGATATAGGGAAAACCATGGGGGACAGTGTCATTGAACGGCATCTTGCCGAAGAAGGACGTTACCCGGAAAGTGTTGGCATCGTCCTCTGGAGTACCAGCAATATGCGCAGCCACGGCCAGTGTATCGCGGAATTTCTCTATTTTATAGGAGTACGTCCCGTATGGCAGCGGGGCAGTCAGCGGGTGGTGGGTTTGGAAGTTATCCCCATGGAAGAGCTGAAACGTCCTCGGATCGACGTGACAGGCCGCATCAGCGGATTTTTCCGGGACAGCATGCCTATGGCCGTTGCCTGGCTGGACAAGGCGGTGGATATGGTGGTGAATTTGGATGAAGGTCCGGAAATCAACTATGTCAGAAAACATGTGCTCTCCGAAGTGCAGGATAAGATAGAGCAAGGGGTAGACAGCGCTCAGGCGTGGGAGCAGGCGTGCTACCGCATCTTTGGCGATCCGCCGGGAACTTACGGCGCCGGTGTGGGCGCTGTATTGGAAGAGAAAAACTGGGAAACCATCGATGATCTGGCCAGGGTATATGTGCGTTGGGGCGGGCATGCCTATGGGGCCAGGGCCAAGGGCGCTTTTTTGCCGGAATTGTTCAGCCGCCGGATGGCCGGTCTTGATGTGACTATTCAAAATGAAGACAACCGGGAAATCAGCATGTTGAGTTCGGATGACTATAATGCCTATCATGGCGGCATGATTGCTTCGGTGCGCAGCTTGAAAGGCCAGGCGCCCCGTTCGTACTGCGGTGACAGTTCCGACCGGAAA
Source organism: uncultured Peptococcaceae bacterium (assembly GCA_964643075.1). Taxonomy (GTDB): domain Bacteria; phylum Bacillota; class Desulfotomaculia; order Desulfotomaculales; family Desulfocucumaceae; genus Desulfocucumis. Next base: position 53,924 of record CAZXQO010000027.1, read on the forward strand.
AAAGTCATGATGCGCAGTGTGAGTGAAGAGATCAAACGATTGTTCCGGGGTGAAGCCGTGAATCCCAAATTTATTGAAGGGATGAAACAGCACGGGTATAAAGGCGCGGCCGATTTGGCCAGTTATGTGGCCCATTGTTATGAATGGGACGCCACCAGCAACGTCATGGAAGACTGGATGTATGAGGGTTTGGCGCGTAAATACGCCCTTGATGAAGATATGAGGCAGTGGATGCAGGAAGTGAACCCCTGGGCCCTGCAGCGCGTTGCGGAAAAATTGCTGGAAGCATCTCAAAGAGGTTTATGGCAGGCCAATGAACAGACCAAACAGGAACTGCAGGAGCTCTATCTTTCCATTGAAGGGGAATTGGAAGAACGCAGCGATGGACAGTAATAAACCCTTGAAGATGCTGGTGCTGAGCCTGACGGGCCGGTGCAATTTTGCCTGTAAGTATTGTTATGCCCATGAACACCCTCCGGAGATAATGAGTCTTTCTACCGCCGAGAAGGCGGTAGATCTAGCGGCCGGCAGCGGTGAGCCTTTTGTGCTGCAGTTTAGCGGCGGCGAACCATTTCTGGCTTTTGACGTGATGCGGGAGATTATTCACTATATACGGCAGAGGCGTATACCGGCCATTATGCAAGTTCAAACCAATGGCTCGTTGCTGATCGGGGAAATGACCGCCTGCCTGCGGGAAGCCCGGGTGGGAATCGGCATCAGCCTGGATGGAAGGCCGGAAGTGAATGACAAAATGCGCCGACTGCCTTCCGGACAGGGGACAAGCCGGCAGATACTGCGCGGCGCCGGACAACTGGCTGCCCGGGGGATGGAAACCGGTATGACCTGTGTCGTAAGCGGTGAGAATGTGGAAAAACTTTCAGGCGTCATAGAAATGGCTTATTATCTGGGAAATGTGCGGCGCCTGGGGTTTGACTTGCTGCGCCGGCAGGGACGGGGCGGCAAGATCGTGCCGCCAACAGCGGAGACAGTGGCGCAAGGGGTATGGGAAGCCCTGAAGACGGCGCAGAGATTGGCGCGGCATACCGGCAAAACTTTGCTGATTTCGCAAGTGGAGCGGGTGGAGACTCTGGCCAAAGGGGCCGTGCAGGGGTTTGCCCACTGCCATGCCATGCAAGGGGAAGCTGCGTTTGTTGATGCCGCAGGGAATATCTATGCCTGTTCTTCACTGATAGGTGACGAGAAATTTCGATTGGGACATGTGACATCAGGAATTGATGCCGTGCGTCGACAGGCTGTAACTAATCTCATTAATAATAGCATGGCGTTTTGCCGTGCCTGTTCCAGCTTTACATTATGCGGCGGCGGCTGTTTTGCCCGCTGGTACGGTTCCGGGTGCGGCAACAGGGCTTATGACGCGGAATGCGCGTTGAAACAAACTTGCATTAAGTGGTATCAGGAAAACATGAGACAGGAGTGCATCAGAAAGTGAAAGTAGCGTTATTGCATTTGAATTTAGCAGCCGGTCCGGAAGAAGACAATATAGCCGCGCTCAGTCACGCCATTCGCCTGGCAGCCGGGCGGGGAGCAAACTGGATTGTCACTCCGGAAACAGCGGTGCAGGGCTATTTCTTCGCTCAAAAAGACAAAACATATCAGATCCCGGTGCAGCCCTGCCGCTCCCTGCAGGCCCTCTGCTGGTTGGCCCGCCAATACAAAGTAACCTTATTCCTGGGCTGCGCGGAGCAAGATGCCGTAACAGGAAAATTTCATAACAGCTGCCTTGTAATCGGGCCGGACGGAGAGGTCTTGGGCCGCCACCGAAAAACGCGATCTCACGGAGTGGGAGCAGAGGCATGGGTAACTACGGGAGAACAGCTGGAACCTATTTCCTGCGGGGATATCACGGCGGGAGTGCTTATCTGCGCGGATTCCTGGTTTGCTGAAAATGCCCGCATCCTGAGGGAGAAGGGGGCCGGGGTAATTGTGGTTCCGGCCGCCTGGCCGCCGGGGGAACATGGCCCGGGAGACTCCTGGGAGAAATGTTCGCAAGTTGCTGGCTTGCCGGTCTGGGTATGCAACCAGACCGGCAAGCATGAAAGTCTGGACTTCAGTCAGGCGGAAAGCGCTGTGGTTGACGGTGGTAAAAAGCGATTCACATACAGTGGTCTGGAACAGGCGGTTTTGCTCTTTGACTGGGACCCCGGGGAGCGGTGTGTTATATCAAGGCAATTCACCGTGGTTGACGTGTAGATGATCAATACCGGCGGAAAGAGAGGAAAGGAAAATGCAATTACAATTGTATTCATTGTCTACAGGTGACGCTGTTTACCATGATCGCAGCAATAAAAGCATCGTTGTAACGTTTGAGAAGCCGCGCAAAGTACTCAGCACCTCGCTGTTGAACGGAGGATATCATGAAAATCTCACGGCGGTTTTTAATCATAACAGCAGCGATTCATGCACGGGGAAGGAATTTGTCATGCGCGCTCCCACCTATGAGGAGCACATGAGGCTGATAGCCGGAGATATCGGCCTTGATCCCGATACCGTGTCCGGTATGGGTACGGCCGCCCTAATGGAAAACGTGGCGATCCGGACGAAAAGCTATGAAAACCTGACGGTAACCGCCATAGTGACCGCCGGGGTGGAAGTCAACGGTGGCCGGGTGGGGGACCCGGCCACGTATTTTCAGCCTGTCGATAAAAGTGTGCTGCATAAATCGGGGACCATCAACATCATGCTGGTGATTGACGCCGATATTCCGCCGGGGATATTGGCCAGGGCGCTGGTTACCTGTACGGAAGCCAAAACAGCGGCCTTGCAGGAACTTATGGCAGGCAGCAATTACTCCAGTGGACTGGCGACCGGGTCGGGAACCGACCAGGCCATTATGATTGCCAATCCGGCTTCGGACCTATATTTGGAGAGCGCCGGCAAGCATTCCAAGTTGGGTGAGCTTATTGGCCTGGCGGTAAAGCAAGCTGTCAAAGAAGCCTTGCTGCGCCAAAACGGCCTGTCGCCCGAACAGCAGCACAGCTTGCTGCGGCGCATGAAACGCTTTGGGGTTGATGAAGACACGCTGTGGAAGGCAAATGGACCGGAAAACGGCTGTGGTATTGACAAACCCCGGTTTTTGGAGTATTTGCGGCAAATAGATACCGATCAGCAGCTGGTGACTTATACGTCCCTGTATGTGCACCTGCTGGACCAGTTTTTGTGGGAGTTGTTATCCGGAGAGGAAGTTATGCAGGCCGGCAATGAATTGCTGGCGCTGGTTGCCGGCAAGTTTGGCGTACCGGCCTTGTCGATCTCCGGACCGGAACTGGATGATTATGTCCAGGCATGGGAAAAGCAGGTTGTTAAAATTATCACTCAGGAGTCAGGACAGTAACAAGGAGAGGTTATTATGGGCAGGCAAAGTGTTTTTCCATTTGCGGCTGTGCTGGGACAGGAAAAAATTAAAAAGGCATTGCTATTGAATGTAATAAATCCGGCTATTGGAGGCGTTTTGATCAGCGGTGAAAAAGGCACTGCCAAATCCACCCTGGTAAGGGGACTGGCCGCAGTGTTGCAAGATATGGAAGTAATTGACCTACCGCTAAATATCACCGAAGACCGGCTGATAGGAACCATAGATATAGAAAAGGCGATCAAAGAAGGCAGAAAATGCTTTGATCCGGGGCTGTTAAAAAGAGCAGATGGAAACATATTGTATGTAGACGAGGTCAATTTATTAAGCGATTACATAGTCAATTGCCTGCTAGAAGTTTCCGCATCCCATGTCAACCGGGTGGAAAGAGAAGGAGTTTCCTGTTCTCACCGGGCCCGATTTGTTTTGGCAGGCACCATGAATCCTGAGGAAGGGGCATTAAGACCCCAGTTCCTTGACAGATTCGGGCTTTATGTTGAAGTAAAAGGAAGTTGCGATTCATGGGAAAGAAAAGAAATCATCAGAAGGCGCCTGGAATACGAGCGCAACCGGGAAGAATACTTCAAAAAGTGGCAAAATAAAACTGAGCAGCTTGCGCTGAAAATAGAAGGCGCCAAACAGGTTCTGGCGCATGTTGAAGTTTCTGAAGGTATATTGAAGCTGGCGGCAGAAATGGCTATGCAAGGCAACTGTGCGGGTAACAGGGCGGAAATTGCGGTGATTGATACGGCTAGAGCCATAGCCGCGTATGATGACCGTGGACAAGTGACTGTAGAGGATATCAAACAAGCTGCCGAGTTGGCGCTGCCCCACAGAGTACGGGAAATGCCGCCGCAGGAGTTTGAAAACGAGGCAGAAAGCCCGGAAAATCCAGCTCAGGATGACAGCGGAGACGAACCTGAGTCCTCAGATGACAGGGAGGAAGAACCACAAACAGGAGATGAAGCTTTAAACAACGACAACAACAGTTTAAACGATGAGCCGGAAGAAAACCCGGAGCAAAAAGACGATCCCGGTAATGCTTCCCAGTATCCTGATTCCGCCGAACAGGAGAAAATCGAAGAACCCGGGGAAATATTTAATGTTAGAGCTCTGAATATAAAGGCGTCAGCCCCAAAAAAGCGAAAGGGAAGCGGCAAAAGAATCAGGACCGTCACCAATTCGCTCCAGGGAAGGTATATTCGTTATACCTTCCCTGGAGCAAAAATAAGGGATATCGCTTTTGACGCAACATTGCGCGCTGCAGCGCCATATCAGAGGTCGAGGGAAAGAAACGGTATGGCTGTTTCTATTAAGAAATCGGATTTCAGGGAAAAAGTACGGGAAAAAAGGACGGGCAGCACCATCTTGTTTATAGTTGATGCCAGTAGCTCCATGGGCGTTAAGCAAAGAATGAAGGTAGTAAAAGGGGCTGTGTTATCACTGTTGAATGATGCCTACCAAAAAAGAGATAAAGTGGGTATGATTGCCTTTCGAAGAGACTCGGCCCAACTCATGCTGGCTATAACCAGGAGCGTTGACCTGGCCCAAAAAAAACTCAAAGAATTGCCCACCGGCGGCAAAACTCCGCTGGCGAGCGGGCTGCACAAGGGATATGAAATACTGAAAGCTGCCAGGCTGAAAGACCCTGATATGGTTTCGTATATGGTCCTGGTATCTGACGGCAGGGCGAATGTTTCTTTAAGCGGCGGCGATCCGGTGAACGAGGCATTGGAAATGGCCAGGAAAATAGCTGCCGAAGGGATCAGGTCACTTGTAATCGACACGGAAAAGGACTTTATTAAATTCGGATTCGCGGCAAGGCTGGCATTTATTATGAATGCTGATTATTGCAAGCTGGAAGACTTAAAGGAAAATGAAATTGAACATGTTGTGAGGGGTTTAGTGTAAAGACAAAATTGTTAGCTTTGCTTGGGATTTTCCTGATAAGACTGAGTAGCAATGCTCTGTCTTATTGTTTTTTGTGGGAGATGGTCCAGGTCATCCCCGGCCTTGACGGCAGACCTGCAAGTTTCTCCGGCGCGGTTACTGGTATCATGTGGCTGGTTGCAGCATGATCATTAATAGGTTGCCGCACTTGATCAGGTACAAGTACCGGCTTGAGTCCCGGCGGTTATAGTGCGTACACATGAGGGACTGGTTTGCGACATGGTGTGGAATGAGAAGGAGGGAACGTGGGTGCAGGAGAAGGTGTGGGATCGAAAAATATTATATGAAGGTTAATGGAGGCTATCGGCTTCGGGGTGAAGCCTGACAAAGTGAAAAGTTTTCTTGAAATGACGTGGGAAATGGTAAATAAAAAATAAGCCCGCACCGGGAGGTGGCGGGTTGTTCTTATGTTGTCGGAGGGGTTACACATATAGTCTGCAACCATTTTTACTCCTCCCCCTGGGCCCCCCAAGGGGTTAAACCATTTTCAATCCAGGAACTTATTGATATGCAGGTTGAGTTTGCGAAAAGTTTATTTTAAAAAGAATAAGCCAGCATCTTAAAGCTCGTGTAGCGCTGATTATATCTTTGAGAACAGTACCCAAGGCATCGTTCCAGTTCAAAAGTCGCGTGTGGCATATAAGTCTGACTTATGACTCCTGGCCCCTTATGGCAGTACAAGTATATTTGTAACCACCGGTCGCTGTCTGCCGTCCGATGGACGATTGAGCACCTCGCCTTTGAAAATAAATGTGCTGGACCCACCTCCGTCAAGGTTGTAGCCCTCTTTAACGCCAAGTTCGGCCAGCTTTGACTGCAGCCTTTCCAGTGTCACCCCGCTGCTCCAATCCGACTGACGACCATCTACCACGATCAGTATCAGGTCTCCATTGGCATACTCGCCGATGATGGTCCGGGGCTCTTTGGTAGTGCGCCAGTCTTCCGGCGGGGTGACCGGCCTGCCGTCCTTGAGCAGTATAGGTAGAAAGCTGACACCCTGCCAGGGGTCCTGCCGGGTAAACTCTTCACTGTCGGCAAAATGGCCCCCAATCAGCTCTCCATTTTTTCGGATGCCGGAAAAGAAAACATCGCTCTCGGTGGAATGGAATCCACCTATCGCCACCCCGTCAATAACCGTATTACCGATAGGGTAGGCCTTTTCCCGACCATTTTCAACACGGGTGTAAAAACCGCCTCCGTTAACACCCAAAATAGATCCGGTACGCGCCACCGCGCTTCCGGTGGTCTCCCTTTTGCCCAGCCCGCCCTCGGCCAGCACGACCTTAAAGGTCGAAGGGTCAAACAGCTTTACCTTGGCGATAAAACCCCTGTAGCCCAACTCAACCAGTTTAAAAACCTTTATTTCTACCCTACTTGAGGAGTAAACCCCAACGGGCTGACCAAGCATCGCAAGAATTCTCTGTTCATAAATCTGGTCGGACATTATCCTATATTCCTGGCTGGCAACAGACAGCCGGCCCATCAACTGCTCCTGCTCCTTCAACTGCCTGTCCCGACCGGCAGCCGCGCTGCTAAGGGAAATAGCTTCCTGCCCCAGGCTCTGAAACTGCTTCTCCATGGTATCCAAAGTGGCCTGAACACCTTTCAGCGGCATCGCCATGACTGGGGTCTGCAGACTGAGGGAGTACAGGCCGATACCCATGCCGATTATCGGCGCCGCTATAAAAGCCAGTAAAATACTAACGAGGCGCATTTGGGGCCTCCTTCAGTATTTTCAGGCTTTTTTCCAGTTCCTTCAGCTGACTGTCCAGCTTTTGAATCTTATCATTCAGTTCCTTCTGGGTGGATCCGGAACTGGACAGTGTGCTGTCGGCACTGCTGAGGGAGTTGCCTATTTTCTGCACCTCGGCGTCTAATGCATCAAGGCGGTTCTCCAGTGCCTTCACGTTAAGGTTGTTGGCCTCTTGCACATCCCTGACCGAGCGCTCAACCTGCTGAATAACCAGATAATAACCGGTATACACTAACCCAACCCAGAGAATCACCACAAATACCGCCTTCAAAACCAACGGCAGCCATACATCCCTTCTGTGCTTTTTTTCGCCCATTGGGCCGGTATAACCCGTCACAGTCGGTCTATCCATAACATCACACCTCCCAACATTAAGATTCTCCATTATTCGCCACTTTCCTCCAATTAGAAGATGTTCGCGGACAGTGACGTCCTTTCTTTTCCTCCCCCCAAGCAGGAATAATCTACATTTATACCGAAATATAGAAGGGACAATAGTCTCAAAGAAAAACCCGCGCCGGGAGGCGTGGGTTTTGTGGCTCTTATGGGATTCGACATTTTTCTACATATTTAAACTGTATGGTATCAGCAAAACTTACTTTAGTGTTATGTCTATAACTGGCAGTTGAAATAAGTTAATCCCACCTATTAACAACTTATATGATGGAGGAGTAAAATGGAACGAAAAAACAATGACATAATGTTAGGTTTTCTTGGGTTTCTTGGGTTTCTCGGGTTTCAGTCATTTGAGCAACATAGTCCATGGATGTTATTCTTTTTTAGTTTCTTTTGCTATTTCAGATACTTAAGAGGCACACTTAAGTATCTAGGTGCGCTCGGCATAGTAGGTTTTATAGTAGCCATTTTGGGAATTTTTGGTGTAATTAAGGTTTGATACCGTTAAAGTTACCTTGGAAGTGAAAGACATCTAGTGTAATTAAGAATTTTCACTTTATTATATAGTCAACTAATGTCTATAATGGGAAATATCGGGGCAGGGACAATAGATGACAAGGTATAGTGAAGAAATTAAAACTCCATTATATTGAATGCTGTCCCAGAATCAAAACATAAGATAAATATCTTTTAAAGGAGATGGTCTCAATGTTTGGTAATTCATTGTTAACTGTCGGTGGAGATATTCCAAATGATATTACAAAAAAAATTCAAATGTCTTCAAATATATTTTTTAGCTTAGTTAAAAAGTTGGTGCAGAATGGATATTGCGATAGAAGAATAGTAAGGTTGTTAAAGCCTTGCAATATTTGTGTGTTACTCGATGATACATTTGTACATTTTGTTCTTACCAACAAAGGAGTTGGTGGAGTAATTAAATTTCAACATGCTGATTTTAGAGGCAAAGGTACGGGTAATATGCAACAAGTTATTGCAATAGTTGAAAGAGATTTAGCCTTTGAAGATTGTTTCGGGTTTTCTGTACCTAGTGCTCTTATTTTGAATAATAACCCCACAGAGGAAGAATTACTACCATTTGTCGAACAATATTTAAAGTCGGAGATATTATTTCATGAAAGATTGGCTAAAATTGTAAGAATTAATCCAATATTTAAGGGTAGGGATTTCTTTATTGAGGAAAATAATTGTTTTGTTTTAATGCCATTTAATAGTGAAAATCATCTTCAAGAGGTATATGAGGATCACATAAAACCTACAGTTAGTAGCTGTGGTTTTAATTGTTTAAGAGCGGACAATATTTATGATAATAACGCAATAATAGAAAACATTTGGGAGAATATTAATAAAGCAAAAGTAATTATTGCAGAATTAACTGGGAAAAATCCAAATGTTTTTTATGAGTTAGGTATTGCTCACACAATTGGTAAGGAAGTAATTTTAGTATCCCAAAACATAGACGATGTTCCTTTTGATTTAAGACACCTGAGAATTATTTTGTATGAAACTACTCCTAGAGGAGTTAGTAACCTTGAAAAACAGTTAACTGCAACAATAAATGCTATAATAAATAAAAGTATTTAGGGGGAGAAATATGCATTGGAGATTAAATAGGGCTTGCTGAACGGGTTAAAATCCCATATAAATCAAGGAATTTGAA